>JBAYTO010000021.1:0-58584 GCA_041675585.1 Desulfurivibrionaceae bacterium
CCTGTTTTGGTGTTGGCTGGTACCACACTCTTAACAGGAGGTTTCTCTTTTGGTAAGCTGATAAGATATTTTTTTATCCTTTACAATCCCCAGCTCAACCTTTTGTTATTATTGTATATAACGTTCTTGAAAGCCAGACGTTCTGGGAGACATCCTAGGGAATTCCTGGAATTCCTGCTGACACGATTTAGAACGGCTCAATACATCTCGTACTTGGCCAACACCCCGTCCAGCCCGCCGTTGCTCAAGGGCTTCTTCCAGGCGGGCTTGAGGCCGATCTTCTTGATCAGCTCCCGGTCGCCGAAATAGAGATAGGCCGTGGAGCCGGTGCATCTGTGCTTGAGAAAGCTGCCCAGCTCCCCCACCAGGGCGGCGGCTTCCGCCTGGGCGCCCAGCCTCACCCCATACGGCGGATTGGCGACGATGACCGCCTCGCTGATCGGCTCAAGATCCTGAAAGCGGCTGGTGCGCACCACCACCTCCTTGCCGTAGGGGAGTTGGCCCAGGTTGATTCGCGCCGCCCGCACCGCCAGTTTCCCGGCATCGCTGCCCGTAATCAAGCCCTCAGGCAATTCACGCATCCGGCTGTCCGCTTCGCCCTTGACTCTGCGCCAGACCTCGGCCTCGTAGCCGGGCAGGTGCATGAAGCCGAAATGCTCCCGCAGATAGGCGGCGGGAATCCGGCAATAGCGCATCAGCGCCTCGCAGAGCAGGGTGCCAGAACCGCACATCGGGTCGATCAACGCGCGTTCCCCATCCCACTCAGTCAGGTCGATGATAGCCGCGGCCAGGGATTCCTGCATGGGCGCTTCCACCGTTTCTTGCCGGTAGCCCCGCCGGTGCAGGGAACCGCCCGAGGCGTCAAGGCTGATCACCGCCGTGTTTTTATGGATATGGAGGTTGAAAACCAGATCGGGATTGCGTTTGTCCACGTTGGGACGTGCGCCGAATTTCTCCTGAAACTGATCGACGATGGCATCCTTGAGGCAGAGCGAGGCATACTGGGAATGGGTGATCAGGCTGTCGCTCACCGTGGCGGTGATGACAAAGTTCTGGTCCAGGCCGAAGAGTTCAAACCAGGGGATGGCCAGCGCGGTCTTGTAGAGATACTTGGTGCTGTGGCAGTCGAAATGAAGGAGCGGGGCCAAAACCCTGGTGCAGAGCCGGGTCTGGTAAACGATCCGGTACAGGGCCTCGGGCGCGGCGGTGAAATAGACCCCCCGGTACACCGGGTTGATCTGGGTCGCGCCTAAGCCCGCCAGCTCGCGCTCGGCAAGGGGCTCGACGTTCTCCGCCACCTGGGCGAAGTAGCTGTTGTTCTTCTGATAGACAAAGGAGTCCGACACCATGACCTCGCGCAGCAAAAATTGATTTGAGGCAGGCAAAACTTTCGCCTCCCGTAAAGATGCGATGGTACACCGGAACGCCCGAAAACGCCAGGGGCAAGGCAAAACTCTGCAAGTAACTACAGCGAGGGGGAGTCCCGGCCGGGGAGGGACTCCCCTACCCCTATTGTCTGTTTTCTTCTCTTGCAATCGCGGGAAAGACCGGGTAACTCTGGCTGCGGAAAGTCAATTGCTTACAATCCGTTTTTTGGAGAAAACACCATGAACTTCGACTCATTTGAACAGGCCTTGCATATCTGCGTAACCGCCACCCCCGGCAGCGACGAGCAGGAAGCCGCCCTGATCTACTGCCTGGATAACGCCCCGCCCGAACTCAAAGACAAGATCGCCGAGGCCTTGGGAAATTTCCACAAGCCGCAGGGCTGCGGCTGCGGCTGCAATCACGACCACGACTGAACAGGCATCCCCTGAACCAAGCGATCACCGGGTGGTGTAGATTGCGGCAAGCGGGACGGCGATGCGTACGCCAGTATGTGAGCTGGCCCGATCAATCGCCGCAAGATGCGGTGCCCTGTGGTCGCTCAGGGCTATTTCTTCTGGAAAAGCGGGACAAACTCCCCGTAGCCTTCCTTTTCCAGCTCGGCCACCGGGATAAAACGCAGGGCCGCGGAATTGAGGCAGTAGCGCAAGCCGGTGGGCGGCGGACCATCGTCAAAAACATGCCCCAGGTGGGAGTTGCCTTCCCGGCTGCGCACCTCGGTCCGCCGGCTGAAAAGCCTCCGGTCTTCCCGCTCGACGATATTTTCCGGCTTCAGCGGCCGGCTGAAACTCGGCCAGCCCGTACCCGAATCATACTTGTCCAACGAAGAAAACAGCGGTTCGCCGGAAACAATATCCACGTAGATGCCGGCCCGCTTGTTATCCCAGAATTCGTTGCTAAAGGCCGGTTCGGTGCCCTCTTCCTGGGTGACCTTGTATTGCAAAGGGGTGAGCCGCTTGCGCAATTCCGCCTCACTCCATTTCTTGGCACCCTGCTTCTCATCCCCCCAGATCTTTTCCAGAAATTGATCCCTGCCGGAGCCGCCGCGGTAGATGCGGTAGCGGATGGGGTTATTCTTGTAATAATCCTGATGGTACTTTTCCGCCGGATAAAATTGGCTTGCCGCCAGGATCGGCGTCACGATAGGCTTAGCAAAAACCTTGCGACCGTCCATTTCTTTTTTTGATTTTTCCGCCAGCTGCCGCTGCTCATCATCGAGATAAAAAATCCCCGAGGTGTAAGCGTGGCCGCGATCCACAAACTGGCCGCCGCTGTCAGTGGGATCGATCTGACGCCAGAAAACCTCCAGCAGTTTCGCATAGCTGACTTTTGCCGGATCGTAGACGATCTCCACCGCTTCAATATGCCCGCCACCCCCGTAATTCTCATAGGTAGGATTTTTCGTCTTCCCCCCGATATAGCCGGAGGTCACCGAAAATACCCCGTTCAGCTCCTCAAAAGGCTTTTCCATGCACCAGAAGCAGCCCCCGGCAAAGATCGCCTTTGCCCGCTGCTCCGCCGCTGCCGCCCCCGGCGCGCTCAACAGGCTCACCAGGGCAATGCCCATGAGAAGAAGGGACGCGTTTTCCACTATCTGCCCGATCATTTTCATCTGCCACCTCTTTGGTTGTTTCTTTCATTTTACCAAAAAAATAAGCATGCGCCGAAAAACGATCAGAAAAAAGCCGGCGGCAATGTCTCCTCGGCCAGAAAGCCATCCAGCTCTTCCTGATCGTAAAAAGCGCGTTCAAAAAAAAGCCCCTGGCTCGGCGCGGTGTACTCCTTAAGCACCACCGGGATCTCGAGAAACTGCCGCACCTCAGCCACGGTGAGCCGCCCCTTGCCGACTTCGGCCAGCACCCCGACAATGCGGCGCACCATCTTCCAGAGAAAATGCGAGCCTACGATGCGCAAGAGAATGAGATCATCGGTCTCCGCGATCCGGGCCTGATGGACCATGACCAGGGGGGATTTCTTCTTGAGCGCCTGGCGGTCGGTGAAGGAGGTAAAATCGTGCATCCCCACCAGAGTGGCCGCCGCCTCCTGCATGAAGCCGGCATGCAGCGGCTCACCAATCTGCCAGACATAGTCCCGGCCCAGCGCGGTCTTGCGCCTGGCGATCTGGTAGAGATAGCTGCGGCCGATGCAGTTGTGCCGGGCATGGAAACGGGCTCCCGCCCTTTTGCACTCCAAGATGGCGATATCCTTGGGCAGCAATTCGTTCAACCGCTGGCCGATTTCCTGCGGGCTGTACTCGGTCTGCGCCTCCAGATGGGCGGTAAAGCGCAGGCCATGCACCCCGGTATCGGTGCGGCCGCTGCCCTGGACATCCACCTGCGGCCCGAAGAGTTCGACCGCCGCCTTGAGCAGGCTGCCCTGAATGCTTCTGGCGTCATCCTGCTTCTGCCAGCCGCTGTAACGGCCGCCGTCAAACTCCAGGGCCAGCTTGAATCGTTTTGGATGTTCGTGCATTTGCTAACTCATTAATTTTGGATTACGGGCTTGTGCCCTTTTCCCTTTTTGCAGGTGCATCAATATGCCAATTTTATTCTGAGAATCACACCGCCTCGGCATACACTCCCACATTCCGCTCGGGATAGCTCTCATACACATGCTCGAAGACCGCAGCGCATTTCTGCTGGTACAGCTCGGGGGTGTAGGCGCGCGGCAGGCCCGAATCGAGCGTGTCTTCGATGGTCACCTTCAGCTGGGAACGGGCCGCGGATTTCTGCCGCCAGTTGAGGACAAGCAGCTCCTTGAGGCGGGCCAGGAGTTCACGGGCGGCCTTCTTCACCTCGGCGCGCTCCTCGGGGCTCAGTTCCGGCGCCGGACGGGTGAGGATGTCGAAGATGACCAGCTCCTCCTCGCTCATGTTTTCGCGGACGTGCCGCTCCTGTTCCTCGCTCAGGCTGTTGCTCAGATGGAGGAGGTCTTGGAACAGTTCTTCGATGCTCCGGCTGCCCGCGTTGTAGCTCTCGATCAATGCTTCGAATTTCTCGGCAAAATCCGTGCGGGTGCGGTTGAGGCGGATCATCTTTTCCAGTTGCGCCCGGATGGCGGCCTTGAGCACCTCCAGATCGGTGTTCTTATGTTTCGACTGTTTGAAACGGTTGGCCAGGGCCTCGAAATTGATCTTCGACAGATCCAGCGGCGGCGGCCCCTGCTCTGTTCGGATCGTCATGCCGGTGATCGATTCATCCAGCAGGGAATTGATCCCGCCCATCACCGCCGAGATGTCCGCCGGATCAGGATTGAGCTTGGCCCGGATCGCCTCGGCGATGGTGCTGATACACGCCGCCCGGCCCGCGAACTCCAGGGCCGCGGGATCAGGCTTGACCGCGCGGTAGAGGGTGGCCACCAAACGCTCGTGCCCGAAAAACTCGCGGCGCAGCGGGTCCGGCGAGATCAGTTCGTTGGTGGCGTCTTCGATGCATTGCAAGCGCTGCATGCTGCCCGCCGCCAGTTGCTCGATCTCCGTCAGCATCACTTGCTGCCGGGCACAGAAGGATGTCGCCTGTGCCATGGCATTGCGCAGCTCCTCTACCAGCTTCGCCTTGTCCTTGACAGGGTTGGCGCCGTTCTTGCCCGCGCCATAAATGGCCAGCGCCTTTTCCAGCGAGGCGAAGACGTTGGCGTAATCGACGATCACCCCACTGTGCTTGCCGGGAAAGACCCGGTTGGCCCGGGCGATGGCCTGCATCAGGGTGTGGTTGCGCATCGGCTTGTCGAGATAGATTGTCGAGCAGCTCGGCGCATCAAAGCCGGTCAGCCACATGGCGCAGACGAAGACCAACCGCAGCGGATCAGCGGTGTCCTTGAACCTCTCGTCAAGCCCCGGCTGCGACTCGTTCATCCGCCTGCGATGCGGTTCGATGTCAAGGCCAAGGTTCTTCATCTGCGTAATTTCGTTCTGGCCGGGCGAGACGATCAGCGCCATGTCCGTAGTTTGTAAAATCCGCAACCGGTCTAACAACTCGGCCTTGCTCTCCGGCCCAAGGTCGTAGCGCCCCATTTCCTGCTGCACCCGCTCTCGCTCCGCTGCCCAGTGCTTGCCCACCTTGTCGTGCATCTTAAGGGCCGTGGCCTTGTCGATGGAGACCACCATCGCCTTGCCGACAAAGCCGCGCCCAAGGAAGTGGTGGACGATGTCCTTGGCCACCGTCTCCAGCCGGTCGTCGCGGGTCAGGATGTGGTACTGGCGGGAGAGCTCCCGTTCAAGCTTGGCCTCCTGCTCCGGGTCGAGTTCCGCCGCCTCGATGAGGTTGTAGATGTCGTCGTTGAGGTCCGGGTTGACGAGTTGCAGCTCCGGGGTGCGGTTCTCGTAGAAGAGCGGCACGGTGGCCCCGTCCTCCACCGACTGCTGGAAGTCGTAGATCGAGACGTAGTCACCAAAGACCTCCTTGGTGCGCTCCTCACCGGCGATGAGCGGGGTGCCGGTGAAAGCAAGGAAGAGCGCCTTGGGCAGGGCGGCCCGCATGTTCAAGGCCAGGGTATCGTACTGGCTGCGGTGCGCCTCGTCGGTAAGGACAATAACGTCCGGCCGGTCGCAGAGCAGCTCCGGGGTCTGGAACTTATGAACCAGGGTGAAGACGTAGCGGTGATTGCCACGCAACAGCTCGCGCAGATGGGCGCCGCTCGCTGCGTGGCACTGGTCGCCCTCGGCCTCGGACACCGCGCCGGCAGCCTTGAAGGTCTTGGCGATCTGCTCATCAAGCTCCACCCGGTCGGTCACCACCACGAAGGTCCAGTTGCCCGCCACCTTGCGCAGCACCTTCTGGGCAAAAAAGACCATCGAGAAACTCTTGCCGCTGCCCTGGGTCTGCCAGAAAACCCCAGCCCGGCCATGCTCCTGGGTGCGGGCTGTCAGCATCGAGGCGATGGCGTTGTTGACGCCTAAAAACTGATGGTTCTGGCCGATGATCTTGGTCAGCCCGGCTTTATGCTCCGAAAACAGGGTGAAGTTCTCCACCAGATCGAGCAGCCGCGCCCGGTCGCAGGTGCCGCGCAGCATCACCTCCAGCGAGACCCGGCGCGGCTCGTCCTCGCGCTCGACCCGCTTCCACTCGAAGAACCTCTCCCAGTCGGCGGTGAGGGAGCCGACCCGGCTGTCGGTGCCGTTCGAGGCGATGAGCAGCCCGTTGTACCAGAACAGA
Organism: Desulfurivibrionaceae bacterium; assembly: GCA_041675585.1. Classification (GTDB taxonomy): domain Bacteria; phylum Desulfobacterota; class Desulfobulbia; order Desulfobulbales; family Desulfurivibrionaceae; genus Thiovibrio. Next base: position 6,540 of record JBAYTO010000021.1, read on the forward strand.
GCAGGGATTTGTTGTTTGTAGTGGGTAAGATTTTCAAAGAAGGCGGCCCGCGCAGGCACCCCGGGCTTCTTCAGCTCGATGACCACCAGCGGCAGGCCGTTGACGAAGCCGACCAGGTCCGGTCGGCAGGTGTAGAGCGCGCCGGTGACGGAAAACTGGCTGACCAGCAGGAAGTCGTTATTCTCCGGCTGTTCCCAGTCCATCACCCGCAAACGCTCGGTTGTTTGCCCCCCTCGCCCTCCGGGAGAGGGGCCGGGGGTGAGGGCGCGATCCGGCACCGAGACCTTGATCCCCTCCTTGAGCAGGAGATAGACCTCGCGGTTGGCCGCCTCCAGGCTCATGGCCGAGCGTTCGCGGGTAAGCTCGTCGATGGCGGCGGTGATCGCCTCGGACGGCAGCGTGGGATTGAGTTTGGTGAGCGCCTCCCGCAACCGGGGCACCAGCACTACCTCGCCCTTGGTCTCGCGCTGAAGGGTGCCAGTATTGCCGAAGATTTCCTCTGCCCCAGATGCCGTTTGCCAGCCAAGGTCCGCAAACAGGCCGATGGCGGGCTGCTCGACAAGTTGGTCTTCGCTGTAAGCGTTGGGTGTCATCGGTGGATACGAAGCCTGTTAGTCGATTGTTCTTGAGTTACTACTCTCATTACTACCCTCACTTAAGAGTTGATACCCTTACTCGCCAAATAACGCCAGCGGACGCAGGCGGCCGGGGGCGCCAGATACCAGTCACGCTCGTCAGGCGTCTTGAGCTTGTCGATCAGCGTACACAAATGGAACCAGGGCAATTGTGCAGCAGCCTGCTGCACAAATTCACCATCCGGCCAGGCCTCGGCAAAGGCGCGCATGTACTTGAGATTGCGCGGCGAAAACCCCTTCATATCCGGGAAGGCATTGCGCAAGTCCTGCGCCAGCCGCTCGATCACCTTGGCGCCCCACCCCTCGCGCCCCTGCCGGGCGAGGATGTCCCGGCCGATCTGCCAGTAGAGCAGCACCAGCTCGCGGTTGACCGCCAGCGACGCCCGTTGCTGGGCGGCGTGGATGCGGGACTTCAGCTCGACCAGCCAGGCCGCATAGTCGGCGGGCAGCGGGATGATTTCAGGCATGGTCGAGCGCCTCCATGTTGATCTGGCCGGAGAGCAGACGCGTCAGTAGCAGGTCGCGGGTGCAGCGGAGGGTTATCATGATGATTGCTTACGTTCCGCGAACTGCCAGATAGCGGGCTGCTCGACAAGTTGGCCTTCGGTGTGGTCGTGGATCGTCATTATTGAATTGCCAGAGGGAGGTTCAAAATTGTCGCTCTGTTAATGAGCCAGCGCCGAACCACTTTAATGTATCTTGCCCATTCTGGCGAACGAGATGCCAGCGTAACCATCTTGCTCAGTGCGACTGCCCGAGACTCACCGGTGTGATCGATGATTTGATTGACGAATCTGTGTCTTTCCGGAACGTTCACAACTGCTTGGGCTATTTCAAGCAGCGCAGATTCGGCTGCCGGGAGGTCACCTACGGCAACAGAGTGTAGCATCCGATTTAGAATTTGCTCTGGGGATAATAGCTCAGGTGGCATGAGTGCGCGAATCTTCCGGCGTAGGGCCATTCGTTGCTCATCGTGAACTGGTTGGTCACCAGTAAGGACACGTTTGACACCCGCAATTCGTTCAGGTTTGCTTGCTTCCTTATCGCCGTCAAGAACGACCAACGTGTTGTCAAGATTTACACCGGAGAGCAACATCCCTGCACCCAAAGTGTATGCATTGCTTGCTGGGCCATAGTGCCCGAACTCAACGAATTTTCGAATCCCAAGATCGCTTGCGACCTGGGAAATGATTGCCTCAGCAACGTCATCTTCCACGAAGATACATATCGGGCGACCCTGCTGACCCGTTATGTGTCGGATCGCTTCATGCGAATACCCCTTCCAAACGACGGTCTTCCCAGGTGCCCGGTGCAATGTTACGACTGAGACTTGTTCATAAAGTTTTGCAACTGGTGGGAAATGGGATGTAAAGACGAGTTGCTTTCCCCTGGAATCGCAGTGATCAGTTAACTTGTTAATTAATCGAGTCAGGGCGTCTTGGTGTAAAAAAAGATCAATTTCATCAATGAGGAGTAAGGCATATTTGGGGGCAGAATAAACAGCTTCGAGAATTTTAAATACTCGTTGCTCACCAGAACTCATTGAAACGCCAGCATAGGTTTGCCCTTCTATGGTCACGGCGAAAGACTTTCGCGCTCCGTAAGCATATTGAACGCGATGTAAGTTGCTGTAGTTTTTGTTTAATATCTGACCAGCAGTGTCCCTGATAAGTACTGAAATGTCATCTGTTATCTCGTCGCGGTTATAATGAATCATCGAATTGAGGTTAAGGGCTTCCAAGTCAGGAACGGATTCTTTGATTTGTACAAAACGCGTAAACCTTTCCGGGCGTGTATGATAGCGAGGTGTCCATCGATCATTTTGCTTGGTGTATTGTTGGGTCAAGTCGTTCCGTTCTTCAGCGCCGATGCGCTCTTTGTAGTGGATTGTGAAATCACTGCCAGTCCAGAGAGAATCGCTGTTTGGTTTGAAAAACATAGGGAAGCGGTAATCCACATCATCGCCTGTCAGTGGGCGATAGGCGCAAGCCAACGCATGGAGGACCGTCGTTTTGCCGCAACAATTAGCACCCATCACTGCCGTCAAACTTTGCGTCCCAAAGTCCAATTCCAAGTCACGGAGATTTTTCAGTTGCTCGACATTCAATCGCAACAATTTTTGCTGAGTTGGGGGCATATTTTTAACTCATGATTGGGTTGCATGGTTCGATTCAAGATTAATCTGCCCAGACAGTAAACGCGGCAGCAGCAGGTCACGAGTTCGGCGAAGGTTTTGTGCTGTTGAGTAGAGTTGAACGATGCGGCGCACCATCGGCTCAGCCTGAGCGGCAAATCGCTGGCGCAATTCTCTCGGGGGGCATGCGAACTCCATCTTGGATGCAAGCACCGGGCTGAGATTCTGCTGGGCAACACCGTTGGAGAGTTGCTCCAGCTTAATCCGCATCTCTGGTTCGCGGAACATGCAGTACGTCATTGCCCAGTCGAAGGCTTCCACAGTCACGAGCTTGGATACTCGCTGGTTCAGCAGAAAAGGGCCGCCATATACCAGACACACACGGCCCACGTTGCCGGTCAAGGACAACAGAATGTCACCGTCTTTTAGCATACAATACGGCGGCATCTTCTTGGGCAGTTCGCTCATCCTGCTGTCGGACTCAGGATTGAACGCGCCGTCCTGCACGTTCCTGATTGTCACCAAGCGATGTTCGCCATCAACAGTGAACGTCCCGCTCTTGAAGGCAAATCCTGACTTGAACTGAACGAAATCTCCGAGCGTGCAAACCTCCCACCCCTGCGGAATCTCGCCGAGGGGTGAGGCGACGCGCGGGTGGTTTTCGTGGCCGGGGAAGCGGAAGTGGACGAACCACTCGCGGTAGAGGGCGCGGGCCATCGTCTCCAAAATCCGGATGCGCCGCTGGCTATTCTCGATCAGCTCGTCGTAGGCCGACAGGATGCCCGCGATCCGATGCTGCACCGGGAGCGGGGGGAACGGAATCTCAAGCTCGCCTATCTGCTTCGCGCTGACGTTCGGCTGGCCCGCTCCCAGCCCGAGGGCGTAGAGCTTGGTTTCATAGAAATTTTGAGAGAGGGCGAAGTAGACGAATGCTGGGTTGCAGCGGGAATTGTCGGGACGAACAATCGCAACACGCTGGTTGACCAAAAAACGTCCTGACACGTTCGGCATTTTTCCGACCTTCCCAACACTGCCCGCGCCGGTCATCGCAATCAACGTGTCGTGGGGGTGTAGAAAATAGCGGTTCAGTTTTTCCGTGCATAGTTCTTCTGGGAAATGGTCGGCGCACTCGGGCCTGACCCTCTTGTTCTGGATATTGGCAATCTTGATGACCGGGATGCCATTCCCGCCAAGATCCTGGCTTCTGAATGCAAAACCGGAGTAAATCAGGCTGATTTCTCCGAGTCGTGTCTGTTGCCATTCCGTCAAAGTCATACTTCCATCATCCCCCCCCGGCATCATTTCCCCCCTCCCTTCTTCCGCTTAACCGGAAGCGGCAGATGACTGATCAGCTTGTCAAAATCCGCATCCACTGGCCGGGGTTGCGCGTCGATCAGAGCGCGGTAGCGGGTGTATTCCAGCTCCGCCTTGGCTTTTGCCTGCTCGGCGGTGATCTTGCCGGCGTGGTCGAGCAGTTCGTGGTCGGAGAGTTTCAGGAAGTCGTCCAGCTTGGTAATCCAGGCGGCCATGGTCATCACTTTGCGCCGCTGGGCCTGCAACTCGGCGAAGTCCAGGTAGAGGGTGACGATGTGATTCAGGGCATTGAGTTCGTCCGGGGAGAGATAGTTTTTGGCGACAGCCGCATCTTCCTTGCGAATGAGGCCGCCGGGCCGGGTGCTTTGCAGGCCCATATGCGGCTTGCCCGCATCGGCCCGGTGATGGATAACCTCTGCCGCGGTCTGGCCGTGGGCGGCCCAGTGCATTTTGTTCTGCACGGTGGCGAAGAATTGGCGCGAGGTCTCGGTGTCGGGGGTATAGTCGGCGCTGGTGGCGTAGATGTCGAGAATCTTCTGGTAGAAGCGCCGTTCCGAGGAGCGGATATCGCGGATGCGCTCCAGTTGCTCCTCGAAATAGTCCTGCTGGCCGGGGCCGGGCGGATTCTTGAGGCGCTCGTCGTCCATGGTGAAGCCCTTGAGCAGATGCTCGCCCAGGCGCTCGGTCGCCCATTGGCGAAACTGGGTGCCGCGATGGCTGCGGACCCGGTAACCCACCGCCAGAATCGCGGAAAGGTTGTAGTACATCACCCGGTAATCTTTGCCGTCGGCGGCAGTTGTCAACCAGTAGTTGACAACTGATTCCTGCTTTATTTCTCCCTCGGCGAAGATCGCCTTGAGGTGCTTGGCTATATTCTGCTTGGTGGTCTGAAAAAGCTCGGCAATCTGGATTTGTGACAGCCAGATGGTTTCATTTTCAAACCGGCACTGGATTCTGGTTCGCCCATCTTCGGTCTGGTACAGGATGAACTCTGACGGGGTGGGCATTAGGTCGCTCATGCTTCCAGGATCTCCGCGACATTATTAGCGATGGTGGCTTCCAGCTCCCGCGCCTGGGCGTTGAGGATTTCGAGTTCCTCGTTCAGGGTTTCGAGCTGCTCCTTGAAACCCTCGTCGCTTACCGCCTCACCGGGGGCCACGCCCACGTAACGGCCTGGGTTGAGCGACCAGCCCTGGGCCTCGATCTCGGCCAGTGTTGCCGCCTTGCACAGGCCGGGAATGTCGCGATAACGGATTTCCCCCTCACCCCGACCCTCTCCCGCAAGGGACGAGGGAGAAAAGAGCTCGATGAGCTTGGCGCGGGCCTCGTCGCCGCCCAGAGTGAAGTCGAGTTCCTCGCCGCGATAAAGACGGACCAAGTTGGCGATGAAGCCGATTTGGGCGGGGGTCCAGTCGCGGTGGGCGCGATCCAGTTGCCGGTAGATATGACGGGCGTCGATGAAGAGGATAGTGTCGGCGCGGTCCGTCTTGGCCTTGCCCCGGTCGAGGAACCACAGGGTGCAGGGCAGGGTGACGGTGTAGAACATGTTGGGGCCTACGGCGACCATCACGTCCACTGCCCTGGCCTCGATCAGCTTCTGCCGCAGCTCCTGCTCGGAAGAGCGGGCGTCGGAGGCGGAGTTGGCCATGACGAAGCCGGCCCTGCCCTTTTCGTTCAACGCCGAATAGAAGAGCTGAATCCAGAGGTAGTTGGCATTATCGGTGCGCGGCAGGCCGAAGGGGAAACGGCGGCCCAAGCCCACATTATCCTTGAGCCGTTCCTTATCCACCGCGTTGACGTTGAAGGGCGGATTGGCGAGGACAAAGTCGAACCGGCCGGTGGCGGCGTGCGGGTCGTCGTAGTAGCTGTTGACATTGCCGCCGTGACGGATGTCGCCTTCCAGGCCGTGGACCGCCAGGTTCAGGCGGCAGAGGCGGCCGGTCTCGTCGGTTTTCTCTACCCCGCAGATGGCGAGTTCGGCAGCCGGGTTCTTTTTGTGCTCCGCCACGAAACGGGCCGAGGAGACGAACATGCCCCCCGAGCCGCAGGCCGGGTCGAGGATGCGGCCATGGTAGGGTTCGATGACCTCGGTGAGCAAGCGGACGATACCGCTTGGGGTGTAGAACTCGCCGCCCTTCTGGCCCTCGGTCCGGGCGAACTCGCCCAGAAAATATTCATAGATGCGGCCGAAGGCGTCGTAGTCCGCGGTGACGGGAATCTCGGAGACCTTTTTGAGCAGCTCCTTGAGCAGGGTGCTGGTGAAAAGGTTGTAGGTCTTGGGCAAGACACCGGCGAGCTGCGGATTGTGCTTCTCAATCTCCCGCATGGCCGCGTTGACCCTGGCGCCGATGTCGGCCGCCTCGGGGAGATGGAGCAGGTATTCGAAACGCGCCTCGGCACTCAGGTAGAGGATTCCCTCGGCGTGATAGGCGGCGGGTTCGTCCACCCGCGAGCCGCGCCGGGACACGCGTTCCGCGCCCTCACCCCCGCCCCCTCTCCCTGAGGGCGATGGGAGTTGGAGCTTGGCGCGCTGGGCAGTAAAGCGGACTTCGGCGAAGCGCAGAAAGATCAGACCGAGGATAGGCCCGGAGTATTCCTGGGCCTTAAGGCCGGAGTTGGCCCGGAACTGGTCGGCGGCGTCCCAGAGGCGCTTCTCCAGCGTCGCGGCAGCGGTATCTTTTTCGGAAGGTGCTATCCAGTGCATGAAATCAGAGAGCCTCTATTCTAAAAGGGGATTACCTCGGAATGCGTTGTGTAAAACTGAGTTAAACAGCTTGCCGGATTTTATGCCCTTTGGGTGCAATAATGAAGTTAGGCTTTCAGATTACAGCCTTTTTATTTTTTATCAACAAGCGTGAAGCAAAATAAGAAATCATCACCATTGTTGCCTTAACTTTTACCGACACACTATCCACTCACTTGGACAAATAGCCTCCTCCCTGCTCATTCCTCAACCCTCTGCCAACCCACCGCCTGCCGCCGGGCGGCACTGCACCCGATAAAGAGAACGCAACCGGCGACAAAGCAGAGGACAAACAGGCCGCTACCAAAAAAGGAGGCGCCATAACCCCACTCCCGGTTCAGACTTCCGGCCGCCACCGCGGCAAGAAAAGTGGCCAGGGTGCGCACGCCGTAAAGCAGGCCGGAATTGCCGCCCAGCCGCCCGGAGGGGAAAAGCAGCGCCACCAGGACGCCCAGCTCCAGCAGGGCCACGGTATCGCCCAGGGTGTGGAGGAGCCGGATGATGATCAGGCTCCAGATGTCAACCGCCAGCGGGGTCAGCATCTGGAACAGCGCGGAAAAGGCCATTCCCCCGAGGAAAAAGAGAAACACCGATTTTTTCTTGTCGTGATAGCGGCCCACCAGAGGCACGGTCAGGGCCATCCACAACCCCACGCAGGCAAAAACCATCCCGATCTGGAGGGGGCGCAGACCGAATTTCTCTTTGAGCAGCAGGGAATACGAGGTTTGCTCCACCCCGAAATGGGTGCCCAGGACAAAAAGACAGGCAATCAGCAGCAGGGGCTTGAACTGGAGGACATCCCCGCTGTATTCCTTAAAAGAAAAAACAATAGGCTCATAATCCATAAGAAACAGGGAGAGCCAAAAGATCCCCCCGGCCCCGGCCATGGCGAAAATAAAGATCAGCTCCGGCGAGGTCTGCACCACCAGGCCGCCGACCAGGGGACCGAGACCGAAGCCGAGATAGGTACTCAACTGATAGGTCGCCACCCTGCGGCTCCGCTGAATCTGGCCGAAATGCTTGAGGTACAGGGACTCGCTCACCACCACCAGGGCCGCGCTCCCCAGCCCCCCGACACACACCGCCGCCAAAATCCAGGCAAAGGAGCGGGCAAACAGGAGGGCGGCAAAATACCCCGCGTATAGCAGGGCGCCACAGAGCATGGTCCGCCGGGGGGAAAAGAAATCGGAGAACATCCCCAGCGGCAACATCAGCGCCATGGAGGAGAGGGAAAAAATGCCGATGACCATGCCGATCTGCAGGTCGCTCAGGCCATAGCCTTTGAGAAGCAGGGGCAGATAGGCCAGCACCAGCCAGTGGGTGAAGTAGATCAGAAAACGGATGGTAATGGAGAGCAGGATCTGACGGCGCATTGGTGACTTTCCTGGTAAACGGAGTTGATCCTTCCTTCTAGCACGCTTGCACCAAAGAGGCAATTACCGATGGACTCGCCCGCCAGGGAAAAAGCCCCGGATCCTTACCCTGACTCAAGGGCAGGAAGCTATTCCCGCCCGATAGCCAGGCGCGGGAACCCGACATCGGGTCGACATTGCCACGGATACGCCCCATGTCGGCTGGGCAAAGCGAAGATTCAGCCGTAGGGTGAAGCTGAAAATCGTGGTGGACACGATTACGGTACAACCAAAAAGTTCATCTTCATCAGGAGGGAATATGCTGAAACGAACCCTGCTCGTATCATGTTTCGGATTGTTGCTCGCAAGCCAGAACGTCCAGGCCGGGGAGGCCGCCCAGAATGGCCTGATTGGCGGCGCGGCCGGCGGCGCCATCCTGGGCCAGGTCATCGGCCGCGACACCAAAGGCACCCTGATCGGCACCGCCATCGGCGGGGCACTCGGCTACCTGGTCGGCAATGACCTTGACCGGCAACGGGGGCAGTCGCCCCAGGGATATTACCCGCCGCCCAGAGTGGTCCGCCAGTACGAGGACCATTACCCTGAGGTGCAGGTGCGGGCGCAGGTATACGACAGACCGGTGGTATATTACCGGCCGGCGCCGGTGGTCAGACAGACGGTGATCATTGACCGAGATTATCATCCCCGTTTTAGCCATTACCGGGGCCATGATCGAAGGCATTGGCAGGAAAGCAGATACCGCCCGATGCATCAGGAGTATCCGGAAAGACACCGGTAACAATCCCCCGGATTGGTCAGCACCCGGCAACCGCAACAACACGGCAGGCGGCTTCTCCGTTCGGAAAAGCCGCCTGCTTTCTTTCGGAGCCTGAACATAGACCAGAAAGGGTAACTGCCAGGCAGTGGTGCAGTTACGCTACAACCAGAGCAGCAGCAGGCATAGGGTCAGAGCCGAATAGAGCAGATAAACGCTGATCCAGCCCTGATGAAGAAAACCGCGGACCCCAAAGGCATATCGGGATAAGGCCCGGCAGACCGGATAAAGCAGGCGGTCCAGAATCAGATCGGGGGTATGGGCGGCAAGAGTGGCCACGGCAGGAAAAAAGCCGATGGCCCGGCCGCCGGCAATGTCGCTCCACAACCCCCAGCGGAAAAGAGAGACCAGCATCTCCGCAAAGGAAACCGCCGTATATTGCATGCGGGGCGTCCCCTCCCGGTAGCCGCAGCCCCAGGTCGCCGGCCGCTTTTCGCAGTCAGGCTCCGAAAAAGACTTTTGTCGGAAAAAGAAGCCGGCAGAGAGTGCCAGCAGCAGAAAACCGCAGAGGCTTAGCCAATACACCGGCGCCAGACTGCCGAGCAACAGACCCACCGGACTACCGGGCGAAGATGTGGCTGCCGCCGCAATACCCAGCCAGGCACCAACCGCCCGCTGCAGCAGGGGAACAATCGTCCCGGGCGCCAGGCCGATTACCAGGCAGCAGAACAGAAGGGAGGCCATGGGGAGAAGCATGCTGCCCGGCGCCTCGCTTGGCACCGCCGAAAATTGCTGGCGCGGGGTGCCGAGAAAAGTAACCCCGAAGACCTTGACAAAGCAGGCCACGGCTAGGGCCCCGGTCATCGCCAGGGCCGGGGCGGCCAGAATCGTCAGGGAAAGCGGGAAGGCAACGCCTTCGGTCTGGCTGTGCAGCAGCCCCAGATAGATGAGCCATTCGCTGACAAAGCCGTTGAGCGGCGGCAGGCCGCAGATGGCCACGGCCCCGCCGAGGAAGAACAAGGCGGTGCGCGGCATCGTGCGCAGCAAGCCGCCGTAGCGGTCGATCTCCCTGGTGCCGGTGGCCTGGATCACCGATCCGGCCCCGAGAAAGAGCAGGGATTTGAACAGGCCGTGGTTGACCACATGGAGCAGGGCCCCGGCCAGGCCGAGGACAACCAGAGCGGGGCTGTGGAAGGTTTTCCCCAGCAGGGCGCAGCCCAGGCCGATCAGGATAATGCCGATATTCTCCACGCTGTGATAGGCGAGCAGCCGCTTGATATCATGCTGGGCCAGGGCAAAGACCACGCCCATGACGGCGGAAACCACCCCGAGCACGAGAAGGCTCCCGCCCCACCAGGCCGGCTGGCCGGTGTAAAACCCCGCCACCCGGACCAGACCGTAAATCCCCATCTTGATCACCACCCCGCTCATCAGGGCGGAAACATGGCTGGGCGCGGCGGCATGCGCCACAGGCAGCCAGATGTGCAGGGGCATGACTCCGGCCTTGAGGCCGAAGCCGAAGAGGGCCAGCAGGAAGATCGCCCCGGCCTGCAAGGTGGCGCCGTCGAGGGAGCCGGCCGATGGAAAATCAAAACTGCCGCCGGGACCGGCGAGAAGAATGAACATGGCAAATAAGGCCAGGGTGCCGGTATGGGTGGCGGCCAGATAGACATAGGCGGCCCGGCGGGCCTCTTCCTTTTTCTGCTCGGTAAGGATCAGGAAAAAACTGCCGAGGGCCATGACCTCCCAGGCCATAAGAAAGAGAAGACCATTGCGGCTGACCGGCAGAAGGGCAATGGATGCGCCCAGGATGCCGTAAAAAAGCCGAACCCTGCCCGCCGCCGCGCCATGCCGGGCCTGGGGAAAATAACCAAGTCCGTACACGGAGCCCAGACCGATAATGATCAGGGCAGGCAGCAGAAAGAGGGCGGCCAGCCCGTCCAGTTCGATGAAAAAGTTGCCACCGGGCAGGGACCAGGGTACAGCCAGCACGGGCGCGGAGCTTTGCCAGGCCCCGGCCAGCGCGGCGGCAAGGCCTAAGGCCGCGCCGGTCAGCAAAAGAATAAGGGAGAGGTTTTCGCCGTTCCTGGCCCATCGGCCCCAGGCCAGGGCGGGCAGCCCGGAACAGAAGATCAGGCATACGGCGGCAAGATAGAACTCGGCCAAAATCCCTTCCTCCTTATCTTCAATTCAAAAGTTTTCAGTCACAGCAGACAAAGAAGTTTACAAAAATCATTCCCCCTATCTCCTGCCGAGCAACCGCAGCAGGCCGTCCAGAATGGTATAGGGATGGGGCGGACAGCCTGGGATATAAAGGTCCACCGGCAACACCGGATCAAGACCCGGGGCCACCTCGCTGCTGTGCAGAAACGGCCCGCCGTTGATGCCGCAGGCCCCGGTGGCGATGACGATCTTCGGCAGTGGCGTAGCCTCATAGGTGTCCAGCACCGCGCTGCGCATGTTTTCCGTGACCGGCCCGGTCAGGAGAATGCCGTCCGCGTGGCGGGGGGAGGCGACAAACTGGATGCCGAAACGGCCCAGATCAAAGACCAGGGTGCCAAGCACGTTGCAATCCGCCTCGCAACCGTTGCAGCCGCCGGCGGAAACCTGGCGCAGCTTGAGGGAGCGGCCAAAGAGCTTCAAGCGCGCAGGCTCTAAAGGCTGGGCCAGAGGATATTTCCCGCCGCTGTACAGCAGATCCTCCCGCTTGCGGACCGCCAGACGGTAATCGTTGCCGAAGGTGATCCTGCCCCGGGGACAGGCCGGACAATCGGCGCAGAACAGGCAACGGCCCAGGTCAAGCACCAACCGGCCATCCACCTGCTTGCAGGCTCCGTAGGGACACAGCGTCTCACATTCCTTGCCGCAGCCGGACGGGCAATCCCCGCCGAACCTGGGCAGACCCCGGAAGCGTGGCGGCATGACCGGCTCCTCCCTGGGAAATTTTCCCGTTCTGAAGCCCTGCCGCCACCGTTCCCGTATTATCTGCAACATAATATTTTGTCCTCAGATTCTCTTTTTGTCCAGAATGGCGCTAGGTTAAGCGTTTTTTTGCAACCGCAGGGAGTAAACTTGGGACTGTCCCCGGCCTTATCGGGGGCTGTCCCGGAAGTTTACGGGTTTGATACAACCATGGTGGTCAAAGCCGCAAAAGTATACGTTTTAGGCTTTTTGCAACTGCTGTGGCTTCAACTCGCAAAGCCTGGGACAGCCCCCGATATGGCCGGGGACAGTCCCGGTTTTGCTGGCTCCGTCCTTAAACTAGAGCAATTCCTTGTTGTCCCGCCCTTTAGCAAAGGGGCAGGCAAAAAGCCCGGTCTTCGACCCCTACAAATCAAAGCCGCAGTACGACAAATTAAAACTCTTGTTGCACAAAGGAAAATCGGAAATCTGCTCATCGCGCATCGCCATGGCCAAGCCACTCCAGTTATGGAAGGATGGATCAACCACCTTGTAACGCCGCAGGCGGCCATCGCCGTCGGTGAGGCCGACATGGACCACTTCGCCCCGCCACCCTTCCACCATGCCGATGGCCAGGGCATCACTTTTAAGCGGCCCGGCCTCCGCCCGGATCGGACCTTCCGGCAGATTATCCAGAATCCTCCGGATCAGCTCGATGGACACGGTGATCTCCCGGCTGCGCACCCGGGCACGGGCCATGGCATCCCCGGTTTCCTCGGTAATCAAGTCGTCGAACAGCTGGCGGTAGACTCCGGTGGGATGGAAAAAACGGCTGTCGCGGGGCACGGCACAGGCTTTGGCCGCTACCCCGACCAGACCGAGATCCTCGGCCACCGAGCGGGAGAGGCGGCCCCGCCCCTCAAACCGGCCCATGACCGAAGGCGCATCAAAAAAGAGTTCCAGGGCGCCCAGGGTGTTGCCTTCGACCGCCGCAAGCCGGGCGAGCACTTCTTCGGCCAGGGGTGGGGCGAGATCAAAGAGTACCCCACCCGGCCGCACCAGCCCCCGGCCGAAACGGCTGCCGCACAAGGCGGCGGTCAGATTGAGGTAGTCGCCGCGCAACCGGCCGCAATAGGAGAAGGTGGGCAAAAAGCCGACATCGCCGGCCAGGGCGCCGATATCGCCGACATGGTTGGCCAGCCGTTCCAGCTCCAGGGCCACGGCGCGGATGGCCTGACCCTTGGCCGGGACCACGGAGCCGCTTAGGGCCTCAACCACCTGACAATGAGCTAACCCATGCCCGATGGAGGTGTCGCCGGCAATGGTTTCCATCTGCGCCATGGTGGCCGGGTGTGGGCCACCCAGCACCAGCCGCTCGATATCCCGGTGCTGGTAGCCAAGGGAGATCTCAAGGTGCATCACCTTTTCGCCGTAGCACTGGAAGCGGAAATGACCCGGCTCGATGACCCCGGCATGGACCGGACCCACCGCCACCTCGTGCACCCCCTCCCCGTCCACCCGGTAAAAATCCATCTCGCCGATGCGGGGATGCTGATCCGTCGGGCGATTCCAGACATCGTGCCCGGTCCGCCAACCGCGGTGAAAACGAAGCGGCTTGAGCCAGGGATGATCTTGAGGCACCACCCCGTACTGTTCGGCGATCTCCCGCTCAAAAAGGTGCATCTGCGGACAGTTCGGGGTCAGGGAAGGAAACCGCTCGCTGACCCGGGTCCGGTACACGGCGACCGTGGCGTTGCGATCCCGGGCAACCAAGGCGAAAAGCTCCAGCTCCCCGCGCCCTTCCGCCACCGGGACGCCAAAACAGGCCGCCACCCTGCCCTGCTTGCGCACCTCCGCCAGCAGGCCGTCGCTGAACTCAGCAAAATCAAGGATAGCCACCGACTCAAGGCCTACGGCCTCGCCGTTTTTCAGCAGTTGTGGATGCAGATTATTCATGGCTTCACCTCCAGCAGGGCGGCCGCTTCGGCAAAGAGCTTTCTGGCCGGGTCAGGCAGGTAGAGCCCCAAAAACAGAATGATGAGGAGCAGGAGCAGCGGCGTCCCGGTGGTAACCAAAGTTTCCCGGTAATTGGTGTCTCCCTTCCGTTCCGTCGGAGTGCCGAAAACCACCGAGAGAACGGTGCTGCCCATGCCGATAAAGATCACGGCCAGAAAGAAGAGGAACAGACCGCCGGTCAGATAATGGCCGGTGGTGAAAATGCCCCGGAGGATGGTGAACTCGCTGATAAACGGGGCAAAGGGCGGCGAGCCGGTAATCGCCAGAAAACCCAGGAGAAAGAGGCTGGCGGAAACCGGCACCAGGGTGATGGCGCCCTGGACCTCGCCCACCCGCTTGCTGGCGAAACGGCGATGGATATTGCCGGCGGCGAGAAAGAGCACCCCCTTGGTCAGGGCGTTGTTCATCAGATGCAGCATGGCCCCGAAGGTAGCGACTCCGCCGATGGCCACGCCGATGGCGAGAATCCCCATATGCTCGACGCTGGAATAGGCGAGCAGCCGCTTGAAATCCGGCTGCCGGATGACAAACACCGCGGCAAAGCCGAGGGAAACCAACCCCATGGCCAGAAAGGCCTCCCGGGCCATGACCCCGTCCCCGGCCGCCTCCATGATCTGCAGGGTGCGGAGCAAGGCGAGAAAGGCCACGCTGGTAAGCCCCCCGGCCAGAAGCGCGCCGACCACCCCCGGCGCCTCGCCGTAGGCGTCCGGCTTCCAGGTGTGCAGGGGGGCAAAACCGGCCTTGGTGCCGAAGCCGACAAGGAGGAAGACGAAACCGGCCCGGAGCCATGGGGTGGAGTAATGGGCGGCACCACGCAAAATATCGTCGAGCTGCAGGCTGACCTGCGCGCCGCCGGCCAGGGCGGCGTAAGCGACAAAGAGGATGCCGAGCATGGCCAGGGCAATGCCGACGGAACAAAGAATCAGGTATTTCCAGGTCGCCTCGATGGAGAGGCGGTTGCGGTTGTAATAGATCAGCGGGGCGCTGGCCACGGTGGTTGCCTCCACCGCCACCCAGAGAAGGCCGAGATGCCGGGCCATGGCCGCCAGGCTCATGGCCGAAAGAAACAGGAGCAGACAGCTGACGAAGATCCTGTTTCCCCAGGCGATCCGGTAACGCAAGTAGCCGACGGCATAAAACGAACAGCCGCAGAAGAGCAGGCTGACGATGAGCAGAATCAGGCGGCTGAAGGGATCAACCCCCAGCCAGTGGCCGGCCATGGACAACTGTACGGCCGGCCCGCCCTGAATGACCAGGAAGGTCAGCACCAGATGGGCCAGGCCGCAGACCGGCAGCAAGAGTGGACGCCAGCGGTCCGAGGGCAGAAAGAAAGCGGCAAGGCCACCGCAGAAGGGCAGGAGAAGAAGTGCAGCTATCATATTACTCCCTCAAAGAAGAAAGCTGGCCGATGTTCATGCTGGAAAATTCCCGGTTGATCTGATGCATGACAATCCCCATGACAAAAACCGCGACCAGCAGGTCGAGGAGCACCCCGGCCTCCACCATCAGCGGCATGGCCTCGGCCAGAAGCATGCCGAAGATGAAAACCCCGTTTTCAAAAATCAGGTAGCCAAGGGCCTGGGTGATGGCCTTGCGTCGGGTAATGAGCATGAGAAAACCGGTGGCCAGGGTAGCCAGACCGACCGGGATAAAAAGCGAACCGCGATGCGCCGCGATGAGCGGCAGCCGGTCGCTGAAGATAAAGGCCCCGGCCGTGGCCAGGGTGCCCAAGAGCAGGGTCGGGACATAACCGATCAACGGCTCCATCTCCCGGCGGATTTGTACCTGGCGAATAGCCCGGAGCAGCAAAAAAGGAATGGCCAGCCCCTTGAGCAGGAAAGCCCCCCCGGCCAGAATCAGGGAATGGCCGGAAAAGCCGTGCAGGAAAAGGGGGAGCAGCGAAAGGATACCGCCCTGGATGGCCACGGTCCGGATGCAGGCGCCCAGGCGGCTGCTCCCGAGGAGGAAGAAGTTAAAGAGGATGACCAGCAGCAGCAGGAGATTGGCCGGGTTGTAGTTGTCCATTCCTTTATTACCTCAAAAGCAGGATCAGCGAGAAAAAAGAAAGCAGCATGGTGCCGACCAGCAGCTGGGGCACCCGCAACAGCCGCAGTCGCGCCATAGTGGATTCAACCACCCCGATAACCACGGCCAGAAGCAGCATCCCGACGGCAAACCAGAGAGTGTCGAGCAGCACCTCTCCGGTTGAGCCGGGAAAGACGAGGCGAACGACCAGGGCGCCCAGGACAAAGAGCTTCATGGCCGCGCCGTAGAGAATCATCCCGAAATCGGGGCCGCTGTGATCAAGGACCATCACCTCATGGATCATGGTCAGCTCCAGATGGGTATTGGGGTCGTCGAAAGGGATGCGGCAATTTTCCACCAGGACCACGACAAACAGGCAGGCCACCACCAGAATCAGGGACGGGCCGGCGCTCTGCCAGGCCGTATTCAGGATCGGGCCGAACATGGTACTCAGGGCGAGGGAGCCGGAAAGCCGGGCCAGCACGATGAAGCAGAAGAAAACCGTCGGCTCGGCCAGACAGGAGAAAGTGACCTCGCGGGCCGCGCCCATGCCCTCAAAGGAAGAGCCGGTGTCCAGGGCCGCCGTAGCCGTGAAAAAACGGGACAGCCCGAAGAGATAGACAAAGAAGATCAGGTCGCCGGTAAAGGACAGGGGGGCTGCGATCCCGCCGAAGGGAACCAGGAGGGAGGCGAGTACCGGCACGGCAAGAGCCAGCACCGGCCCGGCCCGGAAAACCCAGGTGGTGGTGCGGCTGATGACCAGTCCCTTACCGAACAGCTTCCGGATATCGTAATAGGACTGCAATAACGGCGGCCCGGTTCGCCCGGCAAAAAGGGCCTTGGTTTTGCCGATCACCCCCGGCAACAGGGGGGAAAGAGCGAAGAGCAGGAAAAGGTGCAGGAACAGTTCGAGCATCACGGTTCTCTCTTTAAAAGTGCGAAATGCAAAATCAACAATGAAGCGATAACCTCATGATTTTGAGCGGCGCAAGCCGCTCCGCTGTTTTCCCCATTGTCACGCAGCCGAGTACCGGAGAGGCTGCCGAAAAAGGGCTTTGCACTGTTTGAGGCGCAGCCGAGTTTGCAAAGCCCCGGCAGCCTTGAGGAACACAGGGCATCCCGCCTCCGGCGGGACAAGTGGCGGGGTGCCCTTTCTTTGGTTCGTTTCTTTGGGCAAGCAAAGAAATGAACACTCCCGGCGTTGCCGGAATACATGCCTGATGTTCGCCGGCAATCAGAGCCCATTATCGTTGCCCCACCCAAAAGAGCAGCAGAATAGTAGCGCTGAAGATATAGAGCAAATAGACATGCAACTGCCCGGCCTGCAGGCCGCGAAACCCGCTGCAAACCCTGGCGGCCCACCGGAAAAAAGGCCTGAACAATCTCTCCAGCACCGGGTCCGGCGCCGTAAAGGAAAATTTTCTCACCTCCGGGAAAAAACCGATCTCCCGGCCATCTTCGGTCGAGGGCCGCAGACAGCTGCAGAACATGGCGCTCTGGGGCAGCTCGGTATAACTCTCCGCGCTGTAGGACATCCGACTGGACGGAAAGGCAAAGCCGCAGCCCCAGGTGGCGGAGGCCGGGACCGGATCGCGCCCCTGCCGCCAGCGGAGAAAACCGTAGGCCGCCAGAATAAAGCCAAGCAGCAGAACCGCCATGAGCCCCAGCCACCAGGGGGCAAAAGCCGTGTCGGCCAGCATGGTTGCCGCGCCCGGATCAAGCAGGGTTGCGGCCCTCCCCGCCGTCTGCAGCAGGACAACCGGCATGAGCCCTCCCCCCAGACAGAGCAGCGCCAGGGCGGCCATCCCGCTCCCCATGGGCCAGCCTGCCTCATGGGCCCTGGCGGCCGCCGGACTGCGCGGCTCCCCGGCCAGAGCGATGCCGATGATCCTGGTCATGACGATAAGCACCATGCCGCCGACCAGGGCAAGAAGCCCGATAAGCACCAGGGGGAAAAAGCCGGCCAGACCGGAAAGCGCGGCGCCGCTCTCAAGCAGGGCGCGGTAGATGAACCATTCGCCGACCAGACCATTGAAAGGCGGCAACGCGCTGATGGCCAGGCCGCCGCAGACAATGAGCAGGCCGGTTACAGGCATGCGGCGCATGAGGCCGCCCATCCGGTTGAGATCCCGGCTGCCGCTGCCGTGCATCAGCGAACCGGCCCCCAGAAAAAGCAGGCTTTTGAACAGGGCGTGGTTGAGCAGATGGATCAGCCCTCCGGCCAGGGCAAAGGCCGCGGCCACATGGTGTCCGGCAGCCCGGCTCTGCATCCAGAAACCGAGGGCCAGCAGAATGATGCCGATATTTTCCACGGTGGAATAGGCCAGGCTCCTTTTCACATCGCGTTGCAAGGCGGCCATGGCGATGCCGAACAGGGCGCCGATGATGCCAACGGCCATCAACAGGGTGCCCCACCAGGCCGGTCCGGCGGGCAGAAAGGAATAGAGGCGGAGCAGCCCGTAAATGGCGGTTTTGACCATGACCCCGCTCATGAGCGCGGAAACATGACTGGGCGCGGCCGGATGCGCATCAGGCAGCCAGACATGAAAGGGGAAGATCCCCGCCTTGCTGCCGAAGCCGATGAGCAGCAGGAGAAAAAGCACGGAGGCCGCCGGAAGAGAAAGCTGGCCGAGCACCTGAAAAGAGGCAAACTCCAGGCTGCCGGACAGTGCTGAGGCAGAAAGAAAAAAGGCAAAAAGAAAGGCGGCCCCGAGGTGGGTGGCAAGCAGATAGGTCCACCCCGCCTCCACCGCTTCCGCCAGATCGTACTCGTTGATCACCAGAAAAAAGGAGGTGAGCGACATGCACTCCCAGGCAAAAAGAAAGAGCAGGCCGTTGGCCGCGGTCACCACCAGGGTCATGGAAAGGATGAGCAGGTTGTACCAGGTCCAGTGCAGCCCAGGCCTGCGCCGTTCCCTGCCGCCCCGCATATATTCCGCCCCGTAGAGGGCGCCGGCCAGACCGACGACAAAGAGGGGGAGAAGAAAGAAGGCGGAGAGCCCGTCCAGCCGCAGGGAAAATGCCCCGCCCGGCATGGACCAGGGCAGAAAAAATACCTCCGTTCCTCTTCCAAGCAGACTCTGCCCTGCTGCAAACAAACCGCAAAGGCAGCCGAGGATGGCGCTGCCGCTGCCCAGAAGAGTAGCCGCTCTGGGGGCGGTACGTCCCGGCAGGACGGCCAGCAACGCGCCGAAAATGAAGAGAAAGAAGGCAGCAAAAAGAAAAGTCATGCATCAGGCCCCTGGTGAAAAATCATGGCTTCCTGCGCACCGATGAACTCAAGCAGTTTTTTGCGGGTCGGTTGTTCCCGGATGCCGCTCAGAAAGGCGGCGGACATGGAAAGCCTCCACAGCTTGCGTTCAAGGATGGCCATTTCGGTATTGTTGGCGGGCAGCACCAGGAAAAGCAACTCGGCCTTGCGGCTGTCCAGGGCCCGGAAATCCACGGGATGTTCGAGAAAGGCGAGAATCACCATGCTCTTTTCCACATAGACCGGCAGGTCCGGGTCGGGGCACATCCAGGCGATGCCGGCCATGGATGAGGAGGCCACCGACTCCCGGGCCAGCAGGGAGATCTTGATCGCCTTGGCGTCGAAGCTCGCGGAATAGGGCTGGGCCGCCAGCAGCTCGTCGATGATTTCGTCGCGGTTGCTGCCGAGGATGCGATAGAGGACCGCGCCGTTTTCCAGGGCGTCGACCAGGGAGAGGCGGTGATCCGTCTTGCCCCGAGGGGTAACGCCGGCTTTCTGGCTGTCGATCCAGTCCACCACCTCGTCGGCCCTGAAACGCCACTGGCCGCCGATCTTGACGGCAAAGGGAATCTGGTTGTCGCTCACCATCCGGTAGATGGTTTTCTCGGAAACACCCAGCTTTTCCGCGACACCCTTTATGGAGATAAATGTTTTATCCATTTCTGTCCAAGATTGTCCAAAGATGACTAAGTCCTGGTATCCTTTAAGCCGTTGCCGGGGGGTTGTCAATATTTTTCAGAAAAATAGGCCGGGCTGGGGAAAAAATTGAGGAAAAGCGCGGGGGCAGCATTGTTCTGGGAGGACAATGCAGATACTGCTATTTGAAAGTGGAAAGAAGATATTTTTCTGGACACCGGCCTGTCACCAAGATAGATTTTACGCAACGCGGCTTAACGGTAGTGATTTATGTAACATCCTGGAATTTGACCGTTATCTGTCTCAACAGAGAAATAACAATGGACGTCCCGTTGCGCCACCGGAGAGGTTTTTCAAACGATTGCCAGGGGGAACGTACAGCTCTTGAGATGGAGAGTAAAAATAGTTTTGGCATGTTTTTGTGAACCTGTACCGGCTGCGTCTCAAGCAACCGTCGCTGCGATGATGGGAAGGATAAATTATGCCGAGAAAACTGCGACTATTGATCGTTGAGGATTCTGAAGACGATGCCCTCCTGCTGGCCATGGAGCTGCGCGATGGGGGGTACGAACCGGACTGCGTTCGGGTCGAATCGCAGCAGGAGCTGGACGCCGCCCTGGAAAGCGGTCCCTGGGACGCCATCTTCTCCGACTACTTCCTGCCGGCTTTCACCGGCCTGGACGTCCTGCGCATGATACAACAGAGAGGGCTGGACCTCCCCATCATCATCGTCTCCGGGGTGATAGGCGAGGAGACGGCGGTGGAGGCGCTGCACGCCGGAGCCCATGACTACCTCATAAAGGGGCGCTTTGCGCGGTTGGCGCCGGCGCTGGAGCGGGCCTTGCGCGATGCAGCCCTGCACCGGAAGCAGCGGCAGACAGAGGAAGAGCTGACCAGATACAGGGAGCACCTGGAACAACTGGTTCAACAGAGAACAGAGGAACTGGAAGCGGCCAACGAAGAGCTGCGCACCCAGAGTGAGGAGTTACTGAGCGCCAACGATACCCTTACCGTCCAGGCGTTGACCCTGGAGGAAGAGCGGAGCAAGACCCTGCTGAAGAACCGGGATCTGGAGGCGGCCCGGGTCCAATTGGAAAAGCAGGCCCACGATCTGGGCCAGGCGAGCCGGTACAAGTCCGATTTTCTGGCCAACATGTCCCATGAACTGCGCAACCCGCTGAACAGCCTGCTTATTCTTTCCCGAGATTTGAAGGAAAACCGGGGAGGAAACCTCACCCACGAGCAGGTGGAGTCGGCTGAGCTGATCGAGCGCAGCGGCATTTCCCTCTTGAACCTGATTAACGACATCCTCGACCTGGCCAAGATCGAGGCAGGCGGCATGGACCTCGTTCTCGAAGAGCTGCCGCTCCGGGATATGGCAGGCTTTCTCAAGACGCACTTTGCCCGTCAGTTCCGCCAAAAGGGAATCGATCTGCTAGTCGAGTTTGCCGAAGGCGCGCCGAAGACGATCATCACCGACCAGCAACGGCTGGAGCAGATATTGATCAACCTGCTCACCAATGCCCTCAAGTTCACGGAAAAAGGGGAGGTCGAGCTTTCCTTCGCCTCCGAGGAGGAGCCGACAGCCCTGTGTACCTCTCCAGGAACCATGGTGATCCGGGTGCGGGATACCGGGATCGGTATCCCGGCCGACAAGCTGCAGGAAGTATTCGACTCCTTCCGGCAGGCGGACAGCAGCACCTCGCGGCGCTACGGCGGCACCGGGTTGGGGCTGGCCATCGTCCGTAATCTAACCCGCCTCCTGGGGGGGACCATCGCGGTGGAAAGTGAGGTCGGCACGGGCTCTACCTTTATCCTTCGTTTGCCGCTCACCCCGGCCCCGGCCGTTGCCGGGCCGGGGGAGCAGCCACCCCTGCCCCCGGCCCTCGCTTCCGCGCCGGACAACGACCAGGCCGCCCTTGCCAGTGGGGAGAGCGCAGGCCAGCTTCTTCATGAGCATGACCGGACCTTCCCTTTCCAGGACAAGGTGGTTTTTCTGGTGGATGACGACATGCGCAACCTTTTTGCCCTGGCCAAGGTTCTGGAAGGCAGGGGGCTTACGGTGCGCAAGATCGAGGATGGAGAAAAAACCCTGGCGCTTTTGGACGAGGGGGCAAGCCCCGACATCATCCTGATGGACATCATGATGCCGGGGCTTACCGGCTATGAGACCACCCGAGCCATCCGGGAGCGGGGGATCGAAATCCCGGTCATCGCCCTGACCGCCAAGGCGATGAAAGAAGACCGCGACAAGTGCCTGGCGGCAGGGGCGAACGACTATCTCTCCAAACCGGTGGACATCGACCGGCTCATGGCCATGCTGAAGGTCTGGCTCCAAGGCCGGGACAATCCCGAATCGTTTTCATAAGGATGACCGAAAGAGCCCGGGTTGGGCAAGAAAAGTGAGGAAACAACACATGCATATGGAACAAAAACCTGGCCAAATTCAGCCTCGCCTTGTTCTGGTGGCGATCTTCGCCATCTCGGTGCTGCCAATCGCAGCGGTGATCACCTTTCCCGTCCAGCTCAATCACGTGCTGGAACCGGCCTCGTATCTTGTTTTCCACAACTTCACCGAGTTTTTCAGCATCATGGTTTCGCTCTCCATCTTCGGGGTGGGCTGGTACGCCTATGATCAGAACCAGGACCGGCATGCGCTTTTCCTGGCCGCGGTTTTTCTCGCCATCGGCCTGCTTGATTTCCTGCACACCATGGGGAATGCGGCCATGCCCGCCTTCATCACTCCCAACTCCTCCAACAAGTCGACCCAGTACTGGATAGCCGTCAGGCTGTTTCAGGCCGTCACTTTGTTGGCCAGCGCCTTCATCTTTCCGCAAAGGCGAAGCCTCTGGCTGAGCAAAAAGGTCTTGCTGCCGGCAGCCATTGCCGTGCCCGGGCTGGTGTTTGCCTGCGTCACCTTTTTCCCGCAGTTGATGCCGGATACCTTCGTTCCCGGGGTTGGCCTCACCCCGTTCAAGAAATTTTCCGAGTACCTGGTTGTCATCCTCCTCTGTCTGACCGCCGCCGCCTATTGGCGGCGGATGGCGCAGACCAGCGACCAGGCGATGCTTTACTATATGGCGGCTTGTATCATCGGAATGTTCAGCGAAGCCGCCTTTGCCGTTTATACCCGGGCGTTCGATACCTACAACGTGCTCGGCCATGTCTACAAGGTGGCTGCCTTTGCCATGATCTACAAAGGGATCTTTATCGCCTCGGTTACGAGCCCTTACACCAGGCTTGCCGCCATGTCGGTGTCACGGGACGAACTGCGCAGGGAAATGGAAGAGCGCAGGCTGGTGCAGATGGAACTGGCCAGGAGCGAAGAAAAATTCCGCACTCTGTTCAGCACCATGACCGAGGGGTTCGCCCTGCACGATATTGTGCTTGACCCTGAAGGAAGGCCCTGCGATTACCGCTTCCTTGAATTGAACGATGCCTTCGAGAGATTGACCGGTTTGACCCGGGCTGCGATCCTGGGCAAGAGAGTAAAGCAGGTTTTACCCGATACCGAGTCTTACTGGATCGAGACTTTCGGCAAAGTAGCCCTCACCGGCGAACCTGCATATTTTGAAAATTACAGCGCTGCCCTGGGAAAATGGTATGGGGTCTACGCGTATTCACCGGCGAAAAACCAATTTGCCGTACTCGTTACGGACACCACCAGGCGCAAGAAGGGGGAGGAGGAGCTGCTGAAACTCTCCGGAGAGATGGCCGCACGGAACCTGGAGCTTGAGGCGGTGAACAAGGAGCTGGAATCTTTTGTCTACTCGGTGTCCCACGACCTGCGCGCCCCGCTGCGCTACATTTCCGGGTTCGCCAAGATCCTGCTCAAAAATTACACCGGCAAACTCGACAGTCAGGCGGATGATTTCCTGACCCGCATCTACAATGCCTCGGAAAAGATGAACCAGCGGATCGAGGCCCTCCTGCACCTGGCAAAGCTCTCCCGGCAGGGGCTGAACCTCAGTGAGGTTAATCTCAGCAGAATGGCCGCGCAAATCGTTTGCGACCTGAAACATGCTAATCCCGGCAGGGAGGTTAAGGTCACCATCGCCGAGGGGCTCGTCGCCCGGGTGGACCGCCAACTGATCCAGGCGGCCCTTGCAAACCTGTTCGAAAACGCCTGGAAATTCACCGCGAAAACAACTGATGCCAGTATAGAATTCGGGACCTGCGACCGGGACGGCCGAACCTTTTATTTCCTCAGGGACAACGGGGCCGGGTTCGATCCCCAGTACGCGGACCGCATATTCTGGCCCTTCCACCGGCTCCATACGGAACATGAATTCGAAGGTTCCGGCATCGGCCTAGCGATCGTAGAGCGCATCATTCAGCGGCACGGGGGGGAAATACGGGCCGATGGGGAAGCGGGAAAGGGAGCTGCGTTCTATTTCACCTTGGGATAAAAAGATAGTTACAGTTTGGGTTGTTTTTGTTCATTTCCGGCCTTGAGCTGGATAGTTACCAGGAGAGGAAAGATTCAGGCCAGGCCGCGCAGGTAGTTGAAGGGGGTGGTTTCCGGCAGGGGGTGGTCCGCGGCCAGGGCGGCCAGCACCTGCTTGCCCTTGGCGGACATGGCCCCGCAATGGCTCAGGTCGACGATGATCCTGGCACAGCCCATGGCCTTGAATTCGGCGAGATGGCCCAGCAGGGAGAAATCCTGCTCCGTCAGCACCTCGGTGAGGCCGTGGGTCTGCAAAACGCGGTACCCCTCGCCCCCTTCCGCCTTCAAGAGCGAGCCGGGCCGGACCCCGCGGACCGGGATGCGGGAAAGCATCACCGGCAGCGGGCTGTAAACCGTGATCGCCAGGGGAGGCAAATGCCCGGCCCGGCGAAAAAGCTCCTCCAGGTTCTGGCGGTCGTCCTCCAGATCGGCAATAAGCCCGACAAGCCCCAGCTCACCCCAGGCCAGAGCCGCCTGGCTGTTTAAGGCATAGCAGCGAAAGCCCCCCAGCAGGGTCAGGCCGGACAGCCCGGCAAACAGGGGAAGATGGCCGATATTGTTGAGCCGAAACAGGCTAAACCCCTGCCCGGCCAGCACCCCGGCCGCGCGCCGGTATTCGTCCCACTCAGCCCCGAAAAGCATGGGCGGAATCTCCCAGATGATCCTGCCCTGCCAGTCTACCCGCCGCAGATCCATCTTTTTTAAGGCCGCCATGGTCTCCGGGGTCAGCGCCAGTTCGAGTTGATCAACCCCCGGTTCATCGAGGAGCCTAAAATCCTGAACGCCCTTGCCCCGCACGGTCAAGGCCGGGCCAGCCGCCCCCTCCTGGCAAGCGGCCCCAGGCAGCAGGGCGGCCAGGGCCTGTCTGCGGGCCTGAGCGAGGCTCTCTTGTTGAGCCTTGCTCTTCTCCGGCACGGCCAATCGGGCAAGGATCTCCTGACAGGCCTCCGGACTCATGGTAAAGGCGGCCTTGCCCCCCACCTTGAAGATCTTGTCCCCCGCCTGGAAAAAGCCGCCCTTGTCCGGAATCCGCACCCGGACAAAATCTCCGGCCTTGACCGCCTTGGTTTTTTTCTCGGCAAGCCAGAGCTCCCGCACCGTAAAGCCGGTGCCGGCCTGATCGTTCTGGGGCTGAACCCGGATCCGGTCGCCCACATGCAGCCGGTCAGCGGTAACAAAACCGAGCATGCCGCCCCGCAGCGAAGTTACCTGGCCGAGATGCTTGCCGAGAGTCCCCTGCCTGGAGGAATCGGCAATCGCCGCCGGGATGGAACCGGACAAAAACCCCTTGGTCGCCTGGCGGCCAAAGGAGAGGGCCAGCTGCTCCTCGGCCTCCTGCATCGCCTGCTTGCGCCCGCTCTCCGGGGCATCCAGCACCAGGCGGTAGGCCGCCACCACCCGGGCCACATACTCAGCGCTCTTCATCCGCCCTTCGATCTTGAGGCTCATTACCCCGGCCTTAAGCAGCTGGGGCAACTGGGAAAGGGCGGAAAAATCGCTGGTGGAAAAATGATAGCCCGGCTGGTCCCGGTTGAGATAGCGGCGGCGGCAGGGCTGGGCGCAGCGACCCCGGTTGCCGCTCATGCCACTGACCGCGGAAGAAAACAGGCACTGGCCGGAAACGGAAAAGCACAAGGCGCCGTGGACGAAATGCTCCAGCTCGATGGCGCTCTGCTGCCGGATGGCGGCGATCTCGGCAAGCGACAGCTCCCTCGCCAGCACCGCCCTGGTAAAGCCCATCTGCTCCAGCATCCTGACCCCGGCCGCGTTGTGCACCGCCATTTGAGTTGAGGCGTGGAGGGGCAAGTGGGGGAAATAGGTTTTCGCCAGCCGCCAGACCCCGAGATCCTGGATGATCAGGCCGTCGATGCCGATCTCGGTCAGGTCGGCCAGAATCCCCGCCAGCCTGGGCAGCTCCTGTTCCTTGATCAAGGTGTTGAGGGCAATGTAGAGTCGGCGGTGGTGCTGGTGGGCATAAAAGGTCATCCTTTCCACCTCGGCCAGGGTGAAATTCTTGGCCTTGGCCCGAGCGGAAAACTCCTTTAAGCCGCAATACACGGCATCGGCCCCGTTCTCCAGGGCGGCGAAGAATGCCTCCAGGCTCCCCACCGGGGCCAGGAGTTCCGTTTTTCTGCTTGCTTTCCGTATCATCTTCCCTGTCCCATTATCAATGGCGCAACCCGCGCTGCCTGCCCCTTTTCACCGGGCGCCAGACTACCACGCCCGCCAAATCCGGGGCAATGGAAATCGCCGACTGCCCGATGCGGCCACCCGACATCCCCCCGCCCGGCAACCGATATCGCCAGACATCACCCCATGTCCTCTAGGAAACCACCGCAACCGTGGCTAGGATGGAGACAAAGGAGGCAAACTCCTTGAAGAGAGGCCCTTAAGGCAAAAAACAAGATCAGGAGGAAAGACCATGAAAAAAACGATGCTTGCCCTTGCCATGCTGTGCGCCGCCGGATTGACCGTGACCATGAACGAGCTTAAGGCCGCTCCCCCGGCAGGCGGCAAGCTCACCGCCCCGGCGCAGGAACTGGTGATCCAGGGCAAGAAACCCGCCCGCTTCAACCATGCCGACCACACGGCCCTTGGCCTCGACTGCACCACCTGCCACCACGACGCCAAGCATCAGCCCCTGACCGCCGCCGCCATCGCCGGCCTGGGCAAAGCCGAGACCCTGCGCTGCGTAACCTGCCACAACGAGAAGTTCGCTAATGACAAACTCCGCACGCCCATGAATGTGTTCCATGCCCGCTGCAAGGATTGCCATGCCGCGGGAGCAAACGGCAAGAAAGGCCCCACCGGCTGCGCCGCCTGCCATACCGTAGCCGCTGCCGCGCCGGAAAAAAAGAGCGCTCCTGCTCCGGCTGCCGCGCCTGCTCCGGCGCAGCCGAAAAAGAAGGCTGTCGAAGGGTGCTGAGCACAGGCTCAGTCGTACACCACCTAACCTCCCTCGGCCCGCCGCCGATGTCACCGGACATGGCCCGATGTCCTCTAGGAAAACCGGGGGATCGTAGCTAAAGTATGATCAACGGGAGAGGATTCCGCAGGAGCCGCTCCGGAAACAGAAAAAACAACCCAGGAGGAATGAGCATGAAAAAAACAATGATTGCCCTTGCCATGGTATGTGCGTTCGCTCTGACCGTCACCATTAACGAAGGGTATGCCGCCGCTGCCGCGTCCGGCGAAAATGGCGTGCCTGGCAAAAAGGTTACGGCCCAGACTACCGTTCCGGCTCCAGCTGAAGCCCCGGCTCCGGTGGCCGCTCCGACCCCGAAGAAAAAGAGAGCCATCGAAGGCTGCTGACAGCACAAGGAATCAGCCTCCCCCTCTCCCGCAGTTAAGCGTAAGCTCCTGCGGGAAGAGGGGAGTTTTCCGCATCCTGCAATTTCCCGGCCGGCCAACGCCGGCTTTTTCTGGCCTTTTCAGGCCGGGTATGGTTAGTTGAGCCAACTGAAAATAATCTTATCGTAACCGATCACGGGGGAGTATCCCGGAAGTCAAATAACCACGG
Organism: Desulfurivibrionaceae bacterium; assembly: GCA_041675585.1. Classification (GTDB taxonomy): domain Bacteria; phylum Desulfobacterota; class Desulfobulbia; order Desulfobulbales; family Desulfurivibrionaceae; genus Thiovibrio. The sequence continues at coordinate 34,288 of JBAYTO010000021.1, forward strand.
AATCGCCCTCGGGTATAAGTTTCGTTTTGAACAGACAAGCTGCTCAACTCAGCTAAAAGCGGTCACATGGTGCCGCAGGTTGTGGCGCACCCAAAGGGTATAAGTTTCGCTAGGGCAGACAAGCTGCCCAGCTCAGCTATAAGCGGGAGGCGATGCGTACATAAAGTACGTGAGCCGGACCGATCGCCGCAAGATGTGGCGCCATGTGACCGCTTAAATCTTATCAGCCAAGCAAGCCGCCCTATGACCGCCTCCCGCAAGACCTCTCTGCTCTGCCCCAACTGCCGCCGCCTCATCAGCCGGGATGAACCCCGCTGCCCCTATTGCGGCATCAACTCTCCCGGTGCCTGGTGGAAGAACCATGCCTTTCTCCGCCTGTTCCATGACCAGGATTTATTTCTCACCGGCCTGAGCACCCTCCTCATCGCCATCTATGGCCTCTCACTGCTCCTGAATCCGCGCGGCATGGGCATGGGCCTGAACCCCTTCGGCTTTCTTTCCCCGGACAGCCGGAGCCTCCTGCTGCTGGGAGCGACCGGCACCATGCCCATCGAGACGCTGCACCGCTGGTGGTCGCTGGTTTCCGCCAGCTATCTGCACGGCAGCCTGCTCCATCTTATCTTCAACCTCATCGCCCTGAGACAGGTCGGCCCACTGGTAATCCAGGAATACGGCCTGGCCCGGATGTTTTCCATCTATACTCTGGGCGGGATCGGCGGTTTTCTCCTTTCCTATCTGGCCGGGGTGCCTTTTACCATCGGCGCTTCGGCCGCGGTCTGCGCCCTAATCGGCGCGGCTCTTTATTACGGGAAAAGCCGGGGCGGCAGTTATGGCCAGCAGGTGTACAGCCAGATCGGCGGCTGGGCCATAAGCATCTTCGTCTTTGGCCTGCTGGTGCCGGGGATCAACAACTGGGCGCACGGGGGCGGCATGGCAACTGGGATCCTCTGCGGGCTGCTGCTCGGCTATCAGGAAAACCGCCGCGAACTGCTGAGCCATCGGCTGCTCGGCGCAGCCTGCGCCGGGGGAACCATCCTGATCCTGCTCTGGGGGGTGGCAACCTCGGTGCTCTACCGCTTTTTCCAGTAGGGGTTTAGCAGATCTTCAAAGATGGCGAGCGCCGCTTCGGAGCCCTGGCCGGCCGCGGTGACGATCTGCTTGTAGCCGCCCTCCACGTCGCCGGCCGAGTAGACCCCAGGCACCGTGGTCCGGTGGCGCTCATCCTTTTTGATATAGCCGTCCGGGGTCAGCTCGGCCCCGAGGCTTAGGGCCAGCTCCACCGCCGGGGCATAGCCGATGGCGATAAACACCCCCCCCACCGGCAAGGTGGACTCCTCCCCGGTCAGGTTGTTTCTGAGCCGCACCGCTTCGACCCGTGCCTCGCCTAAAATCTCGGCCAACTCGGTGTTGAACAGCACCGGAATGGCGGATTGCCGCAGGCTGACCAGCAGTTGCTCCTGGGCGCGCAATTTCTCCCGCCGGTGCACCATGGTCACCTCGACCCCAATGTTGTGCAGATGCAGGGCCTCGGTCACGGCGCTGTCGCCGCCGCCCACCATGATCACTTTTTTCCCCTTGAAAAGCGGGCCGTCACAGGTCGAGCAATAGCTGATCCCCCGCCCGGCCAGCCGTTCCTCCCCCACCGCCCCGAGCCGCTTGTAACCCGCGCCGGTGGCCAGCAGCACCGCCCGCGCCTTGTAGCGGCGGCGGGGAGTGATGAGGGTGAACACCTCGCCCGGGGTGATGGTCTGCACCTCCTCGCCGGGGAAAATCTTCACATATTCGAGAGCGTGGGTCACCAAAATATCCACCAGGGTCTTGCCTCCCACCTGGGTGAAGCCCGGATAATTTTCCACCATCGGGGTAGTGGCGATCTGCCCACCCAGCACGCCTTTTTCCACGACCACCGCCTGCAGGCCACTGCGGGAAGCATAGATGCCCGCAGTCAGCCCGGCCGGCCCGCCGCCGACAATGACCAGATCACAGACGATCTCCTCGGCATCGCTGTCCGGGATGAAAACCCGTTGCGGCTCCAGCGCCACCAAGGAAGCGACAAAAAGTTCCTCCGGCTGGGCGCCAAGACCGACCAGCTTGTCGTTGGCAAAGGTCTGGGGCACACTCTGGGCCGCATACTTATCAGCCAGGTCCGGATTGGCCAGGATATCGATGATTTCCAGGGTGATCAGATCGGGCCGCGCCACAGCGGCCCGGATGCCGTTGGCCGCCACCAGAGGGCAATAGGGGCAGGTAGGGCTGACAAAGATCTTGACCGCCCGCGGCGAGTCCAGCTTGGCAAGAACCTTCATCGCCTCCTTGCTCAACCCCGGCTCCTGGTAACCGATAATGCTGAGCGCCTCCATGAAGGTCTGCGCCTCGTGACCGAGCGGCGCGCCCAGCCAGCGGATCTTGTAGGCCTCCGGGGCAAAAACCAGGGTGGGCGAGCGGCTGATCCCCCACTCCTTGGCCAGCTCGTGTTGCAGATTATACTCCCGCAGGGTCACCTTGCCGGTCAGCTCGCGGATGGCGCGGATGACCTGCCTGGCCGCCTCGGCAAAGGGTTCATTCTTCCCCGCCGGCTCGCAAAAAAGCACCAGGGGTATGGAGTGGGGCATCTCGGAAAAAAAATGCCGCAACTGCTTTTTTGCCTCTTCTTCACTCAGCTGTTTCCGCTCCGCCATCTTTTTCTCCCATCGCCGCGTCTTTTTCCCCGTCCTCTCCCGCTGGGGCAGCACCCGCTCCTCTTTCTTCTTTTTCCTGATTAGCGCTAATCTTCCGCAGTAAAGTTTCGAATGCTATATGCCTCATTGGCAAGAGTCGCCCTGACGATGTAACACTGCACGAAATCATCGCTTGCGGAAGATTGACGCTAATCAGGTTCTTTTTAAACTAAAAAAACCGGAACGGCCCTGGCCGGAAAAAAAGGGCAGACTACTTCATCATCATGTTTTGCTGCTCCATCATCCCCTGCATCATTTCCTGCATCATCTGCATTCTTTTTTCCATCATGCCCATGCACTGTTCCATCATCATGCCCTGGCCGCCCATCATCATACCCTGACCACCCTGGCCGCCCATCATCCCGCCTTTGCCCCCCATCATCATCCCCTGGCCGCCCTGACCACCCATCATCATACACTTTCCGCCCATCATCATGCCTTTCCCGCCCATCATGCCCGGCATGGACTGCATGCCCTTCCGCATTTCCGCCATGTGTTCCCGCCGGAGCTTCTGCCGCTCGGCCGGGGTCTTCGCCTCCATCATCTTTTTACGCATCTCCTGCATGCGCTGCATGCGGGCATCCATCTCCTGCATCATCTTGTCCGTAGCGGCCTGATCCTGGGCCGCCTTGTCAGCCGCCGGGGCCTGCGTCTGGGCGGGCGCCTTGGCTGCGGCGCCGTTCTTGGCCGCATCATGATGCTCCTCTACGGCATAAGCAGGGGTTACGGCGAAAGCCAACAGCAATGCGGTTCCGATCATCATCTTTTTCATGGTGTTCTCCTTAGCTTTTTTTGATTGCCATACCTGGAAGCCATTACTTCCAGGCCCATTCGCACGTCGATAAAATCACTCCCCACTCCCGACTCTGGGGAAGAATGCGGGGGTCTCCCGTTTATATTGTTCGTATGCTTCGCCGAACCCGGCCAGGGCCTCGGCTTCCTCGCTTTTCGCCAAACGGGCGTACATCCAGACCAGCACCGGAAACATGACCAGGGTAAGCAGGGTGGGCCATTGCAGCAAAAAGCCGAACATGATCAGCAGAAAAGCGACATACTGCGGGTGGCGGATACGGGCATAGGGGCCGGTGGTGGCGAGGCCGTGCTCCTGCTGGGCACGGTAGAGCACCTTCCAGGCTGCGGCCAGCAGGAAAAACCCGGCGAAGACCAGGACATTGCTGACCAGATGGATCGGATTGGTGTGCGGATCTCCCTTGAGCCCCAGAATCGTGTACCAGAGATGCCCTGCGTCATGGCCAAAGGGGTCAAGCCCTGGGTAACGGCTGGCCAGCCAGCCGGAGAGAAAATAAATGGTGAGCGGTACGCCGTACATCTCGGCGAACAAGGCGACGATGAAGGCCGAAAAAGCGCCGAAGGAGCGCCAGTCGCGCTTGGTCTTCGGCTTGGTGAAACTGAAGGCGAAGATGATAAACACCGCCGAATTGATGAAGACCAACAGCCAGAGCCCGTAGGCCGGAGCAGCGTGTTCCATGTTATCTCCCAGTGTTTTTGTCCTTATACCCAAAGGGCATAAGCTTCATTTGCACCCTAAAGGGCATAAAATCCGTCAAGCTGCTCAACTCAGCTTTATTTCTTGTCGCCATGGCGGTCATGGCCGCCATGACCGCCATGCCCGCCGCCGTGCATGAACAGATGCAGCAGCGGACAAATCAGCAAAAGCAGATACGGCAAGGCTCCCAGGATATGCACCTCGTGCTCCGTGTATAATCCCAGAAGATGGGCCTTATGCTCCGTCACCAAAAAAAATCCTGCTACCATGGTGAAACCCAAGAGCCCGAAATTAAACCTGAAATTTTTAGGGGGCTGGGATAGATGGTCATGCGCCATAATTTTTCCTCCTGTTATTGGGGCAACAGCCTAAAGATCTATGATTTCCCAGGCCCCGCTGCAATTCGCCTTGGCCGGCGCGGCTCAGCCGGGTCCGCAGACCGGCCAGACGGAAAAATTCGCGCTCGGCTTATGGCCGACGCCCAGGGCGCCCTTGTGGAGATAAAACGCCCAGGCCCAATCCGTTTCAAAAAAACTGGTGGTGGAGGACCAATAGACCTCCCGTGGATCGACAAAAGGATGATCGCCGGGCAGAGCCGGACTGTGGCGGCTGCAATCCACCAGCGACTCCAGAGCGTTGAGCGAGGGCAGCCGCCAGTCGTAGCGGCCGCCGACCTGCTCCCTGTTCAACCTTTCCATCTTCTCCAGGGCCTGCCGCCAGGTCATCGCCTCCTTGAAATAATCACCCTCCCGCAGCCAGAGCAGGCCGGTATGGCGGTCGCGCACCGTTTCTCCCTCCACCAGGAAACGGGGTTCGGGAGGGGCGAGGCCGTTTCGGAACTCGCCATCCTGGCCGCTGCCCCGGCAGGCCATGACTCCGCCTTTCTCATTATAGCAGAACTCCTGTCCGGTGGTGGCCAGAACCTCACTTTGGCCGCGGACCGGCCAGAACAGATACTCCTGGTCCTTGCGGCCATAAAACATTCTCCCCCCTTCTAGATGAATATACCAGGCATAGGCCGGCGCGATGGCGGCAGTGGTCGAGGTCCAGTACCAGCCGAGAAAGATGTTGGCGAAAGGGTGGCCCGCGGGCAGGGCCGGGTTTCTGGCCTGATAGCTGATCAGACTGAGGAGCTCGCGCCGGTTGGGCAGCCGCCAGTCGCTGTAACCAAAGGCTTTTTCGACGTTCATCGCCGCTGCCAGCTTCAGGGCTTCTCCCCAGTTCAGCGGGAAATCGTTGGGATTGGCATTTCTGGTCCAGCAGAGGCCGGTCAGGGCATCCTCCACCACTTCCCCCTCGACCCGGAAACGGGGCATCGGCCAGTCGCGCCCGTAACTTGTCGCCCCGTCCTGACCGCTGCCCCGGCAGGCGATTTCCTTGCCCCCTTCATCGTAGCAGCGGTCCTGGCCGGTGGCGGGAGGCAGATAGGGTCCTGGCGAGGCTTGCATGGGGCGGTCTCAGAGCTTAACCCGGCGCAACCGCAAGGCATTGGTCACCACCGACACCGAACTGAAGCTCATGGCCGCTGCCGCGATCATCGGGCTGAGCAGGATGCCGAAAAGGGGGAACAGGACGCCGGCGGCAATGGGCACCCCCAACGCGTTGTAGATAAAGGCAAAGAAGAGATTCTGTCTGATGTTGGCCATGGTGGCGCGGGAAAGCCTGCGGGCCCGCACAATGCCACGCAAATCGCCCTTAACCAGGGTAACGCCGGCACTTTCCATGGCGACATCGGTGCCGGTGCCCATGGCGATCCCGACCTGGGCCTGGGCCAGAGCAGGCGCATCGTTGATGCCGTCGCCAGCCATGGCCACCACCTTCCCTTCCTGCTGGAACCGCTTGACGATCGCCGCCTTTTCCTCCGGCAGCACCTCGGCCACCACCTCGTCGATCTCCAGCTTCCGGGCCACGGCATCGGCGGTAACCTTATTATCGCCGGTAAGCATGACCACCCGGATTTTCTCGCCATGGAGCTGCCTGATGGCCTCCGGGGTGGTTGCCTTGATCGGATCGGCAACCGCCAGCAGGCCGGCGATCCTGCCGGCCACGGCAACCAGCATGACGGTCTGCCCCTCGGCTCGCATCATCGCGGCCTTTTCCAGCAAGGGACCGGGGGCGACCTGGAAGTCCGCCAGCAATTTCGCACTACCCAATAATACCTGCTGCCCGCCAACCTTGCCGGAAACCCCCTTGCCGGTGTGGGAGTTGAAGTCGCGCACCTCGCCGATTTCCGCCCCCCTTTCCCGGGCACCATCGACAATGGCCGCGGCCAGGGGGTGCTCGCTTCCTTGCTCAAGGCTTGCCGCTAAAGACAAAAGGGGGGCTCCCGCAAACCCTTCGGCGGGAACCACTTCCACCAATTTCGGTTTTCCCTCGGTGAGGGTGCCGGTTTTGTCCACCACCAGGGTATCGACCTTGCGCAGGGTTTCGATGGCCTCGGCGTTTTTGAACAGCACCCCCATGGTGGCGCCCTTGCCGGTGGCGACCATGATCGACATGGGGGTGGCCAGCCCCAGGGCGCAAGGGCAGGCAATAATCAGGACCGAAACCGCCACGATCAGGGCATAGGCCAGACGCGGTTCCGGCCCCCAAAAAAACCAAACCGTAAAAGAGGCCGCGGCAACGGCAATCACCACCGGAACAAAATAGCCCGACACGAGATCGGCCAGTTTTTGAATCGGGGCCCGAGAGCGCTGGGCCTCGGCCACCATGTGGACGATCCGGGCCAGCACGGTGTCGCTGCCCACCCGTTCGGCCTGCATGATGAAGGAACCGGTGCCGTTCACCGTGGCCCCGACCACCGGATCGCCACTTTTTTTGCTCACCGGCAACGGCTCACCGGAAATCATCGATTCATCCACATTACTGGCTCCTTCCAGGACCACCCCATCCACCGGGATCTTTTCCCCGGGCCGTACCCGCAAGCGATCGCCGGCCTGGATATGCTCCAGGGGGAGATCCTCTTCCCGGCCATCGGCAAAGACCTTCCTGGCCGTCTTGGGCGCCAAGCCGAGCAAGGCCTTGATCGCGGCGCCGGTGCGGCTCCGGGCCCGCAGCTCCAGGACCTGCCCCAATAAAATAAGGGTGACGATCACCGCCGCGGCTTCAAAATAAGCCCCCACCATCCCTTCAGGGGTGAACATGGTGTCAGGAAACAGGCCGGGAAAAAACACGGCCACCACGCTGTAGGCATAGGCTACCGACACCCCGAGGCCGATGAGGGTGAACATGTTGAGGTGTCTGTTGACCACCGACTGCACAGCCCGGAGATAAAAAGGCCACCCGGCCCACAGCACCACCGGGGTAGCCAACAGCAACTCCAGCCACTGATAGAGCTGGGCCGAGGCCATGGTATCAAGAAGATGAGCGCCCGGAATCAGCCCGCGCATGGAGATGATCACCACCGGCACGGAGAAAATCGCCCCGACCAGAAAGCGGTGGCGCATATCATCATACTCCGGGTTCGCCTCCTCATCGACGCCCGGGAGTGAACGAGGCTCCAGGGCCATCCCGCATTTGGGGCAACTGCCGGGCGTATCCTGCACCACTTCCGGGTGCATGGGGCAGGTGTATTCGATTTTTCCCGCTCCAGGGGATGGAGGCATAAGAGGTTCAAGGACCATGCCGCACTTGGGGCAGGAGCCGGGACCATCCTGCATCACCTCGGGATGCATGGGACAGGTGTATTTCTCTGTGCCGGTGGGGGGATGGATCACGGGCTGTTTTTTTACTTCCTCTTTTCCAAAGGCCGCGGGGTTCTCCTTGAATTTTGCCAGGCAGTGAGGGCTGCAGAAATAATGCGTCCGCCCCTCGTGTTCATAGGGAGTGAACGCTTCCGGATCCTCCGTGCTCATGCCGCAGACCGGGTCGGTGTAACGCCTCGTCAAAGTGTCCGTTTGGTGGTGTCCTTCCCCATGGCTCATGTCCAAGATGTTCCCTCCTCTTCCAGGTTGTCGGCAGGACGATACGCCCTCATGCCGAAAAAATATTCTCAACGCAGCATTTTACTGGATGTCTTTTTTCATCGCCTCAAACTGCTCCTTGCTGAGTTCTCCCCGGGCATAGCGCCGCTTCAAGATCTCCAGCGCCGAATCCTCTCTCCCTCCGGGCCTCAAGGACCACCGCACAATCATGATCCCGCAAACCACGATCAAGACGAAAATGATCAGCATATACAGCCCTCCACCCCAGCCCATGCCATTGCCCACGTGCCATCCCATCATAGTGTCCCCCCTGATATTTTAACCACCGGTTGCTTGCTATCTTATACCCGAAGGGCATAAGTTTCGTTTGAGCAGGCGAGCTGCTCAACTCAGCTTTATCCTTTCCATGATCAATGCCGGCGAAGGCCGATCCGCCGGCCCTTCGCCCACATGATGCAGCCGGACCATGCCGTCCGGGTCGATGAGCACATCGCCGCCGCGCTGGGAAATATCGCCTTGGGATTGCTGTAGCCTCTGGCCGAGCAGAATGGCATTGAGGTACGCCCACCAGGTTTTCGGTCCCCAGATATCCCAGAAGGAGGCAGCGAGCATCCCGTAGCCGCGGTAGAGCTCCCTTTTTTCATCAACCAGCAGCGGCCAGACCAGGCCGGTTTCGGCGGCGTACTGCCGGGCCAAAAAACCCGCTTCAAAGGTGACCACGGCAACGGCAACAGAAAATTCCGTCAGCTCCGCTTCGTACTCCCGCAACTGCGAGAGATGCACGCGGCAGGGCAGTCAGCCGAGGTGGCGGTGAAAAACCAGCAGCAGCCAGGAGCCATGATAGTCGGCCAGCTGGTGCATCTTCCCCTGGCAGTCGGGAAGCGCAAATGGCAGGGCCGGGTTTCCGGTCAAATCCATACGCTGTTTCCTCCAGGCTCGCCAAACGAACCCTTGTTGTTCCCCGGCCCTATTCAACCAGAAAGCCGAACATCATCGAGGCTTCCAGGTGTTCCGAGATATGGCAGTGCGCCATCCACCTGCCGGGATTGGTGGTGTCGAGAACAAGATCAACCGTCCGGCCCGCCGGCACCAGAACCGTATCTTTCCAGACCAGATTGCTTTCCGGTACCCCGTCCCGGGCCGCCACCAGAAACCGCTGGCCGTGGAAGTGGATCGGATGCTGCATGGGATGCGCGGCAGCCGGATCGTTGAAAATCCTGATCACCACCGGCTCCCCCCGTTTCAGCCGCCAGTCGATGGCCATGTTTTCCCGGCCGGTCTCCTCGTCGATGATCTTCCAGAGCACCGACTCCGGGCTAGACTGCCGGTTCATCTCCGGGTCGGGGTCGTCCCATTCAATGCCGTCCGGGCTCGGGCCCATGGCACCCATGCTGGTGCCGTCGGGCATTACGTGGCCGCCATGAATCATCCCTGGCATGGCGGCCATGCCGCCCTTCAGCTCGATGCTCAACCGAAGTCGCTTGTCGGGCGGTTTGGCAAGATAAGGCCGAAGGGGATCCATGCTCCGGCTGACCGCCGGTCGGGTTTTCAAGCGGGTGAAATCCTCCGCCCTGGCTGCGGGAACAGGGGCCGCAGCCACGCTCACCGCCCCGAGCCGGATGGTTTTGCCCGGGGTTATATTTTGCAGGGCAAAGGTGCCGGGCCGGTCGAAGAGCACTTCGACAATCACCCGTTCCGAAGGCCCCACCAGCACCGAGTCCCGCCATTCATCGTGCTCGTAGCCGCCGCCGTCACCGCCGACCAGCTTGAACAGGTGGTCGGCAATGGCAAAATTAAAGGGCCGGGCGTTGGCCGCGTTGGTGAGATACAGGCGAACCACTTCGCCCTGGCGGGCGGCAAGCAGATAATCCGTCTTGCCGTTCACGAGCATCACATTGCCGAAACGCCCCATCAGGGCATGATCGACTTTTTTTCTGTTCAACTCTATCTTGCCGCCGGAAAGAAGAATATCGTCAAGAAAAATGGCGATCTCCCGGTCGGCAGGCGCCCAGTAATCCGGATCGGCGGGGGCCACGAGATAGTTGCCGTAAAGCCCCATTTCCTGAGCGTAATCTTCCCGAAGATGGGGATGGTACCAGTACATGCCCGGGTCCGGAAACTTCACCCGGTAGAGAAACGAACCGCCACCAGGGGCAATCGCATCTTGAGTGAGGCCGGGAACACCGTCAAAGGCGTTGTCGAGCCGGACGCCGTGGGAGTGCAGGGTGGAAGCCAGATCCCCGTGGTTTTTGAAATTCAGGGTTACTTCGGCGCCCTGTCGCACCCGGATAAGCGGGCCTGGAATGGAGCCGTTATAGGCAAGCATCCGGTGTTTCCTGCCCTGAATCTCTTTGTCGACAAAGCCGACAACCAGATCATAAGCCTGACCATGAGCAAGCTCCACCGCCGCTTCCGGGGCCTCCTTCGGCGGGTCCGCTCTTTTCGCGGTGAGGAATAAATAGCCGCCTAGAGCGAGGCCGGAAACAATAAGTGCGCCAAGCAGGCCGACTTTCTTGTTCATCCGGTTCCTCCTCGTGAACACTTAGGCCAGAGCCAGCACCACCAATAAAAAAAGGCAAGTTTCCCTGCCTTTTTGCAAATCATGCTGAACGCAACCTGCGTTCTCTTTCAGCCGCTTCAGCCGCTTTTCCCGGGCATTTTCATTTTTTTCTTTTCTTCTTCTTCTTTCATTTTCTTGGCCTTTGCCGCTTCCTCTTCCGGGGTGCCTTTCTTTTCCATCATCCCCTTTTCTTCCCCGGCCGGGGCCTTCTTGTCAGTGCTCACGGCACCGCCCTTGTTGCCGCCTCAGCCGCTGCCCCCCGGCTCATGAGCCGCCTGGGCAAGCCCGGCCCCGGCCAGCAGGCCGACAATGCCGAACCCTGCCAGAAACTTTTTCAGATCCTTTGTCTCCATAAGACTCTCCTCGCAATTGTTTACCTGTTGAAACCGGAATATTCCTGGCCCTTCCTGAGCAAAACCAGCATGGATCATGCCGATTTCCGTCATAATAATATGATCAAGGAAACCCCGGGCAAAAGTCAACCGAAAAAAAAGCCGTTTCCAGTGGAAAACTAGAGCTTTAGATCGACGATAACGGGCAGGTGATCGCTGGCAACCTTTGACACCCGCAGACGACAGCGCTTGCTGCTCAGCACGGTGATCGGCCCCCGGCAAAAAACCTTGTCCAGTCCGGTGGAGGGGGAAAAAGAGGGGTAGGTCAGAATAGCGTTCTGGTAGCCGGCCAGATGGTTGGTGGCGCAGACAAATCCCAGAGCCTCGGTAAAAAGCGGGGCCAGCCGCGTCCACCAATCATTGAAATCCCCGGCCACCACACAGGGCACCTCCGCGTCGATGTCGATGAACTCCGGGGCCCGCACCAATCGCCCCACCTGCTGAGGACGCTCCTTGAAGGAAAGGCCCAAATGCAGGTTGAAGACCGGCAACAGCGGAGCCCCTGCCCCGGCGGGCAGTTCCAGCTCGGTGAACATACAGCCCCTGGCCTTGCGGCCATCGAGGGTCAGGTCAATATTGCGCTCCCGGACGATGGGATACCGGCTCAGGGTGGCGTTGCCGTACATCCCCTTGCGCAACTGCACATTCAGCCCCACGGCATAATAGGGATAATTGCCAAGCTCAGCCAGTTCCCGGGCCAGGTTCAGTTCCCGCGACCGGGGCACCCCCACGTCCACCTCCTGCAACAAAACAACGTCGGCATCGTAATGGGCCAGAATCCTGGCGATGCGCTCCGGCCGAAAACGCCGGTCAACCCCGATGGCCCGGTGGATGTTATAGGAAAGAATCCGCAGATTCATGGCTGGTTCTCCATACCTGACAAACATGATAAGTGCGTTATCGAAGTTGGTTTCTGCCCCAAAAAGCGCAGAAACCAACTTCTAACTTACTAAAAAACAGTAACCGTTCACCGGGGCGGTCGCCAAAGTACCAAAACCACCGGACTGTAACCGTTCAGCAGTGCCGCAGATTTGGACAAGCGGATCGGCGCTGCGTACCTCGTGTACGTAAGCCGGGCCGATCGTCCGAAGATGTGGTGCTGCTGCACGGTTACAAAAAACAGTAGGGGTCGCGCTCGGTAAAGACATCCAGCCCGAAGCCGTGGCTCACGGCGAGACACCCCCCGCAGGCGGGCCGCAGGCGGCAATTCCGGCAGGCCAGGCAGCCGGCCCGGTAGCGCCGGGCCGGCGGGGAGGCATAGATCTCCACCAGGGATTGGTCGAAGATGTTGCCGATGAGCGAGGGAAATTTCCGGCAGGCATGCACCTCGCCATCGGGCAGCAGGGAGACGAAGTTAAAGGCCGCGCCGCAGCCGAACCCTGCGCATCCCCCCAACAGGGGTTCGCCTTTTTCCGCACGAAGCAGATTGAAAAAATTGTCTTTAAGTCCCAAACCTGGATTTTCCCTGGCCGCGGCAAGATACGCCTCCAGAAAGCCGCGATACTCCGCAACCGGCACCGATTCCAGCAGGGAGCCCTCCCCGACCATGGCCAGCCGGTTAAAAACAAAAAGATCGGCCCGACCGCGAAGCAGCTCCGTCAATGGCAAGACCTGGGCCATATTGCCCCTGGTCAGGGTGAGCATCACCATGGAGTAGACTTCCTGTTCGCGCAGGAGGTCAAGAAACTCCATGACCCTGGCAAAATAGCCCTTCCCCCGGATATAATCGTTATGCTCCGGCAGGCCCTCAAGGCTTACCTGATAAAAGGCTGGCCTTTGCTTGGCAAGCAGGGGAAGCAGCTTTTCCCGGGTGGTGGCGTTGCCGAGGATGGCCACCTCCAGGCCACGATCCACCGCGGCCTGGTAAAGCGCCAAGAAATGCGGATAAAGCAGGGGATTGCCGCCGGAGAAACTCACCTGCCCCCGCACCTGCCGGCTTTGGCAGAAGGCCAGCAAATCATCAAGCACCGCAAGGCCGCGAGCCAGGGGCAAGGGCGCGCGGTCGCTCCGGTCGTAGCAATGCTTGCAATGCAGATCGCAGGCCTGGGTAAGGTGCCATTGCAGGGTGAAAACCTCGGCGGCCAGAAAGCGGGACTCGACCGCCTCGGTGAGGGGAAAACTCTCCTCCTCCCTGCGGATGCGCGAGGCCGGGGCGAGAAGAATCCCCCTGGCCGCGGCCCGCGCCAGCGCCGCCTCAATGGCCCCGACCGACGACGTCCCGAGGGCGGCGGCCTGGCGGGGTTCAATCCCTTCCGCGACCAGCTTCAAGGCCAGCAGCTCCTCTGGGCCAGCGGCCTGGGCCTGGCTCTTTCCCGTTTCCGGGTCCAGCCAGAGCAGGACCACCTCCTCCCCCCGAGAGATTCCGGGCGCGGCAGCAGCCCACTTCTCCTCCAGCAGAAGGGGCAGCCCGCTCCAGGCAGACTCAAGCAACTGCAACGAGGGGTTTATGGTGCGCTGCGCCACCATGCTCGGCAGGGCTGGGCTTTCCTGCCCCACCCGGTAGAGCGCCAGTTCCAGCCGGGCCAGCGCCAAAAAATAGGGGGGGGCCTCCGATAACCCTGCCGCAGGGTCGGCAAGCAGCCCCGCCAAGTCGGCAAGGTTTGCGGCCGGGGCCAGGGGAGCAAGAAATTCCTGCCACTGCGGCGCGGTGAGCAGCCTGCGGCAGGCAGAAAAAACTTCGGTAAAGTTACAGGCCATGGCCTTGTTGGACATGATGGTTCCCCGTGGTTGTCAGCAGCCCTGCAGCTGCCCCCGCAGTCGCCCCCGCAATCGATCGATGAGCTCCAGATCCGGGGAAAATGGTTTCGCCGGCAGGAGCGGCAGGGGCAGCCGGTGGCTTTCGGCAAAAGGGGTGCCCTGTAGTTTCAGATTATAAGCCTGCACCAGCAACGATTCAAGATTAACCGCATCTTCCACGTTGTAGGCGAGCAGGGTTTCCAGCACCCGCCTCGCCCCGGTGCGACGATATTCCCGCCAGAGCAGCACAGCGAAGTAGCCGTCCACCCCGGCCAGATCGCCGCGGTCAAGACCCAGCTGCCTCTCGCATCCCTTGAGGCCGCCGGTAAACCCGAGCTTCTGCAACAGGGGGCGCAGATCGAGATGGGGCTGGGTCAGCTTAAAACCGAAATGGTTCTCCAGCATGGGGACATCAAAACCCTTGCCGTTGTAAGTGACCAGCAACTGGTATTGCCGGATGTCCTCGGCAAAATCCGCGAGATTCTCCCCCTGCACATAGGTGAACACCTCTTTCCCGTCATAGAGGCTGACGGTGGTGATGCAATGGTCGGTGAAACTCAAGCCCGTGGTCTCGATGTCGAGATAGGCCACGGCATGCCGGTAAAGCGGGAAGATCCGCCAGCGCTGAGCCGTCGGCAGCTGCCGGAAGAATTCGTGGGGCGGATGCTCCCCGGCCTGGGCCAGGCTGCGGCCCAGATGGGTCCGGATGAGCCGCACCTTCTGGGCGGAGAGAAATTCCGGATACGGCTCGCAGAACGCATCCCAACTGGTGACCCCGGCCTGCCAGAGCCGCCGCTCCGTGGTCTCCCCGATTCCCGGGATATGGACAAAGGTGTTGAAGAGCATCAGGCCCCCCTATCCCTTCCGGCCCAGGGAGGCGAGATAGAGCACCGTTTCCTCCTGGCCGTCCACGCCCAGCAGGGTGTTTACTTCGTCATCGAAGAAAGCGGCCACCGGACAGCCGCCCAAGCCGAGAAAACCTGCGGCCAGCAACAGATTCTGGCAGATATGTCCACCATCGAGCAGGATGTAGCGCAGGCCACGGTCGCCGTACTTCGCCATGGTTCTCCGGAAGATGGCGGTCCAGATAAAATTGACCGGAGCCCGGGCCATAAACCCCTGCCCCATGCAGGCTTCGGCCAGCCCCTGCCCAGGCGGCAAGGCGGAAAGCCGCTCCAGCCGAAAGCCCTGTACGTCGAAATGGTAGAGGCCCGGATCGAGCCCCTCCACCCGTTGGATGGCCAGATAGGTCTCCATGGGATACAGGGCTCCGGCAGAGGGTGCGGTGCGAAAAAGATAGGAACCCGCTTGGCCGGTGATGCCCTGACTGGCCCAGAGCAACAGGGCCAGCTCTTCCAGGGAGATAGTTGCGTCGGTAAAGGTCCGCAGCGAGCGACGGTTCTGCAGGATTGAGAGAAGATCCGCGCCCTGCTCCGGCCAGGCCCTGGGCAGCGCCACTGTCTCCGCCTCCGGGTAGGTCTTGTAACGCTCCGTCCTCTGAATCGCCGGAGGCGCTTGGCCGCCGCTCTCTTCCCTGGCGCACTTTGTCGCCTGCAGATACCTGTGACCCAATGATTCTTTCAATTCCGGCATACGTCCTTTTCTCCTGCGGCATCCGGGCCGCAGGGCAATAAACCTTGCCGGGCCCGGCAATCGCCGGTAAACTTCACTCTGGATGGCTGTTCAATCGATTGTTTTTTCGGGAAAAAACGGGGCCGCCGCCGACCCGGGGAGATCTCTATGAAAAACTGGCGGCTCCCCGCCTCTGCCACCCTGATCATCTACGGACTCTGGTGATTTTTCCCCAAGCTGGCCGTCATCTATATCAGCCAGGCAGCTCATTCCTTCTCCCAGACCACCACCCGGTTGCGCCCCTGGTTTTTGGCCCGGTACAGGGCCTGGTCTGCCCGGCTGATCAGCTGCCCCTTGTCCACGCCGTGGTCGGGATAGACGGCAAGCCCCAGGGACAAGGTGACCCGCACCGGCACCTTGTCGTTATAAAATACCATTTTTTCAATCTCCTGTCTGATCCGCTCGGCCATCTGGAGTCCCCCCCGCTCACCGGCTCCTTCCAGAACCAGGGCAAATTCCTCGCCTCCGTACCTGGCCGCCAGATCCACGCTGCGCGCCGCCTTCCGCAGAATACCGGCCACCTCCCGGAGAACCTTGTCGCCAAAAGGATGACCATGGCTGTCATTGACCTTTTTGAAATGATCGATATCGCAGAGGAGCAGGCTCAACTCCCCATCCCGCCGCGCTTCCCTGGCCAGCATCACCTCAAATCCGTGCTGAAAGGTACGATGATTGATGAGGCCGGTGAGGCCGTCGATGCTGGCCAACCGGTTGATCTCCTCGTGGGCCTGGCCCAGGTCGATCTTGACCGCAACCTGAGCGGCGATGAGTTCCAGAATCTCCTGGCGGGCTCTGGTGAAAACCGCCTCTTCTTTCACCGCCACGGTGAGCGCCCCGATAACCTCCCCTTTTTCCTTTTGCAGGGGCAGAACCAACAATGAATTGTAGCCGGTAAGCAGGTGGGAGTGGCCGAAAACCTGGGTCGGCCCGTGACACTGGCCCTTGGCCGGCAGAGGCCGATTGATCTTGAGTACCTGCCCCACCAGCCCCTCTTCCCGCATGAATTCCCGGCCCATAAGCTGCTCGCTCCCTTCGCCTTCGGCCAGGGCCACCCGATGCCCGCCGCCGCCGGCCAGGCTGACGGAAATAAAATCAGCACTCACCAGGGTCCGCACCGCCTTGCTGGTGGCCTCCAGAACCTGCGCAAGCCCCAGGGCTCCATTCAACTCCCGCATAGCGAGACAGACCCGCTGGATGGCGCTGCGCTCGTGGGCCATAGCCTGAAACCGCCGGCCCATATGCACCTCAAGGGAGAGCTTTCGAGCCGCCAGGGTCATAGTCGATTTTTCCGCCTCTGTCCACGGCTGCTGCCCGGGCCGATCTCCGCAGAGAACCGGGGCAATCTTCTTGTCATCAAAGCCGAGCCACTCCTCGGCTTCATCGGGAAGACGGACAGCGATAATACCGCCCACCTCGATCTGTTTGAGATAATAGGGCACCCCCAGGGAAGCGGCGGCCGGGGCCAGGCTCACCATCGCCTCCGCGCCCAGCAACGCTCCGGTGATGCCGACCCCGACCGCAAACGGCCCGGGGGCGAGGTCTTTTCTGGTGCTGGCGATACTGCGCAACCGATAC
This sequence comes from Desulfurivibrionaceae bacterium, assembly GCA_041675585.1. Taxonomy (GTDB): domain Bacteria; phylum Desulfobacterota; class Desulfobulbia; order Desulfobulbales; family Desulfurivibrionaceae; genus Thiovibrio. The sequence goes on from JBAYTO010000021.1 coordinate 51,330, forward strand.
TCATCCCCCTTCGGATCCGGCCACAGCAGGGCCACCGTCGTCAGGGCCATGGTCCGGCGGATGAGTTCGAGTTGCAGGTTAAAGGCGGCGGTGATGTTTTCCACTGCGGGCTGGCTTCCCGCCTCCGGGTCTGCAATGAGGTCGCGATCAGGCAAAACACTCAGGATATCGGGCAGCTCGGCAAACAGACCAAGGTCCCGGGCACATTCCCGGCTGTCAGTGTTCCTTTTCTCCCGGAGCATGACCCTGCGCATCCGGCTGCGGTAGGCCTTGCTGCTCAGGAAAACCGTGAGCCCCAGCCCGGCGGCGGCATAAGCGGCCAGATTCCCTGCCAGTCCTGCCGCCCCCTGAAAACCAAAAACCCACAGCCCTGCCTCCATCACGAGTACCGCCAGAATGGGGACGAGCAAGGCCTGCATGGGGAAGCTGATGGCCAGCCAGCCGATGAGCCCGACCGGAATCAGGAACATCTGGGGAACTACTTTCCCGAAATAGCGAAAAGAAATCCAGACACCCACCACCCAGAGCAGAGGCCCGGCCTGGCCGAAAAAAGAAGCCTCCGGCGGAGAATCAGCTGCTTCCGGCCCCAGCAAAAGCAGGGCAAAGAGCAGAACCAACCCAGCCAGGCTCAGGGGCAAAACAACAAGGTGACCACCGGGTTCATACAGCCCTGCGGCCACCGCGCCGGCTCCCAGCAGTCCGACCACGAAGGCCGCCTGCCGAAGCACGCCGCTGGTCTTCCGTTTCGCCCGGTGCCGGTCTCTTGCCATGTCCCCTCCGGAATTTCGTAACCGTTCACCGGGGCGGTCGTCAAAGGACCAAAACCCCCGGACTGTAACCGTTCAGCAGTGGTGCAGATTTGGACAAGCGGCCCGGCGCTGCGTACCTCGTGTACGTAAGCCGGGCCGATCGTCCGAAGATGTGGTGCTGCTGAATGGTTACGGAATTTCTCAGCCGCGAATCCCCGGTCGCCTGGGTCCGTGGGATTTGCCGACCCTTCTTAGAAATTGCTTGATCGCCTGAAAATAGAGCTTGCCGGCCAGCGCCAGGATATTGTTATGATCGGCGCAGGGAATCATCTGAAACTCCTTGCTCCGCGCTCCGCAGACACTCTGCAGCTCTTCGGCCTGGACAAGGGGGATGAGCTGGTCATGTTGGGCATGGAGAATATAGGTGGGCGTTTGCACCTGGGCGATTTTTTCCAGGTTGCCGAAGCCGTCCGCCTCGGCAAACCCCAGGGTCTGCGGATCAAGGCCAATGATCCGCAACAGCGGCAGGGTTCGGGCAATGCCGCTTTCGACAATAAGCCCGGACACCGCTTTCTCCGAGGCCGCCAGCTCGATGGCCGGAACACTGCCCAGCGACCGGCCCATCACCACGAGATGGCCGGTCCGTCCCTGTTCAGCCAGCCAGGCTTGCACCCAGGTCAGGACGCGATGCGCATCCCGGATCAGGCTGGTAACAGTGGGGGTGCCGCTGCTTTGCCCGTAGCCGCGATAGTCAATGGCCAGAAAATTGATCCCCTGGGCATTGTATTGGGGGCCGGCCTCGTCATAATCGGCGACCACCTCGCCATTGCCGTGGAAAAAAAGGAGGTTGATCGCGGCCGGGTCGGCAGTCAGAAAAAATCTGGCCCCGAGCACCACTCCCGGCTCCACCTCGATCAGATGATCCTGGGCGCCGTCCGGCGGCGGGGTCGTATCCCGGCGGGGATAAAACAGCGCGGCCACCACCTCGGGATGATCAAGTTTCTCGTATGTTCGGGTCAGTTCCATATCTTTCCTTTGCCGACAGTCAAAATCGTTTCCGGCTCTTCGTCCGGGCATTTGCCCGGACGCCTCTTGAATTATACTCATTCAGCATGGCAATATCTATCCAATTTTCCTGGATTTTTCCAGGATTTTTCCTTTACGGCCCCTCCGCGTTGCCCGGCAGGAAAACAGTTTGCGTCCCACCGAAAGGACGTATATGCTAAAGGGAATTATGTTTACCAAGCAATCTCAGGAGCTAACCAATGGCCATGATCACCATCGACCGGACAAGATGCAAAAGAGACGGGGTCTGCGCGGCGGAATGCCCTTTCAGCCTCATCAGCCTGACCGGTGAGGACGGCTTCCCGGAGATCCGCCCGGCCGCCGCCCGCCTCTGCATCCAGTGCGGGCACTGCGTGGCGGTTTGTCCCCAAAACGCCCTGAACCTTGCGGCCATGAAGCCCGACGACTTCCTGACCATCGGCAACGGCTCCCCGCCTACCCTCAAGAAAACCGGGCAGCTTCTCACCTCCCGCCGCTCCATCCGCTCCTACCAGCGACAGACCATTCCCCAAGCCCATATCGAACAGCTGCTCGAGGTGTGCCGCTGGGCCCCTTCCGCCAAGAACGCCCAGCCGGTACACTGGCTGGTTCTGGAAACCCCGGAAGCCGTGCAGCAGCTGGCCGGACTGACCGTGGACTGGCTGCGGACCGGCACCAGCTATCCCGGCATCGTCACCGCCTGGGAGCAGGGCAAGGACATGGTCCTGCGCAATGCACCCCATCTGCTGGCGGCCCACGCCCATAAAGACAGCCTCAAGCCGGTGATCGACTGCACCATCGCCCTGACTTATTTTGATCTGGCCGCGCACAGCTGCGGGCTCGGGACCTGCTGGGCCGGCATCCTGATGAGCGGCGTGGCCGCCGGATACCAACCCCTGCTCGACGCCCTGGCCCTGCCCGAAGGCCATCAGCTTTACGGGGCCATGATCTTCGGCTACCCGAGATTTCCGTATTTCAAGATCCCGGCCAGAAAAGAGGCCCGAGTCATCTGGCGTTCGTAAACCCGCCACAAACCAAGAGGATGCCCATGGACCCCGCCGAGAAAAAAAAGCCCAACCCGGAGCGGGTAGCCATCCTCCGCTCCCTGCCTATGGAGATCAAGAGCCGGATCACCGGGGAAGAAGCCCAGGCCTTCATGTACGATGAGGATCTGCCGGAAAGCCTTCTGGAAAAGCTGAAGGACTACCTGGAGTAAGAAGCCCGGGATGACGACCTCTGGCGGAGCAACAACGGGCGGATGTCGTTTTGCCGCAGAACTGGAATCTTCCGGCTACTTAGGCTGACAGCATTTCTTGTACTTCTTGCCGCTGCCGCAGGGGCAGGGTTCGTTGCGGCCGATCTTTTCGCTGGTTGCCGGAACCCGGCCCGGATTCACCTTGCCGTCCACGTACAGCCACTGTCCTTCTTCGCAGACAAACTGAGCCCGCTCATGCAGCCTGTGCTCCTGGCCATGCCCGGAAAAATTGGCGATAAACTCCACCACTCCGGCCTGCTCCCCTTGCCCGCCGCCTTCGGTCTCCAGCACCTCGATTCCATGCCAGGCAAAACCCGCCTGATCGTCCAGATCAAGAGTGGCCGGCCGGGTACGCCGGTGCCAGGACCGCAGGAGATAGGGAACATTTTGCACGGCAAAGGCGGTATAGCGGGAGCGCATCAACGCCTCCGCGGTCGGGGCAAGCTGGCTGCCCTCCAGAAACGGTCCGCAGCATTCGGCAAACTTTAGCCCCGTGCCGCACGGACAGAAGCCATCCTTTTCTTTATTGCTCATCCCTGTACCTTCCTTGCTTAGATATTTGCGGGGACACTTGCAACTCCCCAACGGACTGTGCCACAATATCTCTATTCTCCCTTCCCTTCAACCTCCATCTGAGGTGCTTGCCATGAAAACCAAAGCCTACCTCATCGTCGGCAACGGCGTCGCCGGAACAACCGCGGCAGAAGCTATCCGCCGGCAGGACCCAAAAGGCAGCATCACCATCCTCAGCGACGAGGATATCCCATTTTATTACCGGATCAGGCTCAACGAGTTCATTGCCGGAGAGGTGGACGAAGAAAGGCTCATCGCCAGGAAAGAGGCCTGGTACCGCGAGCAGCGGCTCGACCTGCGCCTCAATACCCGGATCACCGGGCTCAATGTCGCAGGCAAACAACTGACCACCGAGCCCGGCGAGACGCTCCCCTTTGACCGTCTGCTTCTTGCCACCGGCAGCCATTCCTTCCTGCCGCCCATCGAGGGCATCGCCCAGCAGGGGGTGTTCGCCCTCCGCCACATCCAGGACGCCAGAGCCATCCTGGTCCAGGCTCAAAAAAGCGAGGCGGTGATCCTCATCGGCGGCGGACTGCTCGGCCTGGAGGCGGGAAATGCCTTGCGCCGTCTGGGCAAGAAGGTCACGGTGGTGGAATTTTTCCCCCGCCTCCTGCCCCGGCAGCTGGACAACAAGGGAGCCGCCCGGCTCCAGAGGCTCATGGAAAAGATGGGCTTTACCTTCCGCCTCTCAGCCATGACCAAAACGATCACCGGCAGCAACGGCCAGGTCGACGGCATTGCCCTCGAAGGCGGCGAGACCCTGCCCGGCCGGATGGTCATCGTCTCCGCCGGGGTCCGGCCCAATCTGGAGCTGGCTAGGGACAGCGGCCTAGCCTGTGACAAGGGAATCATCGTGAACGACCGGCTGGCAACCAGCGCCCCCGGCATCTACGCGGCGGGCGATGCGGCCGAGTACCGGGGAGTGGTCTCCGGCATCTGGCCCGCGGCCATGCAGCAGGGCAAGGTGGCTGGCACCAACATGGCGGGCGGCAAGGCCGTATACCAGGGCACCACCATGAGCAACATTCTTAAAGTTGCCGGCATCGAGGTGGCCGCCGCCGGCAACATCGACGCGGAAGGGAGGTATGAAGCGCAGGTGGTAACCTCCGACACAGTCTACAAGAAGCTGGTCATCGAGAACAACCGGATCATCGGCTGCATCATGGTGGGCGACACGAAAAACTTCAACACCATCACCAGCTACATCACGGAGCAACGGGATATCGGCGCGCTCAAGAACAGTCTGTTATGAGCTGCACATAATATCCGTTGACGATATTATCCATAATAGATATTATATAGCTATGATCAAGACCTTCAAATGCAAGGAAACCGAGAAGCTCTTTAACGGAAGATTTTCTGCCAAACTGCCCCAGGCTATCCAACGCGTGGCGGTTATCAAGCTGAAAATGCTTCATGCCGCGAGTATACTTGACACCTTGCGTATCCCGCCCTCCAATCATCTGGAAGTTTTAAACCATGACAGGGAGGGGCAGCACAGTATTAGGATCAACCAGCAATGGCGCCTATGCTTCGTTTGGCAAGGCAATGACGCCTTTGATGTTGAAATCGTTGATTATCATTAAAGCTGAGTTGAGCAGCTTGCCTGCTCAAATGAAACTTATGCCCTTTGAACGAAAAGAGGTGTCAGCATGACCAAAAGAGATTTTCTACCCATCCACCCTGGCGAGATCCTGGTGACCGAATTCCTGGAACCGATGGGGATCACCCAGTATCGCTTGGCCAAGGATATTGGAGTTACCGCCCGCCGGATCAATGAGATTGTGCATGGCCGGCGTTCCATAACCGCCGACACAGCGCTTCGCCTAGGCCGCTTCTTCGACATGGAGGCACAGTTCTGGCTCAACCTGCAAACCCATTATGACATGGAAGTGGCCCAGGAAGCACTGGCAGACCGGTTGGACACAGAAGTCCATCCATTTTCGCACGCGGCATAGTGCTGAGAGAGCCCTGTCAACCTGGGTATTATCCTTTTCCCTCATCCCAACAAAGGAGTCCAGATGAAAACAAAATTCTGTATTGTCGCGATGGTGGCGAGCCTGGTGTTATTGGGCTGCACCAAGGAGGAAAAAACAACCGAGGCTCCCGCGCCGGAATTGACGACTACGGTTGAACAGGCCAAGGAGAAGGGGCAAGAAGCAAGCGAGACGGTCAAGAATCCGGCCAGGGCGGTTGAAGAAAAGGTTGAAGAAAAAGCCGCCGAAGTGGAGAAACAAGCAGCGCCCATGGTGGAAAAGGGCAAACATGCGGCCGATGATGTCAAGGCTGCGGTGGAGAAAAAACCCAAAGCCGTCGAGGGCTGCTGATTATTTCGCCATCCCCGCGACGCAGGGAGAGTACCGCGCCCCAAGGGACTCGCCCTGCGTCGCGCCGGCGGCAAGATGATCTTTCCGTCTTCCTGGCAGCATTATTCAGTCAATAATTTCATCAGGTTCACTTGCCCACAAGCTCAGGATAAAACACACCCCGGTAAAAGGCAATAACCTCCGGCGAAACCTCCAACAGCCTGATTTTTTTGCTTTCCCAATCCTTATCGATCCACTGGCCTGTTTTAAGGTAGTTTTCAGAGCCACTTCCAGAGGCGAGTATTTCTTGGCCGATGTAGGCGAATTCCTCCACCCCTTTTTTTGACTTTCGGTACCTTGCCCAATATTTCATATCCTTCCAGCTCTCATCTTTGGGCACCTCGCTTAACCTTCGCTCATTGTACAACTCATGCCAAACAATATATTTTATCCTGTTGCTCTCGAGAGGATCAGCCCTTCTGTCTTCCGTCATATCGGCACCGGTCATGCCACTTGGAGACGGGATGCCATACCGCGGGTCGATATACCAGCGCGCCACCGCCTTGTAAAAAGAACTGCCATTAATTACCAGGTGGGCCTGGAGAATGTGCAAGAATTCGTGGATCAACAAATCCGTCTTGAAACGTTGCGTGAAAACCGGCTCCTCCGCCTTCATGCCCCTCTGTTCGTAAATCATCCTGTGCTTTGATTGCGCTACAGTCTTATCCCAGTCCGGGCTTACGCCAATATAACCTCTTTCAAGATACGCCTTCGCGGTATCCGCCGAGGAATCAAAAACTATCGGCACTGAGGTCAGAAATGGTTTCAGTGCTGGGTTAAAGACCTCAAACACACTTCTCAATACCCTGGCGTTGCCTTCTCGCGAAACTGCCTCTGTTTTTCCATTTAGCGGCCATAGGGGCAAAAATGAGGCGAAAGAAGTCTCCACCCGCCAGGGACCGACCCCGGGGAAATCAGCCTCATTCTGGTCGCCTGCTCTGTTTTCATTGAGGTACCAGTTTACCATTGCCCCGCCGCCAAGGAGGAACAACACAATCAAGACCGCTTTTTTCATAGAGAATATCCCAGTTATTTCTGATTTCCAGACAACTTCCGCTCCACTGGCGTGGTTTTCAGGACGAAGATTCTCCCCCCGGATTCGGCGGCGGCCCATTTCCAGCCCCCCAACCATCTCGTTGCGATGATCCTGCCCTTGAGCCGGCGCTGAAAATAGTCAGCAGCCGGCGATACGCCCCATTGGCCACCGCCAGTTCAGCATGGCTCCCCTGCTCGATGATCCGGCCCCCGGCCATGACCAGGATGTGATC
>JBAYTO010000022.1:0-57193 GCA_041675585.1 Desulfurivibrionaceae bacterium
GGTTGCTGACCGCTTCGACACCTGCGGAGGCGATCCGGCTGGCCAGGGAGCACCATGGCGAGATCAGCCTTCTTTTGACCGACGTGGTCATGCCCGAGATGAACGGCCAGGAACTGGCAAAAATCCTGCTCGGACTGTATCCGGAAATCAAGCACCTGTTCATGTCCGGTTATGCGGGCAATATCATTCATCGCCACGGCGAGCTTGATGAGGGGGACAATTTCATCCAAAAACCGTTTTCGATTCGGGCACTGGCCGCCAAGATCCGTGAGGTGCTGGATACTGCATAATACCGGAACGAAGCAATTTTTGATCCGTTTTTCAGCCTTCTGGTGATCCAGAAGGTGAGTCGGTTTTACCTAGAAACTTCAAACCATATTGCGATAGGACCTTTGACCATGCCTGTGTTCGACCTTTACCTTCCACTCTTCTGGCAGCGCATCGGCATTGCCCTTGTCTGTGGCGGCATCATCGGCCTGGAGCGCCGGCTGCGCGGAAAATCGGCCGGCATCCTCACCAGCATCCTGATCTGCCTGGGCACCGAAGTCTTTGTCGCCCTTGGTACTCTGATCACTGCCGATACAGTTGTTCATCCCCTCAGGGTGGTGCTCCAGGTGGTCACCGGCATCGGCTTGCTCGGCACGGGCGTTAACATGGCTAAAGAGAGCCTTGTGCATGGTGGCACTTCCGCGGCGGTAATCTGGATCCTGGCAGTCATCGGCTCGGCAATCGGCCTGGGCTATGAGTATGGCGGGCTGATTCTGGCCTTGGTTACGGTCGGGGTGTTGGTCGGGGTAGATTTACTTGAAGCCGGTTTAAGGTTGCGAGACGGGATACTCCCTCCGCATCCGCCTTTTAGACGCAATCGCAAACGATAATAAAACCGGCCACATTCGTAGATGGGAGGGGTTCTGTTATCTGCTTTTCTATTGCACCGTACTGTCCCCGTTGCTGACAGACGAAATGGAGTAAAAAAAATCCCCCGGCACCTTGCGGCATCGAGGGAGTTTCATATCCAGAAATAATGCGAGATGAATTATTTCTTGTCGTCCTCGCTTAAACCTTTGGCAATTACCGCCCCAGCCAGTCCGAGCATCCCGAGATTCTTTACCTGATCCATGGCAGGCTTCAGCATTCGGGCCATGATGGTCCGCCGCAGATTGGCCTGGGGCATGGTCTGCGGCATTGAAGTGGTGGTCAGCAGGTGCATGTCCCTTTTGTTACCGTAATAACGGACATTTGGCCCGATCTTCACCTTGGCGTTTTCCAGCTTTACCGCGCCTTTCTGTACATATTTGGCCACCTCGGAATTGGGATCGGAGAGATCTCCGAATATCCGCGCCCTGGCCAGGCAGGTCTGCACGCAGGCCGGTTCCAGCCCCTGGGCCAGACGCTCCACGCAAAAGGTGCATTTGTCGGCCTTGGGGTCGCCGCCTTCCTCGTTTACATAGCGGGCGCTGTACGGGCAGGCATCGGCACAGGCGCCGCAGCCGAGGCAGCGTTCCTTGTCGATCTGCACCGTGCCGTTAAAGGGATCCTTCCAGGTAGCGGCCACCTGCATCTTTTTTGTCGCCCCGCTCTTTGGATCGGTAAAGGTGGCCTCGACCTTGTCCGCCGGGCAGACATCCACGCAGGCCGGCTTGTCGCAGTGGTTGCAAAGGCCGGGATAATAAGTGGAAGCCATGCCATGGGGGGTTTTGCTTGGCCCCAAGCGTTTGACCCAGTTTCTTCTCCGCTCCCGCTGGGCCGAATCATTGCCCGTGGGAACCTCCCACTCGGCCCGGCAGGCGATGGCGCAGGCATGGCAGCCCACGCATTTCTCAAGATCTATTATCATTCCGTATTGACTCACGGCATACCTCCATAATGCAAATTGGTTAATTTCCCTGCGGTATCGTCACGTCGACCGCGCTCTTTTCTCAGGCTGGAATGCTCAACACTTTGCCGTTCTTGATGAACTTGACAAAGTTGTTCCGCATGCCGTGCGCCCCGGTTTCCGGATCGACCGCCAGCCTGGTAATCAGACTCTGGTCGTCGATACCCTTGCCGGACGCCACGGTCATGGCCTTATTCATCGTGCCGTAACCATGGGCCATGTAGATGGTATCCTTGCGGATACCGGGGGTAACCTTGACCACGGAAGAGGTCCGCGACTTCACCCCGTCCTGATTGACCAGTTCGATGGTGTCACCTTCTTTCAGTCCCATCTTCTTGGCGGATTCATCGTTAAGCCAGACAGGATTGCTCGGCATCTCGTTATGCAACCAGGCATTGTTCTGCGTCCGGTTGAAGGTGTGGACCGGAGCCCGGCCATAAACCAGACGGGCAAAACCCTTGGGCGGTTCCGGCACCGGAACATAGGTGGGAATGGCCGGGTAACCCGCCTCCGCCAGCTCCGCGCTGTAAAATTCCACATCCAGGGCCTTACCGTAGGGATCAACGCCGGGCTGGAGATGAATCCCCTCTTCCTTAATCAGTTGCCCAATGGAGAGATTAATTTCGGCCAATATCTTTTCAACCATCTCCTCGGCGCTCTTGACCTTGATATGCTCGCCATATCCCATCCGCTTGGCCAGCTCATTGATGATCCAGATGGAGTCCTTGCGCTCATGGTCGGCAGCGGTCGGGGATACCAGCGGCAGCCGTGGGGCGATATACTGCTGCTGCGGGTCGGCAAAGTTCCACTGCGTTCCCTTGTGGATATAGCCGTCATAACGTTCCAGATAAGACAGCTCGGGCAGGAGAATGTTGGCGTACATGGTGATGTCAGTGGGCATGACATCACAGACCATGACAAAATCCATCTGTTCCAGCATCTTGATGGTCAAAGCCTGATCCGGGATGGTCTGGATGGGGTTCTGACCCCAGCCGACATAGCCTTTGATCGCATACGGCTTGCCGGTAACAGCGGTATTGCGGATAAGATCGGTGGGGGTGCCGGGGGGAGAAAATTTATAAAGCTTGGCCATCGTATGAAGGGCAAACTGTTCGGCATGTTCGTTCATGATCTTCTGCCAGCCCGCCTTGCCGACCTTCGGACCTTTGCCAGGCACAAAGCCACCTTTAACCCCAATGGTGCCAAGGAGACCGGTCAGGCAGGCCAGGGCCCGCTCCCGCTGGAAGTCATTGCCGTGCCAGCTCACATGACGGCCTGGATGGATGGAAACATTGGGAGCATTGGCGGCCAGGGTATCGGCAACCTGTTTGATCTGTTTTTCCGGCACATCACAGGTCTTTGCCGCCCACTTGAGAGAGGCATAGCTGATACCCTTGGCAAATTCGCTAAAGCCCTTGCCGTGCTCGGCCACGTATTTCTTGTCGTATTTGCCTTCCTTGATCAGGTAATTCATGATCGCCAGCAGAAAGGCAGTATCGGTGCCGGGCTTGATCCTGACCCAGATATCCGCCTTGGACACGGAGGCGGAGAAGCGGGGGTCAACCACGATCAGCTTGGCGCCGTTCTCAAGCCCCTTGAGATAGCGCTTGAGATGGGAGACATGGACGTTCTCGCCGAAATGACCGCCCAAAAGAAAAATAGCCTTGGCATTGGCCATATCCACATCTTCCGCCGGAGGCACGCCAAGGGTGGCGACATAGGCGGTGTCGCGAATCCCGCGGCATTGGAAGAATGAGGCTTCGGAGTTGTTGGGGGTGCCGACCACATTCTCGAAAAAGTTCATCGGATAGGTCGCCGAACATCCATGGGGGAAAATGGCAATGCCTTGGGGCCCGTACTTGTCGATAACCCCCTTGAGCCTGGCGGCGCACTCGTCCAGGGCCTCATCCCAGGAGATTCGCTTCCATTCAGGGGCACCGCGTTTGCCCACGTTTTTCATCGGAAATTTCAGGCGATCCGGATCATAGAGCAGCTTGACTCCGGCATTGCCGCGGGCGCAGATGCTCACCCCGTTGTCGATACTCTTGGGGTTGCCCTCAAGCTTGACCAGCCTGCCGTCCCGCACCTTGCCCACCAGCTGACAGCGCCAGAAGCACATCTCGCAGATCCCGCCCGACACGGTCTTGGTGTCGGCAAAACTGCCGGGCGCGGCAAATGGTTTCTTGACAAACGGGGTGCCCGCCTTCGCCCTGTCGGCAAAACAGCCGGACATTGCTGCCGTGGCTGCCGCAAGAGATGCGGTTTGCAAAAATTTACGTCTCGTCAAATTTAAAGCCATTTCACATTTCCTCCCTTGTAAAGAAATCAATTAGATTTACTAAAACCCGGTAAAAATGATGGTGCGTCTCGCAAACAACCCGCGCCTGAAACTTGGGAAACCACGGCCTGAAATGGCGGGAAAGGAAAAGCTCTTCCTCGTCGCTCTTGCCTTCCTCAACAAGAAGAGCAAGAAATTCCAGCTCAAAGGTAAGATGATCGGGGATATCCGCCTCGCCCACCAGGTCGAAACCCTGCTCGTGATAAAACAGTTTTGTTTTTTCTGCGCTGGGGCCGTAGAGCATGCCGTCATCGCTGAGGTAAACCGAGCCATATGGCGGAGCGAGTACCCCAGGAACCGCATTGACAAACAACCGGGTATACTCCACCTGCATGGTCTCGAGCCAGTCAACACTTTCGGAGATTGACCGCCGGAGATACGCCGCCTCGGTATCCCATCCCAGCCCGACAAGAAAGGCATCGAGGACGGAAAAATACTCTGCCTGCAGCCAGCTTGAGTCGGGATAGCGCAGGGATCGGGCGAGAAAGCGGTAGATCTCCGCCATGTTGCATGAAGTGGATTGGGACATGGCTTCGCTCCGGCAAAAAATATCGTTAAAAGAGCAGACTCTCCGAATGCTGTGTCTCTCGCATCCGGAAGCCACCGCCCGATGCCCCGGAAAGACCCCTCAGAAATATTAGCATGAAGGAAAATAATTAAATGCTATATCACATGATTTTCCAGATGCAAAGGAAAATAATTAAATACTTCAATAGCGGGGTGACCTGGCAGGGGAATCAACGGGCATCTCCCTGCTTTACTGAGGAATATTTCTTCGATTTTTTTCCCAAAGCGGCATCTTGGCGATCGTTTGCACCTGGATCACATTCTGCTATAATTATTCCATGGCAAACTACGACAGAGGAGCCTGACCATGACCATTCGCCGTATCACAAAAATATTAAAGAGCCGCCCTACCATTGAAGGTGCCGGGGTACACCTGAAACGTGCCTTCGGTTATTTCCAGGTACCCCAGTTTGACCCATTCCTGATGCTTGATGATTTCCACACCTCCAACCCCGATGAGTATCTGGCCGGATTTCCGTGGCATCCTCACCGGGGCATCGAGACCATCACCTACGTGCTGGAAGGACTGGTGGAGCATGGCGACAGCATGGGCAACCATGGGGCCATCGGGGCCGGCGACGTGCAGTGGATGACCGCCGGCAGCGGGATCATCCACCAGGAGATGCCGCAGTTGAGCCCCACCGGCACCATGTGGGGCTTTCAGTTCTGGGCCAATCTACCAGCATCCCGGAAGATGATGGCGCCCCGCTATCGGGACGTCAAGGCGGCCGATATTCCTGAAGTGCGACTTACAAATGGGGTGACAATCAAGATTATTGCCGGCGAGGTGGCAGGCGTAAAAGGGCCGGTCGGTGATATCGTGATCGAGCCGGAAATGCTGGATATCAGCCTCCCGGCCGGGACCGTTTTCTCCCACCCGCTGCCTCTCGGCCATGCCGCCTTTGCCTATATCCTGTCCGGCGAGGGCTATTTCGATGATCAGCGCGATACCTACGCCTATGAGATGGTCGGACATGGCTGGTCGGATACCGAGCGCCGCTGCGTCTGCGCGGCTGAAACCGTGGTGCTGTTTGCCCATGCCGGGGCTGCGGTCAAGGTTACGACGACGGACAAACCGGTACGATTTCTGTTTGTCTCCGGAAGGCCGCTGGGCGAACCGGTGGCCTGGTACGGCCCGATTGTGATGAATACCCAGGAGGAGTTAAAGACAGCCTTTGAAGAATACCAGCGAGGGACGTTCGTCAAATAAGGCCCGACGAGACGGCGCGGGTTCCAAAGCCTGCGCCGTCGCTGCCAGACGAAGCGAAGCACAACCATTGAGATGTCGCGGCGCTCAACAGCTATTGCTTAATGGTGCGCCGCAGACAGAAAACAAAAAGACCGATGATCGCCGCCCAGCTAATGGTCATGAAGATCCAGCCGCTAATCGTCATTGGGGCCTCCGTTTTCCAACAGCTTAAGCGCCCGCCGCTCCCAGCTCTGCCGAACCAACAGGGCCAGTCCGGCTAAAAGGGAAAACAGCATCAGCCGGGTGCCGATGATGTAGGGCAGATTTTCCTCGGAAACCCCCTCGCAGAAGAGCACCGGCAACCAGTCCTGAAACAGCCAGACCCCCAGAATGAGGAGAAGAAAAAGTGGGGTAATATACTTGATAATCCAGCGGTAGAAACGGGGGATGATTATGTCCGAACCTCGGTGCAGCTCCGACCAGGCCCGGTCCATGCCGAAGACCCAGCCGAAAAGGATGGTTTCCACCGTGGCGAAAACAACCAGAAAAAAGGAGCCGCCCCAGAAGTCCATCTCGTCCACCACCCCCCGGCCGAGGAAAAAAATGGCCGGCTGGGAAAAGAGGAAAATGACGGCCATCAGGCTCAGCACCGACTGCCGCCGGTTCAGATTAAATTCGTCTTCGAGGAAGGCGATGGCCGGCTGGGCCAGAGAGATGGAGGAGGTCAATCCGGCGATGAAGAGAAGGAGAAACCAGATAAAGCCGAAGAAATTGCCGTAGTCGATCCTCTGGAGCACCAGGGGCATGGTGACGAAGCCAAGGTTGAAGATCCCGGACTGGGCGATGACCGTCACCGCGCTGGCACCGAAGAAGGCGAAGGCGGCCGGGATCACCAGGCTGCCCCCTAAAACCACTTCGGCAAATTCGTTGGCCGAGGCGGCGGTCAGGCCGGAGAGCGCGACATCGTCGTTTTTGCCGAGATAGCTGGCATAGGTGAGGATCACCCCGATTCCGCAGCTCAAGGTGAAAAAGACCTGGCCCGCCGCAGCCAGCCAGACCTTGCCCTTGGTCAGCGCCGACCACTCCGGGTTCCACATGAAGCCAAGCCCGTTGATTAACGTGTTTTCTGGCTGGGCCGGGTCGGGAGTGCCCAGAAGGAAAACCCGGGCCACCAGAATTATCGCCAAAATCAGCAGGAGGGGCACCCCATACTTGCAGACCCGCTCGATTCCACGCTGTACTCCGAAATATAGGACCAGCCCGTTGAAGGCAAAGGTGAGCAGAAAAAATGTGTAGGCAGGCCCCAGGCCGGAAAAAAACTGGTTCTGCTCAAGCCCCTGATAGCCTTTGAGAAATGAAATCATCATCTCGCTGGTAGTACAGGCCTCGTAGCTGCCGGCCAGGGCGAAGAAGCTGTAGGCCAGCAGCCAGGATTCGATGTAGATGTAGTAAAGAGAAATGACAATCGGGCCGAAGATGCCAATCACCCCGAAATACTTGATAAAGCGGTTCTTCTCCCACATGGAGTGGAACATTCCCGGCGCGGTACTGTGGCCGAAACCGCCGCCGAAGCGACCTATGGTCCACTCGATCCACATCAACGGCAGGCCGAGGAGGAGGAGGGCGATGAAATAGGGAATCATAAAGGCGCCGCCGCCGTGTTGGGCCACCAGTCCCGGAAAGCGCAAAAAATTACCCAGGCCGATGGCGCTGCCAGCTACGGCCATGATCACCCCGATTCTGCTGCCCCACTGTTCCCGTGCCATGCTTGCCCTCCGGAAAAGATGAGATATAAAAAAGCCCGACCGGCAGATTACCAGCCTCGGCTTGAGCTTGCAAGCGCCTCAAAGCACCGCAGACAGAACCTTAGCCGAAACAGAGACCGCAGTCCGGACAGGTTGTGGTGGTGGTGACAAAGGCAAAGCCGCAGGCCGGACAGACTGCCTCCGCGCTCTCCGGGTTAAAGACCGCCTCGGCATGGGCTGCATCATGATCGGCCAGGGCGGTTGCCCGGCGATGCTCCTCGGCAAGTACCTGCAGGGCATCCTGGATCTCTTCCTGCCGCACCAGAAGCTGAAACTTGGGCGCGCAGCCGCCACTGGCGCAACCCTGGCCGTCTTTGCTGATCATGGCGCCAAGCTGATCGGCCTCGAGTAAGGCCTTAAGATGCTTAAGGTCGGCCAAGGATCCCTGGGAGATGACGACCAGCTGGTCATCCGGGGTCAGGGCTCCTTTCCGTTTCCGGAGAGAATCATTTTTATTCTTTTCCAGGGCCGCCAGTTCCGCGCCCAGGATAAGGGGCAGAGCGCAGGCTGCGCAGGTCTCCACATCCTGCCGGTACTCGTCCCGGCATTTCGGGCAGTATTTCAAATCGTGTTCAATCATGCTGACCTCGTTAATAAGTTGTGGCAGCTATCAGCAGATAGCTGAAAAATAAACCGATTCGTAACTAACCAGCTCAATGCCGGAAATGACAATAACCACCAAACCGTAACTATTCAGCAGTGCCCCAGGTTGCGGGAAGCGGGACGGCGAAGCGTACATCAGGTACGTGAGCCGGGCCGATCGCCGCAAGATGGGGTGCTGCTGGATAGTTTGCACCGATTCAAGCTATATTCTCGCCTTAGGATGAGCCCGGTCGTAGACCTCGTTTAAATGATCCATGTTCAGATGGGTATAGCGCTGGGTGGTTGACAGGCTTACATGCCCCAGCAGTTCCTGGACCATCCGCAGATCCGCCCCCATTTCCAGAAGATGGGTGGCAAAGGAATGACGCAGGGCATGGGGCGTAACCCGGGCGGCGATTCCAGCCCGCAGGGCATAGAGTTTCACCAGCCGTTCAATGCTGCGGGTGGTGAGCCGCAGGCCACGATGGTTGAGAAAAACCGCCTTGTTTTCCGGCGCATCCCCGCGGGCGATCCGTTCGCGGATCAACAGGGTCCGCTGGGGCAGATATTGACTTAAGGCTTCCAGAGCCGGGCTGCCCACCGGCACCAGACGTTCCCGGTTGCCCTTGCCGGTAACCCTCAGCATCCCCTCTACGGCATCAAGACGCACCAGATCCAGGGCCGCAAGCTCGGCAACCCGCAGCCCGGTAGAATAAAGGATCTCGAGAATCGCCCGGTCCCGGAAGGCAAAGGCATCCTCGCTGCCCGGCATCTCCAGCAGGGTAAAAACCTCGTCCACCGTAAGGAAAACCGGCATGTGCTTTTCCTGTTTCGGCGTGGCAATGGCGGCAACAGGGTCATGGGCTATTACCTCTTCGCGGAGAAGGTGGCGAAAAAAGGTGCGGAGGGCGGAAAGTTTCCTGGCCACGGAGCTGCCCTTGTTTTTGCTATTCAGGGAATAGACGTAGGAGCGGAGAAGATGGGGTTCGAGCTGACGGACATCTTGAACAGCCCCGACAAATGAAGCAAATTCGGCAAGATCACGGCCATAACTTTCAACGGTCTTGGGGGAATAGCCCTTTTCCACGAAAAGCCAGCGGCTGAATTTTTGAATACGGTTATGCAGAGAGTATGGCATGAAGTTTTTTTAAAAAGGTTTTAAACCCTGCGGAGATGATTGAACATTGCCCGACAAACTACCATACTCATGTTTTTTTGGAAAGACATTGCCCGGAAGCGCAACTTCATATATTTTAAATAATTCATTCTTACTTGACGACAGACGAGGGTCATTCTTTTTTTTGAGGATCCTCGGGAGGAATCATGTCCAAAAAATCTTTTGAAGAAGCCCTGGAGTCGCTGGAGCAAATCACCAGGGAGCTGGAAACCGGCAACCTGAGCCTGGAGAAATCCCTGAAAAAGTTTGACGAGGGAATAAAACTGGCCGAGTTGTGTAACCACAAACTTGAGGAGGCACAGCAAAAAGTTGATCTTCTCTTAAAAAAGGACGGCAGGCTCACCAGCGTCCCCTTTATCGTCCCTGACGCGGCCACAGATGAAGATGACGCCTGACCTCTGTCACCCTTGCGAGTACCGGAAATTTCCCAGCCATGGACTTTAAAAGATACCTGACCGAACAATGCCTGGTTGTCGAACAGGCCCTGGCGCGCTATATGCTTCCCGAAGAGGGACCTCTGGCCAACCATATCAAGGCCATGCGCTACAGCCTTTTCGCCGGAGGCAAAAGGATCCGGCCCATCCTGGCCCTGGCCGCGGCAGATGCCCTGCACGCCCCGACCGAACATCTGTTACCCGTTGCCTGCGCCCTGGAATGCATTCACACCTATTCCCTGATACATGACGATCTGCCGGCCATGGACGATGACGACCTGCGCCGCGGCAAGCCGACCTGCCACGTGGTTTTCGGGGAAGCAGAGGCCATTCTGGCCGGGGACGGGCTGCTCAGCTTCGCCTTTGAGCTGCTGAGTCATCTCGATACCCGGCAGGCCATCCCGCCGGCAGACCAGCTCAGGCTGATCAACCTCATTGCTCAGGCCATCGGCCCCATGGGCATGGTCGGCGGTCAGTCCCTGGATCTTGCCGCCGAAGGCCGGGCCATCGATTTTGCGCATCTGAGGCTGATCCATGGCTGCAAAACCGGCGCCCTGATCACTGCCTCCGTACAGGCCGGGGCGATTTTTGGCCAGGCGAGCGAAGAGCAGTATGCTGCCCTGAGCCGTTACGGGGTGCAGATCGGCCTGGCCTTCCAGATAATTGACGACCTGCTGGATGTCGAAGGAACCACGGAGAATCTCGGCAAGACCGCCGGAGCCGACGCCCAGCGGAACAAGGCAACCTATCCTGCCTTTTTCGGCGTAACGAAAACAAAGATCATGGCCCATGAGGCCGTCGAGGCGGCCATAGCCGCCCTGGAGATTTTTGACGCCCGGGCCGAGCCGCTCCGCGCTCTTGCCCGCTATATTTACGAACGGAACAGCTAACCGGCCCCCATCAGGGTAACCCCGGAGGAAAAGGCCACAATGAGCCATACTCCTTTACTGGACTGCATCAATTCCCCGACCGACCTGAAAAAGCTCTCGGTGGAACAACTCGGGACGCTGGCCGCGGAAATAAGAGCGACCATCATCCAGACCGTTTCCAAGACCGGCGGACATCTGGCTCCCTGCCTGGGGGTGGTCGAACTTACCATCGCCATCCACTATGTTTTTGATACCCCGGAAGACAAGCTGGTCTGGGATGTGGGCCATCAGAGTTATACCCACAAACTGCTCACCGGCCGGAGGGAGAAATTCCACACCCTGCGCCAGTACCAGGGAATCAGCGGTTTTCCCAAAAGGGATGAAAGCCCTTTTGACTCTTTTGATACCGGCCACAGCAGCACCTCGATCTCGGCCAGTCTGGGCATTGCCACAGGCAAGGAATTGAAAGGAGACCTCCACAAAAGCATCGCCGTGATCGGCGATGGCTCCATGACCGGGGGCATGGCCTTTGAGGCCCTCAATCAGGCCGGCCATCTTCACAAGAATCTCATTGTCATCCTCAACGACAACGAGATGTCCATCTCTCCAAATGTGGGGGCGCTTTCCAGCTTTTTAAGCAGAAAGCTGACCAGCAAAACCGCGGTACGGGTCAAAAAGGAGATGGAACATTTCCTCAAGTCCTTCTCCAATGTGGGGGAGAACATCCTCTCTGTTCTTAAAAAAAGCGAAGAGAGCTTCAAGGGCTTCTTTACCCCCGGCATGCTCTTCGAGGCTCTCAAATTTGAATACATCGGCCCCATCCCCGGCCATAACCTGGAAAACCTCATCGAGGCCCTGAGCAATGTCCGCGATTTCAGCACCGGCCCCACCCTCATCCATGTCCTGACCACCAAGGGCAAGGGCTACGAGCCGGCGGAAAAAAGCCCTGGCGATTTCCACGGAGTCGGCCCATTTTGTATCGAAACCGGCCAGCCCCTCCCCTCCCCTCCTGCCGCGCCCAGCTACACCAAAGTTTTTGGCGAGACCCTGGTCGAGATCGCGGAACAGGATCCCCGGGTGGTTGCCATCACCGCGGCCATGCCGGCGGGCACCGGTTTGAGCAATTTCTCCCAACGGTTTCCGGAGCGTTTTTTTGATGTGGGGATTGCCGAACAGCATGCCGTCACCTTTGCTGCAGGCATGGCGACCGAAGGATTGCTGCCGGTGGTGGCCATCTACTCCACCTTCTTCCAGCGGGCGCTTGACCAGATCATTCATGATGTCTGCCTGCCCAATCTACCCGTTACCCTGGCCATTGACCGGGGCGGCCTGGTCGGAGACGATGGCCCCACCCATCACGGGGTGTTTGACCTTTCCTTCCTGCGTTTCATCCCCAATCTGGTGATCATGGCCCCCAAGGATGAAAATGAACTGCGGCACATGCTCCACACGGCCATTCTCCACCCAGGCCCCGCGGCAGTACGTTATCCAAGGGGAAACGGGGAGGGCGTTCCCCTTGACGAGGTGCTGCAACGTTTACCCCTCGGGACAGGCGAGCTGCTGCAGGAAGGCAAGGATATTCTTTTGCTTCCCATCGGCAACAGGGTTACTGCTGCCCTGGAGGCGGCAACCGGCCTGAAAAAACTTGGGATTGAAGCGGCGGTGATCAATCCGCGTTTTATAAAACCTCTGGACGAAGAGCTGATCTGCGAATGGGCCAAGCGGACCGGCAAGGTGATAACCATAGAGGATAACGTAAAAAAAGGCGGCTTTGGCAGCGCAGTGCTTGAGCTGTTTGCCAAAAAAAATCTCTGGGGGGTGCAGACGAAAATACTTGGCTTGCCAGACAAATTCATGGAGCACGGCACCCAGGCCCAGCTTCGCCATAAGGGAAATATCGATGTTCCGGCGATTATAGTCGAGGTCCTGGCCCTGTGCGGACAACGCCGCTAGCAACGCCTGGGAACAGCTGAAAATTCGCTTACACCAAAGGGTATAAGTTTCGTTTTAGCAGGCAAGCTGCCCAACTCAGCTTTTTAACTCCTTGCAAGTTCTCCCGTCTGCCCCTACCCTTTCCAGTTGCGGACAAAATCAAAGAGAGTGCGCACCGCTATTCCAGAGGGTCCTTTGGGGATATAGGACTTCTCGGTGAAGTCCCAGGCGGTGCCGGCAATATCCAGATGGGCCCAGGGGGTTTTCCCGACAAATTCCTTAAGAAAGGCGGCCGCAGTAATGGCGCCGCCGTCTTTTTTTCCGACATTCTTGAGATCGGCAATCTCGGACTTGAGTTGTTTGGTATACTCCTGGTCCAGAGGCAACCGCCACAGCGGTTCGCCGCTGCGTTCCCCGGCAGCGAGCAGGCGGGCGCATAACTCATCATCATTGGCCATCAGGCCGGTACGGTGATGGCCAAGGCCTATTATGACAGCGCCGGTCAGCGTGGCAACGTCAATCACCATGTCCGGCTTATATTTTTTGATGCCGTAGGCAAGGGCATCGGCCAGAATAAGTCGGCCCTCGGCATCGGTGTTGACCACCTCCACGGTTTTACCGCCATACTGGGTGATTACATCCCCAGGTTTCAGGGCGGCCGGGCCGGGCAGATTCTCGGTGGCCGGGACAATCGCCACCAGATTCAACCCCTTGAGCTTCGCCTGGGCAACCGCCTGCATGGCGCAAAGGACCGCCGCCCCTCCGCACATATCGTATTTCATCTCTTCCATCCCGGCGCTGGGCTTGAGGGAAATACCGCCGGAATCAAAGGTAAGCCCCTTGCCGACCAGCAGCAGGGTAGGCGCGCTTGGCTTTACTGTATACTCAAGAATGATCATTTCCGGCGGCTGGGCCGAGCCCTGATTGACCCCGATAATCCCGCCCATCCCAAGTTTCTGCATCCGGGCTTGATCAAGAATCGTGCATCTCATTCCGTGGCCGGCGGCCAACTGCCTGGCGTATTCGGAAAAATGAGCCGGCGTCCAGTGGCTGGCCGGCTCATTGGCCATGTCGCGGGCCCTGCAGGCGGCCTGGGCAGCAATTTCCCCCAGCTTAAGCGCCTTGCCTCCCTCTTTGCTGTCCGCGGCATACAGCGTGACCTGCTGCAATATCTCCCCCGAGGCTTCCTGGCCTTTCCTGCTTTTATATCTCCTGAAACGATAGGCGCCCAGCACCAACCCCTCGGATAACCCCTCAACCATCTCCGCCATATCACAGGCAAGGTTGGGCAAAACAAGCAGCAGCTCCTTAGCCTTGCTTTTCATGGCCAGGGAGGCGATGCTTCCGCCCGCCTTGCGGAATGCCTCACGGCTCAGCCCTTCTTTGCCCAACCCGACAACCAGTAGCCGCTTGGCGATCGGAAGGTCAGCCTCCCCTTTTTCCGGATAAAAAAGCAGGTGCTCGCCCTCTTTTCCGGAAAAATCCCCGAGCGCATGCACCCGCCTGATAAGTTCATCGACTCTCCCACTGGCACAGCAGGGCGAACCTTTGCCTGGCTGACGGACCAGATAGACGAGAAGATCGCCGGCATAAGTCCTGGGTCCAACCTCACTGAACTGCAACATTGTATTTTAGTCCTCGCAATTATCCAGCTAGAGGCCGGGAATCAGAATAACCACCAAACGCGGAAGCATCAAAATCACAACACCGATTATTGCTTTGGCCATCGCCTTTCGGCACTATGCCTGGCAGGAAACCATAAAACAGGAAAAGAAGTCTATAATACGGAGAAATCTTTCCGCAACGATAATTACATGAAAAAATCTAATAATTGCGTTAGATTCCAGACTGATATTGTTCCCGAAGCTCCATTCAACTTAATAGTCAAAAAACAGGAGAGCCCCCTTGATCCTGCTATGCCTGTACGTTGGCCTTGCCATCGTAATCTCCGCGATCTGCAGCCTCAGCGAAGCCGCATTCTACTCCTTGCCGATGAGCCACATTGAAATCATCAGCCAGAAGCATAAGCGAATCGGCCGGATCCTAATGGGGATGAAAAAAGATATCCACCGGCCCATCACCGCTGTCCTCACCCTGAACACCATTGCCAACACGGCTGGAGCTACAATCTCCGGGGCTGCGGCCATAGCGGTGTTTGGGGCCGACAGCATGGTCTGGTTTTCGATACTCTTCACCATGGCCATCCTCCTTTTTTCAGAAATACTCCCCAAAACCCTTGGTGTTTCCTACTGTCGGGAGCTGGCTCTCTGGATTGCCTACCCCCTCCACTGGATGATTAAACTGCTGACCCCCTTCATTCTGATCATCCAGGCCATCGCCCGGCTTCTCCCGGCCAAGGACGACGCTCTTCTGGTCTCAGCCCAGGAGATCCAGGCCCTGGCCAGACAAAGCCATAAATCAGGAGAGATAAGCCTTCAGGAACGGCGGGTCATTACCAATATTCTTGATCTGAAGGACAAAACCGTTCGTCAGATTATGACCCCGCTCACCGTCACTTTCATGCTCGATGCCAACCTGACCGTAGCCCAGGCAATGCAAGCTAATGAGATGCTCAATATGCACAGCCGGATTCCGGTCTATGAAAAAAATACGGACGAGGTGGTCGGCATTATCCTGCGCAAGGATATATTCAACTGGGGAACCCAGGGGGCCGGGGAAAAATCCCTGCGGGAATTCATGCAGCCGGTCCATTTTGTCCCGGAAACAGGAAGACTGACCGCGGTCATGCTCGAATTTTTTGACCACCATAAACATCTTTTTGTAGTAGTTGATGAATACGGCTCGGTCACCGGCGTTGTCAGCCTTGAAGATATCATTGAAGAAATAGTGGGCAGAGAGATCATTGATGAATCAGACCGGGATACAGACATGCGGGAGCTTGCCAAACGCAAACGCCTCTCCTTCCTGACTCAGTCCCAGCTAAGCCGTTAAGCATTCAACCTCTGCTTTGCAAAAGGGAACTGACCCGGAGCTGCTAGGCTGGAGGCCTTCAGTTGCTCAGTATCAGCAAAAATGGTAACGGCTCCTAAAAAATCACCGTCAGATAAGAACAGAGCAGGGTGACAATCAACAGATTAATCCCGAGAAAATTCCGGAAACGGATGCGCCCCTCGAAATCAGTAAGACAGAACTGCCAAAGGATGTAACACCCGGCAATGGCGCCGTTTAGCATGAAAAATGCCGAGAGGATCTGCACCGGGAAATCCGGAATGGTAAAAAAGAGTTTTTCCAGAAAAGTCATGCCAGTCTGACGCCCGAAGGTGGGAATGAAATCGCCAACCCCGCCGGCAAAGTATCCCATCCGGTACACAAGTTCTCCAGTGAAGGCCATGGGGATCAGAATGGGGACCATGGGCGAAAACTTGCCAAACAAGGGGTCTTCGCTGATCCCGAACAGACGGGTGCCAAAACGTATAATGGTCAGGCTTGCTGCAAAACAAATCAGCAGCAGCAGACTGAAAAGAACCGCATCCGACCAGCCGGAGAAGTCTACAAACTGACCGTAGATCTCCTTTTTTCGCAAGAAACGGGCGAGTTGAGAGCCTATGAGAAACGGCACGATATATGAACAGGTAATGTAGCGGCCCTTGTTGCGGATCAGTTCCGAATAAGGGTTTCGCAGGAGCAGCTGTGGAGAGTCTCGATCGCAAAGTGGCAGACAGTGGCCGCATACCAGACAATGCAGGTTATTCTGAATACTATAGGCGCCAAGATAAACCGGGCAACCTCGTTTGTCTTCCAGCCCTTTTTTGCAGGCAAAGGTTTCGCAACCCCGGCATTTTTCGTGATCCGGCCGAAATTCGGTAATGGAGAGGGTTGCCGCGGCGCCGCTGATGCGGCCCAAAGGACAAAGATGCCTGCACCAGGCCTGGCCGTGGAAAAAAATCGAGAGCAGGGCCGCGCCAAAAACGATGGCCAGAACGAAAAATGAGGTACCTACAGGCGAACGGTCAAGTCCGGCAACAACCTCGGTCCAGATGATCAGTGCCAGCAGGATAACCGAGGCATATACCCCGTATTTCTGCAAGATTCTAGGCACATTCAGAGAAAAGGTTATCCCCCGGCGTTGCATGAAAACGCCAAGCCCTGGAAACGGACAAATCCCACACCACATCCGTCCCACAAAAAACCAGCTCAAGACAATGCTTGGCCAAATCAAGCCCCACGAGAGAAAAACCGCAACATTGCTGCGTGCATCGCCTGGTCCGAAGAGTCCGGAAATAACCACCAGAGCAAAGAGGATATCACCGGCTGTCCGCAAATAAGCATAGTGCTGCCGGGCAGCAAGAAATCTTCTAATTCCAGGAAAAACCCGAAACAGATCCAGTCGCTGTTCGTCTATGGAGATAAGACTCTTAAGGGCACGGGTCCACCAGGTCACAAAGCTATCCTACCTCTTCAAGTACCACTCGCAGTTGTATCTGCCGGCCCTCCCGCTCGATAGTCAGGGAAACCGTATCCCCGACTTTATAGCGATCCATGGCATTGCGCAAGTCATTGTAGGAAGAAACCTTGCGCCCATCGACTGCCAGAATGATATCCCCGAAGACTATTTCTTCTCGAATCCTGCGTGTACCCCTAAGCCCGGCAGCCTCGGCGGAACTGCCCGGCTTGACATTAATGACCAGCACCCCTGTTACCCCAAGCCGCCTGGCAATCTGATCATCGGCCATGGCAATACCAATACCAGGGCGAATCAGCCGCCCATGCCGGATAATTTCTGGGATCACCTTGGCTACTGCGTCCACCGGTACGGCAAAACCTATCCCGGCGCTTCCTCCAGACGGGCTGTAAATGGCGGTATTCACACCAATAAGACGTCCGGCGCTGTCAAGAAGAGGCCCCCCAGAGTTTCCCGGGTTGATGGCGGCGTCCGTCTGAATAACTCCCTGGATGGTCCTGCCGGTTGCCGATTGAATCTCCCGGCCCAAGGCGCTGACGATTCCGGAGGTAAGGGTCTGATCAAGACCAAAGGGATTGCCGATGGCGAAAACTTTCTGGCCCACCTGCAGGTCATGGGATTCACCCAGGGGGAGCGGCGTGAGTTTCTCGGCAGGGGCAGTGATCTGTAGCACTGCCAGATCCTTGTCCGGAGCAACGCCAACCAGGGTGGCCTGCCAGGTAGAACGATCTGCCAGAGTAACCTCGACCCGGCTGGCAGATTCTATAACATGATAATTGGTCACCACCCTTCCCTGCTTGTCCCAGATAAAACCTGAACCTGTTCCTTGGGGAATTTCATAGATGTTTAGGCTGAAAATATTCCGCCGGACCTCGATGTTGGTGATATAAACAACCGCGGGCGAAGCGGAGCGAAACAAGGAAATGGTACTTTGTTCGTCGGCCGCAAGGTCTCCCCGGGGTGTTACCGGGATGGGAACGATTTCCGGCGCCGGAACCGATCGCTGATAAACAAAAAAGAACCACCAGCCAAAAAGGATGAAGATCAACAGGACCGCGAAGGAAATACGTTTTTGTTTGGGGGCAGTTGCAGGGGGAACAATCATCCCTTAGCCTAATGAGTCAGCAACTTTTTCAAGAAGAGCATGGCCTGACACGCCCGGTGAATGGCCATTGCCGGACTCATCGTTGCGATGCCGATGCGATGTGCGGTAATCACATAATTCATACTTTCAACCCTTCTGTGCGTCAAACATCAAAAAGATAAAAAATTATAGCTTCTGTCCGCAAAAAGCACCAGCAATAATGATAAACCTGCGAGAGATGGAGAGCCTCTTTATTTCAGCCAACCGCTCAAGGCCTCGACAATTTTTTGCGCCTGATCCGGGCTGGAAATATTGAATTTGGACTGCTGGCTGAATTCCCCGTTCACCTTGCGGTAACGGCGGATGGAATACTTATCCGGACTGTATTCATTTTTTTTGGGATCCCACTGCTGGTAGCGGAAAAGAATGGTAGCCCATGCACCTTTGGACAGAGTAACTTTTTCGATTTCCTTGACAACCACAACACCGTCTTCTTCATAATTGATTGTAACCTCATCAACGGTTGCCGCCATATTCCCCCCTTGTTTACCGATCAGCCAAACGGATTGGAAGAAACAGCATCCGGTTCGCACTTCCATCGCGGACGCTGCAACAAAAAAAGGATTCGGCAGATATGCCGAATCCTTTACATTTACATGGTAGCGGGGGCTGGATTTGAACCAACGACCTTCGGGTTATGAGCCCGACGAGCTACCGAACTGCTCCACCCCGCGTCACTTTTGACACTCTAATCTTATTCGGGATAATGTCAAGGAAAATAAAGGGATTAAGACACATCAATCGACTGATTCCGCAAGGCGGCAAGCACCATAGACGGAAATTTTGTCAATCTGCCATCAAGATCCACAACCGCATGGGTGGTGTATCCATGGACCAGCATTTTGCCTTCATTTTCCCTGATAATCCGGTAATTGAAACGACAGGTTCTGGATCTAACTTCAACTAGACAGGTTTCAATCAGCAACAGATCGTCATATCGAGCCGAAGCCTTATAACGAACATGACATTCCACCACCGGCAAAATAAACCCCTGCGCCTCGATCTCTTTATAGGAAAGCGCCAAAGCCCGCATGAATTCAGTGCGGGCGGCCTCAAAGTAACGCAAGTAATTGGCATAATAGACAACGCCGCCGGAATCGGTATCGCCGTAAATCACCCGACAGCGATGGCGATACAACGGTTCTTGCATTTCAAAGAACTTGTCCGCCCTCATGCCCGTCCGAGGACCCGCTTGAAGAACTGTCGGCCATCAGGCAAAAGTTCCCCGACCATGGCGGCGTTTGCCTCATCATAGGGCAGGCCGCTTCCCGCCTGGCCTTCCCTGGAATCGTAAATAGCCACCGGCACCGGATCCCCGCTGTGGGTTCTTGTGGCAAGCGGGGTGAAATGATCCATGGCCACCGCCAGGCGGAAATCATGGCCGCTGGCCAGCAACGCCTCAAAAATCGGCTTGACGATCTTGCCGTCAAAATCCTCGATGGCCTGGATCTTGTCTTTCAGGCTGCCCTGGTGCCCTGCTTCGTCCGGCGCTTCAACATGCACGAAAACCAAATCCTTTGTATTCAGAGCCTCAATGGCGGCGGTCGCTTTGCCTGCATAGTTGGTGTCCAGATAGCCGGTGGCGCCCTCCACCTCAATGATCTCCAGACCGGCATAGACGCCAAGACCCTTAAGCAAATCAACGGCGGAAATCAAAGCCCCATCCACGCCAAATTGCGCCATGATGGTCGGCATGGACGGAGCCTTGCCCTCCCCCCATAGCCAGATGGCATTGGCGGGATTACACTGCCCTGCCTCCCGGTTTTTATTTACCGGATGGTCAGCCAGAAAAGCCACGGCCTTTGCCAGGGCCTCCCGCAGGTGAGGGATACTGGTATAACGATGCCAGAATTCCGTCACCTCCCTGCCGGTATAATCATGAGGCGGCACAGTGACCAGCGGACCTACCTCGCCGGAGTGGACGAGAAGATGACGATAGCTTACTCCGGGGTAAAAACGCAGACAGTCGGTTCCCACAGCTTCTTCCAATCCCTCGATCAGGACTCGCGCCTCCTGGCTGGAGATGTGGCCACTGCTGTAATCCTCCATGAAGACCCGATCTTCCTTGAAACGCAGGGTAACCAGATTGCAGCGAAAAGCAATCTGGCCGGGTGCCAGGGCAACGCCAAGGCTGGCCGCCTCAAGAGGAGCACGACCGCTGTAGCATTCATGGGGGAGATAGCCGAGCAGAGAGAGATTGGCCACATCGCTTCCAGGCGGAAACCCCTCCGGCACGGTGCGAACCAAACATAACTCACCATCTCTGGCAATCCTGTCCATGGCCGGGGTCCGGGCAATAGCCAAGGGGGTTTTCCCGCCCAATTCAGCAATAGGCAGATCCCCCATGCCATCACCGACCAAAATTATGTATTTCCTGCCGTTGCTATTCTGCATGTGGCTTCATGATGCGAATTTTCACCGTCTTGTCGGTGCAGACATCCAGGGCGTCAATCTCGGCCAGAGCCTTGCGCACCGAAGCCTCCTCCGCCTCATGGGTCATTATGACCAGGGGCACGGTGCCTTGTTTATGTCTGCCCTTTTGGACAACCGATTCGATACTGATGTTATGGTGCGCCAGAATCCCGGCAATGGCGGAGAGGACGCCTGGGTTGTCCATGACGGTCATCCGGAAATAATAACAACCGCGCAGGTTTTCCATAGGGGTAATCCCTCTGGGCCTGATCTCCTCCGGCAGATAAGAAAGGCATGGTACCCGGTTAACGCTGTTACAGAGGATGTTCCGGGCAATATCAATCACATCTGCGGCAACCGCGCTGCCGGTCGGCATTTTACCAGCACCCTGGCCGTACAACAGGATATCCCCCACCATGTCCCCGGTAAACTGGATCCCGTTAAAGGCGCCGCCGATATTAGCCAGCAGGTCCTTTTCCGGAATCATGGTCGGATGCACCCTGGCCTCCACCGTTTCACCATGGTTCCGGCTGATGGCCAGAAGTTTGATGCGGTAGCCGAACTCCCTGGCAAAATCAATGTCAACCGGCTCAATCCGGGAGATGCCTTCGATGCTGACATCGGCGAGGCTCATCTGCATGCCGTAGGCCATGGTCATCAGGATCACCAGCTTGTGCGCCGTATCGATCCCCTCGACATCATAGGTGGGATCGGCCTCGGCGTACCCTTTTGCCTGGGCCTCCTTCAGCACCTCGGTAAAAGCCATGCCCTCATCGGTCATCTTGTTGAGAATATAATTGGCCGTCCCGTTCATGATGCCCATGATCGAGAGAATCTTGTTGGCAACCAACCCCTCTTTCAGGGCCTTGATCACCGGGATACCGCCACCGACACTGGCCTCAAAGCCGACTTCAACATTTTTTCGAGCCGCGGCGGCAAAAATCTCCATGCCGTGCTGGGAAATCAGGGCCTTGTTGGCGGTAACCACATGCTTGCCATGCTCTATGGCCTTCAAAATGAAAGTCTTTGCCGGTTCAATGCCGCCGATGAGCTCGACCACGATGTCGATCTCCGGATCATTAAAAATCAGGTCCGCATCCCGGACCAGCTCCACATCCTTAAATTCCGTGGGCAAAGCGGCAAGACGGATATCCGCCACGCGGCACAACCGGATGGATACGCCGGTTTTCCGCCGCAACCGCTCTTCCTGCTGCAGAAGAACCTCTGCCAAACCACTGCCAACGGTACCAAAACCCAGCAAGCCAACCTTGATTTCTTTCATGAAACTATCCTGCAAAAGTATCCGGAAACAAGCCGGAATAATCTTGATTTAAGCTGGGCAACAACAGCCAGCCACCTAACCGAAGAAAAATCAAAGCGAATTTAATACCTTTTTTGCCTGGTGATGTCAAAAATATTCATGTTGTCAACCTTCAGGTTGCCAAATAATTTTTCCTTGAAAAACCTTGCTATCATTAATGACTCCCATTGACAAGATACACAAAAAAAATTACAAGTAGCGGGGATATTCAAGGGGGCAAATACACCGGGAAGTCAACACAGCACTCCCTTTTTTTCCGATAATGATCTGCCCCGTCTGCTTCAACGACAGCGATGTCTTGTGATAATTTTGCCTTTCAAGTCTCATGCAAATCAACTTATAAAGGATGCCTGCAAGTGGGAGAGCTTAATATTATTTCAATGTTTCTGGGCGCCGGGCTCACTGTCAAATTTGTCATGATCTTGTTGCTCTGCTTTTCTTTGTACTCGTGGTTCATTGTTTTTCAAAAATTCTCCTTGTTCAAAAAAGCAGGATTGGAAAGCGAGGAATTTCTTGAGACCTTCTGG
Organism: Desulfurivibrionaceae bacterium; assembly: GCA_041675585.1. Classification (GTDB taxonomy): domain Bacteria; phylum Desulfobacterota; class Desulfobulbia; order Desulfobulbales; family Desulfurivibrionaceae; genus Thiovibrio. The sequence goes on from JBAYTO010000022.1 coordinate 22,597, forward strand.
CAGAGCAAAAATCTTTCCGAAGCCGTTCGATTTGCCAACAACCTGACCATGTGTCCCGAGGCGAACATTTTCAGAACCGGCTACCATGAGCTGCAGAAATTAGGCAAAACCACAGCCACTTCCCGCAGTGCCTCCGATGAAACCCTTGAAGCACGCCTTGCCGGCATGGAACCCCTGAAGAGAGCTTTGCGCAAGGCAGAAAATCTCGAATCTGCCCGGCTCGCCAAGTCACTCTCCTTTCTGGCCACCACCGGCAGTACCGCTCCCTTTATCGGTCTTTTCGGCACGGTCTGGGGCATCATGTCATCCTTCCATGAGATAGGCATGCGCGGTTCTGCCTCGCTGGCCGTTGTGGCTCCTGGTGTTTCCGAGGCTCTGGTCGTAACGGCGGCAGGCCTTGCCGTGGCGATCCCCGCCGTAGTTTTTTATAATTATTATTCCAACCAGATGGCTGAGATCGAAAGCCGGATGCACAGCTTTTCCGTTGACTTCCTCAACCTCGTGGAGCGGGACTTCATTTCCCGCCAGAGCTGACAAGCACTGCGGAGCTGTTATCAACAACCTTGGCATTTCTTGTCCTAGCGTGACGACTCCTTATGCCGATCACGGCTTTTTAACTGTATAATTATCCTTATACCCCAAGGGCATAAGTTTCGTTTGAGCAGGCAAGCTGCTCAACTCAGCTTTAAACTACGATCTACAGGAATTCACCATGGGTCCGGTCGAAGACGGCAACAGTAAGAAACGACTTGTTTCGGATATCAACGTCACCCCGTTGGTCGACGTCATGCTGGTGCTGCTGATCATCTTCATGATTACCGCCCCCATGATGACCCAGGGGGTCGACATCGACCTGCCCCAAACAACCGCCAAGCCATTGCAACAGGAAAAGACCCCGATCATTGTAACGATCACCCAAAAAGGGGAATTTCTGCTCAACAACACCAAGGGAACCCAGGCAGCCATCAAACAGGAGCTGGCCGCCCTTGCCAAAAAAGGCACCAACGAGGCAGTCCTGCTCCGGGCTGACAAGGAAGTACCTTACGGGCTGGTGGTTTCTCTCATGTCGGATATCAAAGCCGCTGGTTTTGACAAACTTGGCATGATAACCCAGCCAGAAATAGATAAACCCAAAAGATAGCATAGACACCGTGCCCTTTCGTCTGCCGACATCCGATCTACCTGACAACCAATGGCAAAAACCCCTGTTTTTGACCGTTGCCGTGCATGTTTGTTTTGTGCTTTTCGGCCTTTTTGCCCCACGGTTTATGCACTTCCAGCAAAAAATACCGGAGGTGTATACGGTCAATCTTTTTTCCGTTGAAGATCTTGGCGGCCCTGCTCCTGCTGCGCCGCGTGAGGCTGCCGTCCCCCAGGAGGCCCCCCAACAGCAAAAAACCAGCGCCGTGCCGGAACCGGCAAAGCCCTCTCCTCCCCAAAAGGCACAGCCTGCGCCAGAACCGCCTGCGATCGCCAAGGATGTCATCTCGCTTAAACCGATTAAAACGAAAGAAAAAGCTGACATCGACAAGGTGAAGATGTTGCGCGACAAACTGCTCCAGGAAAAAGCTGATGTAGAGAAGGTAAAGGCGTTGCGGGACAAGCTGCTCGCCGACGCCAATGAAAAGCAGGCAAAGGCCGCAGCGGAAAAAGCCAGGGCAGATGCGGACAAAAAAGCGAAAGGCGCCGTTGACAGCCTGAAGAATGCGCTCAAGGCAGGGCAGCAGCTTGCCGCCGGCAAAGCAGCGGCGGGAGGAGGAGCAGCATCCTCGGCCGCACAGACAGGCAGTGGCTCCGGCAGTGGCTCAGGCAGTGGGCCAAGCGGCGGAATTACGGTCGATGAAAATCTCAAACGTTACCTCATTGCCGTTAACAGCCAGATCCAGGAACACTGGGTGCTGCCGGAGATGCAAAGCTGGAAGGAAAACATCGAGGCGATTGTCATCATTCGAGTCAGACGCGATGGGGTTGTTGTTGAACGCTCTTTCAAGAAAAAATCAGACAATGTCTATTTTAATCAGTTTGTGGAGAAAACCCTGAAACTCTCTTCCCCTCTGCCGCCATTCCCCATCGGCATAAACCAGCCAGAAATGGAAATCGGCCTGAAATTCAGGCCAGGAGAGGTCTTTTAACATGGATTATTTTATGAAAAACCGCATCTCCGGTAGTGCCTTGGCCATGATTCTCGCTTGTCTCACCCTGCTGCTCAGTTTCAGCAGCCCTGCCCCTGCTGAGGCCATCGTGTATCTCGATATAACCTCTGCCAACTTCCGCAAGGTGAAGATGGCAGTGCCCTATTTTGTCGACAAAAAACGGCCAGACGTCATCCAGGACGGCGGCAAGAAAATGGCGGATCTTCTGGGCCGGGCTTTGACCTTTCACGGATTTGTAGACATCATCCCCTCCGAAGCATACAATGGCCTCCAGACTTGGGACTGGCCCGCCTTAGGTGCGGAGTACACCATTCTTGGCCAATATGAAATGACTAATGAGGGCCTTGTACTGGAACTGCGCCTGAACGAAATTCAAACAGGTCACATGATTCTTGGCCGCCGTTACCTGACTCCCATCAGCAAGCATCAGGAACACATAAAAAAATTCTGCGATGAAGCCATCCTCCAGCTCACCGGAGAACGCGGCGTAAGCCAGAGCCAAATAGCCTTTGTTTCAACGACAACAGGACACAAGGAAATCTGGCTTGCCGATGTGCTGGGCGATAATATCCGCCAGGTAACCCAACATGAATATCTGGCTGTTTCTCCAAGATTTTCCCCGGACAACAAATGGCTTGCCTACACCTCGTACCACAAGAACAATCCCAATCTCTATATCACCGAGCTGAGTGTTCTTAAAAGCACCCGCGCAATTTCCCGCCAGAAAGGCCTGAATATGGCGCCGGCCTGGTCGCCGGACGGTAGCGTCATCGCCCTCACCCTCAGCAAATCCAAAAACCCGGATATTTATTTAATTGATATCAACGGCAACGAATTGCGCCGCCTGACAAGTGGTGAGGGGGCCAACGTGTCTCCCACCTGGTCGCCGGACGGAAAAAAGCTGGCCTTTGTTTCCGACCGGAGCGGCTCGCCGCAAATCTATGTCATGGATGTTGCCAGCAAAGCCGTACAGCGAATTACCTATGTCGGCAACGAAAACACCACCCCGAGCTGGTCCCCGAAAGGAGACTGGATTGCTTATACCGGCAGGGTGAGCGGCCACACCCAGATCCTGATGATCAAACCTGAAGGCGGGGCGCCTCTCCAGTTGACCCAAACGGCAGGCGACCATGAATCTCCGAGTTGGGCTCCGGATGGTCGACAAATTGTCTTTTCAAGAAAACGGAACAACAAGCAGGAAATATGCGCCATCTTCAAAAACGGCATGGGCCTTCGTCCACTTTTCAGTCTCAAGGGCGCACAATCCAGCCCGCAATGGTCCCCCTATCAAGGCCTGTAAACCGCTCATTTTACCAGGAGACAGCCCCATGAAGCGATCACTAATCAACCTTGCCCTCGTCCTGTGCCTTTCCCCGCTTCTCACGCAATGTGCCGCGGAAAAAGATGTCCGTGGCCTTGACATGCGGCTCCGGACCACGGATTCAAAAATCTCGGAAATGGACAGTACTGTCACTGCCATGAAAAACCAGCGCGGCACCCTGTCTGAGCTGGCGAATCAGCTTGATCAGCTCAAGGCGCGCTTGCTGCAGCTTGAGGCGCGGATTGAGGAAAAAGATATCCAGACAAGAAAAATTCAGAATGAACAGACGTCTCTGAAAAAGAGTACCCATGGTCAGATTGAACAATTGCGCAGCCAGCTGGCGGAAATGAACAGCAAAATAGCCGGGATCAATGCCCAAATTGCCTCTTTCTCCGGCGATGTCACTAGAGGCCAAGAAGACCGGGCCAGAGAAGCGGCTGAGCAGGCAGCCAGCGCTTCCAAGGCCGCGGAAGAAGCCCGCAAAAAAGTTGAAATAGCCAGCAATGGCACAATTCGGACCATTGAACCAGCAGATACCAAGAAGAAGCCGGGAAAAACCGAAGAGGCGGCAAAGCCAGAAGAACCCGTAAAAACGGCGCCAGACAAGACTGTAGCGCAGGACGCAGAAACAAACACCAGCGACACTGTTTACAATAAAGGTCTCGCCGCCTATAAGGCTAATAAATACAAAGAAGCATACAACATCTTTTCGAGCTATCTTGAAAAAAACCGCACCTCTCCTCTCGCAGCCAACGCCAGATTCTGGGTGGGAGAAAGCCTTTTCCAACAGAAAGAATTCGAACTGGCTATTCTCGAGTACCAGAAAGTGATTGCCGATTACCCCAAAAGCAACAAGGCCTCGGCTGCCCTCTTTAAGCAGGGGCAGGCATTTGAAAAGCTCGCAGAAAAGGACACGGCCAAGATTATTTACAACAAGCTCCTTACCGATTATCCCAAAAGCGAACAGGTTGAAATGGCCCAGAAACGACTTAAGGAACTGAAATAGCAAAAGAGACCACGCGCTTCTCGGCTTATATCCCGGACACTGTGAGATTGGCTATGCCAGCAATTCATAAAATAGATAATGACCTGAAAATTATTACTACGATCTGGTCCGGTGAGGTAGTTGACGGCGAACTTATTGATGCTCTATCGAAATATCATCAAGACATAAGGAAGAGCAGCCCATCTTATTGTTTTTTCAACGAAATTCTGGATTTAAGCACAGCGGGCGATATTAATTTGAGCTCTAAAGGCATAAGAATACTTGTGGAAAAATCAGTTACCATGGATGTTCAAGGGGTTAAAACCAAACTCGCAATTATCGTAAGTACGCCTATAGCATATGGCTTGGGGCGAATGTATTCAATATATCGAGGTCTTGCCTCAAATAGTTATAAAGAAGTCTGTGTATTTAAAAATTACCATGATGCCCTTGAATGGATAATTCATACTGGTGCCTGTAAATAAAAGCTGCTCCGCAACCAGGGAAAACCACGGCGAAAAAAAGGTAAGCGATCACAGCTGAACTTGGCCGCTTGTCTGCTTAGCGAACCTTATACCCGAAGGGTGAATTTCTTGGTTCTTTACCTCTTATAACGTACCCTGTGATCCGTTACGAAAAAACCATAAAAAAAGGGCGCCGCAACAATGCGGCGCCCTTTTTTTATGGTTCTAACTTCAGGGAAAGTTACGGATTGATTCCCAGCTCCTTCTCCTTGACGGCCACAGCCAACCGTGTCTTGACCGCCGTGTCCGGAATCAGACTCATGGAGTCGATTCCACACTCCACCAGAAAAGTTGCGAAATCGGGGAAATCCGAAGGCCCCTGACCACAGATACCGATCTTCCTGCCTCGCCTTTTAGCGGTGGCGATGACCATCTTGATCATCTCCTTGACCGCATCGTGGCGTTCATCGGCAATACCGGCCAGGAGACCGGAATCACGATCAAGGCCATAGGTGAGCTGGGTCAGGTCGTTGGAGCCGATGGAAAAGCCATCGAAAATGTCGGCAAAGGCATCGGCCAGGATAACGTTCGACGGAATCTCGCACATCACGTACACTTCCAGATGATTTTCACCCTGAACCAGACCGCACTCCTTCATGACCTGGATAACCCTCTTGCCCTCTTCAGGGGTACGACAGAATGGCACCATCAGCTTGATGTTGGTGAGGCCCATGTCGTTACGGGCCTTGAGCAGCCCCTTGCACTCCAGCTCGAAAGCTGGCCGGTATTTGGGATCATAATACCGAGAAGCCCCACGCCAACCGATCATCGGATTTTCCTCGTGCGGCTCATAAAAAGTGCCGCCGGTGAGGTTGGCATATTCGTTGGACTTAAAATCGGAAAGGCGGACGATAACGTCCTTAGGATAGAAGCCTGCCGCGATACGACCCACGCCCTCGGCAACCTTGTCGATGAAAAACTGCTTCTTGTCCGCATAGGCAGTGGTCTTCTTGTCGATCAACCGCACCACCGCCTGTTTTTCCGGATCCGCAGAATTCTTCAACTCTTCGTAATTGAAGAGGGCAAGGGGGTGAATACCGATATGAGAGTTGATGACAAACTCTTCCCGGGCCAGGCCGACGCCATCATTGGGAATCTGACACTCGGAGAAAGCCTTCTCCGGAATGGCCAGGTTCATCATAATTTTGGTTTTGGTTTTGGGCAGGTTTGAGAGGTCGAGCCGTTCTATTTCGAAATTAAGCAATCCCTCATAAACAAGGCCCTTCTCTCCCTCTGCCGAGGAAACGGTGATCTCCTGTCCGTTGGTGATCTTCTTGGAACCATCGCCGGTCCCAATGACGCAGGGAATTCCTAGCTCACGGGAGATAATGGCGGCATGACAGGTCCGGCCACCGCGGTTGGTGACAATAGCCGAAGCAATCTTCATGATCGGCTCCCAGTCGGGATCGGTCATGTCGGTAACCAGCACCTGACCCTTCTTAAAGCTGTGGATATCGACCACTGCGGCGATTACGTTGGCCTCGCCCTGGCCGATCTTGGTACCGACCGCCAAACCTTCGACCAGAACTTTGCCTTTCTCCTTCAGCTTATAGGTTTCGATCGAGCCCTTCGAACTCTGGGAATGCACGGTTTCGGGACGGGCCTGGACAATAAAGAGATTGCCGGTACCGACGTTGACCCCGTCTCCGTCCTTGGCCCACTCGATATCCATGCCCTTGCCGTAGTGATCCTCGATGATGCAGGCCCATCTGGCCAGCTGGAGAATTTCGTCGTCATTGATCACATACTTGCCGCGCTCTTCCGGCGTGGTATTGATGGTCTTTACCGGCTCTTCGGTACTGGGATCGTTATCGTAGATCATCTTGATTTCTTTACTACCGATGGTCTTGCCGACGATTGGCCGCTTGCCCTCTTTAAGGGTCGGTTTGAAAACGTAAAACTCATCGGGATTGACCGCACCCTGGACCACTGTTTCACCAAGGCCCCAGGCGCCGGTAATAAAAACCGCATCCTCGAAGCCGCTTTCCGTATCAATGGAAAACAGAACCCCGGAGGCGGCGGAATCACTGCGCACCATTTTCTGGACCACAATGGAAAGATAGACGTCGAACTGGCCGAAACCTTTGTCATGCCGGTAGGAGATGGCCCGATCAGTGAAAAGGCTGGCAAAGCAGCGGCGGCAGGCGTCGATCAGCTGCTCCGGGCCGCGGATATTCAGGTAGGTTTCCTGCTGGCCAGCAAAGGAGGCATCCGGCAGATCCTCGGCGGTGGCGGAAGAACGCACAGCCACGTCGGTATTGGGACCGTACATTTCTTCCATCTTCTTGTAGGACTCAAGCACCGCCGTGCGCAAATCATCGGGAAACTCGGCGTGGCGGATAATCTGGCGCGCTTTCTCGCCGCGGGCCTGGAGATTGCGCAGATCGTGGGTATCAAGGTCGGCCAGGGCATCTTCAATGGCCTGGGCAATTCCGGCGGTTTTCAGCAGGTGCCGATAGGCATAGGCGGTGATGGAAAAACCGTTCGGGACATCAACACCCTTTGAGGTAAGCTTCTGATGCATTTCACCCAAGGAGGCGTTCTTGCCGCCTACCAGCGGTACATCTTCAATGCCGATATCATCAAACCAGAGAATGAATGCTTCGTCATGTTTACCCATTGTGTTCTGCTCCCTAAATTAATAATTTAAATGTTCATAACGCGAAACGGCCTGAAAACTCAAAATTTTCCGAATGTTATCACGCCTGCAATGTATAGCGAATCTTGTCTTTCGGGTCAATCTAAACCTGAACAAACAGCAAAAATATGACCAGTTGCCTCTCTATTATGGGCATAGTATAACATAATCCAGCAGCGCAGGTATTTTTTGTTCTTTCCGCTCTTATCCATGCAAACAAAGGCCAAACCATGATCAGCCAGAACATCGAGATTCTTTTCCAGACACATCTCTCAGCCGGCAACCATGCGACCAGCGATTATTTCATTTTAATCAAAAAATTGGTGGCGCTGAAAAACAGCGCCTCTCCAGACTCTGCGGACTTCAAGCTGGCCAGCGAAGCAATCGCCAAGGCATACGCGTTGGTGGAGGAGGAAATTCGGACCAACCCCAATCCCCCGAGCAAAGAGGTATCCTTTGGCACATCCGGTTGGCGGGGTATCATCGGCAAGGATTTCTCCTTGCAATCCGTCGGCCAGGTTGCCCAGGCCATCGTTGCCATGTATCGCGATCTTGACCAGGACGATGCCCTGTCCGCACCTTTGGGCGTACGCAGCTTTGCCGAGGCGCAAAAGCGAGGGGCAGTGGTCGGGTTTGACAACCGGTTCGGCGGCAGCCTGCTGGCCCAGCGGGTTATCGAAGTGCTGACCAGCAACGGCATTACCGTTCACTATGCCCGGGAAGCGACCACCGGCACCCTTTCCGCCGCAGTTATCATCTTGAAAGCCGCATTTTCGGTCAACCTTACCCCCAGCCACAACCCCCTGGAGTACGCCGGCTTCAAATTCAACGCCGCCGACGCCGGCCCGGCCGCCACGGAGATCACCAGCCGCATCACGGCAAAGGCCCGGCAACTTATTGCCGGCGGCATAACCCCGACCCTGGCCCCGAAGGCAAACCTGCTAAAACCATGCGATGCCCTCGCCTGCTGGCAGGAATTGGTCGCCAGGGGGGCTTCCCTGCACGGCCTGGACTACCCAGCCATAATGGCGGCCTTCCATGCCGCGCCTGAGTGCGTGGTTGCGGTGGACTGCGTCCATGGCGCCAGCCGGGTACATATGCGCTCCCTGTTCGGCAATCAGCCTTCGAGCCGGCTCATTTTGTTGCGCGACAAGGCAGATCCCACCTTCGGCGGGGTCGCTCCGGAGCCATCTTCCCAGAACATGCAACAGATTATCGCTACCCTGCAACAGCGGCCGGAGCCACTAAAACTCGGGGTCATTATTGACCCCGATGCCGACCGCATCCGTTTCAGCGATGGCACCATCGAGATCGACATGAACCTTTTTGGAGCCATGGCCTTTCATTATCTCCATGAGAAAAAAGGCAGGCGCGGCCTGGTGGCCAAAACCGTGGCGACCAGCAATTTCGCCAACGCCATTGCCAAGGGAATGCACGAGGAAATCTTTGAGCCGCGGGTAGGATTTAAGGAGTTCAAACAGGTCATCGGCAAGGCACTGGTCTGCTTCGAAGAGTCCGACGGCATCTCCATCATCGGCCACACCCCGGAAAAAGACGCTTACATCGGCCTGCTTCTAGCCCTGGACATGATGCTCACCCTAAAAATGAGCCTTGGTAACTATCTCCGTGAAATTCAGGAGAAATACGGATATTATTATCCGGCCAGGGGCGGGGTCGAGGTGAGCCGGCAGGGCAAGGCGTTACTGGACACCCTGGCCGGATTGGAGAAATATACGGTCGGGACCGTGCTTGATATCGGCGGAGAGGCAAAGAAGATTACCGAGGTAATCACCATTGACGGCAGGAAGATGATTCTGGAAGACAACAGCTGGTTGATGATCAGGCCATCGGGCACCGAACCCAAGGTGCGCTTTTATGTCGAGGCCAGAAGCGAATCGGGCAAGGATGGCCTGTTTGCCGCAGCCAAGGAGATGCTCCGTGAGATCGGGCTTCTCTGAAAGCCGGGCGGATGACAATATAAAGAGGCCAGCCGCAAGCTCATTTCCGTTGAACAACCGGAGCTTATGGTTGTAGTTACAAAATCATATCACCAAGGAGGATTACCAATGCCAACCAGTTCCTTCCTTCCCCATACAGCCATCCTGGTCGTGGCCGTCTTACTTGCCGCCGCGCCGAGCAAGGCGACAGACACCTGCGACAAGCACCTCAAAATGACCTGCAACAACTGCCACTCTCTGAAGGTAGTCTGTGAACAAATCGGCAACCCGCCCAATGGCTGGAAGGAAATCCTGAGCCGAATGCGCCTCAACGGGGCCGAGCTGAGCCGGGCAGATATCGAGGCAATGGTTTCCTGCATGAGCCAACCGTCCGAAGCAGCCAAAGCCGCTTGCTGGAAATAAAAAGCGGGGCTCAAAAAAACAAGATTTAAGCAAATTTTCTATGGTTCCACCATACCAGATCAAGAGGAAAAAGAGTGCTTACAAAATTCAAGGATGGATTTTCCAAGATCAAGGGCAATCTTACGAGCCTTGACAACCAACCGTTGAGCAAAGCCGCCCTGGTTATCATCCTCTTTCTCGACTTATTTATCCTCACTGCCATTTTTAACGGCCTGGACGAACATACCGGGCAGCTCACTTCCCCTGACGATTCCATCCCCTCTTCCTGCCAAGAGATCGTATTAAACCAGGATTGGAACCCCACTAACCGGATCGAAAATCTTGCAAGCATCATCGTCAGCTACAGCAACAGCTATTATCAGCCGGGGAAAAAAAAGAAGGCCCGGCACCCGATCTGCGCGCCTTATCTTGATCTCGTTGATCGGATAAAAAGCGACAAGGCGTTGGCCGCCGTCTTTGACGAACGCAAGAAATTCGCCCGTGAGGCAAAAGAGCTGCAACGCCAGATCGATGCAGCAAAAGGGGCCTACGACACTTCCCTTTTGGAGACTATCGCCAAACAGGAGGAAGGCCGGGCCAATGTCGATCAGATAAAGACAGATCTCCAGGCAAAAACGGAGGCCCTGAACACCCTGCGCGGCCAGCTCGCGGCCCTGGAACTGGAAATCAACACGAATGCGCCGGTCCGTCTGCTTTGGAAAAGGCTGGACAACCAGCAGCAAGCGGCCCGGGAGCAGCTACGGGCCGAGCTGCGGAGGGCCTATTTCTGGTATCCTCTCCAGAGACTGGGGATGCAGATACTTTTCCTCCTCCCCCTCTTCGCAATCTTTTACGCCTGGAACAACGCCAGCATCAGAAAAAACAGAGGTATTCAGACCCTGGTCTCGGCGCATCTTCTGGTGGTTTCGTTTATCCCTCTTTTCTTTAAAATTATCGAGACGATATACGACATCCTGCCCAAGAAAATTTTATATAAACTTATCGCGCTGCTGGAATCGGCCAAACTCATCGCCATCTGGCACTATCTGATGATCGCGCTCGCGATCGGGGCGGCGCTCTTTTCTATTTACATCTTTCAACGGAAAATATTTTCGCGGGATAAGCTGATAGGGCGGCGGATAATGAAAGGGCTGTGCCAGAGCTGCGGGAAACATCTACCCCAGGGATCTGCGGCCTGTTCTATTTGCGGATTTAACCAGTACAAGACCTGTATCAGCTGCAATAAGCCGACCTTTGTTTTTGGCAAACACTGCAGCAACTGCGGTAAACCTCAATAGCCCCCCGGATTTACCCCCAACTTGGAAAACCAGGCGCTCCCTGATTTCCCAAGTTGATTTTCCGGGCGAGAAGAGACAAGGGCATGGGAGCAATCCGCGGCCTCGCTTTCGCCCCTTACCGGGAAAACATTATCCCGCCTGCAGCCGTGCGGCGAGCTTGCGACCAAGGGCGGCGGCTTCTTGCCAGACCAGGGGTTGATCCTCCACCCGCCTGAACTTTTCCGGAGTAACCGCGGTATCCTTACCGAACAGCCAGGGCAGTGCGCTCATGCTGCATTCCGCTCCGAAGCTGCAGACCAGGCATTCGGGGTTACCTTCGGCCTTCAACTGGCCGATTACCTCCATGCCTTCCGAAGTCAGGGCATGGGCAATCTGGCCGCCGGCCTCTTCCAGACCCGGTGCACCCCGGCCCAGACCGGTTACCGCCACCACCGCCAGTTTACCCCGGTTCAGGCCGTTTCGATGCCGCAGGGAATACAGTCTTTCCAGAAAGGCCTTGGTAAATCCGTCCAGAGATCCGTATGGCGGATAGCCGCCGATGACCAGGGCAGAGGCCTCGTTCACCTTTTCCGCCAGGGCCGGGAAATCATCGTTAACCTTGCAGACATTATCCGGGACACAGCCCAGACAAGCGCGACAGGGCCGGACATTGATCCGGCTCAGCTTGATGAATTCGGCAGGTAGACCGCTGGCCGCCAGGACCGCCTGGACCAGCCGGTCGGTGTTGGAATTATTGATGGGGCTGCCTGAGATACCGAGAATTTGGGGGGGCATGGCTCTTCTCCTTGCTTGGGGGATATTGGGTGCTGCTGCACTTGTCCCGGCAAGGTACCCTTTCTGGGCAGGCGATACCGTAGCGGCTGCTACAATGAGCGATTTTCCGGCGGCGGAGGGGAAAGGAGCAGGAAGCGGCCCTTTTTCCCCAGCCATCCCGTCTGCTTGAGTTCATGCATGGCCCTGGTAACACTGACCCGGTGGGCGCCGAGAAGAAAGCCAAGCTCTTCGTGGGTTAGAAGCATGGGCAGGAGGGTGCCCTCATCCTGAGGGGTGCCGTGTTCCAAGGCCAGCCGGGTGAGCAAGCGGAGCAGCCTTTCGGCGATCCCGCTGATCGCCATCTCTTCCACCCGGTTGCTAAGCTGACTGATTTGGGCGCTCAGGTTGCGGATGATCTGCAAGCCGATATTGGGCCGCTCCAGCACGATCCCTTCGAGCTGATCCTTGGCAAAACCGCAGGTAAGCACGGATTCCAGGCAAACGGCGTTGACCGGGTAGACACCCGCCTCGGTCAGAACGGTTTCGCCGATAAAATCCCCGGCCTTGCGGATGTCGAGGGTGATTTCATTGCCGTTTTCAAACAGTCGGGTGAGCTTGACCCGGCCGCTTTTCAGCAGAAACATCTCATTGGCCCGGTCGCCCTGGGAGAAGATGGTCCGCCCCCGTTCGCTCTGCCTGCGTTTGGCCCTGGCGGCAAGGAACTCCCGCTCCGCCGGGGTCAGATCATTAAAGACCCAGAGCTGGCCAAGGCAGACAGGGGAGAGGATGGCGTCTTTCGGGGCCGATTCGGTGCAAAAACAAGTCATGGTCAGGTTTTACCAAGATATTGGAGTGGGTTCTTCTTGATACGATAGAGGCTCCGCCGCCAATTTTATATACCCACAATTATCTACCTGAAGTGCGAAAGTAAAGTCTTTTTGTTTACAAGCAATCTCAAGCAGATCCCCTGTAATCATAACGGTCATTTTTCCCTGCCGGTTCGCCAACCAAAGCGTCTCCCCCGCCCCTTCCCCCGGTCCAGCCCAAACTCCCTTTTGCAAAAGCAAACGCCTTGCCGGCAAAACATTGTGACGCTATATTGATTGTGGAGGTAGCATCATGAGCGCACTCACCAAAAGAACAATCTATTTTGGCCCCGCCAGAAAAAGCGAATAATCATGCCACCAGAAGCAGACCAGAAGACCCATATTGCATTATATCCCCTGTTCAGCAGCATTGCCGCCGCCACCGACCTGGTCAGCAGAGTCCTGGTTGACCATCACAGAAAAGTCTCTTTCGTCGCCGCCACCGTCGGCAAAGCGCTCGGGCTGGACGAGCACAGCTTGGGACGGCTAATCCTGGCCGCGGCGGTACATGACATCGGTGGGCTGTCGATCAAGACCAGGCTGGATTCATTTGAGTTCGAAGTGATAAATCCGGATCGCCACACACTGCCGGGATATTCCCTGCTGGCAGGCTTTGCGCCTTTTGCGGATCTGGCCAGGCTCATCCGCTTCCACCATGTTCACTGGCAAAACGGCGAGGGCCTTCGGGACCGGGGCGAGGAGGTTCCTCTGCTCAGCCATCTCATCCACCTCTCCGACCGCATTGCCGTGCAGCTCGATGCGAACCGCGAAATCTTGAGCCAGAAGACGGAGATTGTCCGGCTGATCAAGGCAGGAGCCGGGGAGATGTTTGTGCCCGAGCAGGTTGAAGCCTTTCAGGATGTGGCCAAAAAGGAGGCCTTTTGGCTCGATCTTACTGCCCCTGCCGTCAGCACGATTATCCAGGAGCGTTTTCCCTTGGCAGGCATGGAGCTTGACCGCGGCGAACTCCTGGCCTTGGCGGAGATGTTCCGGAGAGTCATCGATTTCAGGAGTCGGTTCACAGCCACCCATTCAAGCGGCGTGGCCGCCGTAGCGGTTGCCCTCGCCGAGCAGGGAGGTTTTCAACAAGACCATCCGGACAGGCTGCAGATCGCCGGCTTGCTGCACGATATCGGCAAACTGGTAGTCCCGGCAGAAATCATTGAAAAACACCAAGGGCTGACCAGCGAGGATTTTGCCATTATCTACAAACATCCCTATTTTTCCGCGAAAATTCTCCGCGGCATCGAGGGCTTTGAAGATATCGGCCAGTGGGGGGCATTGCACCACGAACGCCTGGACGGATCCGGTTATCCCTACCGGAAGGCGAGGGAAGAAATACCTCAAGGCGCCCGGATTCTTGCCGTAGCCGACACTTTTACCGCCCTGATGGAGGACCGGCCATACCGTTGCGGGATCGGCGCCTCAAGTACCGGGCGAATCATGCAGGATATGGCAGACTATCATAAACTCGATAAGGATCTTGTCGCTTTGCTCCATAAAAACACCGGGGAGATTAACGACAGGCGTTATGAAGCCCAGGCCGGCGCCGATCAAATCCACGGGCAGTTTATTGAGCAATGTCGCTTGCTCGACAACTGCCCGGAAGCCGAGGACAGATGCCCGGTCAAAAGGATATAGCAAACGAGTTCTGGTTTGCTGAATAACATTATTCGGAAACCTTGCCGCGCATTGATTTCACCCTGCTCCGCTTTTCCTTGCCTTCCAGCCGTTTTTCCTGGGAGCTGCGGGATGGCTTGGTGGCCCGGCGTTTCCGCTCCTGCTTGACTGCCCCCCTGATCAGTTCCCCCAGCCGCTCCAAGGCGTCGGCCCGGTTTTTTTCCAGGCTGCGAAACTGCTGTGCCTTGATGACGATCTCGCCCTCCTTGGTAAGGCGCTGATCGCTCAAAGCCAACAATCTCTCCTTGTAAAAATCCGGCAACGAAGAGGCGCGAATATCAAAGCGCAGATGCACGGCCGAGGAGACCTTATTGACATTCTGCCCCCCCGCGCCCTGAGCCCGGATTCCGGTCAGCTCGATTTCCCCCTCCGGGATTACGATGGTGTTTGAGATCTGCAGCATGTTTTTTTCCTGTTCAGGAATCATGGTGGCGGAAACTGTTGGCCTGGATAGAGGTGCGTCGCATAATCTTTTGCAGCGCCGCCCTGGTCAAGCCGGAAATCTCCGCGGCCCGGCTCACATTGCCCCCAGTGTCTTGCAACAACAGCACCACGTACTGGCTCATGAATTTCTGCAACAGAACCTCCTTGGCCTCCTTGTAGGCCACCACCCTTTCGTTGCCGACTGAAGACGCAAGCCAGGCGGCACTCTCGTCAGGGAACCTGTTCTCCGCGGGGATAATGGCGCCAAGATCGCCCTCAGAGATGACGGCATCCCTGCTGAACAGCACGGCCTGCCTGACCACATTCTGCAACTCCCGGACATTGCCCGGCCAGACTCTTCCCATAAGGGCGGTGATGGCCTCCGGAGAGAAATGTTTTCCGCCAATGCCGAGTTCACAGCATACCTGCCGGCAGAAATGCTCCGCCAGCAGAGGAATATCCCCTCGGATCTGAAGCAGTTTGGGAGGGGTAAGAGTAACCACGTTCAAGCGGTAAAAAAGATCCTCACGAAAAGAACGGTCGATGATCTTTTTCTCCAGATCCTGGTTGGTGATGGCGATGATCCGGACATTGATCTTGCGGGTTTTTGTATCTCCCAGAGGCTTTACCTCCTGTTCCTGCAGGACCCGAAGGAGTTTGGTCTGTACCGTTACCGGAATATCGCCGATCTCGTCCAGGCACAGGCTACCGCCGTCCGCCTCCACGAAAAGCCCTGGATAATCACGCTCCGCCCCGGTGAAAGCTCCCCGCTTATGACCAAACAGTTCGCTCTCCAGAAGTTGTTCCGGAATGGCCGGGCAATTTACCATAATCATTGGCCGGTTGCGCCGTTTGCTCAAGTTGTGCACCGCCCGGGCGGCCAGCTCCTTGCCGGTGCCGGATTCGCCGCGGATCAGCACCGTGTAATCGGACAGGGCCACGGTCTTGAGGCGTTCGCAAAATTGGCTCATTGCCGGGCTCTGCCCGACAAAGGAGGCAAAGGCCTCTTTTTGACATACCTGTTCCTTCAGGGTGACATTCTCCCGGACAAGCCGGTTTCTTTCCAACCCCTTGTGGATTACGCGCAGGATGGTGTCCTTGTCAAAGGGCTTGGTGATAAAGTCATAGGCCCCCTTCCTGATGGCCTCCACTGCCAGATCAATGCTGGCAAAAGCGGTCATCATGACCACAGAGAGTTCCGGGTCCTTGCCACGCAATTTCTCAAGCAGGGCGATACCGTTCATCTCCGGCATCATTACGTCCAGCAAGGCAAGGTCGAAGGATTGCTCAGCCATCAACCGCAGAGCCTCGCTCCCCCTGGTGGAGGTAACAACCTCCAGTCCAGGAATGTTGCGCTCAATGGTTCTTTGCAGGCCAGTGAGCATGTCCTCTTCGTCATCAACAATCAAAAGCCGATCAATCGACATTGGCCCTGTCTCCCGTCATTTTCTTTTTCATTTTATGCACCATGGAGCGGCAAAATAATGGTAAAAACCGTGCCCTCCCCTGGTTTGCTCTGAACAAAAATCTCCCCGCCATGGTCACGGATAATCCCATAACTGAGCGATAGCCCTAGGCCGGTACCGTCCCTCGGACCCTTGGTGGTAAAAAACGGTTCAAAAATCTTGTTCTGGATCTCCTGGGACATGCCCGGACCGGTATCGCGGACCACGATCTCCACCTGCCCCTTGTCTCGGAGACGGCGGGATTCAATGCCGATCTCTCCACTTTCACCGATGGCCTGGGCAGCGTTGATAAACAGGTTCATGAAAACCTGCTTCATCTTTTCCGTATCCATTTCAAGGAGCGGGATGTCGGGGTCCAGATTCTGCGCCACGGTTATGCCCTGCTTGGCCAGTTGACTGGAAACCATGGAAACCACCTGTTCGATGGCGGCATTGATGGAGCCGGGCGCCCGGGTTGTCTCATGGTTGCGAGCGAAGCTGAGCAGATCATGGACGATGCGCTGGCAGTTTTTCACATGCTTTTCGATGAGGCTCAGGTCTTCGACCTTGTCTGGAAGGCTGGTCAAATCCTCTTTCAGTAAATCGGTATAGCAGAGGATGATCCCCAGGGGATTATTGATTTCATGTGCGACTCCGGCTGCCAGCTGCCCAAGGGCAACAAGCTTTTCCGACTGCTGCATCCGGTGTTCCACTTGTTTTTGCTGGGTGACGTCCTTGGCGTAACAGACAATATTTTTCAACTCGCCGAGATCATCAAAAGCCGGGTAAAAATGGGTCTCGAAAAGCTGGCCGTTGGGTAGCTGGCTGAAATCGGAAGCAGGTTCCAGCAGCTTGACCTGGGCGATATGGCTGAAAAGCGCGAAGGGAACCGGATGCATCGCGGAAAGCTCTTCTATGGAACGGTTGAGGACCGCTTCCGGATCGAAATCATATTTGGCCAGAAAAGCCTTGTTCACCATGCGAAGAAATCCATCCGGAGAAACAAGCACGACCAGATCGGCGATGGCATCGAACACCGACTGTAGAAGTTCTTTGCTCTGCAGAAGTCTGGTCATGTTCTGCAAGCTTTCCATGGTCACGCCAACCTGGCGGCCGATGGAGAGCAGAAGCTCCCGATGCCTGGGATCAATTTCGCCCACATCATAACCGGTAAAAGTCATGATCCCGAGAATCCTGTTCCGGCAGCAGAGCGGGATATTGAGACATTTGCCTCTGGTTGAATCGGAGTTGAAAAAGTTCAGTTCGCCACAGGCTGTTTCACAGATCGTCAAGGGAGCGGACGTGCCCTCCTGATCCGAAAGAATCTGGTGGGGAATCATATCGCAGGAAAGGAACTCGGCAAGTTCCGGAGCATTATCCTGACACTGCAGGGAAAGCCCCTGACGATCAGGCCGGAACAGATAAATCCCCGCCCCTTTGGCCGGAATCACCTCCAGGGTTTGCCGCAAAACCTTAGGAAGGATGGAGCGGAGATCCACAGCCTGAGTGATGAGTTCGGCGATGATGTTCAAGGTCTGGAGTTCCCGGTTCCGCTCTTGCATCTGCCGGTGCAGCTGATCCTGGGACTTTTGCAGCGCCTTGGTTCTTTCCTCAACCTTTCCCTCAAGGTTTTCGGCATAATCGGTGAGTTGCCGACGGTTTTCCTCCAAGTGTCGGGCAATAAGGGTGGCGCTCGCCTTCAGCTCCCCGATTTCATCCATGCTCCAAGCTTGGCGGTAGAGTTGTTCGCTTTTCTGGTCGGTTAGATTCAAACGAAAAATATCCAGCAAATGACGGATGTTTTGGATGATGAGTTTGTTGAAGAAAAAAGCAATGATGGCATAAAGGACGAAAAATGAGAGGAATACGGTACTGAATACGGAAAGGGCAAATTCACCGATACGGCGTAACCCTTCCCCCACAGGGATGCCGACGCTGACCACGCTGCTTATCTGATCTGTCTTCTTGAAGAATCCTCCTGTCCTGCCATATTTCTCGACAATGCTCCCGGGGGCGTCCTCCGGCCTGCCATGGCAGTGCAGACATGAAGCATCATAGCGGATCGGACTGAATTTTACAAAATACGGTTCTCCTGCAACCGTGCGGATTCCCTGCCATGATTCGGCCTGAGGATGATCGTTGAAATAGCGGATCATTTCCTTTTCCCGCTGGTTTGCCCTAAATTCAGGATTCTTGGCATTGATGTCTACCCTACGGTAGAAAATATCAGGCAGGTCTTCCTTGAATTTCTCCATAACCACACGGCTTATGTAGGAAGTGGACATGGCCTCGATAATAAAACTGTCATGACCAAACAAGTCATACATCTTGGGTCGCAGGATCTCCTGAACATAGGCGCGATTGGCATCCACCGCCGCCATAACAAGCTCGGCCTTGTGCAGCGCCTCCTCCTGCAAGCGTTTTTTCTGCTGCGCATAAATAATAGCGGACCAGAAAAGACAGAAGAGGAAAAGAATGCAGGCCAAGCCGATCAGAAATTTCCCCTGCGCCCCGGGTGGCTTGATGTTACTCAGCATTTCCTTTGATTTATTGCCAAGCGCCATTTTTGTTATCCTCGGTGATAGCCAGAAAGTTTTTCCAACAACCTGTTGCCAGCTCAATTTCATGTAATCATATAATTACGCCAGGTGTCAACTAAAGGCATCACTGAATACTAAAAGATGCACTTCTTAAATGTCTTTTCCAATTATTCGCCAATCCAAAAACAAGCCAATACGATTAACATGCTGTTTTTACGTTTATTTATTTTAGCTGTATTGTCTGCACTACGCGGCACCTTCCTTGCAAGTATGATCATCAGGCGCACCAATTGAAAGTCACAATCACATTTACCAATGGGAGGAAGAGAACACTCACATGAGATCAGGATTGGTTGTTTGATAACTGTAGGCCATCCCGTAATTGGCGTGGAGGGTTAGCTTGCCGCTCTCACTGGTTACGATTGGCATGGCCAAAAAAGGAGGAGATATGGGCGAGATAAATATTGATGAAGAAAAATTGGCAGAGGGACATTGCGATTCAGAAGAAACCTGCAAAACCGAGAAGAAAAAGGGCTGGCTGAGCGAAGACTGGCTTTCGCTCTGGCTGGGACTGTTTATTTTCATGCTTTCCCTTGGGGCATTTCAAGGAGTCGACATTTTAGGCTGGGGCGCCTCGACAAGCGTCTGGAACGACATCTCCAAATCCACCAAGCCTGTGTCTATCGCCTACCAGACCGTAAAAGGCGAAATTACCAAAATTGACGGCACCAAAGTAACCCTCAAGAAGGCTGACGGCAAGGATGCCACAATCACCGTCAAGAGCGGGACATCGGCCCTTGCCGTAGGTCAGACCTACGAACAAAAAGGTCTTTCGGCCATGGCGTCGTTGTTTCTCACCTATATTGTGATGCTGGTGATCATGGGGTTTGGTTCAACGATGATCGGGGCGGATTTTAAAAAATTCGCCATCGGCTTCACTTTGATTTTCTGGCTCAGTTATCTCTGTTGGCTCATGGGACACTTTGCCAATATCGCCGCAACCAAAAACGACATGGCAAAGTTCGGTCTCAACTGGACGCTCAGCATGACCGGCGAGTTCGGCTTTATCATCGCCTTGATTGCCGGGCTCATGGTCGGCAATCTTTTTCCCGGTCTGGCTTCGGCCATGAAGGAAGCGGCCAGGCCCGAGCTGTATATCAAAACCGCCATCGTCATCATGGGCGCGGGGCTCGGGGTAAAGGCCGCTCAATCTTTCGGGTTGGCGAGCAATATCATGTTCCGTGGCTTTTGTGCCATTGTCGAGGCTTATCTGATCTATTGGGCAACCGTGTACTGGATTTCGCGCAGATACTTCAAATTCAGCCGTGAATGGTCGGCGCCCCTTGCCTCTGGCATCTCCATCTGCGGGGTTTCCGCAGCCATTGCCACCGGCGGGGCCATTCGCGCCCGTCCGGTCATTCCGATCATGGTTTCCTCACTGGTGGTAATCTTTGTGGCGGTGGAAATGGTCATTCTCCCGTTTGCGGCCAAACTTTTTCTCTGGCAGGAACCTCTGGTAGCCGGGGCCTGGATGGGTCTGGCCGTCAAGTCCGACGGCGGGGCCATAGCCAGCGGCGCGGTGACCGACGCCCTGATCAGGGCACAGGCCATGGACATGGAAGGCATCAATTATGCCGAGGGCTGGATCACCATGACCGCCACCACGGTGAAGATGTTCATCGATATCTTCATCGGCGTCTGGGCTGTTATTCTTGCCTATATCTGGTGCGCCAAGATCGAATGCAAGCCCGGGCAGAAAGTACGCCTCATCGAGATCTGGAACCGTTTTCCGAAATTCGTCCTCGGCTATATTCTCACCTTCATTATTCTGCTGCTCATCTGCTGGCCGGCGGTAAAGGCGATTGCTCCGTCGGAACATGAGCTTACGGCCGTGAAGGTGCAGATCTCCTCGTTGGAGAAGCAGATCGGCGCCAGTAAAGACCCTGTGTCTGTCAGCTCCTTAAAGGCAACCCTGCAGGGAGCCAAAGCCCGGGAAAAAGAGCTGAAGGATTCGACCAAGGAACCCAACAAGCTGATCTCCAAAGCCAAATCGGCAACGAGTCAAGGCGATGTGTTCCGAAAGATCTTCTTCCTCCTTTGTTTCTTCACCATCGGGGTGGTTTCAAACTTCAAAAAGCTGGCGCAGGAAGGGATCGGCAAGCTCGCCGCCGTCTACGCCATTTCCCTTTTCGGCTTTATCATCTGGGTCGGACTCGCTATTTCGTGGTTGTTTTTCCACGGGGTTAAACCGCCAATTCTTTAAGGGAGAGCACACATGAGTGACGAAAAATCAAAGATTGTCGATGAGATGAAAAAAATGGAATATGAGCCGATCCTTCCTGCGGAAGTAGCGCTCGTCAAATGGAGTATTTGCCTGGGGGTCGGACTGCTGGTGATGTTCTACTTTTTGAGCCAGATCCTCTTTCCCGGCGGCCACTGACAAAATGGCGGATTTTGACCAAAGCCCAAAATCCGCCACATTTACATCCAGTTAAGCAAACGCCGTTTCCGCAAGGGGCGGCGTTTGCTCATTGCAGCCAAAGCCCTCCGCCTCAGGGTCTCAATTCATTGTATGCCTCTTCGTACTCGCGTAGCCGCTGTTGCCAGGCAAGCAGTCCTTGATAGCCATTGCGCCACTCCTCCAGATCCCGCGCTTCCCCCCTGATTTCCGGCATTCCCCCGGCGAGCAGCTCTGCCGTGGAAATGCCGTATTGCTTCTCGAACTGGGTAAGCTCTTTTTTTTGCCGGCCAATCATATTCCGGCAAACTGTAATTTCCCTAGAGATGGATATACGGTACTCATCGGTCTGCAAGTCATCATCCATTCTGCTCACCTTATCTACCCGCCATTCCTGACGGAGTTTCATGTTTGCCTGGACAACCGGAAAAATGCCTGACTAGGGCTTACCGACAACGCGCACGCTGGTTGCCTGGGGACCGTTGTTCCCCTGCTCCTCGACAAACCGCACCTCGACCCCGGGCACAAGTTCGGCAAAATCCACGTTGATGAGGCTGTTGCGGTGGAAATAGATATCATCCCCCGTATTGGTGAGAATCCGGCCGTAATCCTCATAGGGAAAAATTTCGGTGATTTTTCCCTGGGGCAACTCCTCATGCGCCTTTACCTCGCCTTTCTGCCGGCTGACTAAAGCACGAAGTTTCCGCTGGGCAGAATCAAAAACGTCCCGCACCACCACATGCGCATCGTGGTAGGATTTGTGCAGATCCGGCTCCCGATTGATCACGATGGTCTCCTTTGGCAAGGTTATATCGATAGTGGCGTGAAAGAGGCCGCCGGTGTGCTGGTGCTTGCGGGGCGCCTCAACCACCACCCGGCAGCTGATCATGTTTTCACAAATGCTGTCCAGTTTTGCCGCCCTCTCGCGGATATAGGCCTCCAAGGCCTCGGAGGTTTCCATGTTGCGAAAGGTAATCTGTAATGGTACCTGCATGTCTGTTCCTCCAAGGGAAAATGTTTAGGAGCCGTCACTGAATAACATGCGCAGTTTAGCTCAATCCTTTACGGCTCCTTATGCCGTTTTGGCTATTGTGAATGGCAGAGTTATTTTGTTTCAACGGCTTAGCGGTACGTGAGCATTTATTTGATTATACCGCCAAGATGGGGCAATAACTCAACCTTATTTTTATGCGGGGTGATCGGGGAGTGGTGAAAAGACGGGAAGCTTTGCCGGCAGAATGAGACGGGAGGAGCGGGGGAAACTGGCTCAGATGGTGAGGAGGAGAAGTTGCCCCTTGATCCACTTGCCTTTTTCCTTGCGTATGTTGGCTTCCTTGGCGCTGAGGATACGAAAGCCATGCCGGGCGGCCATGACCTCAAGGTAGGAAAAGGCGTGGGCATAACGTCCGGACGGCCGCAACCGGTAGCCCAGCCCTGGTATCCGTTCGGTGGAAAAAAGAAATCGGCCGTTTTTGGCAAGCCCTCTGGCCACAGTGGCAAAAATCCGGTCAAGCTCGCCCACATAGATGAGGACATCCGCCGCGACAATCAGATCGAACGGCTCCTGATTCTGTTCGAGAAAGGTCACGATTTCTCCAACCACCAGTTGATCGTACACCTCCTTGCCCGCAGCCTCCTCCACCATTTTGGGGGAAAGATCCACCCCGACAAGGCAGGAGGTGATCTCCCGAAAAATCTCCCCGACCAGGCCGGTGCCGCAGCCGAGATCCAGAAGGCGCACAAAGTGCGAAGGGCCGGCGGCGTCGGCGAGCAGCAGGCTTTTGAGTTCCCACGGGGTGCGGTATTCCAGATCTACCAGGAGACGTTCTTCAAAGTGGCCGGAAAAACTATCAAACAGCTCGGCAATATAGGCAGAAGGGGCGACGGCGGTTGTTTCCCCGGTAAGGGCCGCAAGGATATGCCGGGCGGAAGTCGCGTTATGATCCAGCTCAATAAGCCTTTGGTAGCAGGCAATGGCCTCGGCCACCTTGTCCTGGTCAAGATAGAGAACTCCCAGGTTGCCAAAAGCCGCGCCATAATCATGGTTCAGGGCCACGGCGATCTCAAGGGCGGCGATGGCTTCATCCCGGCAGCCCAGCTCTTTGTAGATCAGGGCCAGATTATAATGCACCTCCGCATCGTCCGGGGCAATCTCCATGGCGCAGAGATAGGATTGCCTGGCCTCTTCCAGTCGCCCGGCTCTTTTGCAGGCCAGACCGAGGTTGAAATGAATATCGGCATCCTGGGGATTTAGCTGCGCGGCGCGGTGGTAGGCCCTGATTGCTTCGGGAATGTTGCCCTGGGCCAGATGAGCGGTGCCCAGATTGTAGGCCGCCTGCCAGTGCGTGTCGTCCAGTGCGAGAACCTTGTGGAAATGCTCGATAGCCATCTGCTGCTGTCCCAGGGAATAACGGGTTATGCCAAGTTCGTAGGCGATTGCCGCCTCATCGGGCAACAAGGTATGGGCGCGGCCAAACCAGAAGGCCGCCTCTTCCGCCGCTCCCATGCTGCGATGGAGAATGGCCAGATAGAAACAGGCATCCACATGTTCCGGACACAGGGAAATGGCCTGGAGATAAAGGGCCGCCGCCGAGTCTGTCTTTTCCTGCTGGTGCAGGTCGAGAGCCCGGTAAAATAATTCGTCCGCATCGCTGGGGCATGGCCAGCCATTTTCAACGGCTTGCCTGTTTGTCTGTCCAGGGTATGAGTCTGTGTTCATCGTCGGCAAAAAATATGAGCTTTAAGATTGTAACGCAGCCAAGTTCGAATTTAGCTGATTTGACAAAAAATGAGAAAATAACCCAATGGCGTAAAGGCGCAAGTAAAAACTCATGAAGCAACTCGGCAATCCGTGTTATACACGATTTCCAAGTCAGCCTTTATCCTGTAACCCATCTTTGTGAAAACACATGCAAAACGAAAAGTACGATATATTTTTCAACCTCATCAACCGCTTTGTCGGCTGCTACAGCCAGGATGCCGCCAGGGAAAGCCGCAACGACCCTGACTGCGAATACCCCTTTGTGGCCATGGATACCAGGCAGGTTTTTGCCCAGATGGCCTTTGTCAGCACTTTTCTCAAACTTGACCAGGATAATCCGGCCATCCCCCCTCCCCGTCTTCTCGATGTGGGCTGCGGGATCGGCAACGTGCTGCTCATTGCCGAACAGTTCGGCTTTGATGTGCATGGCGTTGAAAAGGATGAATATCCCTTCCGGGTGGCCATCAGGCTTTTGGGCGACAAACGGGTTACCCAGGCTGATATCTGGACTTACGAGGGCTACGTCGACAATGAGGTGATTTACTACTACCGGCCATTTTCCGGGCGGGAACAGCAGTTACGCTTTGAACGTCTTATCGAAGACAAGATGAAGACCGGGGCAATCCTCATCGCCAACCACAAAAACAGCGAGGCAATCAGCAAGGACCAGCGCTTTGAAAAGCTCAGCCCCACCCTGCCGATCTGGCGAAAAAACAGGGCGTTATAACGGTAATCCGGTTCAAGGTAACTATTCAGGGAGATAATCTGTAGATGCCAGGTCTGTCAGCAGCTCGTTTTCCCCGCCGAGCAAACTACAGCCCCTCTTTTAGCCGGAGAGTTTCCAGACTCGCGAGCCGTACCCTGCCCTGCATGTTATCCTTGTCAGCAAGAACGCACTGGTCGTAGCGCTGGAGATCATTGCTTTTCAGCAGGTTGGTCACGTCGGCAACGTAATCTCTTCCCCGTTCGGAATACTGGTGCAGGCCATTGGCCAGGAGAAGGGAATCCATGCTTTCTTCCCGGATCTTCCGCAGCTCATAGTAAGCTGGAACCCGGTTGAGCATCAAAATATAGGCGCGGACCGAATCAAGGAGAGAGGCGTACGACGCGAAAGACAGGGACTTGCCCTCCTCCAGATCCAGTCCGGCAGACACAATTCCCCCCTTGTTCCAGGTGCGAATGCCGAAGAGATTATTCCCTTCCAAGGCAAACCGTGAGCTTCCCCATGATGATTCCAGGGCGCCTTGGGCCATGATCAGGCTCACCGGCACCGGGCTGATGCGGCGACGCAGGTCGGCAACCCCGGAAGCTCGGTATTTTTGGCAAAGATTCTGCAAAAAATCAATCTCATGCTGGCTCAGTCCCGCAAGCAGGCTGTAATCATCACCCTTGAGAGCGAAGTTCAAGCGCCGGGGAGGCTCGGAAAACTTTGCCATAATCTTATCAAAGGCGGCACGTTCCGTCTCCACCTCGGCTAAAGCAATCATCGCCGCAGGAAGTAGGACGTGAAGAAAAGCCTTTTTCTGAGTCGCCGGCTCCAGAGCCGCCATATCCACGGGAAGCTTGCGGAGCAAAACGGCGGGAACCTCCCCAAATGACTCCATTTCCCAGAGATTATTCGCCTTGAGCTGCTCGAGCAGATCCTCGGCGGAATGGGCTTCAATGGTGGAGGTGGTCTGCAATTGGTGAGGAGAGGGGATATCTACGGAAAAAGACTTGGTCAACATGATGGCAAGAAAGAAAAGCATGATCAGACACAACCCGGCCACCATCCGCACCATGCTGGAACAGACCGGTTTCTTGCCGAAATACATCGGGGTTACTTCATATTTTACCGCCAAAAGTTTATCCTGCTTTTTGATTACGTCCGCAGACGGTTTGATGCAAGACAGTATGCTCATATCCTCCATCCGTACAAAAAGATGAAAGACCTTATCATATGTGTCTTGAAAAAGCAAGCAGGGTAGCCTGGCCACACCCCTGGTACTAACGTGGTACACTTTCTAACTCTACATCCTTACCTCCCCTCCGGGGTTTCACCATCCGCAGACCCAGGCACCTCAACCGGCTTGCCACCGGCCTGCGCGGCCTCTCCTTCTTGTGCCGGAAAAAGGGTTGGCTGCACCTCCGGCTGTACGGCAGGCTCCTTTTCGGCAGGCAGTTCGGCGATCCGCCGCACCGGCCGGTCGGAGACCCGTTTGCCAAGGGCGGAGGCTCCCTTGATCAGTACCTCGCTGAAGCTGCAATCCACGTAGTTATGACGAGCCCGCTTGGATGGGGCGAGATGTACCCGCACCCTGCCCCCTTCTCCGGTGCTCAAGAAAAGGATGGCGGAATTCTTGTGTTCCGGGAAGAGGCGGTATTCCTTTTCCAGGATGAATTTCGGGCTCTGGAACCGTTTGACATAGCAGATATTCTGGCTGCCCTCGCGGTAGAGGATATTGAACACCAGTTTTTCCTCGACCTTGCCGAACCTGAGCAGATCATGGCCGACAAAAAGCTTGTCGGTCACGTTGATCACCTTGTACATGCCGTTCTTGTAAATGAGCAGCAGCTTGTCGTACTCGGAACACGGGAAACTATCCTCAGGTCTCGCCTTGACCTGGTGGCCGACAAAACCGGTTTCCCGGTCATACCCCATGGTCAGGTTGGAAAGCGCCACCTTGCGCACCTCCACCTCGCCGAAGGTGGCGATCTCGGTGCGGCGCGGGTAGAGATGGCCGTAGCGGTTTAAGAGGTCATCCAGATAATTGATGGTGTAAACAACCATGTCCTTAAGATGATTCTCCACCGCCTTGATGTTGTCCCGGACCTCCTTGATATCCTTCTTCTTTTTGTCCAGGTCGTAGCGGGAGATGCGCTTGATCCGGATCTCCAGCAGCCGCTCGATATCCTCGGTGGTCACTTCGCGGACCAGCTTGTCCCGATAAGGCAGCAACGCCTCGCCGATGGTCTCGACCACCGCCTTGTAGGTTTTGCACTCCTCGATCTCTTTATAGAGCCGCTCTTCAATGAAGATCTGCTCCAGCAGGTGGGCGTGGAGTTTTTCCTTGAGCCTCCCATGCTCGATGGTCAGCTCCTTCTCCAGGTCGAGGACCAGCTTCCTGGTATTCTGGCGCAGCACCTCACTAACCGTAAGCACCGCCGGATTGTTGTCCACAATCACGGTCAGGTTGGGACTGATCGGTATCTCGCAGTCGGTAAAGGCGTACAGGGCCTTGATGGTGTCCGCCGCGTAGATGCCGCGGACCAGCTTGATCTCGATCTCCACCTCCTCGGCGGTGTAATCGTTGATGCTCAAGATCTTGAGTTTGTTGGCCCGGGCCGCCTTTTCCACGCTCTCGATCAGCGACTGGGTGGTAGTGCCGTAGGGAATATCCTTGATGGTGATGGTTTTCTCATTTTTCTCCTCGATGCGGGCCCGGCAGCGCAAGCGACCGTTGCCGTCCTCGTAGCCGGCAACATCGATGGCCCCGCCGAGAAGAAAATCCGGATAAAGGACAAAGGGCTCATCCCGGAGGATCTTCTTCTGGGCGTCAAGCAGCTCGCAGAAATTATGGGGCATAATCTTGGTGGCCATGCCCACCGCAATCCCTTCCGCACCCTGCATCAACAAAAGGGGAATCTTGGCCGGCAGGGCAACGGGTTCCTGCATCCTCCCGTCGTAGGAATCGGTAAATTCGGTGAGATCCTTGTTGAACAGGGTTTCCCGGGCCAGGGGGGAAAGGCGGCATTCGATGTACCGGGCCGCGGAGGCCTGGTCGCCGGTGAAGATGTTGCCGAAGTTGCCCTGCCGGTCGATGAGATAGCCCTTGTTGGCCAGGTTGACCAGGGCGGAAAAGATCGAGGCATCGCCGTGGGGGTGGAGCTTCATGCAGTCCCCAACGACGTTGGCCACCTTGTGGTAGCGGCCGTCGTCCATGTTGAACAGAGTCTGGAGAATGCGGCGCTGCACGGGTTTTAGGCCGTCGGCCACATCGGGGATGGCCCGCTCCCGAATGACATAGGAGGTGTAATCGAGAAAATTGGTATCAAAGAGCTTGTGCAGCTCGCCGTAATGGGAGGTTTCCATGCCTACACGACCACCAGATGATCCATGATGTATTCTTTGCGCTCCGGGGTGTTCTTGCCCATGTAAAAGGAGAGCAGCCTGGGCACCTCGCTTAAGGTGTCGATGTTCACCTGCTGCAACCGCATGTCCGGGCCGATGAACTGCTTGAACTCCTTGGGGGAGATCTCACCCAACCCTTTGAAGCGGGTGATTTCCACCGCCTTTTTGCCTTTGGCGCCCAGTTTCTTTTCCGCCGCCTCCCGCTCCTTGTCCGAATAGCAGTAGATGGTCTCCTCCTTGTTCCGCACCCGGAAGATGGGGGTTTCGAGGATATAGACATGCCCTCGTTTGACCAGGGCCTCGAAGAACTGCAAAAAATAGGTGAGCAGCAGGTTACGGATGTGCAGCCCGTCCACATCGGCATCGGTGGCCAAAATCACCTTGTCGTAGCGCAGGGTATCCACCGAATCCTCGATATCGAGGGTGCGCATCATGTTGTACATCTCATCGTTCTTGTAGAGCAGGGTCAGGGGCTGGCCGTAGACGTTCATCGGCTTGCCCTTGAGGGAAAAGACCGCCTGGGTCATGGGGTCGCGGGAGCTGACAATGGAGCCGGAGGCGGACTGACCCTCGGTGAGAAAGAGCATGTTCTCCCGCTCCTGGGTGGAGGGCTTGTCCGGGGTCGGATGGTACTTGCAGTCCTTGAGCTGGGGGATCTTGAGCGCCACCTTCTTGGCCTTGGCCTTGGCCTCCTTACGCACGTGCTGGAGTTCCTTCCTGATCTTGGCGCTCTGCTGAATCTTGTCGATGATAATCTCGGCCAGCTCGGTGTTCTTGTAGAAAAAATCGCAGACAAAGTCCTTGACCTTGCCCACAATATCCCCCCGAACCTCGGTGTTGCCCAGCTTGTTCTTGGTCTGCGACTCGAAGATCGGGTCCTTCACCTTGACCGCAATGGCCCCTACCACCCCCTCCCGCACATCCTCGCCGGAAAACTTCTTGCCGGAGAAATCATTGATCCCCTTGAGTATCCCCTCGCGGAAGGCGGAAAGATGGGTGCCTCCCTCGTTGGTATAGGTGCCGTTGACAAAGGAGAAATAAGTTTCCCCATACCCCTCCGTATGGGAAAAGGCGAATTCCAGGGTGGCGTCCTTGAAATGGATCGGCGCGTAGAGCTGAGTTTCGGCGATCTCCTTGTCCAGCAGGTCCAAGAGGCCATTGACCGAAAGAAAGCACTCGCCCTCGTAGTAGATCTTGAGCCCGGCATTGAGGTAGGCATAGCGCCAGAACCGTTTGCGCACAAACTCCCGCAGGTAGTAATAGCCTTCAAAGGCATTGGCGTCCGGATGAAAGGCCACCAGGGTGCCGTTCTTTTCGCCGGTGTCGCCCTGCTCTTCTGCGATCAGTTCGCCATGGGCAAAGGTGGCTTTGGCAAACTTGCCGTCGCGGAAGGAGGTCACCTCGAAGCGGTCGGACAGGGCGTTGACCGCCTTGGTACCCACCCCGTTGAGGCCCACGGAAAACTGGAACACCTCGGTGTTGTACTTGGCCCCGGTGTTGATCACGCTCACGCACTCGACCAGCTTGCCCAGGGGGATGCCGCGTCCGAAATCCCGCACTTTGACCACGCCGTCCGCCCCAATCTCCACGTTGATCCGCTTGCCCACCCCCATAATGAACTCGTCCACCGCATTGTCCACCACCTCTTTAAGAAGGATGTAGATGCCGTCGTCCGGATGGCTGCCGTTACCGAGCCGGCCGATGTACATGCCGGGCCGCAGCCGGATATGCTCCAGGGAACTTAAGGTCTTGATCTTGCTTTCGTCGTAGACGGCAGCGGAGTCGGAACTTGGTGCGCTCATCGGGTAGTTGGCTGCAAGGTTATGATTAATGATTTTCGCTGGTCTGGTCAAAAGGGGGAAAAATTATTCCCATGTGTATATCGCTCTTTGCCTTTGGCCGCAACGATATTTTGCCGTAGCCCGACCAGGCTTGGTTTATACGGATAATGTGTTGAAAAGACGGGGGTTGTCAGGTATTGAATTAGGTTGTGAACAAGTTAATGCCTAATAATGAGCACAGGGAGCAAAACCATGAGTACCAACATAAACGAACAACTCGACACCACCGAGATTCTCTGGCAACTGACCGATCTGTACCAGGACGTTGCTGATCCGAAAATCGAAACCGACATCGCCTGGTGCGAGCAGGAGGCCAAGTGTATCAAGGAGCAGTTCGCCGGTAAGGTAACAAGCCTTGGGGCGGATGAGCTCCTCGCCCTGGTTTTGCGATTGGAAACGCTGGAAACCCTGATGGGCAGGATTGCCACCTTTGCCTTCCTCAACTTCACCACCCAGACCACCAACGCCCCGGCCGGCGCGTTTTTACAAAAAATCAAGGAGGCGGGGAGCCGGATCGGCCGCGAGACCGTATTCTTTGAACTGGAATGGAGCAAGCTGGAGGACTCCGCCGCCGACCTCCTGCTGGCCGACAAGACCCTGGCCCACTACCGCCATTACCTTGCGAGCATGCGGCGCTACGCCCGGCATCTCTTGTCCATGGCCGAGGAAACCCTGCTCATCGAAAAGGCCCCGGTGGGCCGCTCCAGTTGGACTAATCTTTTTGAAAAGGTCATGGGCCATCTCAAGTTCGGGGAGAGTCAGCGGAGCGAAGAGGAGGTTTTGACCGATCTCTACAGCCCGCAGCGCGAAGTGCGAGCCCAGGCAGCCGATGAGCTTACCGCCGGGCTTAAGAGCCAGCTCCATGTCTTGACCCACATCTTTAACACCCTGCTGGCCGAAAAGATGATCGACGACCGGCTCCGCAAGTACGACTCCTGGGTCAGCTCCATGAACCTCTACAACGAGCTGGAAGACCGGACCGTTACGGTGCTGGTCGAGGCGGTCACTTCCCGCTACGACATGGTCCAGCGCTACTACCGCCTCAAGAAAGGCATCCTTGGCCTGGAAGGACTGTGCGACTACGACCGCTACGCTCCCCTGCCCCACCTGCCCACGGCCCTAGTGGCCTGGACCACCTGCCGGGAGATGGTCCTTGCCGCCTTCACCGATTTTTCCCCGGAAATGGGGGAGATTGCCGGCCACTTCTTTGACAAAAAATGGATCCACGCCCCGATCCTCGAAGGCAAACGGGGCGGGGCCTTTGCCCACCCCTGCGTGCCCGAGGTGCATCCTTACGTGATGGTTAACTACACCGGCAGCCTGCGCGACATCTCCACCGTGGCCCACGAGCTGGGGCACGGGGTACACCAGTACCTGGCCGCCCAAAACGGCTATTACAACTCCTCCACCACCCTGGTCTTGGCCGAGACCGCCTCGGTGTTCGCCGAGCTGCTCTTGTTCAACTCCCAGGTCAAGCTCCTGACCAACCCGGAAGAGCGGCGGGCCTTTATCTGCCAGAAGCTCGAATCCATCTTTGCCACGGTCTTCCGCCAGGTCTCCATGAACCGCTTTGAGCACACGGTGCACAACGCGAGAAGAGAGAGCGGCGAACTCTCCCCGGAGGAGCTGGCCGACCACTGGCTCACCACCCAGCGAGCCATGTTCGCCGATTCCGTCACCCTGCGGGAGGACTACGGAATCTGGTGGTCGTACATCCCCCATTTCCTGAGTACCCCCGGCTATGTCTATTCCTATGCCTTCGGCGAGCTGCTGGTCCTGGCCCTCTACAATCTCTACCAGGAAGACCGGGCCGCCTTTGTACCCAAATACCTCGACCTGCTGCGCGCCGGAGGCAGCAACACCCCGGCCGAGCTGCTCAAGCCCTTTGGCGTCGATCTGGACGACCCCGCCTTCTGGCTCGGCGGGCTTACCACCATTGACGGGATGCTGAAGATGGTGGAATGATGTAACTGTGCAGCAGCACCGCATCTGCGTTGTTATCAGCCTGTTCATGTGCACCAGCACACGTCGCAGACTTTTGCCTAGCAGCTGCCGCACTGCTGAACAGTTACAGCCCTGGTTGTTTCAAAGTTTTGCCTTATAGCGATTGAAGTTGACAAACTGGGCCTGATTCTCCATCAAAGAAGCCTGAGTTTGGAGGCCTTGCCTACCGACAAATGGCAGAAAGTCAAACCAGACCCCATCCATCCCCCCAAACGATTTTGGCAGCAACAAAGTCCTGATCGATCAGCTCGTAGGATGAATCAACTGCAAACAAACCCTGCCTATCAAACTTTCTGCTTGCTATCGAGATACCTGACCGCTATATAAATCCCATAGAGTGGTGGCGCATCGCGGCTCAGTTCAACAACATTTTATCGATCATCCCGCGAAATTTTCCCCCTCTGGTGCCTTTGCCACGGGCTTAGGTTGCAATTGTCTCGGGGGTTTATCCCCTGCGGGACAAACGATAAAACGCTAAATGTTAGGGGGCTCATCCCCGCTAACCGAAGGAACGTTATGGCGAGAAAAAAAGAGTACGTTCTCAGCGCACTGAGCGATGCACATCTTCGTGGAATCGGAAAAGTCGCCGCTCAGTGGAGTTCACTTGAGTACAACATTTTGCGTGTTATCACTGATATAGCGCGCACAGATCATAAGACGACCCTTGTGATGCTTGCGGCGCAAGGCTTTACGTCATGGTGTGAGATTCTCAAAGCATTAAGCGGAGACGTTACGCCAAAACCCAAACCCCAAAATAACACGCCGACCGTTCTTGAGACACTCATCACTGAAATGACGGCACTCCACAGGCATCGCAACAGTATTGTCCATTGCTCTTGGGATGCACCGTTTGGGCTTACGCCAGGAATGGGGTTGATTGGCGCATATCCTCTCCCGACACCCAAATCGCACGAAAAGGCTAAAGGCTCTGGGTTGAAGAAGCGGCAAGCTGACCCGCTGTTTGCTATCGAATATTCAGCCAAAGAAATGCTCTCTATATCGCGGAAGATAGATAAAGCTCAAACAGCCTTGCTCTCGTGGCGTCGTCAGTGGCTCCGAGAACACGGGAAAGAAACCGCCCAATGAACTCACGCGGGTCTTCTTCGTCAAAGTGGAAGCTAAGTAACTCAGAGCATCCAACAACACACATATCTCCAGTCAGAACGGCCTCCACCATTTCAGGTGTAACATCCAGACCCTTGGTCATGGCCGCCGCCCCCCAATCAGGCAGATATCCAGAGGAGAAACGATCTTGCGACCGGTTGACTTCTCAACGAGTCCCTCTTCAGTGACTTCAATATCGGGATTTGACATGCAAATCTCCTTTAACAAATCGTTTAACCCGGCAAGCGGGTTAACTCAGCGTTAGAGCCATGTACGAGCATCACCCATCCATTGTTACGCCGCCCGATGACACGGTTATCTGGCGCTACATGAACCTTGAGAGAGTATTGGCGTTGCTTGGTTCGCAACGGCTATTTCTATGTCGCCTTGACGGCTTCAGTGATCCATGGGAGGGCGTTTGGCCAAAGCCTTTTGTCGAAGCAA
Organism: Desulfurivibrionaceae bacterium; assembly: GCA_041675585.1. Lineage (GTDB taxonomy): Bacteria > Desulfobacterota > Desulfobulbia > Desulfobulbales > Desulfurivibrionaceae > Thiovibrio. Next base: position 56,285 of record JBAYTO010000022.1, read on the forward strand.
TTCGGAAGAACTGGCCCCAAGCAGATGGGGATCAATTCCTTACGTTCTCCAAGCGTATGCGCTGTTCATTTTTTGTGAATTGCTGGCACGAGAGCAAATATGAATCCGCAGCCCTTTGGGATCAGTATGTTCAATCCGCTGGCTTCGCTCTTCGCACAACAGTCGGCCATCTGAAACAATCGATTATTGATGAGAGGCACATCTACCTAGGAAGAATTCGCTACCTTGACTACGACAGTGAAACGGTTCCAGAAGTGAATATGCTCCTTCCCCCATTCTTGAAACGAAAGAGTTTTCAACATGAGAACGAAGTGCGTGTCATGCATTGGGATATGCCCATCCGTGAAAATGACCCAATTGCATGGGACCGTGCGAGTCAAAGCCACTCACTCAAAATCGATCTTTCAGTTCTGATCCAAGAGCTTTTTCTTTCACCAACAACCGACGACTGGCTAATTCCACAGATCGAAAAGCTTCTTTCCATCTACGGTCTTCCCCATATCGTTCCCAAGAAGTCTGGGCTGTACGCTCCTCACGTTTACTGAACCATGGCTCTAACCACTCAATCCACCGGACCTGCGCGAAAAGCCGCGGAGAAGCTCTTGGGTTCAGAAGCTCTTGGGGTTAGGCTTGACTTACTGCTAGGCGAAATCAAAGGGGACGCCCTTAAGATTTAAATATTTGAAATGTTTTCACAGTGCTTTCATAATTTCATGCGAGGGGAGAAAAGTTTGACCATGAAATAAACTGTTCCCTGCCAGAACTCTTTAACTTAAAAACTTAAGGGTGAGCTACCCCTAGTTTCACGGACACCAAGATAAGGGTAATATACCCGAGGAGGTGTCCGATGGAGAAAAGAAAAAAATTCACCAAAGAGTTTAAGCTGGAAGCCCTTCGATTTTTGAAGGA
>JBAYTO010000023.1:0-56533 GCA_041675585.1 Desulfurivibrionaceae bacterium
CTACGAGATGAACGTGGTCATCTCCGACACCGCCGAGTACGGCTGCTACCTCTTTGCCCACGCCGCCGTGCCCATGCTGGCCAAGTTCATGAAGAAGATCGACACCGACGTGATCGGCAAGGGGTTGAGCGGCAAGGACAACGGGGTGAGCAACGTGGAGCTGGTGCAGGTCAACGAGGCGATCCGCTACACCGGGGTCGAGGAGATCGGCGCGGAGCTGCGCTCCTACATGGGGGCGATGAAAGCCATTTTGTAAGCCGCAACAAGAAAAAAGGGGTCAGCACAGGGAAGCCCGCACGGGCTTCCCTTTTTTTTCGGCTGGCGAAGGGACTGCGGGCATGGGTGAAAAACGATCAGGCTCCACCTTGCACCAGAGAGATCAGCGACTTCACCGTTTTCCGCATCTGCTCGGCCTGGGCGCTCAGCTCTTCGGCGGCGCTGGCCGCTTCCTCTGCAGTGGCAGCATTCTGCTGAGTAACCATATCCAGTTCGTTAACCGCCAGATTGACCTGCTCAACCCCCGTGGCCTGCTCCCGGGAAGCCGTGGTGATCTCGCTCATCAGCATGGCAACCTTGCCGGTACTTTCGGCGACTTCCTTGAAAGACTGGTTGGTGGAAAGCACCAGATTTTCACCGATCCGCACCTTCTGCACGGTTCCCTCGATAAGACCGGCGGTATTCTTCGCCGCCTCCGAGGCCCGCATGGCCAGGTTGCGCACCTCGTCCGCCACCACGGCGAAACCGGCCCCGGCCTCCCCGGCCCGCGCCGCCTCAACCGCCGCGTTCAGGGCCAGCAGATTGGTCTGGAAGGCAATCTCATCAATGGTTCTGATAATCTTGGAGGTCTCTTCGCTGGCCTGGGAGATTTCCGCCATGGACCGGGTGAGCTGGTTCATGGACCCATTGGCCGTGTCAATCACCCTGCGTGTCTCGGAAGTAAGAGCCTCAGCCTGGCCGACATTGTCGGCGTTCTGTTTGGTCACCGCTGAGATCTCTTCCAGGGAGGCGGAGGTTTCCTCGATGGAGGCAGCCTGATTGCTGGCTCCGTCCGCCAGAGACTGACTGACCGAGGAGACCTGGCCGGCCGCCGAGGTCACCTCCTCCGCCCCTTCGTCCAGGGCCTGACTGATCCTCTCCAGGGCCCCGCCGATCAGGGCGGAAAGATAGGCGGCCAGGAAAGTACTGAGCAGGATGACGACCAGGGCTGTCGCCGTGGTGATAAACAACGAGGTCCTGGCCTCTCGCCTGCCGTTTTCCGCCTGGAGTACGAGTCCTTCCGCCAGCTGGGTCTCAATTTCCTTCATCAGATCGATTTTGCCGGTCATGGCCGCAAACCAGCGTTCGGCATTGATCCCGAAACTGTCATTGGCATTGTCCGCAATCTTGGCCAGGGTTTCGGTCTCCATGGCGGCAACCTCGGAGACCGAAGAAGCCTTCATCTTTTCTTCGTAAGCAGTTACGCCCGGCTGATCGGAAAATGCCAGGAAGTTATTCAAAAAGGATGACTGCTCGGCGAGGATCTGTAAGAATTTTCCGCTCATCCCCGGGGCGAAGTGATCGTTGGCAAAGGTGTTGTTCAGCACCGCTCTTTCGATGCCCATCCGTTCCTTGGCCTCGACAAAATTGTAGTAAGCGGTGAGCGCCCGCATGGTTCCGGCGTCAGGAGTACTCCGGGCGATGAGGGGAATCGTTCCCAGAAACTGGTGAATTACCTTGCTGTAAAAGGCGATGGCCTGCGGCGCGGGGATGGCCAGGGAGTCAGCCTGTTGCCGGATGGCGGAGATTTTTTCTGCTTCGGCCAAGGCTTCCGCCAGTTTTTTCACCAATTCCCCATCACTCTTGTCCGCGCTGGAATGGCCGAGGTACTCTTTGAGCGCGGTGAGACGCACGTCGGTTTCACTCCGCTGGTCCGGTAGCCGGTCGCCAAATTGCTTCCCCTGGCTGCCGAGAAATCCCGCGGTCATTCCCCGCTCCTTCTGGGCCTCGTGGGCGATCCCGGTGATCAACCCGGCCATGACCGCAAGTTCCTTGACCTTGGTCGCCTGGGTAATGGTCCGGTAGCGCTCCGCGCCGTTAGTCACCAGAATGACTGCCAGGAAAAAAACTGGAATGGAAACAAGCAGCCGCATCTGGTTTTTGATGGCAAGGTGTTTGATGAAATTCATGGACGCGGAGTCCTCCTGGCGTGGGGTGTGTTGTGGTGTGCGGTTCCCTCTCAATTTGCTGACAGTAGCATGCAGATTGAATTGCGGACTTGATTTAAGTCAAGGCCGACAGTTTTACCCGAAATTAGCCGTGGATTTAAGCCCCTGCAGGCTTGAAGCCGGAAAGTCCCAGGATCACCGTTGTTGCAAGGGCAGCCCCGCCGCCTTCCAGGCGCTGATCCCGCCATTCAGATTGTATATCTCCCCGTAGCCTTTCTTGGAAAAATACTGGCCCACCGCATAGCTGCGCCCGCCCACGGCGCAGATCAGCAGGAGAGGCTTGCCCGTGGGCAAAGTCATCCTGCCCCGGGCGAGTTCGCCGAAGGGGAAGAGCTGCGAGCCGGGAATGGAGCCCTCGCGCAGCTCTTCCGGCGCGCGGACATCCACCAGCACCAGATCCTTGCGGGTCTCGATGAGAGTCTTGGCTTCCTGCGGAGAAAGGGCGCGGAAGATCGGGGTCTGGCCGGACGCCGACGATGATCTGTCGCCGCAGGCGATTGGGGCAAGCAAGAGCATTAACAGGGAACATATCTGGAAATACCTTTTCATACAAACCTCTTACGTTTTTAATACCCAAAGGGCATAGGTTTCGTTCGAGCAGACAAGCTGCCCAGCTCAGCTATAAGCGGGACGGCGATGCGTACATAATGTACGTGAGCCGGACCGATTGCTGCAAGATGTGGTGCCCTGCGACCGCTTACGAGCTGATCTGGTCCAGGGCGGCGAGAACCGCCTGGATCTCGGCTTCGGTGTTGAAAAAACCGGGGGAAAACCGCAGGGTGCCGTGGGGAAAGGTCCCGATGCTGCGGTGGGCCGCAGGAGCGCAATGAAGCCCCCCCCTGGCCATGATCCCGTAATGGCGGTCGAGCAGAAAGGCGAGATCGGCCACGCTTCTTCCGGCCATGGTCAGGGAAACAACCGAGCCCCGGCCGGCGCCGGGCGGAGGCCCGTACACGGTAACCCCCTTGATCTGGCTTAAGCCGTCCAGCAGCAGGGAGGTGAGCTGTTCTTCGTGGCGCCGGATGGCCTCCCGGCCTGTTTGCCTGATAAATTCCAGACCTGCGGCCAGGCCGCCGATGCCAAGGGTGTTGGGCGTTCCCGACTCATAGCAGTCCGGGATCAGCTCCGGCTGCTGCTCCTCTTCCGAATTGCTGCCCGTGCCGCCCATCTTGAGCGGCTGGACCATGAGCCCTTCACGCAGCAGAAAACCGCCGGTGCCGGTGGGGCCGAATAGCCCCTTGTGGCCGGTAAAGGCAAGAAAATCAATGGACATGGATTCCATTTCCAGGGGGAAAACCCCGGCGGACTGGGCCGCGTCCACCATCAGCAGCGCCCAGCCCTTGCGGTTGCCGATGGCGGCAAGATCGGCCACGGCGCCGGTTACATTGGAGAGATGGTTGATAATGATGAGCCGGGTTCTGGCGCTCAGCCGCCTGGGGATATCGTCCGGGTCGATGGCGCCGGCGGCGGAGGTGGGTAAAAACGAAAGGCGGATCCCCCTGGTTTTTTCCAGGTGGCGCAGGGGGCGCATCACCGAGTTGTGTTCCAGGCCCGTGGTCAGTACCTGGTCGCCGGGTGCGAGCAGCCCGAAAATGCCGACATTGAGCGCCTCGGTGACATTGCTGGTGAACACCACCCGGCTGGAGTCCGGGCAGCCGAAAAAATCGGCGGCCAGCTCGCGGGCCGTAAAGATCACCCGGCTGGCGGCCAGGGAAAAGCGGTGCGCCGAGCGGCCGGGGCTCAAGGAGATCTCCCGGAGCAGCCGGTGCATGGCCTCGGCCACCTCCGGGGGTTTGGGAAAGGAGGTGGCGGCGTTGTCCAGATAGATGGGGGAAGGTGAGTCGGGCATAAACAGACTTCAGTAGGGGCTGACCACCTTGGCCGCCTGGGCCATGGCGTCCATGATTTCGAACATGTTGGTGACCTGGCCCACCAGCAGGTCGTCCTTGAGGTTGAAAAAGTCCAGACAGGTGCCGCAGGAATAGATCTCCACCCCCAGGCCGGCCAGCTCTCGAAGCGGGGCGATCAGGTCGGATTCGCTGGCGGTGATTTTTACCCCGCTGTTGTAAAAGAATATTCTGGCGGGCAGGGGGCTGATATTCTTGATGGTTTTTATATAGGCCCGCATCAGTACCTGGCCCAGAGGATCGTTGCCCCGGCCCATGCTCTCGGCGGGAATGACGCAGATCAAGCCGAGGCCACCGCCTGGCAGCGCGCAGCGGTAATCCTCCGGGGCCGGTCCATTGGCGGCAGCCTCCCCGCCCGGTTTTTTGCTGATCGTTATGTGGATGGCATCTCCGGCGACATGGCTTGCCACCTCATAACCCTGACTTTTGCCGAAGCGGGTTAGATTGCTCCGGGCAGCCTCGTTGTCAACCAGCACCTCCACCGTCCCTTGGCCCGGAGAGTCGAGCATCTCCTTGGCCCTGATCACCGGTTGCGGGCAGGCAAGACCTCGGCAGTCGAGGATGGTATTGCTGTTTCGTTCTTGTTGCAGGTCAGTCATTGAAGCTTATCTCGCTCACCATATCCCGGATGATGTTCTGGGCGGCAAGTTCAAGGGTCGGCGCGGCAAAACCCGTGTCGTAAAAATCCGGGTTGATGTCGTTGGAGCTCCATTTGCTCTCTGCTTCGAAATGGAGATCCTTGCGGGAAAAATATCCCGCCGGCAGCATCATCCGCAGCTTGTAGTTCCGGTTGGTGGGGATTTTCTCCTTGCTCACCAGTTTGAGGCCGGTGGTGGTCAGATCGACGAGATGCCCCAGAAGGTTGTTGGTTTCATCATCGTAGACCTCAAGGTAGTAGACAAGGTGTCGGCGTTTAAGGGCTCTGGGTTCATCCGTCATGCTTTCCTCCTTTTGGCTCTATTTTGGCAAGGCTGGCCAGCATGCAATCAATGATCGCCTCGGGACCTATGCTGGAAGAATCGACAATAATGGCGTCAGCCGCCGGTTTGAGCGGGGCAAGGGCGCGCTTGGAATCATCATGGTCGCGTTTGCTGATCTGGGCCAGAATTTCTTGATAGTCCACGATCTGGCCCTTTTCCGCCAGCTGTTTCTGGCGGCGGCGGGCTCGCACTTCGGCCGAGGCGTCGAGAAAAAACTTGCCGGCCGCCTTGGGGAAAACCACGGTGCCCATATCGCGGCCCTCGGCGACAATGGAGCCTTTTTCTCCCAGCTGCCGCTGCAGGGCGGTGAGCTTTTCCCGGACCAGCGGATCGGCGGAAACCCGCGAGGCGACCAAACCCATCTCCGGGGTGCGAATGGCCGGGGAAACATCTTCGCCATTGAGCAGGACCCGCACGTCATCATCACCGTTGGGGGAAAGGGCCAGGTCGATTCCGGCCAGGCATTTCTTGAGCGCGGGGGTGTCGGCCAGGTCAATACCCTGTCGCTGAAGCGCCAGCCCCACAGCCCGGTACATGGCGCCGGTGTCCAGATAAGTAAAGTTGAGCCTTGCTGCCAGCCCCCGGCTGATCGTGCTTTTCCCGGCGCCCGAGGGGCCGTCGATGGTGACGATACCCTTGGGGTCAAGCATGGTTCACCTCGGCCAGCACCGTGGCCAGAGCCTTGACGAACCGCTGGTTTTCCGCGGGCAACCCTGCGGTGATCCGGATATAGGTGGGGTAGCCATAAGCATTCATGGGCCGGACGATAACCCCCTGGTGGAGCAGGGCCTCGTACAGTTTTTTGCCGTCGGCCTTGACATCGATGAGAAAAAAGTTGGTCTGGGTGGGAAATGGTCGGCAGCCGAGTTTTTCCACTTCGCTGCTCACCCAACCGATGCCTTCGCGGGTTAAGGCGATGGTTTTCTCATAATGTTCGTCATCGCTCAAGGCGGCCAGGGCGCCTGCCTGGGCCGGGAGATTGACGTTGAACGGCTGCCGGACCCGGTGCAGATAGTCGGCGATGTCTGCGTGCATCAGGCCGTAGCCTATTCTTAAGCCCGCCAGCCCGTAGGCCTTGGAAAAGGTGCGCAGGGCCACCACCGGCACCCGGTGTTTGAGGTAGTCCCGGGCGTCGAGCCGCAACCCCGGCTCGACAAAATCGACATACGCCTCGTCAAGGACAACGATCACCTGATCCGGCACCTTATCGAGAAAGGCGGCAAAGGCATCGTTGCTGAATACCGTGCCGCAGGGATTGTTGGGGTTGTCGAGAAAGATGAGCCGGGTTTTTTCCGTGATCCGGCTGGCGATTTCGTCGAGGTCGTGGTGCATGTCGAGCAGAGGCACCACCCGGTTGACGCCACCCTGGGCCTGGACCGCCTTCTGGTAGACGAGAAAGGTGGGCTGGCTGGTGATCACCTCTTCGCCCGGCGCAAGAAAGGCTGCGATCAAGAGCTGGATGATCTCGTTGGAACCGTTGCCGAAGACCAGCTGGTTCGGGGCCACGCCGATTTTTTCGGCCAACGCCCGGGCTAGGTAATAGCAGCTGCCGTCGGGATAGCGGTGCAGGTTTTTCAGGCTGTCGGTCACGGCGGCCACCGCCTTGGGCGAGGGACCCAGGGCGTTTTCGTTGGAGGCCAGCTTGATGGAACCGGTGATGCCGTACTCGCGTTCCAGCTCTTCCAGGGGCTTGCCCGGCGGATAGGGGATGAGGCTGGCGATATTGTCGCGCACAGGAAGCTTCATGGGGTGAAATCCTTATAAAAAATATGTGGCCACGAAATCCACGAACGGCACGAAATTTTTTGGTTTTTTCTTGTAATAACCCTGATCCGGGTGAAAAACAGCTATCTGAGCAATTATGCTTTCTTTTCGTGTTCTTTCGTGGGTTTCGTGGCAAATTTTTTCTATAATTCCGGCTTGTTGCCTGCCAGGTTGAGCCGCTGCTCCAGGGCATAGGCGGCCTGGAAGATTTTTCCCTCGGCAAAATGCGTGGCCTGGAGCTGAAGGCCGATGGGCAGGCCGCGGCTGCTTATCCCGCAGGGCACCGACATGCCGGGCAAGCCGGCCAGGTTGGTGCAGATGGTAAGGATATCGGAGAGATAGACGCTCAGCGGATCGTCGATCTTTTCGCCGATCTTCCAGGCCGGGGCGGGGGTGACCGGGGAAACCAGCAGGTCGCACTGGCTGAATGCCCTGGCGTAATCCTGGACGATCAGGGTGCGGACCTGGGAGGCCTTCTTGTAGTAGGCATCGTAGTAACCGGAGGAAAGGGCGTAGGTGCCGATGATGATCCGCCGCTTGACCTCCTCGCCGAACCCCTGGGAGCGGCTGTGCCGGTACATCTCCAGGAGTTCCTGCTGGTCGTGATCCCGGAAGCCGTATCGAACTCCGTCGTAGCGGGCCAGATTGGAACTGGCCTCGGCCGGGGCGATGATGTAGTAGGCCGCTACCCCGTATTCGGTGTGGGGCAGAGAGATTTCCACGATTTTGGCCCCGGCTTCCTTGAGCAGGGAAATTCCTTTGGTCACCGCCTGTTCCACCTCCGGGTCGAGCCCGGCGCCGAAGTATTCCTTGGGGATGCCGATGGTGAGGCCGTTACAGTCCTCGGCAAGGGCGCCGGTGTAGTCCGGCACCGGCTGGTCGACCGAGGTGGAGTCGCGCGGATCGTAACCGCTGATGGCCTTGAGCATAATGGCTGCGTCGCGCACATCCTTGGTGAGTGGGCCGACCTGATCCAGGGAGGAGGCATAGGCCAGGAGGCCGAAGCGGGAGACTCGGCCGTAGGTGGGTTTGATCCCCACGATCCCGCAGTGGGAGGCGGGCTGGCGGATGGAGCCGCCGGTATCCGAGCCCAGCGAGGCGATGCATTCGTCCGCCGCCACCGATGCGGCTGAGCCGCCGCTGGAGCCGCCGCAGACATGGGCCAGGTTCCAGGGATTTTTCGGCACCCCGTAAGCGCAGTTTTCGTTGGCCGAGCCCATGGCGAACTCGTCCATGCTCGTTTTGCCGAGAATTACCGCGCCTGCTTCCCGCAGCCGTTCCACCACCGTGGCGTCATAGGGCGGGATGAAGGTTTCGAGGATCCTGGAGCCGGCCGTGGTGCGCAACCCTTTGGTGCAGAGGACATCCTTAAGGGAGAGCGGGATGCCGCAGAGGCTGCCGCCTTCGCCCCGCTTCCGTTTGGCATCCGCTGCTTCTGCCTGGGCCAGGGCTGCGTCGCGGTCCTGGGTGATATAGGCGTTGACCCTGGACTCCACGGCGTCGATCCGGTCGAGTACCGCACGGGTCAGCTCCAGGGAGGAGACCTCCCCTTTGGCCAGGAGATCCTGCAAGGCGTGAATGGTTAAGGCGTGGAGTTTCATAATGTACCGTACCGCTGCTGGTTTTCCGAATGTCTGCCGCCGGCGCGGAGAGCGCTAAGCCGTTGAAACAAAATAACTCCGTCATTCACAATAGCCAACACGGCATAAGGAGCCGTAAAGGATTGAGCCAAACTGGGTAAGTTATTCAGTGACGGCTCCTAATAAAAACGGACCTCGGCAAGGAGGTCCGTAATGGGCAGTACGCAATGATTATTTCTAAATAACCCTGGGCACCACGAAGGCCTCGCCGTTCTGCGCCGGGCCGTTGGCCAGGGCCTCCTGCTGGGGCAAGGATTGATGAACCTCGTCTGTGCGGAAGGCATTGTGGATGGCCAGGGCATGGGTGGTGGGCAAAACACCGGTGGTGTCGAGCTCGCCAAGTTTTTCCACATAACTCAGAATACCATCCAGTTGCAGGGTGGTTTTTTCTACTTCGGCCTCTGACAGCGAAAGTCTCGCCAGCCTGGCCACATGTCGCACTTCTTCCGGGGTGATTTTCATGTCTTGATTTTTACCGCATCCAACCTGGCAAGTCAATCGTAACCGTTCAGCAGTGACGCATCTGCTTTGTCATCGGCCTGGCTATTTTGCAGGCCTCTTTCGCGCATCTGCGTTAAAAAATGAGTTATTAAAAGCCCATTACATCTGGCTGCCGAGGACCTCGACAAAGACCCGCACCACTTCAGGGTCAAACTGGCTCCCGGCGCAACGGTGCAGCTCGGCAATGGCCGCAAGAGGCTCCATGTTTTGCTTGTAGCTGCGCATGGAGGTCATGGCGTCAAAGCTGTCCGCCACGGTGATGATTCTGGTCAACAGGTTCAGCTCATTGCCGCCCAGGCCATCGGGATAGCCCTTACCATCCAACCGCTCATGGTGATGGCGGACGATGGCGATTTCCTGCTGCATGAAGGCCAGGGGGGTAATGATGTTGGCCCCGATCTCCGGATGTTTTTTCATCAGCAGCCACTCTTCATCGGAGAGCGGCCCGGGTTTGCGGATGTAATTGACATCAATCACCAGCTTGCCGATGTCGTGGACCTTGCAGGCCCGTTCCAGCACGGTCAGATCAGCCTCGGCGAGGCTCAGGGCATGACCGATGTTCATGGCGTGGAAGGTGACCCGGTTGGTGTGCCCTGCGGTGTACATGTCTTTTTCTTCCAGGGCGGTTTGCAGGGTAAGCATGGTGTTCAGGGTGGATACTTCCAGATCGTCGTTGTATTCTTCCAGCAAACGGTTTTTTTCTGCCAGTTCGCGGGTCTTGCTGCGCACCTCGCCTTCGAGATTTTCCTTGTAAGCCTTTTCCTGGAGGACGTACTTCCGTTTTTCAATGGCCCGCTTGACCTTGATGTTAAAGATGTCCAGATCTTCAATGGGCTTGGGGATGAAGTCGTAGGCCCCAAGGTTGATGGCCTTGACCGCGTACTCCATGGAGCCCGCGCCGGTGAGAAAGATCACCGGGATCCCGTAATTGTAGTCGTTGATCAGTTTGAGGGTTTCAAAGCCATCAAGGCCGGGCATGTTGATATCGAGGATGATGAGATCGAAATCACCGGTCAGGGCTGCCAGGGCGTCTTCGCCGCTGGCGCAGGAAACCACCGTGTGGCCGAACATGGTCAGAATTTTGCAGACGGCTTCCCGAACTAGGATATCGTCGTCAGCGATGAGGATCTTTGCCTGCGCCATGGTGAGTCCGTAACCAGAAAAAAGGTGGGTGCGGTTGCGGCCCGATAGAGGACGCAACCACCTTCTCGGTCATAACAACGAATTTTCCTTAAAAAGTCCAGTATTTTTTTGCCACGGTCAGGGCCGCATCCAGCGGGGGCAGGGGTTTTTTTGCCTGGGCCAGGGCGTTAAGAGCGCGGGATGACTCCAGCCCTCCCTCCCCGGCCATTTCATGCAGGCTGGCGAGCACCCCGTCGGCCAGGCCCTGCAAATGATAGCCCCCTTCCAGCACCAGGACCAGCCGTCCCTCGCAGAGCTCGGCCGCCAGAGCGACCATAATCCTGGTCAAATAGGCAAAACCGGTGGTGGTAACCGCCATGGTGCCAAGGGGGTCGGAAACATGGGTATCATAACCGGCGGAGATCATGAGGCAGTCAGGTCTGTATTGACGGGCAACCGGGGCCACCAGTTCGTTCATGATCCGGGCAAAGTCCTGATCGCCCTGGCCGCCGGGCAGCGGCACGTTGAGGGTGTAGCCCTCGCCCTTGCCTGCCCCGGTTTCCCGGAGTGAGCCGGTTCCCGGATAATACGGGTACTGGTGGGTGGAGCAGTAGAGAACCTGGTCGGTGTCGTAAAAGGCATGCTGGGTGCCGTTGCCGTGGTGCAGATCCCAGTCGAGGATGAAGATCCGCTCCATGCCCAGATGTTTCAGGCCATAGCGGGCGCCGATGGCGATATTGTTGAAAAGGCAGAAGCCTTTGCCGCGGTCCGCTTCGGCATGGTGGCCGGGCGGGCGGACCAGGGCCGCGGCATTGTCGGCCTCGCCCGCAGCCATCAGTTTGAGGCCGGTGATCACCGCACCGGCGGCGAGGACCGCCGCCTCGTAGGAGCGGGGCGAGGTGTGAGTGTCCGGGTCAAGCACGTCGAACTGCTTGCCCGCCGTCTCGGCCACCCGTTCGATATATTCGGGGGTATGATTTGCAGCCAGATCGTCGTATGCGGCCGGTTCGCATTCGGGATAGAAAAAGGCCCCACCCTCTTCCGGCCGGGCCAGGGCCTGGTAGATGGCCCCAAGGCGCTCGGGGCTTTCCACATGGTCATAGCCAGGATCATGTTCAAGAAAGAGGGGGTCTTTCAGGACCGCGGTTTTTCGAGGCATGCCGTCTTTCTCCTTATGCCGCCTTGGCTATCAGGCTACGGTGGGGGGTATAAGTTTCGTTTGCGCAGACAAGCTGCTCAACTCAGCTATGCACCCAAAGGGTATAAGTTTCGTTTGTACCCTGAAGGGCATAAAATCCGACAAGCTGCTCAACTCAGCTATAGCCGGGCAAATTTCATGGTGCGGGTTTCGGTGATCAGATAATCGAGCTGCTGATCGTGGCTTTCCAGAGGCACGGCCGCAACAACCTGGAGATCAAAGGCCAGGCCGAGCCGCAGGGCTTGGGGCGCCGCAGTCTGCAAAAAGCGGTCATAATAGCCGCCTCCGTATCCCAACCGCCCACCTCTGGCGTCGAAGACGCTGCCCGGCATCACCACGATCTCGATGGTGGCGGGGTCTACCAGGGGCAGGGTTTGCCGCGGTTCTAGAATGCCGCAATAGCCAGGGGCAAGATCCCGGCCCGGTTCGGTGATCGCATAGGCCAGCAGCCGGTGTTCCTTAACCAGGGTCAGGGGCACGCTCACACCCATGTTCTGTTTCAGGCAATGCAAGATCAAGGGCAAGGTCTCCACCTCGCTACGGAAACTGACATAGGCAAAAATGTTGTGGGCGCCGGCAAACTCCGGCAGGGCCAGGATCTGCTCGGTAATGGCCCGGCTTTTTTGCTGCCGCTCTTCTGCAGCCAGGCCATCGCGGGAGGCCAGGATCTCTGTCCGCATGGTGTTTCGCTCGTTGGTCATGGTCCCTCTTGGTGCGAACCCGTAAATTTTTTAGAATTTCCTTTGATTATAACGCAATGGAGCCCAGAGGCTAAGTCTTTTCCCGAAAATTAATGGACGATCAGCAGTGGCCCGCAGTATTCTGAATCAAGGTTGCCGGTAAGCGATCACAGGGCACCACATCTTGCGGCGATCGGCCTGGCTCACGTACATGAAGTACGCATCGCCGTCCCGCTTGCCGCAATTTGCACCACCCTGTGACCGCTTTTAGCTGAGTTGAGCAGCTTGTCTGCTCAAACGAAACTTATACCCGAAGGGTGATTCCGTGGGTTATTTGACTTTTGTGGGGTTGCTCCGTGATCGGTTACGGTTGCCGGAACAGGTAAGCCTTGGGTGGCTACAATGGCACATGCGGGCCGAATGGCGAATTTTTCATCTCCGAAAAAAGGATGCAGGTTATGGCCGGCAAAAATACGAAAGTTATCAACAAGTTTGTTATCCTCGGAATAATAATTCTTAGTCTTGCCATTTTCGGATATTTTGACTTGGGCCGGTATTTTACCCTCGCCTATCTGAAAACCTCGCAGGAAAAATTCCAGGCCCTGTACCAGTCCCGGCCCCTGCTGGTAATCATCTCCTACATGGCGATTTACATCGCGGTCACCGCCCTGTCTCTGCCGGGGGCGGTTGTCATGACCCTGGCGGGCGGAGCTCTGTTCGGCGTGGCGATTGGCACGGTAGCGATCTCCTTTGCCAGCACCATCGGGGCCACCCTGGCTTGTGCGGTTTCCCGCTTTCTGCTGCGCGAATGGGTGCAGGACAAATTCGGCGACCGGCTTGCCACCATCAACCGCGGCATTGAAAAAGAAGGAGCCTTTTATCTTTTTTCGCTGCGGCTGGTGCCGATTTTCCCGTTTTTTCTGATCAACTTGGCGATGGGGCTTACCCGGATACGGCTGTTCACCTTTTTCTGGGTGTCGCAGATCGGCATGCTGGCCGGAACCATCGTCTATGTAAATGCCGGCAAGGAATTGGCAAAAATCGAGTCTCTGTCCGGGATCATGTCGCCAGGCTTGCTGATCTCCTTCGTGATTCTGGGGATTTTCCCCATTGCGGCCAAAAGAATTCTCGGATTTTTTCAAACGAAATTAAAGCGCTAACAAAGGGGCACGGCATGGTGGGCTATGATTATGACCTCGGCATCATCGGGGGCGGCGCGGCAGGGCTCACGGTCGCTTCCGGGGCGGCGCAGCTTGGGGCGAAAACCCTGCTGGTCGAAAAGGAGGAGGCGCTGGGCGGCGATTGTCTGCATTTCGGCTGTGTGCCGAGTAAAACCCTGATCAAGACGGCCCATGTCTATCATCTCATGAAAAACGGCCCGCGCTATGGACTCCCGGCTTTTATCCCGCCGCCGGTGGATTTTCGGGAAGTCTCCGCCCGGATCAGATCGGTGATCGGGGTTATCCAGCAGCACGACTCGGTGGAGCGATTCTGCAAACTTGGCGCCAAGGTTGAATTCGGCAGTCCGGAATTCGCCGACGAACATACGATTGCCCTGGGCGGGAAAAGAATTTCCGCCCGCGCCTGGGTAATCGCCACCGGCTCCTCCCCGGAGGTGCCTTCTATTGAAGGACTCGACCAGACCCCCTATCTGACCAATCGAGAGATTTTTTATCTGGACAGGTTGCCGGACTCGTTGATCATCCTGGGCGCCGGCCCCATCGCCGTTGAAATGGCCCAGGCTTTTTGCCGGCTGGGGACCAGGGTTACGGTCATTCAGCGCAGCGGGCAGATCCTTAGTAAGGAAGACCGGGATCTGGCCGACATTGTCCAGCAGAGGCTGGAAGAGGAAGGAGTTGTCTTCCAGCTGAACACGGCGGTTGTCCGAGTCGGCGATCTGGGCCGTGAGCGGGAAGTGGTGATCAAGAATGAGGCCGGCGAGATCCGAACCCTCAAGGCCGAGGCGCTGCTGGTGGCCATGGGCCGCACCCCCAATGCGGCGGAGCTGGGGCTGGAAAAGATCGACCTGCCTTTCGATCGCAAAGGGATCAAGGTGGACCGGCGCCTCAGGACCGGCCACAAGCATATCTATGCTGCCGGCGATGTCATCGGCGGCTATCAGTTCACCCATGTGGCCGGCTATGAAGGCGGGGTGGTTTTGAGCAACGCTGTTTTCCATCTGCCCAGGAAAGTCGATTACAGCCAGGTGCCTTGGTGTACCTATACCCATCCCGAACTGGCCAGCATCGGCCTGAACGAAAAAAGCGCCCAGGCGGCGGGGCTGGAATATTCGGTCTGGAGCGAGGAGTTTAGCGGAAATGACCGGGCCCTTGCCGCAGGAGAGAGCGGCGGCCGGATCAAGCTGCTGCTGGACCACAGGGAAAAACCCCTTGGTGTGCAGATTCTCGGGCCGCAGGCCGGGGAGCTTTTGAGCGAATGGGTGGCGATCATGAACGGCGGGGTCGGGCTGGCAAAAATCGCTGCCGCCATCCATCCCTATCCCACCCTGGGGGAGATCAACAAAAAGGTGATCGGTTCGGTCTTCTCCAAGAAAATATTTTCCGGCCCGGTGCGCAAGGCGCTCAAGTTGTTATTCCGTTATAAGGGCGAGGCTGGCGGAGCGATTATCGGTTAGACAAAAAGGCATGAGTGATTGCCTCCTTAGCCTTTGTGGGTTATTTTGCAAAACCTTGGCAAGCAGGAAGAGGAAATACCCTGGAGAATATTTGCATGTTTGAAGAATGGCAACGCTTGGAGCAGGACGGAACCCCGGTGTATGTGCAGCCGGAAAGGCCGGACTGGTTTGTGCCCGACCAGGAAGCGGACCGCCTGTTGCAGGAGCTGCAACAAGGGGGGAATCCGGGGATTGCGGAAATCGGCAAGGGTCGGGAGCTTGCGGCCCGGCGGCTTGTCTCCCAGCTTGCCGGCGGCCCGGTACCCCCGTATCCGGGCCGCTACCCGCTACTCACCCTGAACCGCCTGAAGGAGTGCTGGTTTCATCTCACCGACCGTTGCAACCTGGCCTGCCGCCACTGCCTCTTTGCCGCCTCCCCGGCCCAGGGGGCCACTCTTTCCCCGGAGGCCCTGGCCCAGGGGATCGATGAGGCCAGGGGGCTTGGCTGCTCCCTTTTCTATTTCACCGGCGGGGAGCCTTTTGTTTATCCGGGCTTTGTGTCCATGGTGGCCGAGCTGCTCGGTGATCCACAGATCCATGTGGTAGTGCTCAGCAACGGCCTGTTGATCAAAGAGCATCTGGCCGAACTGGCATCCTTGCCCAAGGAGCGGTTCCACCTGCAACTCAGCCTGGATGGTTTGACCGAACAGCATGAGGCACTGCGGGGGAAAGGCACCTTTGCCGGCTTGCGGGAAAGCCTGGCGTTGCTGAAGAACATGGATTTCCCCCTTACCCTGTCCGTGGCGGTGAATCGGGCCAATGTGCAGGAACTGGCCGAGATTGTCGTCTTTGCAGCCGGGCAGGGGGTCGGCAATATCCATCTGCTTTGGCATTTTGTCCGGGGCAAGGGCAGCCGGGAGCAGTTTGTCGCCCCGGCCGAGATTTTGCCTGAGCTGATCCGGGCCCAGGAGATGGCGGAGAAAATGGGGGTGCGCATCGACAATGTGGAGAGCTTGCGCAGCCAGGTATTCAGCACCCCGGGTACCCGGCACGACCTGTCCAACACGGCCTGGGAGTCGCTGGCCGTGGGGCCGGATGGGCTGGTCTATCCCTCCCCCGCCCTGGTCGGCATCGAGGCCTTGGCCTGCGGCGCTCTGGCCGAGGGTCTGGAAGCGGTCTGGCGGCGGAGTCCGGTTTTGGAGAAGATCCGCAAGGCGACCCTTGTTGCCAGCGAGGCCTATCTGGCCAACCCCTTGCGCTTTCTGGTGGGCGGCGGCGACCTGGATCACAGCTATCTGGTCGGCGGCGATCTGGTCGGGCACGACCCCTATGTCGAGCTTTACAACACCCTGGCTCTCTGGCTGATCAGCCGGCAGGCCAGCCAATACCCGGCCCGAGCAAAAGGCGAACTCCTGCTGCGGATGGGCGAGGTGCGCCACGACTGCCCGGATGGCGGCCAGGAGGTGGCTCTTACCCATTGCAACTGCGTGATCTCCCTGGCCGATGATCAGGGGCACGCCACGGTACGTGAGTTTTACGGCCGGGCCGCCCTTACCGCCAACGAAGAGATCGTCAATCCCTTTGCCCCGGATCAGGCCCTGGCCAATTTCATCCCGGCGGACTCCCGGAAGAAATCTTACGGCTGCGGCAGTCCGGTTAAGGATGCCGAGCCGCAGCCCGGCGAGGTGCTGGTGGATCTGGGGAGCGGCAGCGGGGTCGAGTGTTTCATGGCTGCGGCCCGGGTTGGGCCGGCAGGCCGGGTGATCGGCATCGACATGACCGAGGAGATGCTCCACCTGGCCCGGGTTGCCAAGGCAGAGGTGGCCGTCCGGCTGGGCTATGACAATGTGGAATTCAAAAAGGGCTTTCTCGAAGACATCCCCCTGCCGGATGCCACCGCCGATGTGGTGATTTCCAACTGCGTGATCAACCTGAGCCCGGACAAACGCCAGACCCTGCACGAGATCTTCCGGATCTTGAAACCCGGCGGCAGGCTGGTGGTCTCCGACATCGTCACCGACGAGCCCATTCCGGTGGCGATCAAGAATAACGAACAGTTCCGGGGCGAATGTCTGGGCGGGGCGTTGCGGCAGGAGGATCTGCTGGCCATGCTCCGGGGGGCGGGTTTTGCCGGGACCGGCCTGGTCAAGCGCTTCCCCTACCGGATCGAGGCGCAAACCCGCTTTTATTCCCTCACTTTCCGGGGCTACAAGCCGGACGAGGCGCGCCAGGTGGAGGTCATCTACCGGGGGCCGTTTGGCGCGGTGTGGACGGAGAGCGGAACCATGCTGCTCAAGGGTCGGCGGGTTAGCGTGGCGTTAAGCGAGGCGGAAAGCCTGGCCGACTCCCTGTTTGTCCTCGATGGGCAAGGGGCGGTGCCCAATCTGGCTCTGGAAAACAGCTGCTGTGCGCCGCCGGCGGAGATCCCGCTGCTTCAGGGCGGCGGTTGTTGCGGCGGTGGGCAGGCTGAGCCTGCGCCGGGCAAGATTGTTTCCCTGCCCACCCTGCGCCTGCCGGAGAGCGGACGGCACCCGTCGGGCTGCATGGCCTGCGGCAAGGAGATCAGCTACCTTGCCCATGAGCGGGAGGTGGCCTGCCATTATTGCGGCGGGGCCAAGAAAACTAACGCTCTTTGCGTTGAAGGGCATTATATCTGCGATGATTGCCACCAGCAGGACGGCCTCTCTGTCATCCGGTTACTCTGTGCCGAAACGAAAGAACAGGACATGCTGGCCCTGTTGGCGACGATCCGCCGTCACCCGGCCATTCCCCTGCACGGCCCGGAGCACCACGCCATGGTGCCGGGGATCATCCTGGCCACCTACCGTAACCTGGGCGGCAGGATCAGCCGGGAGGACATTCTGGCCGGCATTGAGCGGGGCAGCAAGGTGCCGGGCGGAGTCTGCGGTTTCTGGGGCAATTGCGGGGCCGCGGCCGGGGTGGGCATTGCCTTCAGCGTTTTGCTTGCGGCCACTCCCCTCACCCCCAAACCGCGACAGCAGGTGCAGGAGATCACCTCCCGGGTGCTGGGCGAGATCGCCCAGACCCAAGGGGCGCGTTGCTGCCAGCGGGAAACGGTCACCGCCCTGAGGGAAGCAGCACTTCTTTCCCGCCGGCTTCTGCCGGTGCCGCTTATGGCCGAGGCTGATTTTGTCTGTCGACAGTTTTCCGCCAACCGGGAATGCGTTGGCGGACAGTGCCCTTTATGGCGCGAAGGGTCATCACGAAAGGAATCTTGTCATGCCTGAACTGCCGGAAGTGGAAGTGATCTGCCAAGGGCTTGCCCCCTTGGTGCTTAAGCGTAAAATTCTCTCGGTTTCCTACAGCAACAAGAGGCTGCGCAAGCCTTTTCCCAGGGCCAGGATGTACCGGCATGTCGAGGGCGCTTTCATCCTGGGGGTGGAGCGTCGCGCTAAATATATCCTCCTCCGATTGACCGGCAAGGCGGTCATGCTGTTTCATCTGGGCATGACCGGGAAGATCGGCATTTATGATGGTGACACTCCCCGCCGAAAGCATGATCATCTCCGCTTTCTTCTCGATAATGGCAAGGAGATGCGCTTTAACGATGTGCGCCGTTTCGGCTGTGTCGAGGTATACTCGGAAAAAGAGCTCCGGGAGAACGACCCTTTTGCCGGGTTGGGGCCGGAGCCATTTTCCGAGGATTTCACCGCCGACTATCTGCTGCAAAAGGCGCAGGGCAAGAAGCAGCCGGTGAAAAGTTTTCTCATGGACAACCGGGTAGTGGTGGGCCTTGGCAATATTTACGCCAACGAGACTCTTTTTGCCGCCTGTCTCCACCCGCAAACCCAGGTATATCGACTGTTGATGGCGGATTGGCAGCGTATCGTCAACAAGAGTCGCCTCATTCTTAAAAAAGCCATTGCCATGGGGGGCTCTACTATTTCCGATTATGAGAACGTCCGCGGGGAGGCCGGGTATTTTCAACTGGAGCTGGCGGTGTATGGGCGGCAGGGGCAGCCCTGTCCGCGCTGCGGCCAGCCGATAGTGCGCACAGTCTTGGCAGGACGGGCCACTTTTTGTTGTCCAGTTTGTCAGAAAGAAGACAGAAATAGAGTTTTTTGAGGAGAGTTGTATATTTTTTCTTTACTCAGTCGGGGAGTGGATGTATACAAAACATATTTGTCACCCCCATGACCGAGGGAAGAGTTGGCTGGGTGATCCAGCGTGGTCACAACCAGGCGTGATGCGCATTGTCGCATTTATTAAAAACACAAAGAGAGGAAGAGAACCATGAAGTCAATCAAAACCACAGTTGCTTTTGCCCTGATGCTGCTTCTTGCTACCGGCATGATCGCTTGCAAGAAAAGCGAAGAAGTAGTTGCCCCGCCGGTTGAGCAGGCCGCTCCCGCCGTGGAGCCTGCTGCCCCGATGGCTCCGGCTCCCGAGGCTGCTGCTCCTGAGGCTGCTGCTCCTGAGGCCGCTGCGCCTGTTGCTCCTGAGGCCGCTGCTCCTGCTGCGCCTGCTGCAAAGTAAGCTGTTGTTTCATCTCCGGGCTGGGTTTTCCCCAGCCCGGAAATTTTTTCCTCTTGTTTTGCCCCTTCCCTCTCCTGTCCCTAAAACGCTAGCCCATAATCTCCAGTAGAGCCTTGGCCGCCAAGGATAGATCCGTTGTGCTGTGATGGCGGGTGATGGATAATCTGAGCCGCGCTGTGCCTTCCGGTACGGTGGGCGGACGGACGGCCGTAGCGAAGATTCCCTGCTTATTGAGCAGCTCTGCTTTACCCAGCGCCGTGCCGCTTTCGCCGATGAGGATGGGGATGATCTGTGACGGACCAAGATCTGCGTCGTAGCCACCAGTGCGCAGCAGTCTTTTGAAAAAGTTTATTTTTTTGTGCAGTTCATGGCGCAGTTCTGGCTCCTGCCCGATAAGCCGCAGCGCAGCCAAAGAAGCAGCGGCCACCGCAGGCGGCAAGGCGGTGGAAAAGATAAAGCTCCTGGCCCGATTGACCAGATAGTCGATCAGTTCTTGGTTTCCAGCCACATAAGCACCATAGCTGCCCAAGGCCTTGCCGAAGGTGCCCATGGCCAGATCCACCCCGCTGCTCACTCCCTCCTCTTCGATAATCCCGCCGCCCTTTTCGCCAAAAACCCCGGTGGCATGGGCCTCGTCCACCATGAGCAGACAGCCGAACCGCTCTTTGAGAGACACCAGTTCGCGCAGAGGACAGCGGTCTCCGTCCATGCTGTAGATGGACTCCACCACGATCAGCGCCGTGCTATCCCCCCGTTTTTCTCTGAGCAGCTCTTCGAGATGATTGAGGTCATTGTGCCGGAAGCGCAGCAGACGGGCGCCGGAGAGGCGGCAGCCGTCGTGGATGCTGGCATGGTTCAGGCGGTCGCTGAAGATGAGATCGTGGCGGGCGGCCAGGGCGGGGATGATGCCGGTATTGGCCATGTAGCCGGAGCCGAAGGTGAGGGCCGCCTCTTTGCCTTTCAGGGCGGCCACGGCTTCCTCCAGTTCATGGTGAATCGTGAGATCGCCGCTCATCAGGCGGGAGGCGCCGGAACCGGTGCCAAACCTTTGCATGGCCTCATGGGCCGCGGCAATCAGGGCCGGATGTTCGGCCAGAGCCAGATAGTCATTGGAGGAAAAGTCGAGCAGTTCCCGGGCCTCGTCTCCGGCCAGGGTGATCCGCCCGTTTCCCCGGCGAAGCACCGGGCGCAGGCGGCGGAGTTTCCCTTTTTCCTGTTGCTGACTGAGCCAGGCCTTCAGATCGACCATAGCTCTCTGATCTTTTCGGCGAATCGGAGGTCAGCTTCCGGGGAGCGGCCCCGCTGGGTGAGATAGCCGCCGATCATCATGCCGTCGGCGCCGCCCAGGAAGGCGGAGCTTAAAAAATCGGCCAGGGCGGACTCGCGGCCGGCGGCCAGACGGATGGCGGCCTGGGGCAGAATCAAGCGGTAGAGGGCGATGGCCCGGAGGATTTCCGTGATGCCCAAGGGAGGAAGCGGTGCGCAGGGCGTGCCGGCCAGGGGGATGAGGATATTGAGGGGCACGGAATCGATCCCGTATTCGACCAGGCTCATGGCCATGGACAGGCGGTCGGCCTCTGATTCTCCCAGGCCGAAGATCCCGCCGCTGCAGACCTCAAGCCCGACCGCCTGGGCCGCCTTGATGGTGGCGACCCGGTCGGCAAAGCTGTGGCTGGTACAGATCCGCGGGAAAAACTCTCGGGAGGTTTCCAGATTATGGTGGTAGCGGGAAAGACCGGCCTCCTTGAGCCGGCCTAATTCGGCCTCGCCCAGAATGCCCAAGGAAGCGCAGACCTTGATCCCCACCTCTTCCCGGATGGCGCGGATGATAGCGAGCACCTCGGACAGATCTTCGCTTGCCAGTCCCCGGCCGCTGGTCACCAGGGAGAACCGGCTCGCTCCGTTTTTTTTGGCCTCATGGGCAGCGGCGAGAATCCTGGCTTTGTCCAGCAGGGGATAAACCGGCGCCTCTGTCCGGTAATGGGCGGATTGCGCGCAAAAATGGCAGTCTTCGCTGCAGCGGCCGGATTTGGCATTGACGATGCTGCACAGGGAAAAAGCGGTTCCCCGGTGGGCAAGTTTGGTCGCCAGGGCCAGCCGCATGAGTTCGGCCAGGGGCAGCGCCTGGAGTTCGGTGAGGTCGGGTGGCTGGTAAGGCATGGCATTCACAATAATATTTTCTAAATTAGCCACGAAACCCACGAAAGAACACGAAAAATTCACAACTGTTCAGTAGCAGCGCCGCCGCGTCGGAGCAGTTGCTGGTTCGGGGGTATCATTTTCCTGGCCTTGAGCTGGATATTTACAAAAATTTAAAATTTCGTGTTCTTTCGTGGGTTTCGTGGCTAAAAACAAGCGCCGCCAGGCGCCCGCCTATTTGAGGCCGAAGATCCCGCCCTTCTTGCCGGAAAAAGCCGGGGTGCGGCTTTCCGACCTGGGTGGTCGGGGTTTTCCGCTTCTGGGCCTGATACTCTTGGGGACGTAAGGGGAAGGCACAGACTCCGGCTGCACCGCCAGGTCGGCAGGCGCGCCGCCAAGGGCTTCCTGATAAAGCTGAAAGAGCAGCAGGCCATCCGGGAAATAACTTTTGCGTTTCAGCCAGACAGGCCAGCTCTGCTCGGCTCCGTGCCGGACAAAAAGCGGAAAATTTACCAGGAGCAAGGTGATCTCCTCCCTGGAGGCCCGCTTGACATTGAGGTGCTCCAGATTGCAATCAACCTCAGTGCGGAGGGTGCGGGCAAAGGATTCCCGGCCTTCGGTCGGCAGATTCGCAAGGTTGAAGCGCGCCATGGCCCACGGAAGCAGAAGAACCGCGAGCAGTAGATGTTCCGGCAGGGGGGTGCCTTCGCCATGTAGACGGTCAATCACCTGGCAGAGAGCAAAGAGAAGACGGGTCTGCATGGAGGGTTCCTCCGGCTCCCGGTTGACGATCTCGTCATAGCAGGGCAGAAGGATAAAGAACAAGCCGCTGGTTACGGCCAGCCGACACCAGGGGGCGCAGGCGCCGCTGTGCAGATCCTTGAAGAATTCATCTCTGACCCGGGAATCAGGGCAGAGACGCAGGGTGTTCAGGTTGGCGACAATGGCCTGCCAGGTGCGCTCTTCAATGGTGAATCCGCTCCTGGCTGCATGGCGGATGGCCCGCATCATCCGGACGGGATCCCGGATAATCCTGCGGTCCGGCTCTCCTACCATCCGGACAATCCGGTTGTTGAGGTCGGCCACCCCGCCCGCGTAGTCAATGATGGTGAAGTTTTCTATCTCGTAGAACAGGGCGTTGATCGTGAGATCCCGCCGGAAGGCGTCCTCCGCTTCGGAGCCGAAGGTGTTGTTGTGGGCCAGCACCTCGTCCTCTTCAGGCTCGCCTTCTTCAAACTCGCTGCGGCAGCGCAGGGTAGAGACCTCAACGATTTTACCGCCAAAGAAAAAGACCTGCACCAGACGGAAGCGGCGGCCGATGATCCGGCTGTTGCGAAAAAGGGCACGCAGCTGTCCGGGTCTGGCATTGGTGCTGATGTCGAAATCCTTGGGGGTTTTACCAAGGTAGAGATCGCGTACCGCGCCGCCCACCAGGTAGGCGGAAAAGCCCGCGTCGCGGAGGCGGTGCATTACTTTGAGGGCTTCGCGGTCGATGTCCTTGCGGGAGATGGGGTGTTCGGCCCGCGGAATGATGAGGGGCTCCGGCAGGTCAGCGGATGAGTCCATGATATTTTTCGGGCACGAGGGCAAGGTGTGAGGACTCCCGCTCAATATGTCGCCGTAGGTTCCTTGTACATGGATTCGGCCTGGGAAATGAACTGGTCGAAAACCTCGCGAACGGTGAGAATTTCCTTGATTTTAAAAACATTTTCCCCGGAAAAAACCAGACCGTCTTCCATGTTGCCCTCGCAGGCCGCGGTGAGCCGGTCGCTGATGCAGTAAACATGGTCGCATTTTTTCAGACATTTGTATTTGCATTCCTTGGCCTTGAGGTCGGCATTGCTCAGCAACTGCTTGACAAAAGGGGTCTTGATGGCCCGGCCCGGCAGCCCCACCGGGGACTTGATCAGGGAGATGTCTTCCTGGCAGGCCTGGAGCATGGCCTGCTTGAAGCTTTCCGCCACCGAACATTCCTTGGTGAGGACAAAGCGGGTGGCGATCTGCACCCCGTCCGCCCCGTATTTGTCCATCATCTCCGCCATTTCATAGCCGTTGGTGATGCCGCCGGCTGCGATCAGGGGTACCTTCTTGACCACCTTGCGGATCTCTGGGAAAAGCTCGCGCAGGGGTACGTTGGTGCCCAGATGGCCGCCCGCCTCCTTGGCCTCAACCACGATGGCCGCAGCGCCCAGTTTTTCGGCGAGCATGGCAAAGGAGGGCGAGGAAACGATGGAGACAATGGGGGTGTTGGTCTCCTTGCCGATCTTGAAGATATCCCGGGAAAAACCGGCGCCGGTGACGATCATGTCCACTCCGGCTTCGATGGAACCCTGGACCAGGCTGTAGAAATTCTTCATGGCGAACATGATGTTCACCGCAATAACCCCTTTGGTTGCCGCTTTGGCTTTGCGGATGTCAGCCTGAAGCTCTTCCACCGGAATGGCCGAGCCGCCGATGGTGCCGATGCCTCCGCACTCAGCCACGGGAATGGCCAGGGCTGAGGTGGAGACGCGGATGGACATGCCTCCCTGCACAAGGGGGACCGGGGCGGTGAATTTGCCGATGGTAAGGGGGGGTAGCTTCATGAAAGTCTGGTGCTCCGTTTAAATTCAGGGGCTGTTGTAAAACAACCATGACTGTAACTGTTTTGTTACAGCCCCTTATGCCGTGCATGGCATATATATAAAATTACAGTTATTTTTGAACGATGGCTTAGGGCCGTAACGGATACCAATTCCATTTCAGAGCATTTCGTTGCCTTCAATGCTACACGGCTCCGCTGGTCATGATTTTTTATCGGCACAGTTATTTTTTACGGCGGCTAAGGATTAATGAGCAACTATGCTTTTTTTCGTTTTTTTTGTCAAGGAAACCCGGTTGGTTCATAAAATAAGGGAAAGGGGCAACCTGTTCCTGGCGCAGCTTCAAAGCGATAACCGTTGTAACCGCAGTTTGCAAGTTTGAGGTTATCTAACATTTCAACAAACTTTCCGAGCCCCAAAGGCGGGTTTTCGTTTTGAGGAGAAGATTTTTGTCTTTTTTGCCGCGTTCTGGTTTAAACTATTTAAAATTGCTGCGCTGTGGCGGGAAGATGTACAGATTTTTATTCTTCTTTGCAACATATATATGCGGATCGTAACTATTCAGCAGTGCCGCAGGTTGCGGTCCACCCAGAGGGCATAAGTTTCGCTAGGGCAGACAAGCTGCCCAGCTCAGCTATAAGCGGGACGGCGAAGCGTCCCTCTGTTCGTGAGCCGGCCCGATCGCCGCAAGATGGGGTGCTTGGATAGTTACTGCGGATCAGGGAATGCTGCATGCCTATTCACCCAAGCCGCATCGGCTTTGACATAGACGGCGTGGTCGCCGACACCATGGAGGCCTTTATCCGTCTGGCCTGGGCCGAATATGGGGTCAGGTTGCGCCCGGAGGAGATCACCGAGTTTCAGGTGGAGGAATGCCTGGACCTCGATCCGGCCATGGTTGGGGAAATCTTTGGCCGGCTGCTGGAGGAGCCCCTGGCCTGCGGCCTGCGGCTCATGAGCCACGCCCGTCAGGTGTTGACCGGCTTCGCCGGGCATGGCCCCCTCACCTTCATAACGGCCCGGCCGCAAAAAAAGCCCATCGCCCGCTGGCTGAAAAAAGAACTGGGCCCGCAGGTTTACGGTCGGGTACGGCTGGTGGCCACCGGCGAACACGACAACAAGGCCGAGTTTATCAAGGAAATGGGGCTGGCCTTTTTTGTGGATGACCGGGTCCAGACCTGCCTGCAGCTCGCCCAGGAAGAGGGCATCCAGCCCATTGTCTACCGCCAGCCCTGGAACAAGGGCAGGCATGATCTGCCGGAGGTAAAGAGCTGGCGCTCCATTCGTGCCCTGTGTGATGGGACGCCGCTCGGGGAGGTCGTCTGGTGAAGCAATGCCCCGCCTGCGGTCAGGCGATTCCCGCCTATAAAAATCCGGTGCCCACGGTGGATATCATCATTACCATTGGCGGCGGCGTTGTTCTGGTAAAGCGAAAGAATCCGCCTTTTGGCTGGGCTCTGCCCGGCGGGTTTGTTGATTACGGGGAGTCGCTGGAACAGGCGGCAGTGCGGGAAGCGCGCGAGGAAACCGGTCTTTCGATCAGGCTTGGCCGGCAGTTTCACACTTATTCCGAACCGGATCGCGACCCCCGTCAGCATACGGTGAGTACGGTTTTTCTTGCCACGGCGGAAGGAACGCCAGTGGCTGGCGATGATGCGGGCGAGGTCGCGGTATTTGCCGAAGAATCGCTGCCCCCCCTGGCTTTTGACCATGCAGACATTCTGGGAGATTATTTTGCCGCACAACGATCTGCCGCTTGAAATAAAGACCCGCATTCTGCTGGTGGATGATGATCCGTTAATCCTCGAGCTGCTGCAGACTTCCATGGAAATCATGGGGCATGCCTTTGATACGGCCGCGGATGGTGAGGAGGCCAAGATCAAGCTCAAGCAGGACGGGTTCAGCCTGGTTCTCACCGACCTGACCATGCCGCGCTGTGACGGCATGCTGCTTTTGCAGCATATCAAGGAGGAATATCCCGGAACCGAGGTCATCGTTATAACCGGCCATGCCGAAACCCATGGCTATATCGATGTTGTCCGGGCCGGAGCCAGCGATTTCATTATCAAGCCCTTCGGCATGGATGAGCTTGAGGCCAAGGTCAGCAGGGTAATCCGCGAGCAGACTTTAATCCGGAAGCTTGAGCATCTTTCCATGTGTGACATGCTTACCGACCTGTATAACCGCCGCTGCTTCGAGCTGAAACTGCATGAGGAGGTGCCGCGGGCTCATCGGATGGGGTACCCTGTTTTTCTGGTCCTTATTGATGTGGATCGTTTCAAGGGTTACAACGACCAGTATGGGCATCTGGCCGGAGACCGGGTTCTGCAGGATATCGGGAGAATATTCATGCAGTGTACCAGAGAGAATGTGGATTGGTGTTTCCGGTTCGGCGGAGATGAGTTCGCCCTCATCGTATCTTGCGCCACTGCCGCCCAGGTTGGGCAGATTGCCGATCGCATTCAGGAGCGATACCGCCAGGAGTCCCGCTATGCCTCGACCAGTCTCAGTATCGGCGTGGCCGAGTTTGTCAGATATCCTGGCCGGTCCTGGGCGGAGGATATCGCCGATTTGGTCGCCCGTGCCGACAAGGCGCTGTATTCCGGCAAGGCGCAAGGGGGCAATCGGGTGATTGCCGAATCCTCCCAGTTGTGTCTCGAAAAATTATCCCCTCAGGCGGACTCCTGAAACGGCAAAAAATATAGCCGCCTGGAAGCATTTTTTGTCCATACCCACGTCATGCCCCCCTGGTTTATCTCCTGATCTCCTTTGTTGTTAAATAGTTACGCTGCATTTTTCCTGTGTCAGGACGTCTTTTTTTCCCTGAAGATCTGTCCATCCCCCCGCAGATAAAAAGTTTGTATTTGCCCATATTCTCTGGTATATAAGCTCGATCTATCAAAGGAGGATTGTTTCCATGGCAACAAGCACAACAGCAACCACAACGGATTTAGATGTAAAGGCAGGGGAAATGAGCTTTGCTCAGCTTTTTGAGGAAAGCCAGAAGGTGGCGGAGGTGGGCGAAGTCGTACTCGGCACCGTTATCGCCCTGATCAACGACTTTGTCGTGGTGGACATCGGCGACAAGTCGGAAAGCGAGATTCACTGTTCCGAATTCAAAAACGAGAATGGCGAGATCGAAGTCAAGGTTGGCGACGTCTTTGACGTCTTCGTGGAGAAACGGGAGATCGATGGCGGTCTCAAGCTCTCGCGCGAAAAAGCCATCGGCATCAAGGTCTGGGAAGACATCGCCAAGATCCAGGAAGAGGACGGCACCATCTCGGGCCGGATCGACAACCGGGTCAAGGGCGGCCTTTCCGTCGATATCGGCGTGCCGGCCTTCCTGCCCTACTCGCAGATCGACCTTCGCCCGGTCAAGGATCTGGA
Organism: Desulfurivibrionaceae bacterium; assembly: GCA_041675585.1. Classification (GTDB taxonomy): domain Bacteria; phylum Desulfobacterota; class Desulfobulbia; order Desulfobulbales; family Desulfurivibrionaceae; genus Thiovibrio. Next base: position 27,216 of record JBAYTO010000023.1, read on the forward strand.
CAGCCTCATCGGCCAGACCTTTGAGTTCAAGGTTCTCAAATATAACCGCAAGCGCAACAATGTGGTGATCTCCCGCCGCGCCATCCTCGAGGATGAGCGCAAAAAGCTGCGGGAAGATATGCAGTCCAACCTGGTGGAAGGCCAGGTGGTCACGGGCACCATTACCAATATCACCGATTACGGGGTATTTATCGACCTGGGCGGCATGGACGGTCTTTGCCACATCACCGATCTCTCCTGGGGTCGTGTTTCCCATCCTTCCAAGCTGTTCAAGGTGGGCGAGGATGTGCAGGTCAAGATCCTCAAGTACGATCGTGAAAATGATAAGGTTTCCCTGGGCGTAAAGCAGCTCAAAGAAGATCCCTGGTCAACCGTGCAGGAGCGTTACCCCATCGGCGCCAAGGCCATGGGCAAGGTGGTCAGCATTACCGACTACGGGGTGTTCGCCGAACTCGAAGAGGGTGTGGAAGGGTTGATTCATGTCTCCGAGATGTCCTGGTCCAAGAAAACCCGGCATCCCTCCAAGATCGTCGGGGTGGGTGAGGCTGCCGAGGTGGTCATCCTCAACATCGACGTGGACGCCAAGCGGATCTCTCTCGGCATGAAGCAGCTGCAGCCCAACCCCTGGGATCTGGTCAGCGAGAATTATCCTGTGGGTTCCATCATTGAGGGCAAGATCAAGAATATCACTGATTTCGGGGTGTTCATCGGCATCGAGGAAGGAATCGACGGGTTGATCCATGTCTCCGACCTCTCCTGGACCGAGCGGATCAAGCATCCTTCCGAGAAATACGCCAAGGGTGAAACCATCCAGGCCGTGGTACTCAAGATCGATCGCGAGAATGAGCGGTTTTCTTTAGGCGTCAAACAGCTGGAGCCGGATCCCTGGCAGGCTGCCATTGAAAAATATGCGGTGGGCACCACCGTGCAGGGCAAGATCACCAATGTCACCGAGTTCGGTATCTTTGTGGAAGTGGAAGATGGCATCGAAGGGTTGATCCATGTTTCCGAGATCAGCAAGGACAAGGTTGCCACCCCGGTTGGGCTGTACAATGCCGGCGATACCGTGGAAGCAAAGGTGATCAATGTTTCCGCCAAGGACCGCAAGATCGGCCTGTCCATCAAGGCGCTGACCGATGATTCCGGCCAAGGCTCCTACGAGGAGTACAAGCAGAAGCAGGCTAAGAGTGGCCCGTCCACCATCGGTGATCTCATGAAGGAAGAGATGGAGAACAAGGCTCAGGAATAACCAGGCCGAAGTTGTTGTTCTATGGTTGCAACAATTAGGATGCCGTAACCAGCATAAGGAGCTGCAACGAAATAATCAGGTAATTACAGGTTGTTTCGTTGCGGCTCCTAACTTTTTATTCTGGGTTTGTCATGTCACAAGGGTTGTTTCGCCACAAGCATCCGGTCTTTTCGGGATTATTGGTCCTGGGGGCTATCATGCTGTTTTTCTGGGGCGGGATAACCTTTTTTGTTACCCGCCTTACCGGTCCTTCCCGAGCCGAGCTTTTTTTGCAGGAAGGAATCGGGGTTATAGAGGTAAAGGGCGTTATCCTCGAAGCTGAGGAGACCATCGAGCATCTGGTGGCTTTTCGGGAAGAGCCCAAAATTAAGGGGATTGTTCTGAGAATTGACAGCCCTGGCGGGGCGGTGGGCGCCTCCCAGGAGATTTATGACGAAGTCCGGCGGACCAAGGCGATCAAGCCGGTGGTGGTTTCCATGGGTTCGGTGGCGGCTTCGGGCGGCTTGTATGTTTCCCTGGGCGCCAGCAAGATTGTTGCCAACCCCGGCACCCTGACCGGCAGCATGGGGGTTATTCTCAAGTTTGTCAATCTGGAAGGGTTATTTGGCAAGATTGGCTACAAGAGCGAGGTGGTCAAGAGCGGCAGGATGAAGGATATCGGTTCTTCGTCACGGCCCATGACTGACGAAGAGCGGCAAATGCTCCAAGGCATGATTGATAATGTCCAGTCGCAGTTTGTCCAGGCGGTTTCCGAAAGTCGGTCCTTGCCCGTGGCTGAGGTTAGAAAAATTGCCGATGGCCGTATTTTTTCCGGCCAGCAGGCCAAGGAGTACGGCCTGATCGATCAGTTGGGCAATTTCAGCGATGCGGTCATGCTGGCTGCAGAGCTGGCCGGAATTAAGACAGAAAAGATGCCGGAACTTATCTATCCCCAGGAAAAAGATTTTTCCTTTCTGCGGCTGATTACCGGTAAAAAAAGTGAATCGCTGTTACAGCAGACAGGATTATCCGGTCCGATGCTGGCCTATGAATGGACAGGGATCTTGCGATAGGAGTATATTTAACGATGTTGAAACGGGATTTGGTAAATGCAGTGGCCGAGGAAATGGGCGCATATCTGAAAAAAGATGTGAGTCAGGCCGTTGATATCATGCTGGAAACTATAATTGATGCCCTAGCCGAGAACCGGCGGGTCGAAATCCGTGGCTTTGGCAGCTTTTCTGTGCGCCAGCGCAAGGCGCGGACAACCAAAAACCCCAGGACCGGCAAGGTCATGAAGATTACCTCCCGCAAGAATCTGCACTTCACCATGAGCAAATCGCTGAAAGACGCCTTGATCCAGAACGGGAAGTAGCATGGGCAATGCCTGTGGGATCGTGCCCCTTTTCAGAAATGAAGGGTGTCACCCTTGCCCTGGCGCAATACTTCCGGGGTATCGCCGATAAGCGAGACCACTGACGACGGCGCCGGGTAGACCGTGCCGCCATCAATGATGATGTCTACCAGGCGGCCGAATTGAGCCTCGATTTCAAAGGCCTCGCTCATTGGCGGATCATCTTGCTCCTTGATGGCGCTGGTATTGAGCATCGGGTTGCCCAGAGCTTCGATGAGCGCCAGGCAGATAGTGTTGTCCGGCACCCTTATTCCCACGGTTTTCTGCCGGTTGAGCAGGATTTTCGGCACCAGTTTTGTCGCCTGCAGGATAAAGGTATAGGGACCGGGCAGATCTTTTTTCATGATCCTGTAGCTCATGTTGGAAACATGGCAATAGGTACTGACGTTTTTGAGGCTTGAGCACATGAAGCTGAAAGGCTGGTGTATCGGCCTCTTTTTTATTTGCAGGATTCGCTTGATCGCCTTTTGATTGAACATGTCGCAACCGATGCCGTAGACGGTGTCTGTTGGGTAGCAGATCACCGCTCCTTTGCGCAGGGCCTCGGCCGCCTGGTGGATCATGCGGGGCTGCGGGTTGTTAGGATTGATCTCAAGTATCACGCGGCGATCCTTTTGGCGGGGTTGGTCTTGGTTGCAGAAGCGTTGAAGTCTTGAGGCTTCTGCGGCCGCTGGTATTTTAACGGCGGGAATTATTGCTCCCACATTTTACGGCACCCCTCAGTAAAAGGCAACGGCGAAGCGGCGATGAACATAGCCTGCGGCATGGATATCGGGAGCAATAGTTTCCGTTTGTTGGTGGCCGAGGTGGAGGACGGGTGTCTGCGCCCCCTGGTCCACGATTTGGTTACGGTCCGACTGGGCGAGGGTCTTGGCCTTAGCGGTCTGCTTGCGCCCGCAGCCATGCTTCGAGCTGAAGCGGCTCTGATCCGTTTTGTCGAGCAAATAGCGCCCTACCCTTTGTGCCGCGTGCGGGCCTGCGCCACCTATGCCGTGCGCAAAGCCATCAATAGCCGGGATTTCCTCCAGAAGGCCGAGGCGCTGACCGGGCTTTCGATCGAGGTGCTTTCCGGCGAGGAGGAAGCCCGTCTTGCTCTGCTGGGGGCGCTTTCCGCCCTGCCGAAAGAACAGCTCTGCTACCCGCTGCTGCTGATGGATGTGGGCGGGGGCAGCACGGAGCTTATCCTCCAGGCCACCGTCGGGAGTGAACCCCGGGTGATAAGCCTGCCTCTTGGCGCAGCAGGATTAAGCGAGGAGTTCGGTGCGGATCGTGAGACCATGCGCGAGAAAATCAGGGATACCTTGGCTCCGGCTTTGCGGAGCATCTTCGAGGGGAATACGGACGGACAAGGTTTATTGCTGGTGGCTTCCGGCGGGACCGCGACCAGTCTGGCCGCTCTCGCCCTGGGGCTGGGCCGGTATGATGCCCGGCAGGTCCAGAATTACCCTTTGCGCCAGCCAGCATTGCACCGGCTGGTTGCCTGGCTGGCCGCTCTTTCTTCAGCCGAACGCAGCGCCCTCCCCGGCTTGGCCGATGGGCGCGGGGAGATCATCGTGGCCGGGGCGGTGATCTTGCAGGAGTTGCAGCAGGCCCTGGCCAACCTTCCTTTGCTGGTGAGCGATGCCGGGTTGCTGGAAGGCATTCTCCTGAGCGGGGTAACAAGCTGCTGAAGGGGGCGGAAGAGGTGCGCTCTGCAAACTCGCCATTGACCTGGGGATTGAAAGTTTTTTATAGTAAGGCTCTACGGTTTTTGCCCCCGGTTTCAGGGTGGCGCTCCAGTATCCCAGATCGCCTTGGCAATATCGAGGCGCATCACCTGCCACAATTTTTTTGAGGGAGTCCGCTGATGTCAATCCAAACCATCGAACATGCCTATACCTTTGACGACCTGCTCCTTGTGCCCGCCGCTTCCGAAGTGCTGCCAGGCGAGGTGAGCCTGGCCACGATGCTTACCAAGTCGATCACCCTGAATATTCCTCTGGTCAGCGCGGCCATGGATACGGTCACCGAGCACCGTGCCGCCATCGCCATGGCCAGGGAGGGCGGGATCGGGATTATCCATAAGAACATGAGCGTGGAGGAGCAGGTCCGTGAGGTGCGCAAAGTCAAGAAGTCCGAGTCGGGCATGGTCATCGATCCGATCACGGTGAACGATGCCCAGACCGTGCGGGAAGTAAACGAGATCATGCGCAACTACCGGATCTCCGGGGTGCCGGTATTGCGGGGCACCAAGCTGGTCGGCATTGTCACCAACCGCGACCTGCGCTTTGTTTCCGACGAGGATCTGCTGGTCCGGGATGTCATGACCAGCAAAAATCTTGTTACTGCCAAAGCCAGCATCACTCTGGAGCAATCCAAGGCTCTCCTCCATGAGCACCGCATTGAAAAACTTCTGGTGGTGGACGATGAGGGCAATCTCCAGGGATTGATTACCATCAAGGATATTGAAAAGATTAAGAAATATCCCAATGCCGCCAAGGATGACCTGGGCCGGTTGCGGGTGGGTGCGGCCATCGGCGTAAACAGCGGGCTGGACCAGGTGGAAAAATTGATCCATGTCGGGGTGGATGTGGTGGTTCTTGATTCCGCCCACGGACATTCCCGTAACATCCTGAACGCCCTGACCAGAATCAAGGATGCCTTTCCCGAACTCCAGATCATTGCCGGCAACGTAGCCACGGCGGAAGGGGCAGAAGCCCTGATCCGGGCGGGAGCCGATTGCGTCAAGGTCGGGGTCGGGCCGGGCTCCATCTGCACTACCCGCATCGTGGCCGGGGTGGGGGTACCGCAGATGACCGCGATTTATAACTGCGCCAAGGCTGCGGAAAAATTCGGCATCCCGGTTATTGCCGACGGCGGCATCAAGTACTCGGGCGAGATCGCCAAGGCCATCGGCATCGGGGCCAGGGTGGTGATGATCGGCAGCCTCTTTGCCGGCACCGATGAATCCCCCGGCGAGACCTTCCTCTACCAGGGGCGAACCTACAAAGGCTACCGGGGCATGGGCTCGCTCGGCGCCATGAAACAGGGCTCCAGTGACCGCTACTTTCAGGAAGGGATAGAGAGCCAGGAAAAATTCGTGCCCGAGGGGATCGAAGGCAAGGTGCCCTACCGGGGGCCGCTTTCCGAGATGATCTATCAGCTCATGGGGGGCTTGCGTTCCGGCATGGGCTATCTGGGCGCGGCCACCATCGAAGATTTGCGCCAGAAGGCGAAATTTGTCAAGATCACCGCCGCAGGGCTAAAGGAAAGTCATGTCCACGATGTGATCATCACCAAAGAGGCCCCGAATTACCGGTTGGGGTGAAAATAGTGCAAAGTGCTGAGCGCTGCGTGCGGACACCAAAGGTGCAAAATGGATATCCATAGCGAAAAGATACTGATTCTTGATTTTGGCTCCCAGTACACCCAGCTTATTGCCCGCAGGGTGCGGGAGGCCGGGGTATATTGTGAATTGCATCCCTGGGACATGACCTCCGAGGAGATCCGGGCTTTTGCTCCCAAGGGGATCATCCTTTCGGGCGGGCCCCAGTCCGTGCATGAGGCTGAGACCCCTCGCGCCGCAGAGGTGGTTTTTACCCTCGGGGTGCCGGTACTTGGCATTTGCTACGGCCTGCAGACCATGGCCGCCCAGCTGGGCGGCGAGGTGGAACCGGCCAGCCATCGCGAATACGGCTATGCCCAGGTGCGGGCTCGCAATCATTCCCGGCTGCTTAAGGATATCGAGGATCATACCAGCCCCGAGGGTTACGGACTGCTCGATGTCTGGATGAGCCACGGCGACCGGGTCAACCGGCTGCCCGAGGGGTTTGTGGCCATCTGCGAGAGCGCCAACGCCCCCCTGGCCGGGATGGGGGACGAGAGCCGGCGCTTCTACGGGCTCCAGTTTCACCCGGAGGTGACCCACACCCACCAGGGCCAGCGGATCATCGAGCGCTTTGTCCACGAGATTTGCGGCTGCGGTCGTCTTTGGACGTCGAGCAACATTATTGACCATGCCATTGCCCAGATCCGCGCCCAGGTGGGTGAGGACGAGGTGCTGCTGGGGCTTTCCGGCGGGGTTGACTCTTCGGTGGTCGCGGCCCTGCTGCATCGGGCCATCGGTACCCAGCTCACCTGCGTTTTCGTGGACAACGGCCTGTTGCGGCTGCATGAGGGCGATCAGGTCATGACCACCTTTGCCCGGCACATGGGGGTCAAAGTGTTGCGGGTGGACGCGGAGCAACGCTTTCTCGACGGGCTTAAAGGCGTGGCAGACCCGGAGCTGAAACGCAAAGTCATCGGCAATACCTTTATCGAGGTCTTTGAGGAGGAGGCGGAGAAGCTGGCCAATGCCAAGTGGCTGGCCCAAGGCACCATCTACCCCGATGTCATCGAGTCGGCCGGGGCCAAAACCGGCAAGGCCAAGGTGATCAAAAGCCACCATAACGTGGGCGGGCTGCCGGAGCACATGAAACTCGGCCTGGTCGAGCCCTTGCGGGAGCTGTTCAAGGATGAGGTCCGGGTCATCGGCGTTGAGTTGGGGCTGCCCTATGAGATGGTTTACCGCCATCCCTTTCCCGGGCCAGGGCTTGGGGTGCGCATTCTGGGCGAGGTGCGCAAGGACTACGCCGACACCCTGCGGTTGGCCGATGAGATCTTCATCGAGGAGCTGCGCAAAAACGAGCTTTATGACAAGGTCTCCCAAGCCTTCACCGTCTTCCTTCCGGTGCGATCGGTGGGGGTGGTCGGCGACAACCGTCAGTACGCCCATGTCGTGGCCTTGCGGGCCGTGGAGACGGTGGATTTCATGACCGCCCGCTGGGCGCATCTGCCCTACGAGTTCCTCGACCAGGTTTCCCGGCGGATCGTCAACGAGGTGCGCGGCATCTCCCGGGTGGTCTACGATGTGACCGGCAAGCCACCGGGAACCATCGAATGGGAGTAACTATCCAGCAGCACCGCATCTGCGTTGTTATCAGCCTGCTCATGGGCACCAGCACATTTCGTAGGCTTCTGCCTAGCAGCTATAGCTGAGCTGGGCAGCTTGTCTGCCCTAGCGAAACTTATGCCCTCTGGGTGAACGGCACTGCTGGATAGTTTCGGTTTGGGTTGTTTTTGTTCGTTTCCGGCCTTGAGCTGGATAGTTACGAATGGGAGTAGGCGTGCCTTTAAGGCACAGTTGAAAGGGAAAAGTGGAAGTGGAGAGTGAAAAAGACGGGTCAAGTCCCTTCTTCGCTTTTCAACCGTAACTTTAAACTTTCCATTTTGCACTTTTCACTACAAAAAGGGGGCTACGGTGCAGGGTACGCAGAAAGCGCTGCAGGATCTGGAGCTGGCCAACCGGCTTCTGGACAGTTTTTCCCGAATTGCCGAGGTGATCAATGCCCCCCGCCTTGACTATCATAAGCGTCTTGGCCGGATTCTCGAGGTTATCCTCGAGTATCTGGGGGTGGAGCAAGGCTCCCTTATGGTGCTGGAGCGGAAGAAGCATCTGGTAGTTCGGGCGGCAAGCCGGCCCGAACTTGTCGGCCATGAGCAGACCCTTGACGATGATCGTTCCGTGGCCGCCTGGGTGGCCAGACACCGGGAGCCACTGTTTATCAAAGATATCTCCAAGGACAAACGGTTTGACAAAATGGGCCGGAGCATCTACCGGCGCAATTCTCTGCTCTCCATGCCCATCCTCCATAAGGACAAGGTGCTGGGTGTCATCAATGTAACCGACAAGCTTGGCGACCGGGATCTGCTCCAGGCAGATATCACTCGTCTTTTCGACTTCAGCAGCGTCATCCTCTCCCTGCTGGTCCAGGAAAACCTGCAAAGGGATCTCCGCCGGCAGCAACGCATCCTCCGTGAGCGTAACCGTGAGCTGAGGCATCAGGAGACCTTGCGTGCCGAACTCTCCCGGATGCTCGTCCACGATCTCAAGGGACCGCTTTCCGAGGTGGTGGCCAATCTCGACATTCTCTCTTACACCGTTTCCGAGGAAAATCGCGAATTTCTGGATTCGGCCCAGATGGGCTGTGACCGGGCGGTGCGCATGGTTTCAAACCTGGTGAGCATCGGCAAGATTGAAGATGGCAAGTTTACGCCTATCAAGGAGGTGGTCGAGCCCGGGCCCATGCTGGCCGAATGCCTGAGTGCCATCAAGGGGATGGCCCGGATCAAGGAGGTGGAATTGATTCTTGAGGTTGAGGCGGATTTGCCGCGGATCGCTCTGGACCGGATTCTCATTCTACGGGTGTTGCAGAATCTGCTTACCAATGCCCTGGGCTATTGTCCGGACAATACCTCGATTCGTTTTGGCTGTCGGCGGGTGGTCGGGAAAAAACGGCTGGAATTTTATGTGCAGGATCAAGGCCCCGGGATCCAACCAGCAAAGCACAGCACTATTTTTGAGAAGTACGCCAGAATCTCCGACAAGCAGGATGCCCTGGTCGGCACCGGGCTTGGGCTATATTTCTGCCGTCTGGCCGTGGAGATTCATCGGGGAATGATCGGCCTGGAGAGCGAACCAGGGAAAGGTTCTCGTTTTTATTTCACCTTGCCCCTGTAATACAGCACGTCTGCCATACCACGGACGACAGCAAAGGGAAAAAAAGCAGAATGACGATCAAAGCCCCTCAAGATATGGTTTTTCTTGTCGTGGACGACATCGACAACATGCGCCGCTCCATCAAGGCCATGCTGAAGCTGCTCCATTTCGGCAAGAAGTTTTACGAGGCGGCCAATGGCCGGGAAGCATGGCGGCTTCTTCAGGATGAGAATATCACCATAGATTTTATTATCTGTGACTACAACATGCCCTATATGTCCGGCACCGAGCTGCTGGGCCTGATTCGTGCCACCAGAAAATTACGCGACATCCCTTTTCTTATGGTGACTGCAGAAGCCAACATGGACATTGTCGCTGAAGCGGCCGAGCATGATGTTGATGCGTATCTGACCAAGCCTTTTGTTACCGCCACTTTGGAGCAAAAGGTTCTGGAGCTTCTGGACCAGAGCAATAATCCTTCCCCCTTCAACCAGCTACTGCTCCAGGTGCGCACCCTTGAGGAAAAGGGCGATCTTGACGGGGCCTTTGGCGCAGCCAGAGAGGCGGCCAAACTCAATGACCGATCCTCAAAGCCTTATCGGGAGATGGGTCGGCTCTGTGGAAAAAAGGGCGACCTGAAAAAAGCCCAGCTCTGTTTTGAAAGGGCGGTGGAGATTAATCGGCTGGATGTCAGTTCCTACCACGCCTTGGGCCAGATTTATTTCCGTCAGGGGAAGGTGGAAATAGCCATGAAATACTTCAGCCGGGCCATGGCTATCAGTCCAAGGCATGTGGATCGGGCCGTTAATTTTGCCAAGCTGCTTATCAACAAGAAACAGTTGCCAGAGGCGGAAAAAGTCCTGCGTCTGGCACTGAAAACAAAGAGCAACGATCTCGACTTCAAGGAAGAGATTGGCGATGCTTGCAATGACTGCGGCTTGGGGGAGCTGGCGGTTAAATGCTACCGTGAAGTACTCAGGGCGGCTCCGGACCGTACCTATCTTAACAAAAAAATCGGCATGGCCCTGTATACGGCGGGTGATTTCAATGAGGCGGTCAAGGTGCTTGAAAAGGTGGCAGAGAAGGCACCCGAGGATAGCGAGCTTTTTCTGGCTCTGGGCAAGGCCTATTTTTCCATGAAACGGTTGATGCTGGCGGACCAGTGGGTCTCGAAGGTACTACGTCTTGATCCCGGCAACAAGGAAGCCCGAGTCATCCTGAATGAGTGCCTGTAAATTTTAGCCGGAATTTTGCCAACTACAAAATCAAATTTTTTGCCGATGCCTTTGGTGTTTCTCTGCCTTTTTTTGTCCCTATATAATCGCGGGGCAAAATTAAAGAAACAAAAAGCCATTAACTCTGATTGAGCTAATGGCTTGATTTTTTTGGTGCGCCCGACAGGATTCGAACCTGTGACCTACGGCTTAGAAGGCCGGTGCTCTATCCAGCTGAGCTACGGGCGCGCATGTGCGACGATATTAGAACGATCAGGTCAAGAAAGCAATACCGTTTTCGCCCCTATACCCAGAGTCATGCCTATTCTTTTTCTTTCCTGCGATCCAGTCCTGTTTTTTGGCGAAGGGTTCGCATAAAAAAGGCAAGCCCCCTGTGGGGGAGCTTGCCTTTAACCAGCTATGTGGCAAAGAGAAAAGGGGTTGGATCAGGCTTCCTTCTCGAGCTTGACGCTGATCGCCACCTTGTAGAGGATGGAGAGGATGAAGGCGCCTGTGGCCCAGACGGCTACGGTAACGCCGAGCTCCTGGAAGCTGGGGACATACTCGGTTACATAGTCCAGAGGGCTGGGGACAAAACCACCAAGAACCAGACCGAGTCCTTTGTCAATCCAGAAGGAAATGAAGATGAACAGGCAGGAAAGAACCAGCAGCCCATCGCATTGCTTTGCCCGGGAGTAAAAAATCAGGCCGATGCCTGTCAGACCCATGATCACCGAGGCGCGCATGAAGGGGACCAGATTGTTGAAGACCTGATCGCCATGGCCCAGGCCCCAGAAGAGGTAATCCAGGGTATGCATATGACCGGGGATCTGGCTGTAGTAAGCGACAAAAAATTCGCAGCCCAGGAAGAAAAAGTTAAGCATGGCGGCATAGCCGATGATGGTCACCAGTTTGTCCTGCGCCTCGCGGCCCACGTCAAATTTGGTGACCCGCTTAAGGACCATGGCGATGACCAGCAGCAGGGCCGGTCCCGCAGCAAAGGCGGAGGCGAGAAACCTGGGGGCGAGAATGGCGGTGAGCCAGAAATGCCGTCCCGGCAGACCGCAGTACAGGAAGGCGGTGACGGTGTGGATGCTGATCGCCCAGGGGATGGAAAGGTAGATGAAGGGCTTGATCCACTTAGGGTATTTGATTCCCTTGTATTCGGAATGCAGAACCACCCAGCCGCAGAGGATGTTCAGGATCAGATAGCCGTTTAAGACGATCATATCCCAGAAAAGCATGGAGTTGGGGGTGGGGAAAAGCATGACGTTCAGTGCCCGCATGGGCTGGCCCAGGTCGGCGATGATGAACATCAGGCACATGACGATGGCGGCAATGGCCATGAACTCGCCGAGGATGACGATACGACCGAAGGCCTTGTAGTTATGGAGATAATACGGTAGCACCAGCATCAGGCCGCCGGCGGCAACCCCGACCAGAAAGGTGAACTGGGAGATATACACCCCCCAGGTCACATCCCGGCTCATGCCGGTGATGCCGAGTCCGTAGTTGAATTGCTGGACATAGCTGAGAGCGCCCACCCCCATCAGGGAGAGCAGGAAGAGCATCCAGACCCAGTACCCCTTGCTTCCTTTTAATGCTTTCTCAATCATGATCTTTCACCTCAAATAATATAGAAGAGGGATGGATGTGTCCCTATTGCAGGATTTCGCTGGATGGTAAAGGATGTCTTCAGTACCTGGCTGATCTCGGAGTTGGGATCATTGAGGTCCCCGAAGATAAGACCCTTGGCTTGGCTTGCGACTTCAACGCAGGCAGGAATCTGGCCGATGGCCAGGCGCTCGGTGCAGAAATTGCATTTTTCGACCACCCCGCGCATCCTGGTGGGGAATTTGGGGTTTTCCGCCTTGATAAAAGGCCGGCCGTTTGCATCTTTGCCGCGCGGGTCGCGCCAGTTGAAGCTCCTGGCGCCATACGGGCAGGCGGCCATGCAGAACCGGCAGCCGATGCAACGGTGATAGTCCATGGCCACGATGCCGTTCTTTTTCTTGAAGGTCGCCTTGGTCGGGCAAGCCCGGACGCAGGGCGGCTTATCGCAATGGTTGCACAGGGTCAGGATGGGCATGCTCTTGAGTCCATCCGGACGCTTGTCCTGGCTGTGCTCAGGGAAAACATGGTCGTATGATTCGACCCAAAGCCATTTGATTTCATCTTTTTTGTTGCCGAAGTCCGGCACATTGTGGATGGTATGGCAGGCCGTTATGCATTGCTCCGCCAGCCCTGGATTCTCGGTGAACTTTTTGACATCGATGACCATACCGTAGCGCTTGCCGGTGGGGGCAGCAGCGCCATGGTCGCCCGCAGCAGCGTGACCGGCGGAGGCCAGAGCCTCGCCCTTGAGCAGGGTGTTAAAGGCCGAGGGTGCGGCAATGCCGGCAATGGCGGTGAGCCCGGCAATCTTCAAAAAATCTCTTCTCTTGCTATCCATGTTACATCGCCTCCTTCGGCTGGAGATGACAGTCCCAACAATACGGTTTCACTGAGGCATAGCTGTGGCAGGTGTCGCAGAACTTTTTCTTGTCGCTGTGACACTTCATGCAGCCATTCTGCAGACTCCGTACATATTCGGTCCCGTTGGCGGTTTTCCCGGTGCGGGCGCCGTCCTCGCGTAGGATATTATCGCGCCACTGGTTGAGCAGCACCATATGCGAGGTTCGCATGTACTGAGCTGGGGCAACACATTCCGTGTAGTCTTTGGGTTTTTCCGGTTTGGGCAACTTGCTGGCATCCCCGGAGCTATACCACATCGGGGAGGTCATGAGGCCCAAGAACAGTATCAACGCAGGTATGATTCTTCCTTTCCCGTACATGATTATCAGCCCTCCATTCCTGCCAGAGGCGCAAAACGGAGATCCGTTTCCCTCTCTTTTTCACCTTCCATAATGAGGGCGTTGCCCAACAGCTCAGAAACGCCGCACACTTCGACATCAGGATTCCAGTACTGGTTAAGGGCAAGCAGGGTTGCCCGGTCAATGGCGCAGACACAGGAGAGCATGTTGACTCCGTGCTTGTCGGCCACATGGCGGACCGCATTTGCTCTGGGCAGGCCGCCCCGCATCCGCAGATCCATGATCTCCCCGGTGTTGAGCCCGGTGCCGCTGCCGCAGCAGAAGGTATTTTCGCGGATAGTGTTTTCCGGCATCTCGTAAAAATTGTTGCAGACGCTCTTGAGGATGTGCCGGGGTTCTTCCAGCAGCCCCATGCCGCGCGCGGTGTTGCAGGAATCATGGTAGGTGACGGTTCGGTGATCGTTGCGGCTGGGGTCGAGTTTCAATTTGTTGTGGTGGAGCAGGTCGGCGGTGAACTCGCTGATATGCACCATCTTGGTGGAGGCCGCGTTGGCAAACACCGTGCCGGTGATCGGAGACTTGGGCACTTCGAGGAAGTTCGTCGGGCCGTTCATGGTGTCCATGTACTGGTGAAGTACCCGCCACATATGGCCGCATTCGCCGCCAAGAATCCATTTTACTCCCAGCCGGTCCGCCTCGGCGTACATCTTGGCGTTTAGCTTTTTCATCAACTTGTTGTGGGTGAAAAGCCCGAAGTTGCCTCCTTCCGAGGTGTAGGTGCTGATGGTGTAATCCAGACCGATATGCTCAAAAAGGAGCAGGTAGCCCATGAAGGTAAAGATGCCGGGATCGGCGAACACATCGGCGGAGGGGAAGATGAAGAGTACTTCGGCGCCCTTCCGGTTGAAGTTGAGGTTCTGCAGGCGGACACCGGTGGCTTCCTCGATATCATCCAGAAGGAACTCGGCGTTTTCTTTAAAAGTGTGGGGCTGCAGACCCAGATGGTTGCCGGTCCGGTTTGAGTTCGCGGCCGGTTCCAGGATCCAGTTGGTCCCAACTCCCACCAGATGGAGCAGCTCGCGGGCCATCATGGTAACCTCGGCAGTGTCTATGCCGTAGGGGCAGAACACCGAACAGCGGCGGCATTCGGTACACTGGTAAAAATACATGAACCACTCCTTCAAAACCTTGAAGGTCATGGGGCGGGCTCCGGCCATCTGGCCCAGCAGTTTGCCGGCCAGCGTGAAATCATTGCGGTAAACGGAGCGGAGCAGCTCGGCCCGCAGCACCGGCATGTTTTTCGGATCGCCGGTGCCGAGAAAAAAGTGGCACTTGTCGGCGCAGGCCCCGCAACGCACGCAGCAATCCATGAAGATCTTCAGGGAACGGAATTTGTCCAGCCGCTCCTTAAGCCCATTGATGATGATCTCCTTCCAGTTTTCCGGCAGGTGCCAGTCATCGCTTTCCGGATCCCATTCACGGGGAACCCCGAAAATTCCGGGCAGGCTCTTGTTGTGATATTCCACGATGCTTTTCTTGGCCGGATAACAGTAATTTCCCGGCTTGAAAACGGCTTCCACGTCCCACCAGTCCTTTGCCGGAACGGCGCCAGTCATCAAGGATGGCTCCTTGACCACTTTTTCCTTCATCTGTGCTACTTTGGTATCTGCCATTGTCGTCATTCCTTCTCAGAGATTTTCAGGCTCACTCGGCCGCTTCCGCTGCTTCTTCCCCGGCAGGCTGAGCGGGCAATTCTTTCTCGACCGGGATGTCCGCCCCGACCATGAACTCACGGAATTCATCCTCGTACGCTGTGTAGGAATGGGGCTTGATTGTCGGGTCATTCCAGGGGTTGAGGTGCCGGACCATCCGGTTGTTGTTGATCATGTTCCGGGTGGGGCTCATGAAAACGCCGGCCATGTGCATCAGCTTGCTGAAGGGGAAGTAGATCAGCAGAGCACAGACCAGAAAAACGTGCACGAAGAAGATCGCGCCGATCTGGCCGGTGATGGTCGGGGATAAGGTGGCCAGGCCATGGGTCAACTGCTTGATGGCGACCACGTCAACTCTGAGGAAGTAGCGCATCAGAATGCCGGTGATGCCGATGCCCATAATCAGAAACAGGGGAAAATAATCAGCCGGCAGCGAAATATAGCGGATGTTGGTAAGCGTTATCCGGCGAAGAAAAAGAAACGCGAGGGCCCCGAGAAAGATGGCATCGGTCTGGTAGAAAACCGGGGTGCCTATCTGCATGAAACCGTCCCCGAACTCAAGGGCCGCAACAAAAGCAGGGATCGGGTCCATGAACAGCCGCATATGCCGAAGAACAATGACCAGGAAACAGTAGTGGAACAACAGGGCGAACAGCCAGAGGAATTTGCTGGAGCCGTACACCAGTTTGGGACCATCGTGCATTTCTGCCTTGGTGTTGCGGAACAGTGAGCGGAACAGCAAAACTTCCAGCAGCATTCTGCCGATCACCCCGGCCTTGGTTGAAGGGCAGTCAAGCTTGTTTTGCTTGATCCAGGGCAGGGAGTTCGCCTGACCGCAGGTGGTCGGAATTCGAAAGGGGACAGGAGAGCTTGCCCAATGGACAACCCGGTAGACAACGCCCCCCAGAAAGACGGCAAAGGCAAGATAGGGCAAGATGATCCCCACCAGCGCCTGCCCTCCCGGCACCTGGGCGGCCACCAAGGCAACCACGACAAGCACCAGTACTGCGATTAATGGATTGATAATTCTCATTTACCGTCACCTCACATCATGGTTTTTAGGAGTCGTTACGAAATAACCGGTACGTTTTTGCACCCTTTGCTTAGTGCGCTTTATGCAATTAGCGCGCAACTGCTCTCGATGTCACAATCGTGCAGGATATTTTTTAACGACGGCTTAAAGAATGTTGCGTAAAGTTTCCGCCTTTTCCGCTTTGTTTTCCGGCAAAAGCCGGGAAGGGCAGCATCCACCCTCGCTCAGGAGGGGGTTCCCCCGCCGGTACTCCTCAAGCCTGGTCTTGTGTAGCTGTTCTCGACTGGCCATATAAAGATCAAACAGGGTGTAGGCCAGGATGTCGGCCTTTTCTTCAAAGGCCAGCCAGCCTTCATGGTCAGCCAGTTTTTCCTGACGATAGAAATCTTTGACCACTTCTTTCAGCTTGTAGGCCATCGAAACGGCCTGCGACGGGATGAATTCCTGTACCGCCCGGATTTTGACCAGTTGATTCAGGGCGGGGACAAGTCCTTCGAGTGAATCGCTCTCAAAAAGCAGCGCATAGACCTCCCAGAGGCTGCTCTTTACCGCATAGCCCACAGGGTTGGCAAACTGGTTCTTCTCTTTTTTAAAGATCCGGGCGCCATCCTCCGGGTAGGTCGCCAGCACACGATCGACCCAACCATCTAGAATATCGCCCTTGTTTTCGATGAGCAGTTCTTGCAACAGCATTATTTTCCCCTCGGAACCCCCTGTTTTTTCAGGGGAAAATCTCTATTTCCTGAATGACCATTCAGAATAGGAAAGGCATTGTTAGCATGTTTCAATCCAGATTTCAATAAGAAAAAATGAGAGAAAATGTGGAAAAATGAGGGGAAAGGAATGGATCAGAAGATGGCGTCGAGGAGAATGCCGGATTCCTGCTGAAGGTTTTTGAGGAGAACCGGCAGATCGTTCAAGTCAATGTTAATATCGCCGATAATGGAGCATTGCTCATTGCCGGAGCAGTCGTAGACATCAAGGTAATAACCGTGTTCGCCTTTGGTGAGGACAAGATGGAGGAGGATTTTTTGATTATCAAGGTGGGTGTTCACTTGCTCCACCAGCCGCCGCACCGGGCTTTCCTCGGACGAGAGAAGAAAAACCTGCTCCTGTCGCCTTCGCCCCTCCCTGTCCCTTTGCCAATCTCGTTTGAAGGCTCCGATGCGCGCCACCATGGCTAATCCGTCAACGGGCTCGACCTTTTTTTTCGAGTGATACGGATCGATCCTTGCAGGGCGTGGAAATTTGATTTCATCGGAAATGACCATCCTCGTCTCCCCCGTGCGGTTTTTCTGTAGGGCTTTATTGCTTCTCCTTGATATTATGTAATAATCTCATCGACATGATTGTTGAAAAACTATAATGCTTAAGCCTGCAAAATTAAACCTCTATTTCCGCGCCTTCCCTGGCAAAGAAAATCTCCGTCTTGCCCTGCCCTGCCTGGGCGCAATATTTTTTCGACAAGGCATCGATCTGGTCATCGGTGCGCATGGGATCATGATGAAACAGGGCCAGGGCTTTCACGCCGGCGTGCTTGGCTGCGGCAATGGCGTACTCGAAAGAGGAATGACCCCAGCCCATAAATCTGGCCGTATATTCCTCATTGGTGTACTGAGCGTCGTGTACCAGGAGATCCGCGCCGGAAAAAAATTGTGCCAGAGTTTCGTTCTGTTCCTGGGCTACCATTTCGCCCTCGGTGGCCATGTCTTGGTCATAGGACGGGTCTTCCGGGTCCGTGCAGAATACGTTGTGGAACGGTTCGGTATCATAGGCCGTGCAGAACGTCTTCCCTTGGTATGCAAAACGGTAGCCCAGACAGAGGATGGGATGATTCAGGTATTTTGCCGTTACGGTGATGCCGTCGCCCAAATCTAATTCCCCCTCCTTGAGATCAAAATATTCAATTCTGGCGGCAAGCTCTGCCTGGCGAACCGGGAAGTAGCGGTAGGTCAGCTGACCGCCCACAATCTTTTCCAGGGTGTCGCCCTCAAAACTGACCGGGCCATATACCTTGATGCTGCTGCCCGGCACATAGATGGGGGTGAAGAAGGGAAAGCCCATGATGTGATCCCAGTGGGTATGGGTCAGAAAGACATCCGTGCTGATCGGACCTTTCTTGAAATCGTTGACCATCATGAAATTTCCCAGCTCTCTAATGCCGGAACCGGCATCAATGATGATGAGACGATTGATTTCCGGGAAGCGCAGCTCGATACAGGCCGTGTTTCCGCCATATGTCATGGTTTTTGGCCCGGGACAGGGGATGGAACCCCGAACTCCCCAGAATTTGATTTTCATGCTCATAATGTTTCCCTGGCGACCTGGAGAAAAACCCGGGCCTTTTCGATTTCCTGTTGCACAACCAGATGCAGGTTTGAAAGCTCAAGCCAGCTCAGGCCGACTTGGGGGAGAAGCTCGTGGATTCTGGACAAATCCGGGTAGCGGTCTCCGGCGGAACCGATGTCAAAGAGATTGGCGTAGGTGTTGGCAAGAGCCACCACACCAACCATCTGCCGGTTATCGGCCGAGGCGTTTTCCGGGGTATGGTGAAAGCGAAGTATTTCGGTGAGCGTGAGGTTAAGCTGCCACTTGTCAGCGATCATCTGCCCGGATTGGCCATGATCAAAGCCCAGCAGCATCTCCTCGGCTCTGGTTAACGGCCCCTGCTCAATTGCGGATAACTCCAGGGCCTGCCGGTATTCCTCGGCGAAACAGTTGTTCAACGGGATTTTCCCCACATCGTGGAGCAGCCCGGCCACAAAGAATTCTTCCTGCATCATGCCGGGGATTCCCTTGAGACCGGCCAGGGCCTTGGCTATCACCCCCACACAAAGGGAATGGGTCCAAAAAGCATCCATGGACAGCGACCGAAATGAGTCTTTCTGCCCCATGTTGCCCAGAACCGCGGTACTCAAGGCCAGGTTTTTTACGGTGTTGATCCCGAGCATGATGATTGCCCGGGTGAGGGAATTGATCTGATTGGGCAGGGAATAATAGGCCGAGTTGATGAGTTTGAGTACCTGTCCGGTCAGGACCGGGTCGAGGGCGATGACCCGGTTCAGGTCGTTGGCCGAGGTGTTGGGGCGATTGCAGACCTCCAGAACCTTGGTCACCGTGGTGGACAGGCTCGGCATCCGCTCAATATATTTTTGGATCAGCGCGAAACGCTGTGCTTTGGTAAGGGGCGAGGCTGGCATCAGCTGAATCCATCCATTTATGGTTACGTTTAGGACATAGTAGCTGAGGCTTGCCGTGCGGTCAAGAAAAGGGCAGTCAACAATTATGTTTGATCAGAAAATCGCGAACCATTTCGTTCGTGATCTCGATTTTTGGCTTGCCTGTTTCATGGATAATGATCCAGACGCAGCGCTGAAAGGCCCGGAAAAGATCGCTGTCCACCTGGAGGATTAAGCGTTCTCCCTCTCCGGCCCTGTCGACGGGTTGGCGCTGTTCGGTGTCCGGGCTCAAGGCCGGCACCATTCCTGTCTGTTAAAGGCCACCGCCTCCGCATAGGTGATCCCGGATCCGCCGAAGATATCCAGGGCGCTGCCGATGGTGGCGTCCAGGCGATTTTGTCCCAGTTCCTTGATCCGGTAGAGATCGGCAAGATTCTGCACTCCGCCCGCATAGGTGGTGGGGATGGGGCTGAAGCGGCCGAGCAGCACGGCAAGTTCTTCCTCGATTCCGGCGCATTTGCCCTCTACATCAACGGCATGAACCAGAAACTCGCAGCAGTGCCCGGAAAAATATTCAAGAGACTCTTCGGAAACCGGCACCTGGGTGAATTTCTGCCAGCGATCGGTGACGATATAATAATCATCCTCCCGTTTGCGACAGCTCAAGTCAAGAACCAGCCGTTCTCTGCCGACTGCCCGGATCAGCTCTTTAAGGCGGTCTTCATGCACCACCCCGTCCTTGAACACCGCCGAGGTGACAATAACCGCGCTTGCCCCCTGATCCAGCCAATGGCCGGCATTGCCGGCGGTGATGCCGCCCCCTATCTGGAGTCCGCCGGAAAAGGCGTGCAGGGCTTCGCTCGCCGCGCTCTCATTGCCCGGGCCCAGCATGATCACATGGCCGCCGTAGAGGTGGTCGCTCTTGTACATCGCGGCATAATGAGCGGCGGGCTGGTCCGAAGCAAAGTTGGTGGTAAGGCGCTCCTGTTGTCCGTCGGAGAGGGTAGAGCCGACAATCTGCTTTACCAGGCCATTATGGAGATCAATGCAAGGTCTGAATTTCATGGGGTATCATCTGTTCTGGGGGCGAAGGACTTTTTATCCGGCAAGAATAGCCCGTTCTTCGGGAAAAAGTCAATAAAGATGGCTCGCCAAAAGGGAAAAGGCCACAGGTCCGTAATCAGAAAGCAAAGAGTTGCAGCGCAACCGATCACGGGGGAGCCACAAAACAGGGAAAGCCAATAGCAAGATGTGGTGCCCTGTGATCGCATACGTTGCAGCCGCGAAACGGCGAAACAATCATTGTTGAAGGCGCGGCTTGTCGAAATATGCTGATAACAAAAAAAAGGTGGGCAGCTTACGCCGTCCACCTTGTGCAGATTCATTCCATTCTGTAGCGATTTTTAATCGCAACCGCTTACTTGCAGTCTTCCCTGATCATGAAGGTCCTGGGATCGAGCTTGAGAAGCTTGCCGCACTTGCTGACCGCCGCCGATCCCTTGATGATTTTCAGGTCAAGACAGTCGCTTTTCGGGACAGGCTGCAGGAGGACAACGGTATTGAAGAGATCCTCCATCCCGGTGCAGGGGGCAGGTGCCACCACAGCACTCAGGGTGTCCGTCGTTTCTTCGTCGCACACGGCGGAAAACCAGATCTGCAGGTCCATCCCCCTGGCCATTTCCCGCATCCCTTCCAGGACCGAGCGGTCGGTTTTGATAAAATCAAAGCCGTCAACCACCATGCATTTCGGCTTGATCACATTCTGCTGCACCAGGTCATGCAGCCGCTCTTCCAGTTTGGCCAGACTGAACGTGGACTCGTTGAAGGTGATGATCATCCGGTTGCGCATGATCGTGTCATGGATTTCCCCAGCCTTGTCAAGCTTGCAGCTTTCGGCGATATCCTTGAACATATCGTCGTACCAGAGCTTGGTTTTGTCAAGGCTCTGGCCCACGCTGACATGAACAACCTGCTTGTCGTTCAACAGACTGTCCATGGCGATCTGGACCAGCAGCGCGGTTTTGCCCACGCCGGCCCGGGCCATTACCAGCCCCATCCGGCTGGATTCATGGGCGTCGCTTTCACCCTTCAGATGGCGGATGGGATTCTTTTCAATCAGCTCTTGTTTCAGCATGGCGGTATCCTATTTTTTATCTTTTTTCTGGGCTTTGGTGATCAACTCTTCGGCAACGCTCTTGGGTACCTGCCGGTAGGTGGCAAATTCCATGGTAAACTCTGCCTTCCCCTGGGTCAAGGAGCGAAGATCAGTTGAGTAGCCAAACATCTCGGAAAGCGGCACCTCGGCCTCAATGACCGTGTAGGCGTCTTCCTCGTTGGTGCCGATGATCATGCCGCGCCGCTGGTTCAGGCTGCCCATGATCGAGCCCTGGAACTCGGTGGGGCCCTCGACCGCTACCTTCATGATCGGTTCCATGATCACCGGCTTGGCCTTGAGGTAGGCTTCCTTGAAGCCGCCCATGGCGGCGAGCTGGAAGGCTATATCCGAGGAATCCACGGCATGGGAGGCGCCGTCGTTGATGGCGCAGCGCACCCCGGTGACATGGGCGCCAATGAGCGCACCTTTGTCCAGGCATTTCTGGAAGCCCTTGTCGCAGGAGGGAATGTATTCGCGGGGCACCGCTCCGCCGACAATCTGGTCGACGAATTCATATTCGCCCTCTGTCAGCGGCTCGACGTAGCCGGCAACCCGACCGAACTGCCCGGAACCGCCGGTCTGCTTCTTGTGGGTGTAGTTGAAATCGGCCCGCTGGGTGATGGTCTCGCGGTAGGCAACCTGGGGGGCGCCCACCGTTACCTCGGCTTTGTATTCGCGCTTCATCCGCTCGACGTAGACATCGAGATGCAGTTCGCCCATGCCGGAGATGATGGTCTCCATGGTTTCCGGGTCCACAAAGGTCTTGAAGGTGGGGTCTTCCTTGGTGAAGCGGTTGAGGGCCTTGGACATGTTGTCCTGGGCCTTGTTGTCAATCGGGGTGATGGACAGAGAGATAACCGGCTCCGGCACATGCATGGAGGTCATGGAGAAGTTGTAATCCGAGCCGCCGGTGAAGGTGTCGCCGGAGGCGCAGTCGATGCCGAACAGGGCCACGATATCGCCGGCGCCGGCTTCATCAATCTCCTCCATGTCATCGGAGTGCATCCGCACCAGACGTCCGACCTTGGCCTTCTTGCCGGTCCGAACATTGACGATGGAATCGCCTTTTTTCAGGGTGCCCTGGTAGGTGCGCACGTAAGTAAGCTGCCCGTACCGGCCATCCTCAAGCTTGAAGGCCAGGGCCAGCAAGGGGTCGCTGGAGATATTGGTCACCTTGACCTCGGCTTCTTCATGATCCAGATCCAAGGCGAAGTTTTCAACCTCGGTCGGGCAGGGCAGATAAGAGACGACTGCGTCGAGCAGGAGCTGCACCCCTTTGTTCTTGTAGGCGGTGCCCATCATCACCGGGGTGAATTCAAGGTCCAGCGTACCCTTGCGGATCGCGGCCATGATCATTTCCTCGGTAGGGGTGCCTTCGAGTACGGCCTCCATCAGTTCATCGGAGAACATGGAAACCGCGTCCAGCATCTCTTCCCGTTTGAGGTCGCATTCTTCCTGGTACTGGGCGGGGATCGCCTCTTCGCGGATCTTGTCGCCGTTTTCCCCGTCAAAATAGACGGCCTTCATCCGGACCAGATCGATGAGGCCCTGCATGTCGCCCTCAAGGCCCATGGGCACCTGGATGGGCACGGCGTTGAGGCCCAGCTTTTCGCGGAGCTGCTTGATGACCTTGTCCGGATTGGCGCCGGTGCGGTCGCATTTATTGATAAAGGCCACCCGGGGAACCCGGTAGCGGGTCATCTGCCGGTTGACCGTGATGGATTGCGACTGCACCCCGCCGACGGAGCAGAGAATCAGGACCGCGCCGTCGAGTACGCGCAGAGCCCGTTCAACCTCGATGGTAAAATCCACATGGCCGGGGGTGTCGATGATGTTGATGGCATGGTCTTTCCAGTCGCAATAGGTCGCGGCGGAGCAGATGGTGATGCCACGTTCCCGCTCCAGTTCCATGGAGTCCATTTTCGCGCCGACGCCGTCTTTGCCGCGGACTTCATGGATGGCATGAATACGCTGGGTATAAAAAAGAATGCGCTCGGTCAGGGTGGTTTTTCCCGAGTCGATATGGGCGCTGATTCCAATATTGCGGACTTTCGTAATGTCTCTCATGGTAACTCTTCCACTCCATTCATGCAGTTGCGCGGTTATGCCTGGCGCCGGTCAAGGCACCATACCTTGGGAAACCGGCATTATTAAACAGCCTCTGGTCCGTGGCCGTATGGACAGTCTTTTACAGAACCGGCACTTTTACCCTTAAGGCCTGTTGCTGTCAAGGGAAAAATTCGGCGCATTCGCACGCAGTTACTGGTGGCCATAAGGGCAAAATCCCGGGAAATGGAACGGGAGATAGAGTAAGCAGATCAAAGCAGAATCAGGAGATCCGGTTTGCAGGCCATAGTCGCTGGGCAAGCATGAATTATTATGTGGCAAAGAGTTGCCGGTAATGATAAATATTTGCGTTCTATCGGTGGGAACACAGAGTCGACCGGCCCCCTGTCTATAAGGTTTAACGGAAGTTAATGTTCTTTCCTTTAGGGTTGAGGGGGCCGTCTTGTTGCGACTCAACTGATCATGGGATTTGACATGCTGAGCGTTTTACACAGCTTTTACAAACCAGCCTGCCTGGTCCTGCTTGCGCTTCTGGGGCTTGCCGTCGGGCATCTGCTTGATACCGTACTGCAGGTGAAATTGCGTCCGAAAATTACGACCGAATCCACTCGCCGACAGGCCGTTGTCAGCAAGCCGCTGCAAAAACCGGAAGCCAGCCTTAATCTTATCCTGCAAAACAATATTTTTGATGCAGACAGTCGATCTGCCACCGCGACCATGACCCTCGCAAGCAAGGAGGATGCCTTGGCCGCCGTAGCCCGTGTCGAGCTCAAACTCTTCGGCACGGTCGTCGCCGCTGCACGTTCCAGTGTCCTGCTCGAAGGCAATAACGAACTGAAGATCTATCATCTTGGCGACAAGGTTCCCGGCGACGGGACCATCGAGAAAATCCTCCGCAACCAGGTACAGATCAGGTACCCGGACCAGAGCTTGACTACTCTGCTCTTGCAGGAGAAAGCGCTGCCCCCCTCTACTTCCGTCAAGCCTTCCGCTGCTGGCGCAACCGGGGATATCAGGGAAGTCGGCAAAAATCGCTGGCTGATCTCCCGGGGGATGGGGGATTCGGTGCGGGAGAATTTTGCCGCGCAGATGCGTCTTGTCCAGATGCAGCCGCGCACGGTGGCGGGCAAGACCGGCGGCTTTATTATCCAGCGCATCGACCCCCAGTCGATCCTGGCCAAGTTGGGCTTGCAGCCAGGTGATGTGCTCATTGATGTCAACAACACCAGGCTGGACAGCCCGGAAAAGGGGTTGCAGATTGTCCAGCAGTTGCGCGAAGCGCGCCAGATAACCATTGCCGTCGAACGCAATAATCAACCGATGAGTTTTTCATATGAAATCCAATAGGAGTTTTCTCCGATGAACACGCCGATTCTCTCTCGAATGCTGGTAGGGATAATGTTTTTAGCCTTATGTTTCGTTCCCGGCCACGCCCTTGCCCAGAGCCAGGCAAAACCGGCCGCGGCCGGTCGGGTCACTCTCGATTTTAAGAATGTCGAGCTGACAGACCTGATCCAGACCATCAGCGAATTGACCGGAAAGAACTTTCTCTACGACGAAACCGTGCAGGGGAAAGCCACCATCATCTCGCCGGATAGCATGACCCTGGATGCCGCGTACCAGTTGTTTCTCACGGTCCTCAACGTCAAAGGGTTTACCGTTGTTCCCTCGGGCAATACCAACAAGATCGTCCCCCTGAAGAACGCCAAGGAATCCAGCTTGCCGACCGTTGTCAACGGCGGGGGCAAGGTGACCGAGCAGGTCATCACCAGGGTCTTTCGCCTGAAGAACCTCGATGCATCTATTGTTGGTCCGACCGTTCTTTTCCCCCTGATGCCGCCCACCGCCAACGTTTCCGCCTATGCGCCCGGCAACAGCCTGATTATTACGGATACCGGGGCCAACATCGAACGCCTCGCCAAGATTATTTACGAGCTTGATCAGCCGGAAGGAGAAAGCGAGATAGAGGTCGTTGCGCTAAAGAACTCCAGGGCCGACGATATCGCCAAGGCTCTCACTTTGGTCATGAACCAGCCGGAGGCCTCTGTGTCCAAGAAGCGGCAGGCCGGAGCGGTATTTTCAAATGAAGTCCCCAGCAAGATCATTCCGTATCCCGCAGGGCGTTGCCTGATCGTCATGGCCGGTCAGGCGGAGATGGCGATCATCAAAACCCTGATAGCCCGGATGGATAAGGAAATCGACGGAACCCGCGCCAATATTCATCTCTGTTACCTGGAAAATGCCGATGCGGTTACCCTGGCGGTGACCCTTAATGAAATTCTTACCGGGGTCAAAACTGGAGCAGGTGGGGTTAAAAGGGAGGGACAGCCCGTCGGGGCAACGGCCACCGGCTTATCGGCCGCCGGCTTGCCGGGCACCGGGCCTTTGACCACCGGCCCGTTGACCATTACCGCCGACAAGCCGACAAATTCGTTGATCATCAATGCCAGCCTGGATGATTACAAAACGATCAAGGGAATCATCGAGAAGCTCGACATCAAGCGCAAACAGGTCTATGTCGAGGCCTTGATCCTCGAACTCTCCATGGATGCCACGCAAAGGCTCGGCGCCTCCTTGCAGGGCGCGGCGACTATCAACGGCAACAGCCTTGTCTTGGGCAGCAGCAACCAAAATACCGGCCCGATCGGTCTTGGCGAGGCCGTGAAGCAGACAAATGGGGTGCCAGATCTGTTGACTGCCGCCATCGAAGGGCTGCTGGTCGGGGGGTTTGCCAAACCGGTTACCGTTACCGGTCCGGCCGGAACCCCGATTACCATTCCGGCCCTGTCGGTGCTGATCGACTTGTCGAAAACCGATACGGATGTCAATGTGCTTTCGGCACCGCGTCTGCTCACCTCCGATAATGAAGAAGCCGAGATCATCGTTGGTTCCAACGTGCCGATCATCACCGGGCGGTTGACCGGAGTGAACAGCAGCACCAGCACCAGCACCGGTCTGACCCAGAGCGTTGCCGTGGAACGTCAGGATGTTGCCTTGAAATTGCGCTTTACGCCGCAGATCACCGAGGGAGACCTGGTTCGCCTTAATGTTTATCAGGAAATCACCAATATCGCCCCGTCCAGTTCCACTGTCGGCGACCCCAATCAGGTCGGGCCTACCTTTACCAAGCGCGTGCTGCGCAATACGGTTCTGGTGGAAAACCACAAGACCGTGGTCCTTGGCGGCTTGATCGATACCAATGTCACCGACTCGGTTACCAAGGTACCGATTTTGGGCGATATCCCTGGTGTTGGCTGGTTGTTCAAGCGCACTTCGACCCAGAAGAAAAAGACCAACCTGCTGGTCTTTATCAATCCGACGATTATCAAGAGCCCCAATGATCTCGATACGGTGACCAGCCGTAACCAGAAGGCGGCCAGTGGTTTCCTGACCGACAAGGTTCGCAACGCCCTGCCGGAGAATTTTTTTGGTGAGCCCGCCGGCCAGAATGGGATTCCGACGGAGACCTCGATCTTCAGCCCGCCGCCAAGCGCGACTCTTGGCCAGACCCCCCCGGCGGCAGGCCAGCAGGGCAACTAATGACCTCATCTCATCCCGGAAAGCAGAGCATCATGCGAAACTGGCGGCGGATTGGTGAAATACTCCAGCATGATTTCGTGGTTCCTCAGGAACGGATTGCGGCGGCCCTGGCGGAACAAGAGCTGAATGGCGAGCGTCTCGGCCAGATCCTCCTCAAGATGAAGGCGCTGGACAGCGCGACCCTGGCAAGGGCCCTGGCGGTTCAGTTTGAGCTTCCGTACCTGGAGACGATTCCCGAGGAGTCGACGGCCGAGGGTCTGCTCGAGATGATTCCCATAGCCTTTGCCAAGGAATATCGGATTTATCCCCTGGCACAGCAAAACGGCATTTTGCGGGTAGCCGTGGCAGACCCCCTGGATTCCCGCCCGCTGAATGACCTGAGTACCCTGACCGCAACCCTGGCCGAACCTTGGGTCGCTACCCCGGAAGAGATCCTGCGCGCCATCCATCGCGGTTATGAAAAACAGGCCGGCAGCACCGGGGCCGTGATCGAGGAGATCGATGGCGGCAGTGGTGAGCTGGCCATGTCTCTCGAGCCCCGCGACCTGCTTGACAGCTCCGACGAGGCGCCAATCATCCGTTTCGTCAACAGCCTGATCACCCAGGGCTTCAAGGAACGGGCAAGCGATATTCATATTGAACCTTTCGAGCGGGAACTGATTGTCCGTTACCGGGTAGACGGAATCCTGTACGAAGTTCTCCGGCCAACCCTCAAGGCTCACGCCGGGATTGTTTCCCGTATCAAGATCATGGCCCAGCTGGATATCGCTGAAAAACGGCTCCCCCAGGATGGCCGTTTCCGAGTGCGCATGGGCGGCCGCGATATGGACATCCGCGTTTCGACCCTGCCCACGGCCTTTGGCGAGCGCGTGGTGCTGCGGTTGCTCGACAAGGCGGCGGGGATTCTGACTCTCGAAGAGATCGGCCTGGAAAGCGACTTGCTGCAACCGTTCGAGGCAATGATCAGCAAGAATCACGGTATTTTTCTGGTCACCGGTCCAACCGGTTCCGGAAAAACCACCACCCTGTACACGGCTCTGACTCGCCTGAACAACCGCGAGAAGAATATCATCACTGTTGAAGATCCCATCGAATACCAGCTGCCGGGGGTCGGTCAGATCCAGGTCAACCCGAAGATTGACCTGACCTTTGCCAACGGCCTGCGCTCGATTCTGCGTCAGGATCCGGATATTATCATGGTCGGTGAAATCCGTGATCGTGAAACCGCTGAGATCGCCGTGCAATCAGCCTTGACCGGCCACATGGTATTTTCGACCCTGCACACCAACGATGCGGCCGGCGCGTTGACCCGCCTGGTTGAGATGGGGATTGAGCCGTTTCTTGCCGCCTCAAGTATCGTCGGCATCATTGCCCAGCGTCTGGTGCGAACCATCTGCCCGCACTGCAAGGAAACATATCAGCCGCCCGAGGCCTTGCTGGCTGAGATTGCCAGGGAGAGTTCACTGCCGGCCGGAGCCACCTTTTCCCGCGGCACTGGCTGCGACAAATGCATGCAGATCGGTTACTGGGGCCGGATTGCCATTTATGAATTGCTCAAGGTCGATGATACGGTGCGCGAACTGCTGTTGCAGAACAAGGATGCCGCCACGATCAAGAAAGCCGCCCTTGAACGGGGCATGCGCTCCTTGCGGGCCTCCGGCCTTGCCAAGGCGCTGCAGGGCATCACCACCATTGAGGAAGTTATCCGGGTGACCCAGGAGGAGGCCTAGGTGCCGCTGTTCGAATACATCGGACTGGACCGCCAGGGCCGCAAGGTTTCCGGTCGAATCGACGGGCCCGGGCTTGGCCAGGTAAGCCAGCAGTTGCGCGAACGGGGGATATTTCCGACCGAGCTGCACGAAAGCTCCATTTTGGGTGTACGCCGCCGCTGGTCGGATCTGCGGTCCATCATGCAACGCTGCTCGGCGGCGGAACTCGCTTCGGCAACCCGCCAGCTTGCCACTTTGCTTGTCGCCGGACTGTCGCTTGATACCGCCTTGGGCAGCGTTGCCGAACAGTCCGACCAGTCGATGATCGGTCAGGTTCTGGCCAGTGTCCGCGAAGAGGTCATTCAGGGCAACCCGCTGCATGAGGCGCTGGCCAAGCACCGAACGGTTTTTCCCGACTTGTTTATCAATATGGTGCAGGTCGGGGAAAACAGCGGCACCCTCGACAAGGCGTTACACCGTCTGGCGGACTTTCTTGAGAGCCAGGACCGGACCCGCTCCCGCATCCAGGCCGCCTTGGCCTACCCGGTGCTGATGACGCTGGTCGGCAGCTGCGTACTCGTCTTTTTGTTCGTGTTCGTGGTGCCGAAAATCACCAGAATGCTCCAGGAGATGGAAATGGCCTTGCCCTGGCCTACCCTGATGCTTATCAGTCTGGTAGATCTGCTGGTTGCCTGGTGGTGGCTGCTGCTCATCGCTCTGGGGCTTGGCCTCACGGC
>JBAYTO010000024.1:0-49869 GCA_041675585.1 Desulfurivibrionaceae bacterium
TTCCTTCAAAAATCGAAGGGCTTCCAGCTTAAACTCTTTGGTGAATTTTTTTCTTTTCTCCATCGGACACCTCCTCGGGTATATTACCCTTATCTTGGTGTCCGTGAAACTAGGGGTAGCTCAGGGCGTCCCCGATCAGCCTCCGGCACCTCCACGTTGAGCGCCAAAACAAAGGAGAAACGTCATGGAATTCTTTATCACTGTTGTATTTTTAGGAATAATTACCGGTGCCATCGCACACAAGAAAGGTCATTCTTTCGCTAAATGGTGCTTTTATGGCGCGGCTTTGTTCATAGTAGCCCTTCCTATGGCAATCATGCTTAAACCTGCAGGAGAGGTAGCAGGCACCACCGCAATAATGGGAGGCTTGCGGAAGTGTCCAAAATGTGCCGAGCTGATACAGCCGGAAGCTCAGGTTTGCCGATTTTGTAATGCAGAAGTAGCACCAATGTCAGTAGAGGAACAAAAGCAAATTAAGGCGGCAGCAGAGAAAGAAGCAAAAAAGGCAACATATGTTCCGGGATGGCTTGTGGCCGTGGTATTTGTTGGCATCGCCATCTTTATATATGCAATGGCTCATGACAGTGCCCCCAACAGCGGAGGTGATGCAGGCAACCCGATAAATGCAGGCCTTAGCGGGGTATCGGCGGCAAGTAATTATCTGACTAAGCCTCAAAAAAATGCAGTTAGATCTGCAAAGCAGTACATCAACATGCAGGGCTTTTCACGGGACGGACTTATTCATCAACTTGCATCAAATTATGGGGGTGGTTATACGGTTGCAGATGCAACCGTAGCAGTGGATAGCCTGAACATTGATTGGAATATGCAAGCGGTTAAATCTGCGAAGCAGTACCTCAGCATGCAGGGCTTCTCGTGCAAGGGCCTCATTCAACAACTTTCATCGAGTGCCGGAAATAAATACACCGAGAGCCAAGCAACCTACGGAGCGCAGCAAGCAGGTGCTTGTGAATAGGGGATCAACCCGCGAAATTGTTGCCCCCTTTGGAATACGCGAGGGGACGCCCTTTAGATTTTAAGTTTTTGTTTTCGTCGAGAATGTTAATCGCCAACGAAAACATCTGGCACTTCATAAAATGTTAAAATGCAAAGGGCATCCCCGTCGGGGCACCCGGCCTACCTTTTTACAAGGTAGTCGTTTGATAGCGGCTGGGGATTTATTGATGGACTCGTAAAAGTCCATTTGAAAAGAGATTAATTGTTGTCTCCTGCTGGTGACAATATTTGCGAGGAGGGCCTGTATCATGAGGGTAATGCAAGCACACTGGAGCGTAAAAAAAGGATGGTTGAAACCTGTTGCGGAACTGGATAAGGGCTCTGCGCAATTGATCCTGATATTTGGTGGGACTGATGCGTTAGAGCGTTTTCCTTTTCAGGATTTGCGGACTCACTACCCGGAAGCCGACATCGTTGGCTGTTCCACGTCAGGCGAGATCATCGGCACAGAGGTGTTCGACGACAGTGTAGTGGTTTCGGCTGTCACCTTCGAACAGACGCGGTTACATGTCGCTAGTGAAACAATCTCCGGACCGGAGCAGAGTCGTAGCGCCGGGGCTGCCCTTGCCACGAAGCTCGCGGGCGACGATCTGCAACATGTTTTCGTTCTCTCGGACGGTCTGCATGTGAACGGCACGGCTCTCATTGAAGGGATACAAGAGACGCTCCCCGAATCGGTGGTGATTACCGGTGGTATGTCGGGTGACGGGGCACGTTTTGAACGCACCCTGGTGGTCGGCAACAGCGAACCCTGCGAGCGACAGGTTGTTGCTGTCGGCTTTTACGGGGATCATATACGTGTCGGTTACGGATCACTCGGCGGCTGGGAGGCTTTTGGCCCTGATCGCCTGATTACTCGTTCGGAAGGGAATGTGCTTTATGAGCTGGACGGAGAGCCGGCGCTGGGGCTATACAAGCGCTACCTCGGTGAGAGAGCCGACGGTTTGCCTTCTTCCGGTCTGTTGTTTCCATTGTCTTTACACAATGAAAAAGGAGTGGAAGGATTGGTCCGCACCATTCTGGCGGTGGACGAGGAGGCAGGCACAATGACATTTGCCGGTGATATGCCTGAAGGTGGCTATGCCAGATTGATGAAAGCCAACTTCGAACGTTTGATCGATGGCGCCTGTAGCGCCGCAGAATCAGCGAAATCGACCCTTGTCGACAGTACGGCGCAACTGGCGGTATTGATTAGCTGTGTAGGCCGTAAACTGGTATTGAAACAGCGAATTGAAGAGGAGGTGGAAGGGGTGCATGATGTTCTGGGGGCAGTGCCCATGACCGGGTTTTATTCCTACGGCGAATTTTCACCCTACAAGCCGACTGCCCAGTGTAAACTGCATAACCAGACCATGACCATTACTATTTTTGCGGAGAAGTAGGTGCATCCCCTTTTGAAGCGGCAAATAAGCAAACTGATAGGCGGAGACGTGAATCCGCCGGGGTTTGAAAATTTCTTCCAGGCCGTTAGCGATGCCTATACCCAGGCTGATGATGATCGGCAACTGATCGAACGCTCCCTTGAACAGATGTCGATTGAACTGACTGAGCGAAATCGACAAATGCGCCATGAGTTGGAGGAGCGTCGAATCATTGAGCAGGAACTGTTGCGGGAAAAGGCGGAGCAACAGGTACTCATCCATCGTCTCGAAGAGGCACAGAATCAGCTGCTTCAATCCGAGAAATTGGCTTCCATCGGTCAACTGGCAGCCGGTGTTGCCCATGAGATCAACAACCCCATGGGATTTATCCTCTCGAACCTCAATACCATGGGCAAATACAGCGACCGATTATTTGAATACCAGAAGGCCCAAGAGGCGGCGCTCGCCGAACTTGCCGGGCAATCGGAGCCCGCCTGGATGAAAGCCGAAGAAGTAAAGGCCTTGGCCAAATCGTTGAAAATCAAGACGGTCAGCGATGATCTCTTCAACCTGCTGACGGAATCCATCGAGGGAGGGGAGCGGATCAAGACGATTGTTTTGAATTTGAAGAGCTTTGCCCGCCTGGACGAGGAGGAGGTGAAGGAGGCGGACATCAATCAGTGCCTGGAGTCCACCTTGAATATCGTCTGGAACGAACTCAAATACAAATGCACGGTTGAGAAGGAGTATGGCAATATTCCCCCGATCCACTGCAATCCCGGCCGCTTGAACCAGGTCTTCATGAACCTCCTGGTCAACGCCGGGCAGGCCATCGAGACCAAGGGCGAGATCCGCATCGCCACCAGCAGTCATGACGGTTTTATCGA
Organism: Desulfurivibrionaceae bacterium; assembly: GCA_041675585.1. Classification (GTDB taxonomy): domain Bacteria; phylum Desulfobacterota; class Desulfobulbia; order Desulfobulbales; family Desulfurivibrionaceae; genus Thiovibrio. Next base: position 3,266 of record JBAYTO010000024.1, read on the forward strand.
AGTGCGGATCGAAGACACCGGGTGCGGCATCCCCAAGGAAAAGCTCTCGCGGATCTTCGAACCGTTTTTCACCACCAAGCCGGTGGGGAAGGGAACTGGCCTTGGGTTGTCTATCGTCTACGGGATTATCGAGAAGCACGCTGGCCATATTTACTGCGACAGCGAACTTGGAAAGGGGACATGCTTCCGGGTGGTATTGCCGATCGACAACGAGCTAATGTCTAATTGACAAAATATTCGGGGGAAATTAGGGGGAAATTAGGGACACTCCCCAGTTTCCTTGTCATCTGCCCACGGCAACCTGACTGTAACAAATCACCAGGCGGCGGATAATGTAAAACCTGGTAGTCTGTCAGGATAGCCACCCAGGCTTGCGACGCAACCTGATTGGGGGTATTTCTGGGATACGGAAGGACGTTCTTGTTTATCTGATTCAGGCAATAAAAAACAGATAACAGCGTTGTTCCTCCAATCGGGGGCATACTGTGTCGGTGAGTCAGTTTCCTGCTTTGCCCCGCGCAGCTCTGGAGGTGAAAAACAGGTATTATCTCGCAGAATATACGTGCTAATTCATTTTTTGATGGTTATCGGCCTATCCACTGCTCCGGCATAGAAAACAATAATTTCTGCGATTTCCCGCCCTTCATTCTTTCCGTAATGCCATTTGTTCACCACCTCGACAATTGCTTCTCCAGCTTTGAGATGCAAGAACCTGTTGTCTTCAGTAACTACTGTCAGCTCGCCACTTAACAATACGCCGGCATTTATTTCCGGATGGGTATGCAGTGGTAATTGCGCCCCTGGGGGGATTTTGATGCGGAGGATGGTTACCTCCGGGGTGCCGCGAGAGTAGCTTGGTAGATGGCTCCCATCCCAGCTTAAACTTGTTTTTGCTAGGGTCTCAATTTGGATAGCATTCAGATCCGCCGCCCAAACATTACAGGAGAACAACAAAGCGAAACATATTCCGTAACTCAGCTTTTTCATTGATAAACCTTTTGGTAAAATTAACATCATGGATGTCCCTAGTTAATCCCCGCCCTATTAATCGGTCAGCTTCTTACATTACCGTCCCCTGCCGAGAACATCCGCCAGGTCATCTTTGTCGACTGGAAGGATGCGGGGCTGGCGGTGAAGAAATATGGCTATCACACTTAGCCGGATTGAGCCTGTTCCATCTGGTGGAGCAGGCTCTCCATCGCCTCCGCCTCCACCGGTTTGCCGAAAAGATACCCCTGCCCGTACCGGCAGCCGTGCCGGAGAAGCCAGGCATGCTGCTCCCCGGTTTCGATTCCCTCCGCCACCACCATAAGATTCAAGCCCTGAGCCATGGCCATGATTGCCGTGGTCACCGCTTCGTCTTCCTTGTCTCCGGGCAAGCCGGTGATGAAGCTCCGGTCTATTTTTAGGGTGTCGGGGGCGAGGCTCTTCAGATAACTCAAGGACGAGTAGCCGGTGCCGAAGTCGTCAAGAACCAGGCGGACCCCGAGCGCACGCACCGCGTCAAGCCATGCGATTACCGGCATGGCGGCGTCGAGAATCACTGTTTCGGTGATTTCCAGTTTGAGCCGCTGCGGCGCAACGCCATGTTCATCGCATATTGCCTGGATCAGGTCAACCGGCAGGCCGCGGGGGAGCTGTTTGGCGGAGACGTTCACCGCCACTTCCACCGTAAAGCCCCTGGTCTGCCAGGCGGCAATCTGGCGACAACTCTCCCGTAGCACCCACTCGCCAAGCTCCACGATCAGGCCGGTTGCCTCAGCCACACCAATGAATTTATCCGGAGCCAGAAGACCTTGCTCCGGGTGCTGCCAGCGGACCAGAGCCTCGAAGGCGATAGGGCGGCCGGTATCCAGATTGACGATGGGCTGGTAATGGAGGCGCAACTCATTATCTGCCAAAGCCCGGCGCAGTTCAACCTCGATGCGTCGCCGTTGCAAGGCAAGATCCTTCATGGAGGTCTGGAAGAAAGAGTAGGTGCTGCGACCCATTTCCTTGGCCCGGTACATGGCCATGTCCGCGTTGCGCATCAATTCGGCGATGTTTTTCCCGTCGGTCGGGAAAACAGTGATCCCGATGCTGGCGCCAACCCAGGCTTTCTGCCCGGAAAGGGTGAAAGGCTGACTCAGGGCGGCAAGAACTTTTTCGGCGGTCAGGGCGGCGCCATTGCTCTCGTTGAGCCGAGACAGCACGATGACGAACTCATCGCCGCCAAGGCGGGAGATCATGTCTGAGTCGCGTACGCATGATTGCAACCGGGTAGCCACCTGCTGCAGGAGGAGATCGCCCATTTGGTGACCGAGGGCATCGTTGATATTTTTGAAATAATCCAGATCAAGAAGTAGCAGGCCAATCTGCATGTTCTCCCTATGAGCTATTTTTAGTTCGTGCCCCAGACATTCGTACAGGAGGTTTCGGTTGGCAAGTCCGGTGAGTCCGTCATAGTTGGCCCGATAGGCGATCTCTTCATCAGCTTGTTTTCGGCGGGTGATGTCGTGGAAAACGACCACCGCTCCGGTAACGAGGCTCCCTTCCATCACCGGATTTATGCTGTATTCGACTGGGAACAGACTGCCGTCCTTGCGGAGGAAGTAATCAGAATCCGAATTGTGAGGGACGGCACGCTGGATAACCGATATGATTGGGCATTCGCTGGTCGTTTTCTGGTTATTATTTGACGAAAGAATCAACGAGCAAGGGTCACAGCCAATGAACTCGTCTTCCTCGCGACCGAGGATTTGCTGGGCCGCTCTATTCACGAAAATAGTTATTCCCTGCGCATCAACGCCAAATACCCCTTCACCGGCAGCCTGGAGAATCGAATTGTTTCTGGCGGTCAGTTCCCATCTTGCCCGTTCGTCAGCGTTGAGTTTATGGGTCAGACGCTTGGCCCAGAGGAAAAAGAAGACGGCGAGAAGAATAATGCAGAACACCCCAATGACCGTTATCCAGGTCATCCCGGAAGTAAGAAAACGGCCTGGCCGAGGCTGAGTCCAGGCAACCAGGCCGCCCGGGGTGTCGTCGGCGAGAACCAGGGGGACGGCGGCGTTTTCCGCCGGCGGGTTGTCGGAGATGCCGAGATCATGGACCCCCATGATTTTTCCTGCTTCGCTCAACAGGTCGGCACTCATTGAACGGGCGAAAAGCAGAACTGCCAGCTGATCGGGATTGGGAGGGGAGTCATCCTCTTCCGGGGAGAAACGGACGGCGGCCGCCAGATGCAGGGTGTCATCATATTCGACGAGGCCGATGGCAACGGAGTTCGCGGCTGGAACTGACAAGGGGAGTCTCTGCGCTTTGGCAACAAGGGCCGCCATGGATGGGGAGATGCGGATGGCCGCAAGGTCGGGTCCGGCTTCCTTATCGCCGGTGGCAAGAAAGCGGGGTCGGCCTGAGCCGTCGAGCATCATGCTGAACGAAAGCCCGAAGCTTTGCCGGGCATACTCTCCGGCGTTGTTTTCCCACCATTTCTTATCCGGCTTCTTGATCAGATTTTCAATGGCATCATCCCAATTGGTGTAGTCCCGAACATGGGAGGCCATCTGTTTAGCCTGGAGGGTGGTCAACCCCTGGTAAAGGGAAATGGAAGAATCCTTTGCCTGAGTGTTCTGGAGATCGGCGATGTGCATTAAAAGTGTCAGCCCTATCGCGAGTCCGAGCCCAATGGCAATGACCGCCACTTTTACCAGAACGGTGAGAAGCCTGACGGTTGATGGGGCGGTGCCGGGCGGGATTTTGCTTTCCGGCAAGTGAATATCTGGTTTTACCAAAATAACAACCTCATCGGTGGGGAAGACAGGATACGGACGGTCCGTCCGGTGGTTTTGCGAGAAACCCATGGCGGAGGATCAAGTAATTCCCCGGTTTTTGCTTGTGGTCAATATATATATAAAGTGTAATCAGTTAGTTAATCTTTATTAGCACACCCCAGGCAGACCTGCATCCGGGAAATCATGGTTTTTCCCAATTTGTTACTGTGGCGTTCGGTTACATTTTTTTGAGGCAATTCGGGTAATTCGCCCCTATAAACAAATATTGACGCACCCTAACGTTTTCTTATATGCTGTTAATAATATTGCTCTGATGCAGACAAATTTTTCCATAATTACCCATTTCCACGGGAGAGACAAATGGCCAAACGACAGGCAACAATAGGTAAGAAAATCGGTTGCGGCTTTGCGGTGGTCCTGCTCATGACTACTATTGGGATGGGTTTTTACCAGTTTGCTCTCACTTCAGCCTCATCCTCATTCACCAGCCTTATCGAGGCCGAGATGACCATCGCCACGGACGCCAAAGCCGCTTTGGTTGACCTCAACAAATGCCGTCGCTTTGAAAAGAATTTCTTTTTTCGTACCGGAAGCAAAGCGCAAGAGGCGGTAAAAGAGCAAAATTCCAGTTATGCCGAGATGGGGAAGGAGTTGGATACCATGGAGGCCCTGGCCAAGAAGTACAACAAGACCACGATGGTGGAGAATGTCCAGAAGGCCCGTTCGTTGGCCGCAGCCTATCAGAAGCAGTTTGAGGCTGCGGTAACGGTCCCCCCTGAGGAGCGGATCAGCTTTGACTCAAAACTCCGCGATACGGGCCGGGCTGCGGAAGCTGCGTTGGAAGAAATCTCCACGCAGGCCAAGGAAATGACGGGCCTGGGCATGGCTGCCACCAATGACAGGGCTAAGTCCCTCGGCTGGCTGGCCATGACTCTCGGGGCCATCGCTATAATCAGCGGTGCGGCTCTGGCCTTTTTCCTGGGCCGGCAGATATCAACTACCCTTCATCTGGTAAGTCAAACCTTACACGATGGGGCAGAGCAGGTAACTTCTGCGGCAGGCGAAGTATCTTCTTCCAGCCAGACCCTGGCGGAAGGCGCCTCCATGCAGGCTGCGGCAGTGGAAGAAACCTCCGCCTCTCTTGAGGAGGTCGGGGCCATGATCAAGCAGGATGCCGACCATGCCCGGCAGGCCGATGAGCTGATGAAAGAGGCCAACTCCGTGATCCGGAGCGCTGATGAATCAATGAAAAAGCTCACTTCATCCATGCAGGAAATCTCGTCCGCCAGCTCTCAAACCCAGAAAATCGTAAAAACCATCGACGAGATCGCCTTCCAGACTAATCTGCTGGCCTTGAATGCCGCTGTTGAGGCAGCCAGGGCCGGTGAGGCTGGCGCCGGGTTTGCGGTAGTGGCCGACTAGGTTCGCAACTTGGCTATGAGGGCCGCTGAGGCGGCAAAAAATACCTCAAATCTCATAGAAAGCACGGTGCAGAAAGTCAACACCGGCAGCACCCTGGTCACGCAAACCAGTGAATCCTTCAATACTGCCGCCGGGTCCACAGCCAGGATAGGCTCGATCATCACCGAAATTGCCGGAGCGGCAAGCCAGCAGGCCGAGGCCATCACCCAAGTCACCAAAGCCATCCACGAAATCGACACTGTGACCCAGAGTAATGCGGCGGCGGCGGAAGAATCTGCCGCCGCTGCCGAGGAGCTAAACGCTCAGGCCGAGATGGTGAGGGGCTCGGTGGGCCAGCTGCTGGCAATGGTGGATGGGGGGGGAAGTCCGACAAAAATCCAGGGTGGGGCCATACAACTGAGGCGCCCGTAACCTCCTGGCTCGTCCTGAAAGGCCACCTGCTGCAACGAGGAAGCCACCGGTCAAGAGCAAAAAGCCCGAGGATGATCCGATTCCAAGCCCGGACGCCCATTGAGTATTGACAGTTTGCGGCCAGGGATCTCGCCACCCTGATTGAAGCAGAAATGGGGGTACGAGCAGAAGTGCGAAGTGGGGGAAAAGGGGCGGGACGTTTTGCTAATCAGCTGAAACGACTTTCAATCTTCGTAATAGCAAGATAGCAAGCAACGCCCCCTGTCCCCCACAACTTCAGTTGGTGAATTTGGACCTGATCGCCTTGATCACCGGCATGATTTCCATAAAGGCCTCGACCACCTCGGGGTCAAACTGCTTCCCTGCCTCATCCTGAATGATCGCGAAGATCTTGTCGTCGGTCCAGGGTTCCTTGTAGGCGCGGCGGGAGGAGAGGGCGTCGAAGACATCGGCAAGGGAGGTGATGCGGGCCGCAAGCGGAATCTCCTCGCCCCGTTTCGTCTCCAGGCCGGCAGTGTTGGTGCAGGCCAGCAGGTTGTCGATTTTACCGGGGTAGCCTCCCCCGGTCCATTTTTCGTGATGATTCAAGGCGATGTCCCGGCTGACCCGATCGAGTTCCGAGTTGGTGTTGACAAAGAGCTGGGCGCCAAATACCGTATGGCAGCGCATATTGTCGAACTCCTCTTCCGTCAGCTTGCCAGGTTTTTTCAAGATAATATCGGAGATGCCGACCTTGCCGACATCATGCAGCATCGAGGCCAGCCGGATCAGGTCCTTGTTGCGCTTGATCTCCTTTTTGTCGAGGCCGCGCCGCACTGCCCAACGATGATAGATCTCGGCCGAGTAGGCGCCCACCCGTTGAACATGGGCGCCGGTTTCAGTGGGATCGCGGAGTTCCGCCATCATCATCATCCGCAAAACCAGCTCCCGGGTCATCAGCCCGCGCTCGATGGCCACTGCCGCACTGCTGGCAAACAAGGGGACATAGAGCCGACTTTCCCGTGAGAACGGGATATTCTCGCCCTGATCGCTTTTGGCGTTGATCAGCTGCATTACCCCGACCAGCCGCGACTCGAAAGATTTTAAGGGGATGGTGAGAATCGAGCGCGTTCGGTAGTTCGACTTACGGTCAAAGTTTTTATTGAACGAATAGGGCACCCCGTCGCTGATCGCATAGGCGTCATCGATCAGCAGTGTCTGCCCGGTGAGGGCCGAATAGCCGACGATCGACTTGTCGTCGATCGGCAGAACAAAATCGGCATACAATGACTCATTGTTTTCATTGTCTGGAAACAGAGTATCGTTATGGACATAGCTGAATTTGAGGCTGTCTCCCTCGGTGAGAAAAATGGACCCGGCATCGGCGCGGGCAAGCTGGCGGGCCTCGAAGAGGATTTTGTCCAGAATGGCGTCGATGTCGTGGAGTTGGCTGATCTCTTCGCTGATCTTCAAAATGTTGAAAACGATATCCTCGGCATACCGACCCTCTTTCATCGCCGCACCTCCTTTTGGGTAATTGTTTCCGCCATCCCGAACCAGATCATCATTTCTCGGTTCGGTTCGGCGAAGAGCCTGTCGGGTAACCCTGGTTGATATTTTAAGCTTCGTGCTGTCTCCAAACAGTTTCAGGGGGAATCCCATACTCCCATGCTGATAGTCAATCCAGAAAAAAGGGGGGCGGAGACATGGAAAAGACAAAGCACTTATCCCGCTGGTCGTATATCCAATTTACCTTGCCTTCTTCACAAACTGCGTCAAAAATCACAATCCGTTGGCCGTTTGCCGGTCCCCGATTGGCCCTTCTAAGCGCTAATACTCGTCGTGAAGCGCTTTAAAAAGATGATGATTGTTCCTGATCCTTGACTTTGACAATATTAAACACGGCAACTGGCTTGGAAAACCCTTTAAGGGATAATTGATCAAGGGATTCTGTTTCGACGATCTCTTCGACTTTACTCAGTGTTTTTTGATTGATAAGGACCTGTCCCCCTTTGGCCTCGGCGCAGAGACGGGCTGACATATTCGCTACAGATCCGATGACGCAGTAATCCTTACGGCCTTCAAAACCGATTGCCCCGATAGTAGCATAGCCATGGGAGATTCCAAATCCGCAGTCAAGACTATGACCGCTTTTCTGCCATTTATCTTTCACTTCTACTATACGATCGCGCATGGCTGAAGCCATTCGGACAGCACGCTCAGTCGGATTTGGCATAGGCACCGGATCATTGAATATGATCATCATCCCGTCTCCGGCGAAGTGCTCCAGAGTGCCCTCATATTTAAGAATGAGTTTGGACATCTCGACATGGTATTCGTTCAGCACGGACATCACTTCTTCAGGCTCGGACACTTCGGTGAAAGCGGTAAACCCGCGCAGATCCAGAAAGACAACCGTCACCTCTCTTCGATGGGCTTTCAGGGGATCATCTGCGCCACCGGTGATGATGAGCTCAGCCAGCTGAGGTGAGAAAAAACGTTTCATCCGTCCCAAGCGCTCAAGCTGTTCCACCTGATCATGCACGCGCTGCTCCAGGGTCTTATTACACTCAGTAATTTGGGCTGACTGGGCCTGGACAGTATCATAAAGTTCTTTGATTCTGAGTAGCGATCTCACACGGACCAGCAATTCCTGCTCGTCAACAGGCTTGGCTAAGAAATCGTCTGCGCCCGCTTGCAGTCCGTTGATACGTTCCTCGGCCGGGTCAAGAGATGTCACCATCACTATCGGCAGGATTTCAGTGGCAGGGTTTTTCCGAATGGTGCGGCAGACCTCATATCCATTCATCCCCGGCATCATGATATCGAGCAAGACGAGGTCGGGCTGCTCAGTCTCCACTTTTTCCAATGCCTCAGCCCCTGACGCCGCTGTCACAACCTCGTAGCCATTGTATGTAAGTAAACCGGAAAGCAGCTTTACGTTTGCAGGGGTATCATCAACCACGAGGATTCTTGCGGGATTATTCATTCCGTACTCCTTTCGCCGAAGGAGCGCTCAATGGTCACACGCACAGCTTCAAGAAACTCATCTATGTCAATGGGCTTCCTTTGATAGCCGTCAAAACCTGCGTCCATGATCTTTTGATGGTCCTGGGTCATGACCGAAGCGGTAACCGCTATCACCGGGATGCCTGCCGTGGCCGAAGAAGCCCTGAGACACTTAAGCGCCTCGAACCCATTCATCCCCGGAAGTCCGATGTCCATCAGAATGAGGGTGGGAATATGTTCTTCAACCAACCGGAGACCTTCTTCGGCAGTCTCCGTCTCAAGGACCTCGTAGCCCTCATACTGAAGCAGGTCCCGTACCAGCTTCATGTTCTTCTCATTGTCCTCTATAACGAGGATCAGCTTGCCTGACATAATGAGCCCTCCGACAGGGTAAAGGTAAAGGTCGAACCCTTTCCGGCCTCACTCTCCACCTGTATCTTGCCCCCGTGCAGCTCAACGAGTCTCTTTGTCAGCGTAAGGCCGAGCCCAGTGCCTTCACGTTTGTGCGAATCATCGCCCACCTGGCGGAACTCCTCGAAGATAACCTGCTGGTCCTCAGGCGTGATGCCTACGCCGGTGTCATTTACGGATATCTGCACTCCGCCGTCAGCAGGGTCTGCCTTCACCCCGATCCGGCCGCCATCCGGAGTAAATTTTACCGCATTAGAGAGCAGATTAAGCATGATCTGTTTGAGCTTGCGTTCATCACCCATAAAGGAACTTAGCCGCTCGTCAATAGCAAGGTCAATCATAATCCCATGGCGATTGGCGCGCTCTTTTAACAGCGTAATGGAATTCTCCAGAGCAGACGGGAGGTCAAACTGTTTCACGTCAAGTTCGATGCGTCCAGACTCAACTTTGGCGAGGTCCAGAAGATCATTGATCAGAGACAAAAGATGGTTCCCCGAGGTGTAAATATCGTCGACATATTCGGCCTGCTTCTCATTTAGATCACCAAACATGCGTTTTTTCAGTATCCCTGAAAACCCGATGATGGCGTTTAGGGGCGTGCGTAGCTCGTGGCTCGCATTGGCAAGAAACTCGGACTTGTGGCGGCTCGCAGCCTTGAGCTGTTGATAGAGACACCTTAACTCATTATTCATACTGTTCAGGTTGTTGGCAAGGGTTCCGAGTTCGTCCCTGTTCGGCACATCAACCTGCCTTGAGAAATCTCCTGATGCGATTTGCCTTAACCGTTCATCCATAAGCATGACAGGCCCCATCAGCGATGAAGAGACTACATAACCGAGCAGTATTGCAAGTCCGATGCTCCCGACAGCAAATTCTATGACAACCCATCGGGACGTCATGTATGCCAGCTTGCTCTCCTCGTCTTTTGTCTCGATGTCAGCCTCAGCCCTGTTCACCATCTCGTTTGTGAGTCGCTCAAGACTGTCTGCCAGCGGTACTATCTGGGTGTTCCTAACCTGGTTTGCTTTGGCTATTTCAAGAGCCCGTGTAAGCTCTACCATCTTTGTTATAACCTGGATCAGTTGTTCATGCTGACCTCTAATCCTGCTGAAAAGCTCCGCCTCATCCTTTGTTACAAATTGAAGGCGCTCAAGGTCGTACCTGAACTGGTGCAGCTGACGGAGGGCGCTCTCAAGCATCCGTTCCTCCGGTGACAAAAGAGCTGTGGTAACACCATAGAGCTGTGCTGTTGTATCATGTTGCAGCTGCCGGAATGCAGCAACTTTGCGTCGGAGTTTACTCAGGTCCTCGGAACGGTGGTTAATGCCGATCAGCACCTGGATGACAACGACACCGAAGATGATAAGCAGCGCTACGATGGCAAAGAAGGCTCCGATAAGCTTGGTATGGACCGTGAAAGGCGCCCTCGCCACAAGCCTGGGCAGCCAAGTCTTCATGTCCACACCACGCACACAATAATGGCAGTCATGGCATGCCTGGCTACCATGCTGCTATACCGAATTCTTTTTTTAGATCCTTCATGAATCGCCAGTCGGTATGCTGGTCGATAAACTGCTGGGGGGGGGACTTTATCATGCCAATGTCCCTCATGCGCAGCGCGTAAAAACGGAGCGTGTCCTCGGGATTGTACTCCCGCCACATGCCGTAGGGTATGTGCTTAAGTTCCTGGAGAGTTTGCAGGTATTCGGATTCCTTGATGACCTTGTTCGCGACAAGAGTTCGCGTCGCAAGCTCGGGATCGCGGGACACGATATCCGTTGCCTTGAGAATGGCGCGAAGGGCCCGCCTGGTAGCTATGGGGTTTTTCTTAATGAAGTCGCTGTGCCCGGACACCATGCAGCAGAAATATTGGGACCATGGTTTGTCAACGTTGGTGTCGACCAGAAGATGACCGATGCCCTTGTGCGCCAGATCATGCGCGCCGGGCGGAAAGGACATGAGGGCGTCGATCTTGCCGTCGTGGAACAGACGAATCGCCTCATCTTTGCTCACCCAGGCATAATTGACGTCCGTACGCGGGTCCATGCCCACATAAGACACGATTGTGGAGAAAAAGATGTGCGGACCGTCGTTTTGGACAGCCCCCGCCCAGACGGTCTTCCCTTTGAGGTCGCGGACCGACCGGACCCGATCGCTGCCGACGAGGGCATAACAACCTACATGGAGCCCGGACAAGTATTTAAGTGGAGGCTGCTTGTGTTCCATATTGTAAATGGACGCAGCAGTAAAGCCGGGGCTCAGGTCAAACGCGCCTTCCTTCGTCATTCTGGCGACATCCGGCCCGAAACCAAACACATATTGAATATCGGTGAATCCTTCCTCGCGCAGCAACGGCTCGGCCACGTACAGGGGCGCCCAGCAGGCAGGCTTTGCTTTCTGGATACGCAACCTCGTCGTCTCGGGCGGCGGTTCCACGGCAGCTGTTCCAAGCTCCGGCTGCCAGCCGACAATAGCAGCCGCCCCTGTCAGCGCGAGCTTTCTCAGAAACTCACGTCTGCTCCAATCACTAGACTTTTTGTTAATCATAAAGCATCTCCTTTTAATGATGGATGAGGATGATCGGAATTCCGATCTTGCTTCCATTGGTGTAAGGTTCTGCCGGTCAAGCGGGTTGCTTTTTCGTAAAAGGTCTCGCTGCCACAGGGATGCTTTAAGTGAAGAGGATGTTCCCCGAATAGTTTCAAGGAGCATCTCGTATTCTTGACGGTTTGTCAACTCAGGAAAATGGTTCAATGACAGGGGAAGACAACGCACTTATTCCGCTGGTCATAAATCCGCTCAGCCCGCCTTCTTGACAAACTGCGTCAGAATCACAATCCTTTGGCCGTTTACCCGGGCCTCGATCTGCCCCGGGTTATCAGCAACCAGCGCGATGCCGCGCACGACGGTGCCTCGTTTGGCCGTAAAGTTGGCTCCTTTTACCTCCAGATCCTTGATCAGCGTTACCGTGTCGCCTGTCGCAAGCAGGGTGCCGTTGCTGTCAAGATGCCGGACTGCCTCTTCCTGGCTTTGCCCTTCGCCCGTTGCCTGAGCCCAGGTCTGGGTGGCTTCATCCAAGTAGAGCATATCGAGTAGATCCCGGGCCCAGCCTTCAGCGCTTAACCGCTTGAGCATCCGCCAGGCCATCACCTGCACCGCCGGCACCTGGCTCCACATGCTTTCGTTCAGGCAGCGCCAGTGATTGATCTCGACCTTTTCCGGTTCTTCAATCTGTGAGCAACAAGTGGCACAGAGCAGCACGCACGCATCGGCGCTGCCGCTTGCCTTCGGGGGAACTTCATACGCAGTCAGGTTCTCGGTGGCGCCGCACAATTCACATTTGGATTCGCTGCGGGCCTGTAAGATTTTTTCTATACTCATTGATCGTTGTTCCTCAAGGTTCGATATGGAGATCATGCCTGCCGGTTCGGAAGGGTGAGCCGAATGGAGGCGGTTTGCTCAATTGTCTGGGGCGATACTCTCTGGCCCCAGGAGATTTTAGGCAGGCTAACAGGGATGGCCCCGGGACAGGACAACCTCTGAGCCGTTGGCGGCAAAGGCGGAATTCGGCTGTTTGCCGAAAAGCCCGGCAAAGGGCGGGCCGTAAAAATCTCCCAGCCCTGGCGAGGTCTCTGCCTCCACCGCCTTGCAGATCCGCCAGGGGGGGTGGCTGAAGCGGTATTCGAGACAGCCGCCATCCTGCTGCCGGGTATAGCCCCAGTATCGCTCCAGCAAGAATTCCTCTACCGTGCCGGGCTCCGGTAAAACCGGGTGGTCGGGGTAGACCGCCCGGATGAAATAGCGCTGCCCTCCGGAGCGCCAGCCGTATTCGGTTGTCATCGCATTCCGGCTCTGGCTCAGGTTTGCCTCGTCCATGTTCCGGGCGACTGCGTTTTCGTGGAAGAGACTCCGGGCCGCCCAGGCAACGGGTAGGTGCGGGACGATCTGTCCGATGAATACCACGCCTCGCCGCCAGTTGCCACGCTCGATTCGGCGACGCACATAGAAACGCAGGTTCACCTGGGCGTATTCCCGGTAGAAGGGCAGCGGCAGACCATAGATGCGTGGCTTGCTGAAATGCAGGCCTATTAGGCTGACAAAGGCCCTGTGATCATAAAAATCAAGTTCGGTGTAGGTCGGCAGACGGGGGGCCAGAAGGGAAGGGTTGACCTCATAATTGAGCAGGATAAGCCGGCTGAGTTGGGCAGTCAGGAAGGGCATGAGTCACCGGCCTTGAAGAAGGAGTACATTGTAATTGCTGCCCCTTCCAGCAGTTCGGGGGGCACTTCGCTCAACCCTGATCGTTCTGCCGCCAGCGCCCGCCTTTTCCCCCGTTGCGGGGCTGGATCTCCGCCTTGGTTTTTAGGTATCTCACCGCCGGGTAGCCCAGCAGATCTGCCACCGCCGCATCGAATTCCTTGCAGGGCCGTACGGTGAAATCGTTGGGTGGCTCGATATCCACCTCGCCCCGACCGGTAAATTGGAGGGTCAGGGAAACCGGGCAGGTGCCGTGGAACTCGCGCACCTTGGTTCTAAGGCTTTCCAGCTTATGCCGGCTCACCTGCTCTGATTTGAGCAGGATGCGGGCGCCGTTGGTGTATTTGCTCCGCGCCTCGCTAAGGCTGTCCACTGATTCAGCGATGATCTTGGCCCCCTGTTCTTCACGTTTTACCGTGCCCAGAATGATGAGCGGTTCATCGCTGGTCAGGAGATGTCCGCTTTTGGCAAAGGGTTCCGGGAAGACGACCACCTCCACGGCTCCGGCCCGGTCTTCGAGAATGATGAAGGCCATGCGGTCGCCTTTTTTGCTGCGGTGGTCCTTGTATTCCCGAATCAGGCCCCCCACCCGCACAGGCTGGTTGTCTCCCCATTCGTCAAGGCCGGTAAGGTCGGTGTCGGCCACGGCCATGATTTCCTGGTGGAAGTTGTCCAGGGGATGGCCGGTGAGGTAGAAGCCCACCGTCTCTTTTTCAAAGGCGAGCCGCTCTTTTTCGGTCCATTCAGGGATGTCGGGCAGGTCGATGGTGCTGGCCTTGCTGCTCTGCGTCTGGGGCATGGCCGCAAACAGGGAGATCTGGCCGCTCAAGCGATCCCGCTGCGCAGACTGCGCCTGTTCCAGGGCCATATCCAGAATGGCGAAGAGTTGGGAGCGCTTGGCGCCCAAAGAGTCGAAGGCCCCGGCCTTGATCAGGCTTTCGATGACCCGCCGGTTAACCTTGCGGGAATCGACCCGGTCGCAGAAATCCTCCAGCCCGCCATAGGGGCCGTCGCTTGCCCGCACCTCCATGATGGAGTCCAGAGCCGCACCGCCCACGTTCTTGACTGCGGCCAGACCGAAGCGGATGCGGTCGTTGACCACGGCGAAGTCCTTGTCCGATTCGTTGATGTCCGGGGGCAATACCTCAATTTCATGGTCGCGGCATTCGATGATGTAGCGCACCACCTTGTCGGTGTTGCCCACGTCGCAGGAGAGCAGGGCGGCCATGAACTGGGCCGGATAATGGGCCTTGAGCCAGGCGGTCTGGTAGGCGATCAGGGCGTAGGCTGCGCTGTGGCTTTTGTTGAAGCCGTAGCCCGCAAATTTGGCCATCAGGTCGAAGACGAATTCGGCTTTGTCAGGGGAAATATTATTCTTCCTGGCTCCGGCCATGAATTTTTCTTTTTCCGCGTCCATAACCTCGGCTTTTTTCTTGCCCATGGCCCGGCGCAGGTTGTCGGCATCGCCCAGGGAGTAGCCGGCCAGGACATTGGCGATTTTCATCACCTGTTCCTGGTAGACGATAACCCCGTAGGTTTCCTTAAGGATCGGCTCCAGCTGCGGGAGCGGGTAGATGGCCTGCATCCGGCCGTGCTTGGTGTCCACGAACTGCTCGACCATGCCGGAGTCCAGCGGGCCGGGCCGGTAGAGGGCCACCAGGGCGATGAGGTCGGAAAAGACCTCGGGCTTCATCCTCATCAGCAATCCGCGCATCCCGGAGCTTTCCAGCTGAAAAATCCCCAGCGCATCGCCCTTGATCAACAAGTCGTAGGTTTTGGTGTCGTCCAGGGGGATGCGGTTGATGTCGGGCCGGTGGCCGATGTCCGCCGCGATCAGCTTGAGAGCCCGGTCGATGACGGTAAGGGTTTTGAGGCCCAGAAAGTCGAATTTGATCAGCCCGGTCATCTCGGTGTGGGTCATGTCGTACTGGGTCAGGACCTCGCCCTTGGGGCCCCTGCAGACCGGCAGGTATTCGACCATGGGGTTCGGCGAGATAACTACGCCGGCGGCGTGGGTTGAGGTATGGCGGTTGAGGCCCTCCAGGGTCTGGGCGATGCGCAGGAGTTCCTCCACCTGCGGGTCGCGTTTCATCAGTTCCAGAAGGCGGGGCTCGGCTTCGATGGCCTTTTTGATCGTGATTTTCAGCTCTTCCGGGATGAGCTTGGCAATGCGGTCCACGTCGCCGTAAGCCATACCCAGAGCCCGGCCCACGTCGCGAATCACGGCCCGGGCCTTCATGGAGCCGTAGGTGACGATCTGGGCGACATGCGCGTCGCCACCATAGCGTTGCTGCACATACTCGATGACCTCGCCGCGGCGCTCCTGGCAAAAATCCACGTCGAAGTCGGGCATGGACTTGCGCTCGATGTTGAGAAAACGCTCGAAGATCAGGCCGTAGGGCAGGGGGTCGATGTCGGTGATCCGCAGGGAATAGGCGGCAAGGCTGCCCGCGCCGGAGCCGCGGCCGGGGCCCACCGGAATCTCGTGATCCTTGGCCCAGTTGATGAAGTCGGCCACAATGAGGAAATAGCCGGGAAAGCCCATTTTGATGATGACCTCGATCTCGTGGCACAGCCGGTCGCGATAGGTCTTTTCCAGCTCCGTGGTCAGCTCGCCGGTCTCCCGCAGGTCGGCGAGCCGCTCTTCCAGTCCGGCCAAAGCGGCTTTTTCAAACAGGGAATCAAGGGTCTCCCCCTCGGGCACCGGAAAGATGGGGAAATGGGACTCGCCGAAGGTCAGCTCGACATTGCAGCGCTCCGCCAAACGGACCGTCTCAGAGATGGCCTCCGGCGAATGGGCAAAGGCTTTTTTCATCTCAGACGGCGACTTAAAGTAGAGCTCGTCGGTGGAGAAGCGAAAGCGGTTGGCATCGTGCATGGTTTTGCCGGTCTGGATACATAGCAGCACTTCGTGGGCTTGAGCCTCTTCCCGGTTGAGATAATGGCAGTCGTTGGTGGCGATGAGCGGGATGCCCAGCTCCTGAGAAAGTTGCTTGAGCCCCTTGTTGACCACAGCCTGCTCCGGGATATTGTTTTCCTGCATCTCCAGATACAACCGGTCGCCGAACAGGGTCATAAGACTGCGGGCTTCTTTGCGGGCGCCATCCATGTCGCCGGCGGTGATGCGCATGGGGATGCCGCCATGCAGGCAGGCGGTGAGGGCGATAAGCCCCTCGGCATGGGCGGCGAGAATCTCCAGGTCGATGCGCGGCTTGTAGTGGAACCCTTCCATCTGGGCCAGGCTGGCCAGCTTGAGCAGGTTTTGGTAGCCGGTGTTGTTCATGGCCAGGAGGACGAGATGGAAGGCGGCCTTGCCCGCGCTTTTGGCGGATTTATCGAAGCGGTGGCTGGGGGAGACATAGAACTCGCAGCCGATGATCGGCTTGATCCCGGCTTTTTTCGCCTGGACATAGAATTCCAGTGCCCCGTACATGGAACCGTGGTCGGTAATGGCCACGGAGTCCATTCCGTATTCCTTGCACTTGGCCAGGAGGTCGCCGACCCGGATGGCCCCGTCAAGCAGGCTGTACTGGGTGTGGACATGGAGGTGGACGAAATTGGCTGGCGGGATTTCCGACATGGGCAGTTCCAGATTAGTTTGAAAAAAAAATAACGCAAAGGCGCAGAGGCGCAAAGATTGCGGTGAGAGTAAAAGAGAAATACTTAGCGTCTCTGCGCCGTTGCGTTAAAAGACTTTTAGTGGTTATTCGGCTTCAAAAAAATGCATCCGGTCCAGGGCGGCTAGGCTTGCCAACAGATCATCCTCGGTGTGGGGCTCCAGGGTGATCAGGGGCTGTAAGCGCTGCTCCTTGAGATAATGGAACAGGCCGGAAAAATCAAAGCTCCCCTTTCCTGGGGCCAGGTGCTCGTCCCGATCGCCGTGGTTGTCGTGCAGGTGGAGCTGGCCGAGCCAAGGGGCGAGTGCGGGCAGCCAATCCTGCCAGCTGTTTTTGGCAAAAGCCGAGACATGGCCTGTATCGAGGCAAAATCTGGCCAGGGACGAATTGAGGGCGGTGAACATATTTTTATGCTGCCCAGGTCCTGTTTCGTAAGTGTTTTCCAGCATCAACGGTACTTGGTGCGCGGCGGCTTTAGCCAGCAGCTCCTGCCAGGTTGCCAGGGAGGTGCTGAACCAGGCGGATTCCTTGTAGCCGTGCTTGTTTTCTTCGTAGTTCAGGTGGCAGACCACAGAGGCGGGGCGGAATAGCTCGATCAGATCAAAGGCCTTGCCCAGCTTGGCGCGGCTGGCAACGAGGATCTTTTCGTCAAGCCCCCCCGGTGCGAGGTCGAAAAAAGGGGCGTGCAGGGTGCAACCCAGCCCGGCTTTGGCCAGTGCCTCGGCGATCTCCCGATATTCGGCACCGGTTGCGGTGTAAAGCGTATCGCCTTCCAGGCCGATTTCCGGCTGGATCCGGTGGGAGAGTACAAAATCCAGCTCCTGCTGGAGCCGACGAAACGGGAAATTGATGAAGCAACGCGAGGTTATGTGTTCGTAGTTCATGGGGTTGAAAACCGAGTTATGAGTTTCGAGTGCTGAGTGCCGATGGATGGATTTTTTCTCAGCACTCAGCACTCAGCACTCAGCACTTTCTGTTAATTCCCTGGCCTCGTCGATAAGCATGATGGGGATGTCTTCCCGAATCTCGTAGAGCAGCCGACAGTTCTCGCAGACTAGACCGTCATTTTTCTCGGTGAGCGTCAGATTTCCTTTGCATTTGGGGCAGGCAAGAATATCAAGCAGTTCCTGGCTGATCATGGGGTAGCTCCGATTGATGGTAATTGGCGGCAGATGGGCTGTTCGACGCGGCAGGCAACACGGGATTCGGCACTATCTAATAACTTTCTATTTATGGCAAAATGCGTTAGGATAACAGACCTTTTCAAGTGGCCGAATCATGCCGGCCGGATTGTACACTGAAGATAAAATGGACCGCCGAGAAAAGCAAGCCTTTCCGCAGGAGCGGAAATTGGCCCGGCGTCGGGCGGTCTTTGTTGGGGAGAAGAGCGAACATGAAAGGAATAATTCTGGCTGGCGGCTCCGGCACGCGGCTCTACCCGCTGACCCGTTCCGTGAGTAAGCAGCTGCTGCCTGTTTATGACAAGCCCATGATCTATTACCCCCTGGCCACCCTTATGCTGGCAGGAATTCGGGAGGTTCTCCTCATCACTACCCCGGAGGATCAAGGGCAGTTCATGGAGCTGCTTGGCGACGGCAGCCAGTGGGGTCTCAGGCTGGAGTACGCGGTGCAGCCCAGGCCGGAGGGGATTGCCCAGGCGTTTGTGATTGGGGAAAAATTTATCGATAATGCGCCGGTCTGTCTTATCCTCGGGGATAACATCTTCTACGGACATGGCCTGGCCAAGACCCTTCAGGATAAAGGGGCCGACCCTCAAGGCGGGATGGTTTTCGGCTACTATGTGCGTGATCCCGAGCGTTATGGGGTGATCTCTTTTGCCCCGGACCGGACCGTGCTGGATATCGAGGAAAAACCGGCCAAGCCGAAATCCCGTTACGCCGTGACCGGTCTTTATTTCTATGACAGCCAGGTGGTGGAGATTGCCAAAAATCTCAAGCCTTCCGCCCGCGGGGAGCTGGAGATAACCGATGTCAACCGGGTCTATCTGGCCAAGGGGCAGCTGCAGGTCGAACTTTTGGGACGCGGCACGGCATGGCTTGACACCGGCACCCATAATTCCCTGCTGGATGCGGCCAACTTCATCAAGGTCGTGGAAGACCGGCAGGGCTTGAAGATCGCCTGCCTTGAGGAGATCGCCTTTCGGATGGGGTATATCGATGGCGCGCAACTGGCACGGTTGGCCGGGCCTCTGAAGAAAAACGGCTATGGTCAGTATCTGCTGCATATTCTTGAGGAGGAGCAGGGACGATGAGGTTTCTGCCCACTGAGATTCCCGAGGTATTGCTCATCGAGCCCCAGGTTTTTGGAGATAGTCGCGGGTTTTTTATGGAAACCTGGCACGCGGCAAAGTTTGTCTCAGCCGGCCTCGATCTCGGTTTTGTCCAGGACAACCACAGCAAATCGGTGCAGGGAACCCTGCGCGGGATCCATTATCAGATCGAAAAGCCCCAGGGCAAGCTGGTGCGGGTAATCAGCGGCGAGGTGTTTGACGTGGCCGTTGACCTGAGGAAAAGCTCACCCACCTTTGGCAGATGGATCGGCGATATCCTTTCGGCGGAAAACAAGAAGATGCTCTGGGTGCCGCCGGGGTTCGGGCATGGTTTTTATGTGCTGAGTCCTGAGGCGGAGTTTGTCTACAAGTGCACGGAGCTGTATGCTCCGGAGCATGAGCGCTGCATCCGTTGGGATGATCCTGAGCTGGGTATTGCCTGGCCGTTGCTGGCTCTGGCGCCGCTGTTGTCGGCCAAGGATCTGGCCGGGATCTCGCTGGCCGCGGCGGAGTTGTACCCATGAGGGTGCTGCTTGCCGGCGGTAGCGGCCAGCTGGGCCGCGAACTGCAACGCTGTAAGCCTGCCGATATTGAGTTGCTGTCTTTGGGCTCGCAAGAGCTTGATCTCCGGGAGGCAGAAGCGGTGGCGGCCAGGGTGCGCGGATTCCGGCCCCAGGTGGTGATCAATGCCGCCGCCTATACTGCGGTGGACCGGGCGGAAAACGAGCCGGAGGCAGCCTTTGCGGTTAACGGTCAGGGTGCGGCAAACCTAGCCCAGGCGGCCCGCATGGTGGGGGCATATTACCTGCAGGTATCCACGGATTTTGTTTTTGACGGAGCGCAATCCCGCCCCTATCTGCCCACGGACCGGACAAACCCCCTGGGGATTTACGGGGCCAGCAAGCTGGCCGGCGAGCAGCTGGCGCTGGCGGCCTATCCCGAGGGGGTGGCCGTTGTCCGTACTGCCTGGCTTTATTCCGTTTTCGGCAACAATTTTGTCGTCACCATGCTGCGGCTCATGGGTGAGAGGGACTCTCTGGGAGTCGTGACGGATCAGGTCGGCACCCCAACCTGGGCACACGGCCTGGCCGAGGCGCTTTGGCAAATGGCCGTCCTGCAGCCAAATGGCATTCTGCACTGGACCGATGCCGGGGTGGCCAGTTGGTATGATTTTGCGGTGGCCATCCAGGAAGAGGCTGTGGATCTGAGGTTGCTGGAGCGGGAAATTCCGATTCATCCGCTCAGCACCGCGGACTACCCTACCCCGGCCAGGCGACCTCCCTACAGTGTGCTGGACAAGACCGCGACCTGGGCCACTCTGGGTATAAAGCCGGTTCACTGGCGCAAGGCGCTGCGCTTGATGCTGATTGACTATAAAGCTGAGTTGAGCAGCTCGCCTGCTCTAACGAAACTTATGCCCTTTGGGTATAACAAGGAGAACAGTGGTGCATAAAGCTGAGTTGAGCAGCTCGTCTGCTCAAACGAAACTTATACCCCCTGGGTGCAAGATGTTGGTTACCGGCGGAGCCGGTTTTATCGGAGCCAATTTTGTCCACTATTGGCTGTCCCAGTACCCGCAGGACCGGGTGGTGGTGCTCGATGCCCTGACCTACGCCGGCAACATGGCCAGTCTTTCCGGGTGTCTTAACCAGGATAACTTTCGTTTTGTTCATGGCGACATCGGGGATCAGGATCTGGTCGAAGCCCTGTTGATCGAAGAAGGGCTTGACACCGTGGTCAACTTTGCCGCCGAGTCCCATGTGGACCGCTCCATCCACGGCCCGGACCCCTTCGTGACCACCAACGTGGTCGGCACCCACAGCCTGCTCAAGGCGGCGAAAAAGGTCTGGTTAGACGGGGGCGGGCGACCGCACCGGTTCCACCACGTTTCCACCGATGAGGTCTATGGCTCTCTCACCCTGGAGGAGCCGCCTTTTACGGAATCTTCGCCCTATGCCCCCAACTCGCCCTATTCGGCGAGCAAGGCGGCTTCCGACCATCTGGTACGGGCCTATCACCACACCTACGGGCTGGAGGTCACCACCAGCAACTGCTCGAACAACTATGGCCCCTACCAGTTTCCGGAAAAGCTGATCCCGCTCATTATCCTCAATATTCTGGAAGCGAAACCGCTGCCTGTTTACGGCGACGGCCTGAACATCCGCGACTGGCTCCATGTTGAGGATCATTGCCGGGGCATCGATCTGGTGCTGCGCCAGGGCATGGTCGGGGAGGTATACAATATCGGGGGCAACAACGAGTGGCGCAATATCGAGATCGTCCGGCTGGTCTGCTCCCTGGTGGACGAACGGCTTGCCGCCTCCGAGCCCTTGCGGCAGCATTTTCCGCGCTCTCCTGTCTGCCTGGGGCACTCGGCGGAATCCCTGATTACCTTTGTCAAAGATCGGCCGGGCCATGATCGGCGCTATGCCATCGATGCCGCGAAAAGCCGGAACGAGCTGGGCTACGATCCTCTGGAATCATTTGAAACCGGGATCAGGAAGACCATTGATTGGTACCTGGTCAATGAACCGTGGTGGCGGGCGGTGATGAACGGCAGCTACCGGGATTGGCTGGAAAAGCAGTATGCCTAAGGATAAACTGCCACTCTCCGTGGCCATCATCACCAAAAACGAGGAGGACCGCCTGCCCGAGTGTCTGGCCAGCGTTGCTTTTGCCGACGAGGTGGTGGTGGTGGATTCGGGGAGTACGGACAGGACCCGGGAAATTGCCCGGCAGTTCGGGGCTGCGGTCTATGAGGAGTCCTGGCAGGGGTTCGGCCGCCAGAAGCAGCTGGCCATTGACCGCTGCCGCCACGACTGGGTGCTGGTGCTGGATGCCGATGAGCGGGTCGATTCAGCGACCCAGGCGGAGATCAGGGAGGTGTTGGTCACTGGTTCGCATGTCGCCTACAGCTTTCCCCGCAAGAATTACTTTTGCGGCCGCTGGCTCAGGCATGCCGGTTGGTGGCCGGACCGGGTTGTCCGGTTGTTTCGCAGGGATTGCGCCAGGATGTCCGAGCGGGCGGTGCATGAATCCCTGGAGGTGCGTGGTCAGGTTGGGGCTTTGCGTCAGCCCTTGATCCATTACGCCAATAAGGATCTGGCGCAAACCATCAGCAAGGTGAACCACTATTCCACCGCCGGAGCCGATGAGCTCTTTGCCCAGGGGGAAACCGCTTCGGTAACCAAGGCGCTGCTGCGGGCGGCCTGGGCTTTTCTGTACGGCTATCTCCTCCGGGGCGGTTTCCTTGACCGGGGTGAAGGCTTTATCATGGCTGTTTCCGATTTTATGAACGTATTTTTCAAGTATGCCAAGCTGCGCGAGCTGCAAAGGCAAAAAGAAAAAGACATGCCGTCCTGAGCCGGGTTTTTGTGAAGATTCTCATCGTCAAGACCAGCGCCATCGGCGACGTCATTCATACCCTGCCCGCCTTGAATGCCCTGCGCCGCAAATACCCGGAGGCCCGGATCGACTGGCTGGTGGAGGAGGCGGCAGCCGATCTGCTCATTGGCCACAAGGCCCTCGATAGCGTACTGGTCTCCCGGCGCAAGGCCTGGATTCGGGATTTGCAGCAGGGCCGGGTACTCGCAGCCTGGCGGGGGTTCGCCGACTTTGTCAAAAGAGTGCGGGCCAGCGAATATGACCTGCTTCTTGATTTTCAGGGGCTGCTGAAAAGCGGGCTCTTTGTCGGGCTGGCCCGGGCCAAAAGAAAGGTCGGCTTCGGCAAGGGGATGGAGCATGCCGAAGGCAGCTATATTTTCCTCAACGAGCCCATTCCGCCGGTGAACATGGACCAGCATGCGGTCATCCGGGAACTGCTGTTGCTCAAGGCCATCGGCATTGAGTGCGAAGAGGTTGTCTTTGCTCTGCCGCTGGGCGAGGCGCAGCGGGAAAAGATCGGGGAACTGCTTGCGGGCGAAGGGGTCGATCCTGTCAGGCCTTTGGTGGCGATCAACCCCATGACCACCTGGGAAACCAAGCACTGGCGCAACGAGCGGTTTGCCCGGGTTGCGGACCAGTTGCTTGACAGGGGCCTGGCGGTGGTTTTCAGCGGTGGCCCGCAGGATGTGTCGGGTATCGAGGAGATTCGTGCAGCTATGACCGGCAGGGGTGCGAGCCTGGCAGGCAGGACAACCCTGAAAGATTTGGCCGCGCTCTATGAAAGGGCGGCCGTACTCATTACCACCGACACCGGTCCCATGCATCTTGCGGCGGCAGCAGGCACCCCGGTGGTCGCCCTGTTCGGGCCGACAGCGCCATGGCGAACCGGGCCTTTTGGTGAGGGGCACAAGATCCTGCGGGCGGAAATACCCTGCAGCCCCTGTCTGAAGAGGCAATGTCCGCAGAAGCATGAATGCATGGAGCAGATCACCGTGGCTCAAGTGGTGCAGGCAGCGCAAGCCTTGCTCCAGGGCGGGAGCTGAGGGTATGGATCTCTCCATCGTTATCGTGAGCTGGAATACCAGGGAATTGTTGCTGGATTGCCTGGCCTCGGTGTATGCCACGGTCACGGGTTTGCGCTTTGAGGTGTTCCTGGTGGATAACGCTTCCAGCGACGGCAGCGTTGCCGCGGTGCGTGCGGAGTATCCGCAGGTCACGGTCATTCAAAATGAGAAGAACCTCGGCTTTGCTGCCGCCAACAACAAGGCCCTGCGGAGCATGCAGGGGAAGTATGCGCTGCTGCTCAATACCGACACGGTGTTGACGGAAGGGGCCATTGCCAAACTTTTTGCCTACCTGGAAATCCACGCGGAGGCAGGCATGGCCTGCGGCCAGTTGCTCAATGCGGACGGCTCAAAGCAAAACTCCATTGCCAATTTCCCGAGTTTGTTGGGCTTACTCTGCAATGAAACCGTACTGCGCCTGCTGTGGCCACGAAGATTTCCCAGTAAAAGGCAGGAATACCTGGCGCCCATCAGGGTGGAATCCTGCATCGGCGCCTGCCTGATGGTGCGCAAGGCGGCCATGGAGGCGGTGGGACTGCTGGATGAACGCTACTTTTTTTTCATGGAAGAGACGGACTGGGCGCTGGCCATGCACAGGGCGGGCTGGGCATCCTGCTTTGTTCCCGAGGCCCGGATCTACCATTTGCAAGGGCAGAGCGCCGGACATAATGTCCGGGCCAGGATCATGTTTTACCGGGCGCGGTATCAATATCTCCGCAAGTGGTTCCGGCGGAGTTGGCCTATCCATGGCCTGTTTCTTGTGGTGCGTCTGTTGATCAACGTTTTGTTGAACGGGCTCGGCCTGATTTTTACCCTGGGGTTGCATGCGGGCATCCGGGGGAGGTTGAAGCTTTACCTGCAACTGCTTTGTTGGCATCTGCGGGGTTGCCCCTGAGGCCTTTATGGATACGAGCCTGATCTCAGGAAATAAGGCGATAACAGGATCTCCGCGCAGCATCCTGCTTATTCAGTTCGGCGATATCGGCGATGTCGTTTTGACCCTGCCCTGTATCAGGGCCGTGCGGGAGACATACCCTCAGGCGCGCCTTGCTGTAGCGGTATGGGACAAGGCCGCTGAATTGCTGGAGGATTGTCCCTGGCTTGATCAGGTCATTGCGGTCACAAAGCGTTCTTTGCCCCCTTGGGAAACCCTGCGGTTTCAGGCTGATTTTTTTCGCCATCTGCGCAGCCTTCAGTGTGATCTGGCCATTGACCTGCGTACCGGAACCCGCGGCGCCATAATGGCCTTTTTGTCCGGGGCCTCCCAGAGAATCGGCTTGTATGCCGATGATGGCAAGTTGTGGCGAAACCGCCTGTTTACCAGCCTATGGAAGCGGGATTACTCCATCGACCTGCATGTCGCCGACTATCTTCTCGGTCTCTGCGAAGCATTCGGGATAACAACCGGGCAGAGAACCCCTGAGCTTGTCGTTGCCGGGGATAAGCAGGAGAAAATCCGGCGGCTCTTTGCAAGGGAGATGATCCCTGAGGATAAAAAGATTGTGGCGTTGCAGCCCTTTTCCCTGTGGGGATATAAGGAGTGGGGCAAGGAGAAATATGTCGGCCTCATCCGCTGGCTGGTGTCAGAATACGGGGCGGCAGTGCTTGTCACCGGATCTGCTGGGGAAAAGGAAAGGGCTGCGGAAATTGTCAACCGTTGCGGGGCGGGATGCTACAACTTTGCCGGCAAGACCTCCATCGCCATGTATGCCGCTCTGTTGCAGAAATGCCAGCTGTTCATAGGGGTAGACAGCGCCGGCCTGCATATTGCCGCCGCAGTGGGAACTCCGACGGTCGGGATATTCGGCCCGTCGTCCCCGGTTTCCTGGGCGCCGGTGGGTAAACAACATCTCATCGTCCAGAAAAAACTGGCGTGTGTTCCATGTTGGCAAAAGGGATGTAACGATAGCGAAAAAAGCAGATGTCTTGATGAATTGACTCTGGAAGAGGTTCGGGAATTGATAGCGGTTCATCTAGCTAAAAAATAACGGGGGAGTAACTTTGGATAATCCGCCATTACCGGTGTATTTACCGATAATGGCTGGGTTCTCCGGGATCGGGAGGTTATGGTGCGATATGTGAATCTGGTGAAAAGTTTGGCCAATTGGTGGTTGCATTTTGCTGTGAAATTCGGGCTGACCAAAGCAGATCCCGTAGTTTTTCAGACTCGGGGGGGAGTGGAGGTCGAGGTGCCCCGACGGCTCATGCATGAATTCAAAGAGGTCTTTTTGGAAGATGCATACCTTGCCGGGATGGAGGCCCCTCTGCCCGCCAGGCCGATAATCGTCGATGTCGGAGCAAATGCCGGGTTTTTCTCGCTTTTTGCTGCTTCGTTGTTCCCTGGCGCTACCGTCTACGCCTGCGAGCCTGTCCCGGCGAATTTTCAACAACTCACGCGGAATAGAGAGCGCAATGGGCAGCGGGATATCTTTTGTCTTCCCATGGCGGTTTGCAGCCATGATGGGGAAGTTTTTCTGAATTTCGTGCTGGAGGATAATTTTACCACCGCGGCGACCATCGTGGGCAATGGGGAGGGTGACAAAGGCCTCACGGTGCCCTGTGTAACCCTGGCAACCCTGTTTAAAACCCATGGTATCGATCGCTGCGATTTGTTGAAACTCGATTGCGAGGGGGCGGAGTTTGATATCTTATATGGCTGCGCGCCTGAATTTTTCTCTCGCATAGAGCGGATAGCAATGGAGGTGCATGAAGGCCCGCGTGAGAGGCATGATATGCAGGCGCTATCGGCCTTTCTTGAGTTGCGGGGTTTTGTGGTCAGGCACCGGGGGCATGTGTTGTGGGCCTGGCGTTCCACGCTTTCCTGAGCTGTTGCCGCAGGGCGGACTCGCTCAATGCTTCGGTCGTTATTGAACACGCGGAAGAATGTTCTTTCGCAAAGATGAGCAGAAGGAAGAGAAGTTGAAAAAGATTGCCTTGGCCATAGAAAATTTTGATCGATTTGGGGGCGGGGCCGAGTCCTATGCGGTTGAATTGTCTGAGACCCTGATAAAAGAAGGATGGGAGGTGCATTTTTTCGGAGAGAGGTGGGGTGGGGAGCCAAAGGCGGCGGTGTTCCATCCTGTTAGCATCCCTGGGTATCTGCCTTCCTGGTTAAAGATTTTGCTCTTTGCCCTGAAGCACAGGCGGCTGGTTCGCCGGGAGAATTTTGATGTGGTTCTCGGTTTCGGCAATACTATCTGCATGAATGTCTACCAGAGCCACGGCGGAGTGCATTGGTTCTCAACCTTTCGCAAGGTCTATTGTGAACACAACCCCGTTCTTCGTTTCTTGAAGCGGCTGACCATTCTTCTCAGTTTGAAACAGCATGTGCGCAACTGGATCGAGTCAGCTCCCTTTCGTACTCTCCCCTTGCCTCGAATTATTGCCATCTCCGATATGATCCGTCGGGATTACGTGAGGTATTATCACGTCGCTGAAGAGCAGATCGATCTGGTTTATAACGGGATTGATCCGGATAAATTCAATGTAAAACTGCTGGGCAAATACAGACAGGAAGTGCGCAATCGCTATGCGATATCGGAGGAGGAAATTGTTTTTGTTTTTGTTTCCTACGATCTGAAGAAAAAAGGGATTGAGCCATTGGTCAAGGCCGCCGGCATTCTAAAACAAGGCGCGGCATTGCCTTTTCGGATACTTGTCGTCGGAGGCCGGCCCTATCCTTCTCTCCAGAAAATGGTGAAAAAAATGGGGTTGACTGAAACGATTATTTTCACCGGCCCCAGCAAGGCGGTGGCGGAGATCTATGCAGCGAGCGATGTGTTTGTCCTGCCCACCTACTACGATGCCTGTTCTCTTGTCGTCCTGGAGGCGATGCTCTGCGGACTCCCGGCGATAACCACGGAATGTAACGGGATCGCCGGGATTTTGAGTGATGGGAAAAACAGTTATGTAATCTCCCATCCTCCGGACGGTGCCGAGCTTGCAGCCAGGATGCAGGATCTCCTTTGCGCGGAGAAGAGGATTGCCTTGTCCATGGAGGCTGTACAACTGGGACAACTGTATACTAAGTCCAGGAATCACAACGCTATGCTCAAGATAATTAACGAAGTTGCTACGGTTAACAGACAAAATGATATTTGCGTTGAATGATTTGGGAAAATGCTTCACAGAAAATATGGGAGGACCCATCGGACAATGTGGCGCATGGCCGGAAGGCGTTAGCACTTTACCCCGGTCGCAGCGGGGATTTGTTGGCAAGTAACCGTTGCCTGTCGAAGGATGTTTTCGCTCATTCTCGGCGGACATCCTGTCTGCCTCCGAGGCGTCTGCTGTCCCGCCCGTCCTTGGGGGGGACAGCGCAGCCAAAACCGCGAAAGCATTCTCCGACAGGCAACTCCCCGCAGTGAAGTTATTTGTTGGTTGTTGCTCCGATTTTGTTTCGAAGATCGGGGGCGGTGGGGGAGCTGTCTCAGTTCCGGGATTGGCAGGTCAGATCCGCTACGAGCTGATTCGCTGGTGGAAAAGGGCGGAATATTTTTCAGCTATAGTTTTTTCATCGAAAAAGCCCAACAAGGATTGCCTTGCCGTAAGGCCCATTGCCCTGCTCTGCGCAGGGTTTTCCGTGAGGACTTGTAATTTCTCAAACCATTCGGTCGGGTTTGCCGCTAAGAATCCGTTGTGCCCATCTTGGATTATTTTTGCCGTGACCGCGGTTGCCGAGGAAACAGAGGAAAGACCGCACGCCATATATTGCAGTAGTTTTAAGGCGCATTTTCCTCTTGTCCATTTGTCATCGGTAAGTGGCGACAACCCGATATCAAAGCTTTGAATGTCTGCCAGTTCATCCTCTTTGCGCCATATTTTGTTTTCGGTCGGGCAATGAAAGCCGTCGATAAAACCATCGCAAACGATCTTGAGTCTGAAATTTTTATTTACCGAATACAGTCTGTTAATTGGCTCGATCAAGGTCTGCAAATACATAAGGTTGGGTTGGGAGCCTATCCAGCCAAGGGTGAGCGGTCGATCGGATTCGTGACCCTTTCCCGGTGTATACAATTGGGTGTTGATGCCGGTCGGGATAACAACTACATTGTTGTTAAATGGCTGGGCCAATTCTTTCAGATAGTCATTGCCGGTTATGACAAGATCAACTTTCCTGGCCGTATCCTTAAATCTGTTCTGCCGCGATGTCGAATGGAAATCGGCAGCATTTGAATCGCGGAACATGATTGCATCATCAAAATCAAAGAAGAGAACCTTCGCTTTCATTTTGAGATAGCTTAAAATCCAGGGTTGAAATAATTTACGCTGAAGAACAGCAATATCAAAGGCGGGGAGGGTATTGAACAGTTTCAGCCGGGGAAAGATTCCTTTCGGGATCGGACTGACGGTAATGTCAATGCTAAGTCTTTCAAATTCAGATATAAATTGCAAAATCCGAAAGCGAGTGCTGGGGGAATTGATTGGCTCGGTGAGGAAAATAACCTTCAACCTGTGCAGATGATTCATGTTCGCTGGGTGACTCCTGCGCATTTTTTAACTCGAATTGATTGTGAGTTTAATTTTTTTTGCTTGTTTAAACAAGCAGTTATTTGGCGGTGGATATGCAGAAAAATGAGTCGGGACTTTGCCATTTGTGCGGGCGAAGCGGGAAAGAAAAAATTTTCAGCGAAAACGAATGGCATGTCTACAAATGCACTTCTTGCGGGTTGGGCTTATTGGAGCCGCTGCCCTCGGATGAGGAGATTGCCAAGCTTTATAACGAGGAATACTGCAAGGAGCAGTTTGTTGAAGGGGGGGAAACAGGTTCAGCTGAATTCAAAAAAAGGTTAAGAAACGAAAAGCACCGGGTGCAGTTGTTTAGCCGGATAATCAAGAAAGGCAAGGTGTTGGATGTCGGGTGCGGATACGGGTATTTTTTGGCTGCGTGTCGAGAAAAGGGCTATGAAGTACAGGGGCTGGATATCTCGGACTGGTCGGCGGAATATACCAGGAAAAAACTGAATATTCCCGTATTTATCGGCAGTCTTGATATGTTCGCAAAGGAGCGCCAGAGCTTTGACGTTATAACTATGTGGCATTTTCTTGAGCATACTCGTAACCCGCGGCAGATTTTACTGCAGGCAAAAAAAATGTTGAAGGCGAATGGATTACTGGTGGTGGAGGTGCCAAATTATGAAGGGACAGATGCTCAGCGAAGTTGGGATAACTGGGTGGGGTGGCAATTACCCTATCATTTTTATCATTTCACGCAAGAGAACCTAACTGCACTGTTGGCCCAGGTCGGCTTTGAAGTGATAAGAACCAAGGATTACCATTCTGAAACGGTTAAAATGTCTTTGCAGTCTGTTCCCGTCGTGAAATACTTTGCCAGAATAATAGCCAAAATGTATTCAGGACACAGCGTTGCCATGGTTGCAAGATTGAAAAATAAAGGCTGAGCAATAGCGCTATTGCCCGAGTGGGGGAGACGCTTCGGGCAATCGACCGATTCTGTAAAGGGTTATTTTGCCGAGATCTGGGTGGTGCCATTCCGCCAGTTGCGTTGCAATGGCAGACAGATATGGATACTGGTCGCCGCTTTCATTTCTCTTGTTGATGGATTCATCAAGCAGAAAATACTTCGTGTTCTTTTTTGCAAGTTTTGCGACAAAGGCCGTAGGGTTCGCAATATCGTTCTCGGTGATGAAAAAACCGTTATTGACGCAGATTGCTTGCGGTAGGTTGAGGTTCGCATAGAATTCAACAAGATTACGCGTGTGTTCGGCCCGTTGGCTTGCGGCAATATACACCGGATCTCTATTTTCTTGCTGTTCGCTGCGGAGCTTCTCCGCAATCTCAAGAACGACAGTTTGGTGAGTGTAGTTTTGCCACAGCAGTTTCGTTGCGCCGGGAAAGATGATAAGGCCACCTATGAGGATGGCTGCGATTTTAGGGGAGAGGTGGAATTTCTCTCTCAGGGCAAGATCAAAGCGCTGAAGTCCGTAGCCTGCGAACACCGCGGCGGAGAGAATTGCCGCGCCGAGCCAACGATACTCTAAAAGCCAGACCAGGAGGATCTGAGCATATACCAGGAGAAAGGCACTCAGGGCCATATAGAGAAGGTAGCGTAGGCGGCTGTCGCCTTGGCTTGTCCGTAACTGGGAAAGCCCCGCCAGAAAGAACGGGAGATAGAAATATGATACTGCTTCACAGAGATGGGTGGCGAGCAGGCCCAAGGCGATGAGCCAAAGGAGATTCGCCGATTGTGGGAGAAAGTTTTTCAGGACACCAAAGTTTCCTTCATCTGGCAGAGAGGTTACAAGAACTTTGATTTGCTCTTGTAAGCCGGTATAGCCGCTGAGTAATCCTTGAGCCGTCTCGGTGTTGAGTAGCGGGGGCTTGCGGACATAATGCTCGACCTGTGAAAAAAGACCGCCGGGCACAGCAAGCAGGACAATTATTGCCAGCGGGGCTAAAAGAGAAAGGCTGGCAGTTATCTTGATTCTACGGGGATGAGGTGTAATAAGCAAGAATAGGGCCGAGGTCAGGTAGAGGAAAAAAAATTCTCCCCTTGCCCACGAGGCCAATAGGAAGAGGACGCCGCAATAAAACAGGTTGATCAGAGAACTTTTTTCCTGATTCTTGATAAACAGCAGCATTGCAAAGGAGAATAACATCCAGGCTATCGGGTCGCGGATGATCTCAACCGAAGAATTCACCAGGGTAGGGATGAGGCTGCAGAGCAGGAGAAGCAGGATGCAGATTCGTTCCTCAAAGAATCTTTTGGCAAGGAGATATAACGGGACAAGAGCCGCCCAGCCGCACAAGAGAGAAACGGCTTTTGCCGCGAGGATCCAGTTTGGCAGAAAAAGGAAAAAAAAAGCTATGAGAACGGAGTTGAGGGGTAGAAATCCGAAAAGGCAGGCAAGGTCTTCCGCGATGCTGCCTTGGATAAGAGCCTTCGCCTGGTTGATGTAAATAATCCCGTCAAGATTGATAACCGGTGTGGCCATTGTTGCCGTCAGTCTTATGGCAAACGCGAAGGCCAAGACAGCGATGGCCGACCTGGAAAATGTGGTCCCCATATCAATGCTGCCTGTCGTGGAGCATATAATAAGCCCCTTTGTTCTTAAGCATGGTTTGATGATCTCCCTCCTCAACCATCTTTCCCTCCTGAATTACGATAATGCGATCAGCGTTGCGAATGGTGGAGAGACGATGGGCAATGACAAAGGTGGTACGATCTTTCATCAGGTTTTCAAGAGCTTTTTGTACTTCCCGTTCCGACTCCGTGTCCAGTGCTGAGGTTGCCTCATCTAAAATGAGGATCGGTGCATTTTTTAGGAGCGCCCGGGCAATGGAGATTCTTTGCTGCTGCCCGCCGGAAAGCCTGGCTCCGGATTCACCGATTACCGTGTCAAATCCTTCAGGCAGTTCATTGATGAAATCAAGAGCATGTGCGGCCTTGGCTGCGGCGATGATCTCGTTCAAGGAGCGATTTTGGTCGCCGTAAGCAATGTTGTTTTTGACGGTATCGTTGAACAGGATTGTTTGCTGCGAGACTATGGCGATTTGGTTCCGGAGCGATTCCATAGTGACATCACGTAAGTCGTGGTCATCAATGGTGATGCTGCCTGACGTGGCATCGAAGAAACGGGGAATCAGATTTACGAGGGTTGTCTTTCCCCCGCCACTGGTGCCGACCAGAGCAATCACTTCGCCTGCTGTGACGGTGAGGTTAATATTTTTCAGAGCCTCGGCTTTTCCGTCATAGCTAAAGGATAGATTGTTGAACTTAATGTTCTTTTGGAAAGGCGGCAGAGAAATTGCCCCTGCTTTGTCACAAATAGAGGACTGCGTGTCCAATAGGGAAAAAATACGAGCTGTGGCAGCCAGTCCCTGTTGCAGGGCACTGTTGATATTGCTTACCCCCTTGATCGGGTTGTAAATCATGATAATTGAGGTGAGAAATGCGAAAAAAATACCAGGGGTGGAGTGGCCGTTGATTACCTGATGGCCTCCATACCAGATAATTGCAGTGATGCTTATTCCACCCAGAAGTTCCATGATTGGGCTTTGCAAGCTGTTGTTTTTTATGTCTTTCACAATCACGCTGAAGAGTTTGTCCACTGTTTCGGAAAAACGTTTTGTTTCATATCGTTCCATGCTGAAGGCTTTAACAATCTTGTGTCCGGTAATGGTTTCATGCAAAATGTTGGAAATTTGGGCAACGGTTTGCTGGTTGGTTGTACTCAGTTTTCTGAATTTTCGACCAAAATACGCAACGGGAAGAAAGGCGAGGGGGAGAAAAATAAGACCTACGAGAGCAAGCTTCCAGTTTAGGTATACGACAACGCAGACCAGACCGATTACCTGGAAAAGATCCTTGAAAACACCGGCCAACGCCCGGGATACAGCCTGTTGGACCAGGGCGGAATCGTTGATAACCCGCGCGATGAGTTCCCCGGTCGGCGTATTATGGAAAAAAGAAATGGGAAGAGAATGGATATGGGAAAAGATGTTTTTGCGCAGATCTCGGATGATGGTCTGGCCAAGCGTATCAAGAAGAGAGTTGGAGAAATAGTTAAAAAAGCCCTTCAGCAGAAAAAGCATAATCAGGGCAAAAGGGATGACGTTCAACATCCAACGATCTTTATTCACAAAGATCTCATCAAGCAAAGGCTTGATCATATATGCCTGAGCTGAGGTCAAGCCGGAGCCCGCTATCATACAGAAAATGGCGTTCGCGATTTTTATCTTATGTGGCTTCAGAAATAGGAGAAGCCGTTTGACAAGAACTTTTTCGTGCATGTTAATTATTTAAGCCGTTTTTTTCCCATTTGTAGGCGGTTTCGCAGATCAGCCGGATATCCTGCAATGCCGGCCGCCAGGCAAATAGTTCTTTGATACGTTGAGGATCGGAGATAAGCGCCGGCGGATCGCCCAAGCGTCGTTCCGTCTCAATGATCCTGAATTGTACGCCGCTCACCTCTTTGACGGCCTCCAGAATCTCCCGGACGCTGAAGCCTGCGCCGTAGCCGCAGTTCAGTATTTCTGCCGCTCCCCCACCAAAAAGGTGTGCCAAAGCAAGAAGATGGGCCTGAGCCAGATCCTCTACATGAATGTAGTCGCGGATGCAGGTGCCATCCGGGGTCTGGTAATCCGTGCCGTAGATGGCAATGTTCTCCCGTTTGCCGCAGGCTGCTTCGCAGGCGACCTTGATAAGATGCGAGGCGTTGGGGGTGGCTTGTCCCAGGGAGCCATCCAGGCTGGCCCCGGCAACATTAAAATAGCGTAAGGCGACATAGCGGAATCGATCTTGAGGCGATGTGTTCTCGCTTGTTGCCGAGGAAAAACTGTTTGCCGTGTCCTCCAGCATCCATTCGGTCATCAGCTTTGATCTGCCATACGGGTTTATGGGCTCGGTCGGGGCTATTTCCGCAACCGGGATTCGTGAGGGAATTCCATACACCGCCGCCGATGATGAGAAGACGAAGTTGTGGACCCCGCAGCATATGCAGGCCTCGATGAGATTGCGCGAACAGCAGGTGTTGTTCCGGTGATACTTCAGCGGGTCGGTAACGGATTCCGGCACAACAATATGTCCGGCAAAGTGGATCACTGCCTCAATGTGATGCAGGGATAGCAGGTGGGAGATGAGGACAAGGTCTCCCGCGTCTCCTTCGACTAGGATCGCCTCTTTCGGGACAGCCCAGCGGTTGCCGGAATAAAAATTATCGACCACGACCACCTTGCAACCGGCATTGACCAGCTGCCGACTCGTATGGGATCCGATATAACCTGCTCCTCCGGTGACGAGGATGGTCCGGTTTTTTAAAAGACTAATGGCAGGCATGGAATTTTATAGCGGAAGAATAGTGTTTCAGACTCCTCAGTGCTGCGATGGCACAGGGGACTGTATTGAGCAAATAAGTAAGCGCAATTACTATATGATCCCCGGCTGTTTGTCAAACAAATGTTGGCAAATGTCGGGATAGTGGGGCAATCAAAGCGTCTTAATAAGTTCGGTGCTCAGATATCTCTCCCCGGTGTCGCAGATAGGAAAGACGATCTGTTTGCCCATATTTTCCGGGCGGCTGGCGAGCAGCATGGCGGCCCAGGCATTGGCGCCAGAGGAGATGCCGCAGAGAATGCCTTCTTCCCTGGCGATTCTCCGGGCGGTTTCCATGGCCAGCTCGTTGGTCACCGTGATGATCTCATCAATGATCTCGAGGTTAAGGATCCTGGGGACAAAGCCTGCCCCGATGCCCTGAATTTTGTGGGGGCCTGGTTTTCCCCCGGACAGCACCGGCGAGTCGGCAGGCTCCACCGCCACCACGTAGAGAGATGGTTTTTTCCCCTTGATCACCTCGCCAACCCCGGTGATGGTCCCGCCGGTGCCAACACCGGCTACAAAAATATCGATGCCTCCGTCCGTGTCCTCCCAGATCTCCAGAGCCGTGGTTCGGCGATGGATTTCAGGGTTGGCCGGGTTGGTAAACTGGTTGGGCATGAAGCTGTCCGGGGTTGCGGCAGCCAGCTCTTCCGCCTTGGCGATTGCCCCTTTCATGCCCTCGCTGCCCGGAGTAAGCACTAATTCGGCGCCCAGGTGTTTGAGGAGAGTGCGCCGCTCCAGGCTCATGGTTTCCGGCATGGTCAGGACCAGCCGGTATTTTCTGGCGGCGCAGACAAAGGCTAAAGCAATGCCGGTGTTGCCGCTGGTTGGCTCGATAATGGTGGTTGCAGGCCTGAGCAGCCCATGCGCCTTGGCGGCGTTGATCATGGCCAGGCCAATGCGGTCCTTAACGCTTCCTAGGGGGTTCTGGAATTCAAGCTTGGCGAGCAGCTGGGCCTGCAGCCCTGCTCCGAGGCGAGAAAGGTTGAGCAGGGGAGTTTTGCCTATTATTGCGGTGATGTCAGGGGAAATTCGCGGCATGATGGCTTTCCTTTTGTATGAGGGCGCCGCTTGGGCAGTTATAAAGAATCAGAGAAAAGGAATGAGTACTTCACATTCCCGGCAGATATTCATTTTTTCCTTCCAGTTTTTCTGGGCCTTACATTCGCAAATGGTGCCGTTGATAAACCAGCATAATTCGCCAATCTGAAATTCCCAGGCCGGGCATTGGTTGCGCCTTTCCGGCGGGCATTTTTTTATCTCCCAGCAGGGAAGGGTGCTAGGATTGTTTTTCCGTTGCAGGCGGGAGAGCAGGAAAAAAATCTGCCGTTCGACGTGGGAGGGAACGGAGCGCCAACCCTGCTCGTAGCCTTGGATGGATTTTATCGACGTGCCCAGGATTTCGGCAAGTTGTTTTTGGGTTTTGCCAAGTTTCTTGCGCGCCGACAAAAAGACTTGTTTGTCCATATTGTGCTCCTTATAGAAGAAAGGGGTGTTTGCCGGGGCTCTTGCCTCATCCTTTCCGTCGTTCCCGTGCAGACTGGAATCTGGTCATTTCAAGGAGTTATCATCACGCTGACTCTCTTGTGCATGGAAAGGACGGTTTTTGCAAGAGCAGATATTATCAGCGGTATTAGTACCACGAAGTAGTAGTGGGTTGTCAAGGGGATAATGCTTGCGCCAGTGTATTTTATAACCTTGGAATTACTGGTTTGGCAAGCGCCGGTATTGGATGGCCTCGGCAAGGTGGCTTGAGAGGATATTCGGACTTGCTTCAAGGTCGGCAATGGTTCTGGCAATTTTTAGAATGCGGTGATATGCCCTGGCGGAAAGGCCCAGCCTGGTAGTGGCCTGCTCCAGCAGCTCCTGTCCGTGTTTGTCGAGGGCGCAATGTCGTTTGATGTCCTTTGGGCCCATCTGGCTGTTGAAATACACGGCCGGTCTCGTGGCAAACCGCGTTTGTTGCAGGACATGGGCCTTGCTTACCCTGGTCTTGATTGCCGCCGAGGTCTCCCCTGGCCGGATGGCTGTGAGTTCATGCACTTTAACCGCAGGCACCTCAAGATGGATATCAATCCTGTCCAGCAGGGGGCCGGAAAGTCTGCTGCGGTAGCGCTGGATTTGCGAGGGTGTGCAGAGGCAATCCTTGTCCGAGCCCAGAAAGCTGCAGGGGCAGGGATTCATCGCCGCAACCAGCATGAAGTCCGCGGGAAAGCGGAGTGATTGCGCGGCCCTGGCAATGGTGACCTGGCCATCTTCCAGGGGTTGTCGCAAAACCTCCAGGACGTTGCGCTTGAATTCCGGCAGTTCATCGAGAAAGAGTACGCCGTTATGGGCCAGGGAGACCTCGCCTGGTTTGGGGATTTGCCCGCCGCCGATCAGGCCGGCATCGGAAATGGTATGGTGCGGGGTGCGAAAAGGCCTGGTGGTGATCAGGCTTTGCTCTTTGGGGATAAGCCCCAGGGTGGAATAGATTTTCGTGGTTTCCAGGGCCTCGGCAAAGGAAAGATCTGGCAGGATTGAGGGAATTCTGCGGGCCAGCATGGTCTTTCCCGAACCAGGCGGGCCGGAAAGCAGGATGTTGTGTCTCCCCGCCGCGGCAACCTCCAGCGCCCGCTTTACATGGGCGTGGCCCTTGACCTCGGAAAAATCGTTTTCCGGCGCTTCTGTCTGGCGAAACAGGTCGGCATGACTAATGGTTATCGGCGAGAACGGTTTTTTCCCGGCCAGGAGTTCCACCGCCTCATGCAAAGCGGCCACACTCAGCGTATTGATTCCTTCTACTACGGCCCCTTCGGCGCCATTGTCTTCGGGCACCAGGTAGTTGGCCAGGCCCGCTTTTTGTGCGGCCATGGCAATGGAGAGGATGCCCGGGGTGGGGCGAAGGCCTCCATCCAGGGAAAGCTCCCCGGTGACGCAGGTCTTGGCGAGGATTTCCGGGTTGATCAGTCCTGCGGAGGCAAGGATGCCGAGGGCGATGGGCAAATCAAAACCGGTGCCTGATTTTTTGAGATCGGCCGGGGCGAGGTTTACGGTTATGCGCCGGTTGGGGAAATCATAGCCGCTGTTCTTGATGGCCGCCTTTACCCGGTCCTTGCTTTCCCGCACCGCGCCTTCGGCAAGGCCGACAATGGTGAAGGCCGGCAAGCCCATAGCGATATCAACCTCAACGTCAACGAGATGTCCGTCAACGCCCAACACCGTTCCACTGATAACCTTGGCAAGCATGGCTGGCTCCGGGCAGACTTGTAATGGTGCAAAGTGTTGAGTGTTAAGTGCTGAGTGCTGAGTGCTGAGTGCAAAGTGCCGAGTACTCGGAACTCAGCACTTGGAACTAGGAACTTAGCAAACCTGCGAATAGGAATACACAATTAGTCAGGGTTTTTCAAGGATATGTTTTTTCAGGGTAACTATCCCTCGTAAAAGAAATAGCTGGTGGTGCTTGATTTTTTTGCCTGATACATGGCCTTGTCCGCCTTCTGGAGCAGGGCGTCGATTTGCTTGTCATCGTCAGGATAAATGCTGATGCCGACGCTGGCTGTGACGGTGAAATGTGTATCGCTGAAAAATATGGGTTCGGCCAGGGAGTCGATAATTTTCTTTGTTACTTCTTCCACTGCGGCTTTGCCGGAAATATCCTGGAGAATTACCACGAATTCATCCCCGCCCATGCGGGCGACCGTGTCGGAGTCTCGTAACAGGCGACGCAGTCTGGCGGCGATTTCTCTGAGAACAGTGTCTCCAGCCAGATGCCCGTGAGCGTCGTTGATCTGTTTGAAATTGTCCAGATCAACATAGAGGAGAGAGATTTTTTTTCGGTGCCGCTGGCTCAGAATCATGGCCTGGGCCAGGCGGTCCGGAAAAAGATGTCTGTTGACCAGGCCGGTGAGAGGATCGTGATGGGCCAGGTGGGCAATGTGGTCCTGGGCCTGTTTCTTCTGGGCAGCAAGAGCGAACAGGGAGGCGAACTGTTCAACGGTGTCGAGATCACGTTGTTCATAATTGCGGGGGCTGTCGGTCACGGTGATGAGGCCGAGAAACTCGTCGTTGAACATGGCCGGGACCCCCAGCAGCCGGGTAAGGGCGGCCGGCGTGTCAGGAAGGTCTAATGCCCGGTAGTCGGTGCCGGGCGAGTTTGAGAGGATGGCGGTCCTGTTTTCCAGAACCCAGCTGATCAACCCCTTGGGGGCGTGTACGCAGGCGTCGCCTTCTTCATGCATGTTGCACATCGTCTGAATTTCCGGGGAAAAAGCCATAGCCTGCAGATTGTTTGTTTTCGGGTCCACCAGATCGATAATCCCGTATTTGCTCTCGGTCAAAACCAATATCTCTTCAAGTAGGGCTGCGGAGATCTCTTTCAGGGAATCTGAAGAGATGATCATTCGGGAAATTCTGGCCACGGCCCCGTTCATGGCCGATTCGATGGCCAGCTTGTTTTCCGCCTGTTTCCTGGCGGTGACATCCTCAAAGATGGTGACAAGCTCGCCGGTGGGAAGCTTGTATACATAGTTTTCCCGCCAGCCGGAGAGACGATTGTCCTTATATAGAGCCACCGGGAGATGTTCCGGCCTGCCGGTCTGCCAGACCCGTTGCAAAACGGCAGGCAAGCCGAATTCCTTTGCGCCGGGAAAGACCTCCAGGAGTGACCTGCCGATCACCTGGTCCTTGCCAATTTTTTCGATGCGTTGTGCGGCCCGGTTAAAGTCGACAAAAACAAAATCGCCGACTTCAAGGTTTTCTGCTTCGTAGACCGCGACCCCGGCCCCCATATTGTCGAACAGCTCCCGAAAGCGGATTTCACTGGATTGCAAGGCTTGTTCCGCTTCGTAGCGTTCGCTGATGTCCTTGGCGATAAGAATCATGCCGGGGTTGGCCTTATGGCCGAGTTTGAGGAAATGCAGGGCGACATGCTTGCCGTTTAAAAGCGTGGCGGGGTCATCCTCAATGAGCTGGGGCAAAAGCCCAGGGTGTGCCAGCAGACGGGAAATTCTTACGTGTTCGTCCTTGGCGAAAAGCGTGACAAGGTTCGCGGCCAGCAGTTTTTCTTCGGCCAGATCGCAGAGGGCTATGGCGGCCAGATTGACAAAGATGATGGTGCCGTCCGGGGTCAGTTCGAAAACCGCCTCGGACATGTTGTTGATGATGGCTTCAAAATGATTTTTTGCCGAAAGCAGTTCCCTGGTAATGGTCCGGTACTGGACGTCTTCAAGATTTGCCACCGGCTCAAGGCTGGTTAGAGATTTGTCTGCCCGATGCCGGATGATTTCAAGAACATGTTCCTGGATTGATTTGATGGAGCCCTTGGCGATGCAGGCATCGGCACCGAATTTTTTGTAATCGATATTATTCTCCGCAACAATGGCGGAAAGGACGACGATGAAAAGGTCGGCAAACCTAGGGATACTGCGGATAATCAGGCAGAGCTTGTCTCCACCGATGTTAGGCATGACCAGATCGACAAAGATGACGTCCGGGGTGTAAACCTCCAACACGCTGAGGGCCGCCAGGCCATCGCTGGCCGTCTTTACCTCGTGGCCTTCTTTTTCCAGGAAGTTGCTCAGGAGTTTAAGGATCATCGGGTGGTTGTCCACCACGAGAATTTTTAAGGTCATGCTCGCTCCAGTATTTGTCATGCAGCACTGCTCTGGTGAATAGTCTGTCAGCAAACGAAAAATACCAGAAAAGGCGCACTTTGCACTTTATTTCAGCTTTTCATGTCTGACAGACTGCAACCTGATAGTCTGACCAACCTGAGTAATGAAGTTTTGTATTGATAAATCTCCCCCATGTCAGCCGACGATCCAGATCGCCACCTTTTCGGCCATTAGCAACACCCGGTCTGAAACCCCGCGAAATATGCCCTTGTTGACCTCCTCTCCCCGGCGGCCCATGACGATGGTGCCGAAATCATCGATTAGGGCCTGGCGAAGAATCTGGCGGCTTGGATCGATGCCCATGGAGGTTTCCAGCCTGAATATGCGCTCCGCCGCGAAGCCGCCGTCAATGAGGATTTGTTTGGGCGCATGGAAGAGGCTGTCTTTCCGGCGCAGATGCTCTTCGCACCACGCCTCTCCCCAAATGGCATAGAAATCCTTGGGCTCGATGGCGGGGCGGCTGCCAAGCAATGCTTTGGAGTAAAAAAGGGTCACTTCTGCGAAGGGGTTGCCGGCAAGAATAAAGGCCAGATGGTCAATGGCCTTCAGAGAATGGCTGGTGCCGTCCACCGGGACCAGGAATCTTCGGGAGTTTACCTGGCCGTCAATGATCCACAGGGGAACATCATGGCATTTTTCGAGAATGGTGGCGGAAACACTGCCCATGATCATCTCCTCCAGTTTGCCGATGCCCCTCCGGCCGATGAGCAGGGCGTCGTATTTCCCCTGCCGGGCTTCATGGATAATCTCCTGGGGCACGCTCCGCTGGGAAAGCCGGACGGAGGTATGGATCTGTTCTTCGGCAATGCCCAACCGTTTGAGGGTATCCGTGGCTTGGAGCATGTATTTTTTCTGGGCGGCCAGCAGGTTGCGGGTGGCAGGGCTTACGGTATTGAGCAGCTCCGCTTCGCTCAGCCAGTCGCGGGCGGCTGTGCCGAGGCTGCTTACCGGGACAAGGGAAAGAAGATGGAAATGAATCTCGGGATGCTGCTGGAAAAGCTGAGCGAGGTAGCGAAGGGAATTGGTGCTGTATGGCGAGCCGTCAACAGCGACGAGAATCTTTTTCAGCATACGAGGTCTCCTTGTACCATGGTTCTGAATAAAGGGTATCAAAAATGGAGGCTGGAGGCAATCGCTGCGGCAAAAAACGAGCAGGGATGTTGTCAATCAAGATCATTGTGGTAGCTGCACGGGGCGCCGAGATAATTTGTCAAGCTGACGGTTTTACCCAGGCTGGTGAGATAGTTTGGGGAAAGCGGGATCTTCCCCCCGCCGCCCGGCGCATCAACGGCGAAGGTAGGCACGGCCAGGCCGGAGGTATGACCGATAAGGGTTCGCATGATTTCAAGACCTGTCTCCACTCTGGTTCTGAAATGGTTGGCGCCCCTGGTCATGTCCCCCTGGAAAAGATAATAAGGTTTTACCCGGATCATGAGCAGCCGGTGCATGAGCTCGGTGATGGTGGCGGCGTTGTCGTTGACCCCTCTGAGCAGGACGGTCTGGTTGCCAAGGGGGATGCCGGCCCCGGCCAGCCGGGCGCAGGCCTTGGCCGCCTCGGGGGTTATCTCGTCGGGATGGTTGAAATGGGTGTTGAGGTAAAGCGGGTGATAGCGTTTGAGGATGGCGGCCAGCCGGGTGGTCACCCGCATGGGCAGAGTACAGGGAACCCGGCTGCCGATGCGGATGATCTGGACCGAGGGAATGGCGCGCAGGTTGTCCAGCAGCCAGACAAGAGTCTCGTCGCTTAAAAGAAGCGGGTCGCCGCCGGAAACGAGAACGTCGCGGATCTGCTTGTTTTTGCGCAGATAGGCAAAGGCCTCCTGCATTATTCCCCGGTTGACCAGCATGCGCGGGGTGCCGACTTTTCTTTTCCTGGTGCAGAACCGGCAATACATGGCGCATTGGTTGGTCACCAGAAAAAGGGCGCGGTCCGGATAGGTGTGGACCAGATTTTCCACCGGCGAGCGGTTTTCTTCATCCAGGGGGTCAACGAGGCAGACGCGGTCGTCCAGCTCCCGCGGGTCAGGCACGGCCTGCCGCCAGAGAGGATCACCAGGGGCTTTGATCAGCCCGAGGTAATAGGGATTGATCCGCATGGGAAATTGTTCGATAACCGGGGCCAAGACCGAAAAATCATGGCCGAAATGGCGGCCCAGCTGTTCAGGGGTAGTTATGCTGCGGGTCAGTAAGCGCTGCCAGGGTGGGATCATCGCAAGCCGCCAAAAGAAAAATAGTGGTCATAATGGAGGCGGAAGTGGTAAGGACTTGTGCTGGCCAGGGTGTCAGAAAACGAGTTATGGAGCTGGAATATGAGTATTTTCGAGATTGTCATGCTGGTCTGCTTTGGCGCGGCCTGGCCTTTTTCTCTGCACCGGTCCTATCGGGCCCGGAGCAATGTCGGCAAAAGCCTTTTTTTCCTGGGGGTGGTTTTTTTGGGGTATCTCTCAGGGATCCTGCATAAGATATTTTTCAGTCCCGATCCGGTGATCTGGCTGTACATCTTGAACGGGATCATGGTGGCGGGAGATATCTGCCTGTATTTCCGTAACCGGAAGCTTGAATTTTCGTAATCGTTCAGCAGCACCGCATCTGCGTTGTCATCAGTCTGCTCATGTGCACCAGCACACATCGCAGACTCCTTCCTAGCAGCTGCAGCACTGCTGAACGATTACGGGTTTAGTAACTATCCAGCTCAATGCCGGAAATGACAATAACCACCAAACCGTAACTATTCAGCAGTGCCCCAGGTTGCGGTCAGCTGGACGGCGAAGCGTACCTCTGTACGTGAGCAGGACCGATCGCCGCAAGATGGGGTGCTGCTGGATAGTTACCGGAGTTAGAGCTCCAGCTGGACGCCTACCTCGATAACCTGATCCGAGGGGATATCAAAAAAACCCGCGGCATCCATAGCGTTGCGTGCCAGGAAGAGGAAAAGATGCGAACGCCAGCGCCACATCTCCGGGTGTTCCCCGATGGAGAGTTTCTCCCTCCCCAAAAAAAAGCTGGCTTCCTTCATATCCAGGGTCAGCCCCTTGCTGCGGGCCAGGGCGAAAATTTTGTCGATCTTCGGCTCTTCCATGAAGCCGAAGTGGGCGATGATGCGGTAAAGGCCCGCACCCAGTTTTTCGGCCTCGATTTTTTCGAAATTCGGCACCCGGGGAATTTCCTCGGTGCGGATATTCAGAAAAACCACCTCGGAGTGCAGAATCTTGTTGTGCTTGAGGTTGTGCATCAGCGCGGCGGGAACAATGTCGTGGCCCCTGGTCAGGAACACGGCCTGCCCGTTGATCCGTTGCGGTGGGGTTCGGGTCAGCATCTTTTTGAATTCATCCAGACTCGGGGTCAGGCTCCGCATCCTGCTGCCAAGAATTTCCCGGCCCTGTTCCCAGGTCAGCATGATGAGGTAAAAAAAGCCGCCAATGGCCAGGGCGAACCAGGCGCCATGGAAGATCTTGCTCATGTTCGCCCCGAAGAAGGGGAGATCGATCATAAAGAAAAGGGCGGTGAGCAGCCCGGCGGTGAGCCGATTCCAGCCCCAGCGCTTGCTGGCTACTACATAAAAAAGGGTGGTGGTGATCAGCATGGTGGCGCTTACCGCCACGCCATAGGCGGCGGCAAGCTTGCTTGAGGATTGAAAGCCCAGAACCAGACCAATGGTGCAGAGCATCAGAGTCCAGTTCACCGGCCCTACATAGATCTGGCCGATGTGCGAGGAGGAGGTGTGGGTGATCCGCAGCCGGGGCAAGTAGCCCAGCTGAATCGCCTGGCGGGTGAGGGAAAATGAGCCGGTAATCACGGCCTGGGAGGCAATGATAGTGGCAAAGGTCGCCAGGAGTACCATGGGAATCATGGCCCAGTCCGGAACCAGGGCGTAGAAGGGATGATAAGCCTCTTCCGGCCTGGCGAGCAAAAGGGCGCCCTGACCGAAATAGTTGAGGACCAGGGCCGGAAAGACGATCACGAACCAGACCAGCTGGATGGGGCGCTTGCCGAAGTGGCCCATGTCGGCGTAAATCGCCTCGGCCCCGGTAACCACCAGGAAGACCGCCCCCAGAACGATGAAGCCATGGACCCTGT
The DNA here is from genome assembly GCA_041675585.1 of Desulfurivibrionaceae bacterium. Lineage (GTDB taxonomy): Bacteria > Desulfobacterota > Desulfobulbia > Desulfobulbales > Desulfurivibrionaceae > Thiovibrio. Next base: position 47,448 of record JBAYTO010000024.1, read on the forward strand.
TTGCCAGCAGAAAGCCGATCCCGTGCCAGGGAAAGACGGCGGCCAGCACCTGCGGGCTTTTCACGATCTGGGCAATGCCGAGAGCGGCAAGGACGAAGAACCAGAGGAGCATGACCGGTCCGAATAGACGGCCCACCCTGGCGGTGCCCCGCTTTTGCAGAAGAAAGAGGCCGGCCAGAATGGCAATGGTGACCGGGATGATATAGGACTCCAGCAGCGGGGTGATGTTCTGCACCCCTTCCACGGCGCTCAGCACCGAGATGGCTGGAGTGATCATCCCGTCGCCGTACATCAGGCAGGCGGCAAAGAGGCCGAGCCCCACCAGGGCCCACTGGGGGGTACGCGATTTCAGGTTTCTCGGCTTGATCAGGGCGGTCAGGGCCAGAACCCCGCCTTCCCCTTCGTTATCAGCCCGGAGGATGAAGCCGAGGTATTTAGCACTGACAATGAGCAGCAGGGACCAGAAGATAAGCGACAATACGCCGAGCACATTGGCGGCGGAGGCTGCGATGCCGTACTGGCCGTGAAAACATTCCCGCATGGCGTAAAGCGGGCTGGTGCCGATGTCGCCAAAGACAACGCCCAGGGCCGCCAGTGACAGGACTGTTAGTTTTTTGCCGTGTATTTCCTCGGAAGCGATGGCCATGCTCTATTTTCCCTTTGCTTGTCAATAAACCGGCACTATTGTTGATTGTCGGTAAAAGAGCAATAAAAAAAGATGCTGCTTTGCCCATGTTGAAATGGTCATACCGTTTCTAAATCAAGATGAGAACGCGAAGGCAAGTGAGCAGCACTTGCAAGATTGAGCAGATCAAGGGATCCGCATGCTGCGGAAGGGGAGGGCGATAAGAGTTTTTTCTGATGGTTCCATAGACAAAAGGCCGCTCAGGCTTGCTATTAACAAGGAGGATGCCAGGTGAGTAAGGCGTGCGGATATTGCAGCTTGAAAAATGCCACCCGGACTAAAAAACCCGAATCGCCATCAGGAGATTCGGGTTTTTTGCTTGTGAGATCGAATCATGGGATAGTGCTTATCAACCCTGCAACAGGCTCAAGATGTTCTGCTTGTTTATCTTCCCGGCCTGGGCCAGGGCAAAGGCTTGCACTTCGGTCAACACCTTTAAGGAGGAGAAGTCAACGGCTTCTTCCGCCAGGTCCACATCGGAGATGCTCGAGGCGGCGGACAGCAGATTGGTGCCGGTGGCGGCCAGATTATTGATGGTTGAAGCAAGCTGGTTCTGGGTGGAGCCGATTTCGGCCCGGGCTGCGTCAATTTGTTCCAGGGCCGCATCGGCAATTTTTATGGCGTCCTGAGCGCCTTCCTGGCTCAACACATTGACCTCGGAGAGGTTGCCCAGGGCCGGGCTGCCGAGATTGCCCGCCGTGGCCGAGGCAATGGAGAGTTTGATGGTTTCGCCGCTGTTGGCGCCCACCTGCACGTCCTTGCCGGTAAAGGTGCCGGAGAGCAACTGTTGCCCGTTGTAGGTGGTGTTCTGGGCAATTTTGTCGAGCTGGGCCAGGGAGTTGTTGATGTCGCTCTGAAGGGCCTGGCGGCTTTCCGTGCTCTGGCTGGCGTTTGCGGCTTGCAGCGCTTTTACACGGATGGTCTGCACCAGATCCGTTGACTGGCTCAGGGCGCTGTCCGCCACCTGGGCTATGGAAATGGCATCGTTGGCGTTGCGCAGGGCCTGGCCCATTCCCCGGGCTTGACTGAGCAGAAGGTCGGCGATGGCCATTCCGGCGGCATCGTCCGACGCCTTGTTGATGCGCCGTCCGGAAGCGATTTTTTCCAGGGAAGAGGCGAGATTTTTCTGGGTGTACCCCAGTTGGTTTATGGCTGAAGAACTGCTGTTACTGTTGATGGTGAGGGCCATAGCACTACCTCCTTTTATAATTAAATATAATGCGCATGTGACGCAGAAAGTCAAGGAGGAAAGGGAAAATAAATTCGTGAACTTGGGGAGATGGGTTGTCTCCGCCGCCGGATGCCCGGCGACTGCAGACGGGCAAAAAAGATCGGTCTCAGTCCACCGCGCTATCCGCTGTTTGATCCGGCTCGGCTCCTTCCGGGGACTCCTTTTTTTCCATCAGGTTCTGCTTCTTTTCCTCTTTCTTTTTTTTCTTTGCCAGTTCTCGCTGCCGTTTTTCGTACTGATAGTTAGGTTTTGCCACGTTGTCACCATGTCTGGTTAAGGGTTGATTTGTTGTGCGGACGGTTCAGGGGTTCACCGCTCTGAGAAATACCCGCAAGGGGGCCGGGTAGCCTTCCACGGTCAGGGACGGGTTGTGGGGGTCGAGGAAATCCTCGTAGGATTCAAAGGTCATCCAGTCTGTTTTTCGCTGTTCCTCGCGGCTCATGGGGTGGCTGCAAAAAATCTCCACCTCGGCAAAGCCGGTGCGCAGCAGCCAGTTGCGCAAGCAA
>JBAYTO010000025.1:0-49641 GCA_041675585.1 Desulfurivibrionaceae bacterium
AAATTATCGTCTCGCTGGTTGAGAGGGGAAGAAAAGATTTTTTCACCTAACAAAACAAGCGTTTGTTTGTTGGGGGAGAGCAGGGTCTATCAAATCTCAAATGGGGTCGGGCCAAGCTACTCGTTTGATATTTCAACATAATTTTCCCAACATCGATTAACTGGGGTCGGGCCAAGTAACTGCAAGTAACTGGGGTCGGGCCAAGCTACTAGCCCGATATCTCAGCATAATCTTCCCAAAAGTAGGAGTTTTCTTCGCTTAATCCTTGTTTTTTGCTGGCAAAATCATGCTGATAGAAGAGTTGCGGTTCCCGAAGTTCGCATGCTCCTCCTGATGAGGTTTGCGCCTTTCTCCCTTTGGCTCGGACTCCCAAGACTTCTTTGGTTTTTTCAACAAAATTCCGGCTGCCTACTGCAATGCTTTGTGTCCATTTTTCCTCTCGAGAATGACGGCTCTCTTTAAGGGCTTCCTCAATCCATTCCCGGTGCGATTCCCTCAAAAGTTCATAGTTGCCAATACCCAGATGGCTGCAAAGTTTGTCATAATGAATCAGGGATTTCCTCTGACGCGGTTGCTGAATTTCGTTATAGCCGCCATGTTCCCATTCCGCCGGATGCGACACAACCCCGGCCCGGACCATATTGAGATCCAGGTACACAAGGCAACGACAAAGATGCTCTCCCGTCTCAATTGCCGTCGCATGGTATCTGTCTTCCCAAAAGGCTCCCTTGCGATTCTTGCGCCGATTATGTTCCTGGCCAACCCGACCGGCCAGCAGTTGCATCGACTGAGGGATGACATGACGGTCTCCGGCATCGAGCACAAGAAGATGGATATGGTTGGAGGTTACTGTGTAATTGAAGATCACCAACCCATAGCGTTTTTTGGCCTCATAGAGCCACTGGAGCCAGCTTTGACGATCCTTACGGAACTTGAGCAAGAACTCCCGTTTATGGCACCTGTGCGTCAGATGCCATACTTGGCCGGGTATGTAATGCCGCTTCGCTCGCGCCATATGGCGAATCCTCTTTTGTGGCCATAAAAAGCCAAATTAAGGCCTGATATGACCGATATTTTCCCCTTTTGTGATGTCAGATTAGGCTGTTAGCTTGGCCCGACCCCATTCCCATAAGGTAGTGTCAGATTAGGCTGTTAGCTTGGCCCGACCCCATTCCCATCATTCCCATATTCCCATTAACTCCCATTAACGCGTATTCGATTTCCAATTGAGTTGCCATTGCTTATTTCCTCCCAAATATGCGTTCACATGGACAATGCTCAGGGTTGACTCCCTTCTTCTCGCAAAATTTCACGCAGGACTCATAGGATGGTTGTTCCTTGAACCAATCCAGACCGAACCAGCCAGCCTTCCCAAAAGGGATGAGTTCTTCGCAATTAACTGACGACCCATAACTGCCTTGAGGCACTGGCTCCCTCAGGATGGTTTTGTATTCTGGTTGGGGGAGACTGCTGTTGATCCGTTGAACTCCCTCTGCTGGCACATATCCCAAATTGCTTGCCGCCTTCTCGATGTCTTCCTCGCGGCCGTTGTTGACGATCATATTGATGGTTTTAAACTGGGAAGGGAGTGCCGATAGCGGGATGCGCTGCCATACCGTGCCCTCGTATTTAAAGAAGACATAGGGCGGGTTCGGTCGCCCCCATTTGTTGTAGGACAAACACAAATTTGGCTCCGCGACGAGGTAAGGGGTACCGTTGAGGATATGCAGGGCAAGCATGTTGAAGTTGGTGCGTCCAAGTTCATCTCCATATTCGCTTGTCCAACTCATAGCCTTACCGGAATCAGGCAATGTGAAGGCAATGGTGTGTTTTTTGACCGGAGGAGATTGCCCTATCTCATGTCGCCCGCCGTAACTTTGCGAGCGTTCCACAATAATCTTGCCGCCATCATGCAACAGCACCTCCTCTTTCCATCTCGTCCCGCCAAACCCCAAAAATCCGAAAGCATCCATGCTCGCACCCATGATCGAGATTGTGATCAGCAAACCCATTGTTCCCTTCATATATCTCATGCCGCCATCCTCCATTGGCTATCATCAATCTGCCGCCCTATCCAACCAACGTCGTAAAATCTGCCAAACCACCCTATCAGGGCATGGCCCGAAATTCAAACTCTTTTTGTCAGTCAGGAATTTACTCCCACTCCCGCCGATGAATTCGCCCTGGCAGTAAATCAGGTTGTTGCCCGAATCCCGGATGCTGTCGTTGCCTTCGATGGCTCCTTATGCCGATCACGGCATTTTACTGTTACTTTTTCAACAACGATCCAGAGGCAGACAAGTCCTGCACGGAAACCGGATTTCTTTTCGCCGTGCCATGCCAGATCTCCTTAATTTTTTTTAAAAAATTCACTCATGCCCCTTGCCTGCACCCCTGCTTTTCGTTTACCTTATAGATGCAGATATGCTCAACGCTCCCATCCCATTTTTTTATTGACGGAACCCAAACCCCGATGCTGGAATTTGCACATTCACTCCGCTGGCAAGACATATTCGATATCCTGATCGTTTCATTTATCATCTATCGTATCATGTTGCTGATCCGGGGAACCCGCGCCGTCCAGATGCTGGTTGGCATCGTTGTTCTCATTGTCCTCTATTTTGCCGCCAGAGAGTTCGAATTCCTGACCCTGTACTGGCTGCTGGGGACCTTTTTAAGCTCGATCTTCCTGATCATTATCATCATCTTCCAGCGGGATATCCGGCGGGCTCTCACCCAGGTCGGACAAACTACCTTTTCCAAACCGCAGGAAAACATGATCCACATTCTACTCGAAATTGTCAGGGCGGCACAGCAAATGGCCCAGCGCAAGATCGGCGGCCTGATCGTCATCGAACGGGAAACCGGCCTCAATGACTACATCGAGGCGGCCCACCCCCTGGATGCCATTGTCAGCAGACAATTGCTGGTCAGCATTTTCCAGACCACCGCTCCCCTGCATGACGGAGCGGTGATCATTCATAATGGCCGGATCAACTCGGCCGGAGCCTTGCTCCCGCTTACCAGAAACCCCTACGTCAGCAAACAGCTTGGCACCCGCCATCGGGCGGCTATCGGCCTTTCCGAAGAAACCGATGCAGTGATCATTGTGATCTCGGAAGAAACCCAGAAAATATCCCTGGTCCAGCACGGGGCCATAACCTCTGATCTCGACGAAGATGCCCTCAGAAGCCGGCTTGACGCAATCTTTGCCCCAAAGGAAAATCCGACCCCACTGCTATGGAAAAACTGGTTAAACAAATAATCAGGCGCCTGCCCGCCCCCAACCTCCTCAACTGGCCGAACAATTGGGGGCTGAAGCTCATTTCCCTGCTCTTTGCCCTCCTCCTCTGGTATTTCGTGGTAGGCGAGGACAAGGTTGACACCACGGTTTACATCCCGGTGGAGATTGTCAATCTGCCAAAGGAGCTGATCATCGCCAACCAGTTCAAGAAAAAGCTGGAAGCAACGGTCAGCGGACCCCGCGGCCTGATCGGCAGCCTCAATCGCCAGCGGATCACAAGAACCATCAACCTTGGCAAGGCTATCCCCGGCACCATCGTCATCCGCAACGAGCCCGAGACTATTCAGTTCCCCCGGGGGATCACCATCTCCCGCATCCAACCCAGCCACATTACCCTGCTCATCGACGAGCTGATCGAAAAGGAACTGCCGGTCCAGGCCAAGACAAACGGCACCCCTGCCAGTGGCCGTGAGCTGGTGGAGGTTATTTTCGAGCCCGAGGCTATCAAGATTTCCGGCCCCAAGAGCATTGTGGGCCGCGAAAAATTCCTCACCGCAAAATCCATTAACATCAGCGGCCTGAAAGAGACGACAACCATCCAGGTTCCCCTGGTGCTGCGCCCAGAGCTTCTCGAACTAATGGGCGATACAGTGGTCACCGCCAATGTGGTGATCCGCGAAAAACCGGGGAAACCATGAAAAGGCTATTCGGCACCGATGGAATCAGGGGGGTGGCGAACACCTATCCCATGACCACCGAAATCGCCATGCAGACAGGCCGCGCCCTCGCCTTTCTGGTCAAAGACATGCGGCGCGGCCATCGGATCGTCATCGGCAAGGACACCCGCCTTTCATGCTACATGCTCGAAAATGCCCTGGCTGCCGGGATCTGCTCCATGGGGGTGGATATCCTTTTGGTCGGGCCGCTGCCCACCCCGGGCATCGCCTTCATCACCACCAGCATGCGGGCCGATGCCGGGGTGGTGATCTCCGCCTCCCACAACCCCTTCCAGGATAACGGCATCAAGATCTTCGCCAGAAACGGCTTCAAGCTCCAGGACGAGCTGGAGCTGGAGATCGAGAGCCTGGTCTTTTCCGAGAAGATGTCGACCTTGCGGCCGGTGGCCGAAGAAGTGGGCCGTGCCACCCGGATTGATGATGCCAAGGGCCGCTACATCGTCTCTTTAAAAAACACCTTTCCCCAGGAATACACCCTGGATGCCTTCCACATCGTGCTGGACTGCGCCAACGGCGCCACTTACGGGGTCGCCCCCCACGTTTTCGAAGAGCTGGGGGCCACCGTCACCACCCTCTCGGCGGAGCCGGACGGCACCAACATCAACCGCGATTGCGGCGCCCTGCACCCGGAACACATGGCCGCCAAGGTCCGGGAGCTCGGGGCGGACATCGGCATCGCCCTGGACGGCGACGGCGACCGGGTCATCGTGGCGGACGAACACGGCAACATCGTGGACGGCGACCATATCATGGCCATCTGCGCCGCCGATCTGCTCAGCCGCAAAAAACTGAAGAAGAAAACCCTGGTGGCCACGGTGATGAGCAACCTCGGCCTGGAAGAAGCCATGCGGCGGCTGGGCGGGACCATGGTCCGCACCCAGGTAGGCGACCGTTACGTGGTGGAAGAGATGCGCCGATCCGGCTACAGCTTCGGCGGCGAACAATCCGGGCATCTGGTATTTCTGGAGCACAACACCACCGGCGACGGCATCCTGGCCGCGCTCCAGCTGCTGGCGGTGATGATCAAAAAGCACAAACCCCTGTCGGAGCTGGCCACCATCATGGAAAGCTTCCCCCAGGTGCTCAAAAATGTCCGTACTGCTGAAAAAATCAACACCGCCCGCATCCCGGGCTTTAATAAAAAGCTCCAGGGACTGGAGAAAAAATTGGGCACGGATGGCCGAATCCTCGTCCGTCCATCCGGCACCGAACCGGTTATCCGGGTAATGGTGGAAGGCAGGGACGCTGATCTGATCAACGCCATGGCCGACGAGCTCTGCGAGATGATCCGCAGGGCCGACACCGCCCGAGTCTAACCAAGCCTCGTGCCCGGCAAGCCATGAAGAGCCGACTCGACCAGCTTGTTCTCCTTCAGGGATTCGCCCCTACCCTCCGGCAGGCCCAGGCCATGATTGCCGCAGGCCAGGTGCTGGTAAACGACCAGATGGCCGACAAGGCAGGCGCACTCTTTACCGAGAACTGCGAGATCCGGCTGAGAGGAAAGGCCTGTCCCTACGTGAGCCGGGGCGGCCTCAAACTGGCGGCCGGCCTGGACCATTTCCAGCTCGACCCCACCGGCTTCATCTGCGCCGACATCGGCGCCTCCACCGGCGGCTTCACTGATTGCCTGCTGCAGCGCGGCGCCGCCAAGGTATATGCAATTGATGTCGGCTATGGCCAGCTGGCCTGGAAACTGCGCCAAGATCCGCGGGTTATGGTGATGGAGAGAACCAACGCCAGAAACCTGAAGCCCGGCGATCTTGCCGACCCCCTGGACCTGGCGGTGATCGATGCCTCTTTCATTTCCCTGAAAACGCTGCTGCCGCCGTTGCTGGTTTTTTTCCCCGGAGCCATCCGGGTGCTGGCCCTGATCAAGCCGCAGTTCGAGGTCGGCCGCGGCCAGCTTGGCACGGGCGGGGTTGTCCGCGACCGCGACCTCCACGAAAAGGTGATCGGCGAAATCCGGGAATTTGCCGACCAGCTTGGTCTTGTCCCGGTTGGCGTCAGCCCCTCCCCGATCCTTGGCCCCAAGGGCAACCGGGAATTTTTAATCTATCTTGTTGCCGGGATTGCAACTATCCAGCTCAATGCCGAAAATGCCCCAGACCACCAAGCCGTTACTATTCAGCAGTGCCCCAGGTTGTGGTAAGCGGGACCGTTGACCATGCCCAGATATCCTAGCCGATTCCTGACCGTCACCGCCTTTCTTGGCCTTGCCCTCTCGACCGCAGGCTCCAGCCCGAAGGAACAGGTGCTGGACGACTATAAAAACGGCCTGGGGCCGGGCTGGGAAGCGAAATCCTTTGTCGGCCGGACCCATTATGCAGTCGAGCACGAGGGCAAAAAATCCTACCTTAAAGCGACCAGCACCGCGGCCGCCTCCGGACTTTTTTTCAAGATTGCCTATGAGGCAAAGGAACAGCCGCTCCTCCGCTGGAGCTGGAAGGTCGAGCGCACTCTCGCCAGGGGGGACGAACGCACCAAGGCAGGGGACGATTATGCGGCCAGGGTCTATGTGGTCTTCCCCTCCCTTTTGTTCTGGAACACCAAGGCGCTCAATTACATCTGGGCCAACAAGCTGCCCAAGAGAGAGGCCCTGCCCAACGCCTTCACCGCCAACGCCATGATGATCGCGGTGGAGAGCGGCAACGAGCGCACCGGCCAGTGGCTGAACGAAGAGCGCAACATCTATGAGGATTTCAGGAAATATTTCAAAACCGAGCCTCCCAAGGTGGGCGCCATCGCCATCATGACCGACACCGACAACACCGGCGAGAGCGCCGTTGCGTGGTACGGCCCGATCAGCATCGGCAAAGACCCCACTTAGCCAAGGCCCCGCCCCACCCCTTTGCCTGACAACAGCTGAAAAGTTAAAAGCCTCGGAGACGGTTGACTTGCCGAAACGAAAATGCTAACTTGGCCGGGTGCCAAATTCAGACCTGTTCAGCACTTTCATGCGTTGCGCAGACCATATTATTCCCCAATTTTCCCAGGAGTTTTCCCATCATGACCAAAAAACATACCCTTTTCCGGCCATCCCTGCTCTGCTGTTTCGCAGGCGCCCTTTTCCTGGCGCTCGGAATCAACGCCAACGCTGCTCCGCCCAAGGCTTCTCCCAAGGCCACCTCCGAAAAATCCGTCGCCAAAACGACTTCGAAAAAGACCCCCACCCCAGCAACGGAATACGTCAGTGTTCTGAAAGATGGGGCCAATATCCGCTCCGGCCCTGATACGAATAAGGAAATCCTCTGGACGGTATTCAAGGGTTTTCCGCTTAAAGTCAGCGAGCGCAAGGGAAAATGGGCTCTTGTGGAGGATTTTGAAGGGGACAAGGGCTGGATTGCCAATGAACTTATCGCCAAGGAAAAAACCGTCATTGTTAAGGCAACTACCGCCAATCTGCGAGCCGGCGCCGGAAAAGACTACGAAATCGTGGCGGAGGTCAAACAGGGCGTGGTCTTCAAATCTCTGACCACCGAAGGCGACTGGAACAAGGTCAAACATGCGGACGGCACCACCGGCTGGATATTGGGCAAGCTGCTCTGGCCCAACTGAACCCCCACTCCAGGGGATCCGCGAAATCAACCTCACAATGAATAAGGCCTTCATATGGTTTCCATAGCCACCATCGGCCCGGAAGGCTCCCATGCCTGGCAGGCGGCCCGCCAGTACAATCCCGAGGCGACTGTCAGGCTATTTCCCAATCTGGCCGCGGTATTCAAGGCCTTTGCCGCCGGGGAGACCGATCTGGCTCTGGCGCCGGTCTACAATACTCGCGAAGGTCAGGTTAAGGAATACAGCCGGTTGGTCAAGGGATTGGACAAGGGCTTCTGGACGGGCAATATCGTCCTGCCCATCCATCTTTCCCTGGGCACCCTTTCCGCCGCCGAACCTATCACCATGCTCCTTGGCAAGAGCGGGGTGCTGCGGCAATGCGAGGATTACATAACCAGCGCCTACCCCGAGGCTACTCTTACCTCGGTGCATGATCTGGATGCGGCGGTGCGCGAAATTAAGGCGCAGAGACTTGCCGGCCATGGGGTCATCGAGTCGGAGGAAGCCTTGCGCACCTGCGGCTTCAACATCCGCGCCAGGGAGATCGTGCCCCATAACCGGACCCGCTACGCGGTGCTGGGGTCTGCCCCTGCCCCCCGCACCGGTTACGATGCGACAATCATGATCACCACCCCGATCAAGGACCGGGTCGGCATCCTGGCGGATATTTTACATGAGTTCACCAAGCGCAGCATCAACCTGATCGACCTGCAGACGGAAACCGACCCCCAGAGCCAGAAGCTGCAATTCTTCATCGAATTCGAGGGCCATCTTGCCGATGAGCGGGTCCGCGCGGCCATCGAACGCATCGAGTACCAGATCATCGAAGAGCCAGGCTCGGTAAGGGTGCTGGGTAGCTTCCCCCGAGTGGACATGCGGGTCAAGCGCATCAAGACCTTTGGTTTTATCGGCAGCGGCGAGATGAGTCTCTGGTTTGCCGAGCGCTTGAAAAGCGAAGGCTACGAGACGATGATCACCGGCCGGAACAGCGCGCTGCGCCCCGAAGAGATGATCCCCCAGGTAGAGGTGGTGGTAATCTGCGTACCCATCAGCGCTACCCCGGCCACGGTGACGGCATACGGGCCGCTGCTGGCGGAAAACCAGGGGCTGGTCCTGCTGGCCGGCGAAGCGGAAAACGTGCTGGATACCGCTCTGGCCCACACCAGGGAAGGGGTGGAAGTGCTGCTGGTCCATAACCTGTGGGGGCCGGCTGCCGCCACGATGAAAGACAAGAATGTCTCGGTGGTCCGCACCGTGCGGAGCGGGGTTTTAAGCAGCGAGTTCGAGGCCTTTCTCTACAAGCACGGGGCCAAGATCTCCCTGGACACCCCAGGCCGGCATGACCTCCTGATGGGGGTCAGCCAAAAGCTACCCACCTTTATCTCGGTGGCCCTGGCCATGGCCCTCAAGGACAACGGTATCCCCACGGAAGCCATCGGCAGCCATGCCACCCTCACCTCGCTCTACTCCATCCTCTCCATGGCCAGGGTGCATGGGCAAAACCCCCGCACCTACGCGGAGATCATGGCGACCAGCGGCCAGGGGCGCAGCATTGTCACAAGCTTTACCGAAAACCTCGCCCTAATCACTAAACTGGCTGAATCCGGGGAGATCGCAAAACTCTGCGCCCTGATCGAGGACAACCGGAGATATCTCAGCGAACCGTTCCTCAAGGAAAGAATGCAGCAGGCCCTGGCGGTGGACGCCACCCTGGGCCGGGTACTCAGTCGCGATTAAGCAGTACCCCTCCAGCAACACCCCTTTCACCCGATTGCCGCGTTGCTCAGTCAGCGAAAAATCTCGTTCCGCGCCGTTTCTTCGTCTTCCTCACGACTTCCACGCGCACGAAATTGCTCGGTCTCCAGACGAACACCGAGTGTGTTTTGAGAAAAAAAACCCGACCCGCGAAACAACTCTTGACGCTCTATTATTTTTTCCTATATCCTAACACCATTAAGGTAGATCATCTAATTTTTTCCACTGCTTCTGCTTAACCAGCTGCGAGGAGACGCCAAGTGCCCAAACTAACAATAGGCAAAAAAATAGGCTGCGGCTTCGCAGTCACGTTGATCCTGATCGCCTTGCTCACCGGCGTTTATCAGTTTGCCCTCCTCTCCGTCACCTCCACCTTCACCAGTCTCCTTGAAGTGGAGATGGCCATTGCCGCTCGCGCCAACGCCTCCCTTGCCGCACTCAACAAATGCCGCCGCTATGAAAAGGATTTTCGCCTCACTTACGAAAAGGACTATGTCAATAAACAGCAAGCCAGCATGCATGACCTGCAAGAGGCTCTGGACGCCATGTTGGCCTTGGCCCAAAAGGGCAACCAGGCCGAGATGGCAGATAAAGTTAAAAAAATCAATGCGCTGGTGCAAACATACCAAAAAATATTCGAGGCCATGGCTGCCGCGCCACAGGCGGAAGAGATGCAATTCGCGTCTCAGCTTCCTAAGCCCACAACCGAAGCAGAAGTGATTTTGCATGAGCTGTACGAGCGTGCCATAGAAGACGCAAGCCAACATGAGTTTGCCGCCAGAGGCCGAGCCAAGTCTTTCAGCTGGCTGGCTCTGATTGTGAGCGCCGTTGCCATGGTCAGCGGCGTGGCGCTGGCCTTTTTCCTGAGCAGGGGGATTTCCACCTCCCTGAAGCAGGTAAGCCACACCTTAAACGACGGGGCGGATCAGGTGGCAGCAGCGGCGGGCGAGGTATCCTCCTCCAGCCAGTCCCTGGCGGAAGGCGCCTCCCAGCAGGCGGCGTCGGTGGAAGAAACCTCCGCTTCCCTGGAAGAGGTCGGGGCCATGATCAAACAGGACGCCGACAACGCCAAGCAGGCCGACGACCTGATGAAGGAAGCCAACAAGGTGATTTTGAGCGCCGACGAATCCATGAAAAAGCTCACCGCCTCCATGCAGGAGATCTCGACCGCCAGCACCCAAACCCAGAAAATCGTCAAGACCATCGACGAAATAGCCTTTCAGACCAACCTGCTGGCCCTGAATGCTGCGGTTGAGGCCGCCAGAGCCGGGGAGGCCGGGGCCGGTTTCGCGGTGGTGGCCGACGAGGTCCGCAATCTGGCCATGCGAGCGGCGGAGGCGGCAAAAAACACCTCGAACCTCATTGAAGGCACAGTGCAGAAAATCAACACCGGCAGCGCCCTGGTAAGAGAAACCGGGGAGTCGTTCTACATTGCCGCCCAATCCACCAACCGTATCGGGACAATCATCACCGAGATGGCAGGAGCGGCAAGCCAGCAGGCCAGCGCCATCATCCAGGTCACCAAGGCCATCCACGAGATCGACACCGTTACCCAAAGCAATGCTGCGGCCGCCCAACAATCAGCGGCCTCCTCCGAAGAGCTGAGTGCCCAAGCGGAAATTATGAAAGGCTCGGTTGGCCATCTACTGGCAATGGTGGGCGGGACAGAAAACCAGGCACCGGTGCGGCGTCCTGAAAAGAAAAAATTAAAGCTAACCCCCACTCCGGCACAAGCCGGCGCCAAAAAAATTGCGGCTCCGGTTAAAAAGGTTCTTCCCCATGCGACGAATAACCTCCCGGCAAAAGGAACAAAGCCAGATGAGATCATCCCAATGGACGATAATTTCGAGGATTTCTGATAGGTTCACAAAAGCCACCATCCTCCGAAGGACATGAATGTAACAAGTTGCAATTGTTACAAATCAATTATTTTATAATTTTTAAAAAAATGGGGAACTTTTATCTCAAAGATAAGGTCTGCATCTTAACGGCAAGGTGAAAGATCGGAAATCCCTCCCTTGGTTTCTTTTCACCTTGACCGGCGCTTCTTCTCCCTCTCCTGACAGCCGCCACAAGCGGCTCAGAGGCCATTCCCCTTGGGAATGGCCTCTGTTTTTTACTGCCAACTCCGCCTTCCCCCCTCGTTAAAGGATAGTTTTGCTGGTCTAACCTTGCCCACTTTTACAAGAAGCAATAATTGTCCTTATGTTCATCAAAAATTGAAATTACCCGCCATTGTCTGTCGATCGACAAATATTTTTTTAGTTGATAAATATTCCCAAAAAGTAGTACTCTTATCCCCGTTGCCGCATATCCATCAAACCGATAACCCATGAAACAGGAGTCAAGCATGGCACTTTTAACCTGGCAGGACAAGTATTCCGTCGGCATCAGAGAAATCGACGACCAGCACAAAAAGCTCATCAACATGATCAACGAACTTAACGACGCCATGCTGGCAGGCAAGGCTAAAGAAATCCTGCTGCCGGTGCTGAATAAATTGGCCAGTTACTGCGTAAGCCATTTCGCCGTCGAAGAAAAACTGTTCGACACCCATTCCTACCCGGAAACCGCCGACCACAAGGACAAGCACCGCAAAATGACTGCCAAGGTCACGGCTCTCATCGGCGATGTGAAGAGCGGCAAAAGCACGATCAGTATCGAGGTGATGAGCTTCCTCAAGAATTGGCTGGACAAACACATTATGGAAACGGACAAGAAATACGGCCCCTATCTTAACAGCAAGGGCGTCAATTAAGTAATCCCACCCTGGCCGGGGTGCAAGCAAAGCCAGTCTGCTCCCCGGCCTGACTCACCAGCCACCCAACATCCCAGGGACTCCCCATGAACTGCCGGATAAACATCGACACCTACCGCTGCAACAGTTGCGAAACCTGCGCGGTCATCTGCCCGGAGGTCTTCCGGATGAACCCGGTCCTGGAAAAAGCGGAAGCCATCTCCGATACCGTGAAGTGCAGCGAGTCTCTTGAGCGCGCCGTTGCCATGTGCCCGGAAAAATGCATCGAGCTTGAACAGCTCTGATTCCAGCGGCACCCTAAAGCTGAGTGCTGAGTACCAAGTACTCGGTACTCAGCACTCGAAACTCGGAACTGATCACACAACCATCTTTGCCAAACAGCGATGTTTCCCCTATCCCCCGGAATTAAAATCGGCTATAGTTGCTACCCGATTCGTGCCGCGACCAGTGACGGTCCGGCAGTCCTGCCCCATTACGGCTCCCTGCCGTCTCTTGCGGCGTACCTTCATAAAAAAAACAGGAGAAACACAACATGAAACTTATTCTTTTGGGCGCGCCCGGCGCCGGTAAAGGCACGGTGGCAAAGCTGCTCACCGCCATCGACGGCTCGGTACAGATTTCCACCGGCGACATTCTCCGCGGCGCGGTCCAGGCCGGCACCCCGCTCGGCAAGGAAGCGGAAGGCTACATGAACCGCGGCGATCTGGTTCCCGACTCGCTGATCATGGGGATCATGGAAAATCGCCTTCAGGAGCCGGATTGCGCCAAGGGCTTTTTGCTGGACGGCTTCCCGCGCACCATTCCCCAGGCCGAGGCCCTGACCGCGCTTTTGCAGAAACTGGGCATCACCCTGGACATGGTCGCCTCCATCGAGGTTCCCCGCGATGTGATCTTCGACCGGCTCTGCACGAGAAGAACCTGCACCAACCCTTCCTGTCAGGCGATCTACAACACCAAAAGCAACCCGACCAAGGTGGAAGGGATCTGCGACAAGTGCGGCAGCCCGGCCATCCAGCGCGAGGATGAAACCCAGGAAGCCATCGCTCACCGGCTGGACACCTATAACGAGAAAACCGCCCCCCTGGCCGGTTTCTACGAGAAGGCCGGCTTGCTGAAATCCATCGTCGGCACCTCCAGCGATGTGGTGGTTGACGCCATCAAGAAGCAACTTGGCCTCTAATATCCCGGAGATTACCATCATCGGCGGCGGCCTCGCAGGCTGCGAGGCCGCCTGGCAGATCGCCCAACGGGGCGGCCGAGTAACGCTGCACGAGATGAAACCGGTGCGCTTCAGTCAGGCCCACGAGTCGCCGCAGTTGGCGGAACTGGTTTGCAGCAATTCCCTGCGCGCTGCCGATATCTCTTCCGCCGTGGGGCTCCTGAAGGAAGAGATGCGCCGCCTGGGCTCCCTGATCATGGCCGCGGCCGACCAGACCCAGGTTCCGGCCGGCCGGGCCCTGGCCGTGGACCGCGACCTCTTTGCCCGGTTCATCACCGAAAAGATCGAGAACCATCCGGCCATCACCGTGGTCCGGGAGGAAGTCACCGAACTTCCCCAACCCGGCAAGTGGCCGGTCATCCTGGCCAGCGGCCCGCTTACCTCAAGCCTGCTTGCCGCATCCCTGGCCCAGCTCACCGGGGAAGAGCACCTGGCCTTTTACGACGCCATTGCCCCCATCGTTGCCGTCGAATCCCTGGACATGAGCATCGTCTATCGGGCCTCCCGCTATGACGACGGGCCGGGCGACTACCTGAACTGCCCCCTGAACCGCGACGAATACGCAGCCTTTATCGAGGGTCTGCGCAACGCCGACAAGGTGCCGCTCAAGGAATTCGAGGAACAAAAATACTTCGAGGGGTGTCTGCCCATCGAGGTCATGATGGAGCGCGGCGAGAACACGCTGCGCTTCGGCCCCATGAAGCCGGTGGGGCTGCCAGACCCGAGAACCGGTCGTGACCCGTACGCCGTGGTCCAGCTCCGCATGGAAAAAAGGGACGGCTTGTTCTATAATATGGTGGGCTTTCAGACCAAGCTGACCTATGGCGCGCAACAGTCGGTCTTCCGCCTGATTCCGGGCATGGCCCAGGCGGAGTTCACCCGGCTCGGCAGCATCCACCGCAATACTTTTGTCTGCGGTCCCAAGGTGTTGCTCCCCAGCCTGCAGGTGAAAAACCGGCCCGATCTCTTGCTGGCCGGACAGCTCACCGGGGTGGAAGGTTATGTAGAGTCCACGGCCATGGGCTTGCTGGCCGGGATTAACGCGGTCCGTCTGGCCAATGGCCAAGCACCTCTTGTGCTGCCCGTCAATACCGCTTTGGGCGCTTTGCTTGGCCATCTTACCCAGACCGAGCCAAAACATTTCCAGCCTTCAAACATCAACTTCGGTCTTTTCCCGGCCTGGGAGACCAAGCTCCCCAAAAAACTACGAGGACAACACCGTGCGCAAACAGCCCTGGCTGCCCTTAAACAGTTCTGCGACGCGGAAAATCTGGAACCGGCTTGAGCATGGCCACCATTTTTTCTGCCTTCTCCTGCTCGTCGGCCTGCTGATTATTTCCGTGGTCCACTCTTCCGCCGCAACCCCGCTCCGCCCCCGGCAACAGCTCGATATCGCCTTTGATCTTCAAGACCACCGGCTCACCGGTAAATCCCTTATCACCATCCCCGCCCGGATTGAAGCCACCGTCATCCTTACCGGCCTGGAGATCACCGGACTGCAACTGGATGGCACCCCCATCAAAGTTGCAGGGCAGATAACCATTCCCACCTCCCAGCACGAGCAACAACTGGCCGTCAGCTTTCATAAAATCTACGCTGCTGACCAAGGCGAGGGACTCATTGCCGCCAACGGCATAGCCCTGACCGGCCTCTGGCATCCGCAGCTTGACACCGACTGCCATTATGCGCTCACCGCCACCATCCCCAAACACTTTACCGCCGTCTCCGAAGCCGAAGAGATCAGCGACACGATTGCCGGAAATATCCGCACCGTCCGCTTCCGCTTCGACCATCCCCTTAATGGCCTGAACTTCGTGGCCGGACCCTATCTGGTGGAGCAGGAATCCTTCGGCCCAGGGCAGACCCTTTATTCCTATTTTTTTACGGAAGATCGGGAACTGGCCGCGGAATACCGGCAGAAAACCCTTGCCTATCTCAAGCGCTACCAGGAGCTGATCGGCCCCTACCCCTACCAGCGTTACAGCATCGTGGAAAACCGGCGTCCCACCGGTTACGCCATGCCCACCTTCACCCTGCTCGGCCAGGCCGTGGTCCGGCTGCCTTTCATCACCGAGACCTCCCTGGGCCATGAGGTGCTGCACAGCTGGTTCGGCAACGGGGTTGACGTGGACCCCGCCCAGGGCAACTGGTGCGAGGGGCTGACCACCTACCTGGCGGACCAGGCCTTTGCCGCGGAGGCCGGGACCGACACGACGTTTAGAAAGCAGCAGCTTATCACCTACCAGAGCTATGTAGGCGCCGACAACACCATGGCGATCAAAGATTTCAGCGGGGCAGGCAGCCATCTTGCTTCCGGGAACAAGGCGGCCAGGGCTGTAGGTTACGAGAAGACCAGCATGGTTTTCCACATGTTGCGCCGGGAGATTGGCGATCCCGCTTTTTATGCCGGGCTCCGTGATTTTTACGCGCGTTTCCGGCATCAGCAGGCAGGCTGGCAGGA
Organism: Desulfurivibrionaceae bacterium; assembly: GCA_041675585.1. Classification (GTDB taxonomy): domain Bacteria; phylum Desulfobacterota; class Desulfobulbia; order Desulfobulbales; family Desulfurivibrionaceae; genus Thiovibrio. The sequence continues at coordinate 15,730 of JBAYTO010000025.1, forward strand.
TTTGGCCGCAAGTTTTTCCAACAGCGCGGGGCGGGATCTTGTCCAGTTTTTCAGCCAATGGCTCAACCGGACCGACCTTCCCCGCCTGCAAATCACCTCCGGTCTCCTTGCGGAAAAAGAGGGCCAACTGGAACTTGTGCTCACCATCAAGCAGCTCCAGGAGAACCCTTACCGGCTGAGCTTGCCCCTGGATATCGTCACCGCCACGGACAAGGAGCGGCTGGAAGTGACCCTGAGCGAAACCGAGACCAAATTGACCGTAAGCCTGGCTGATTATCCCTTGCGGGTTATGGTCGACTCCGACTATGACCTGCTGCGCACCCTGGCCCCCGAAGAAATGCCCCCCACCTGGGCGCGCTTCCTCGGCGCTCGCGAAAAGCTGGCCATCATTGCTGAAGGAGAGGCCAGGCAGATCTATGCCCCGCTCAGCGAACTTCTGGCCGACCTGAACTGCCCGACCAAGGGGGCAAACGAGGCCACGGATAAGGATCTGGCCGGCAAGGCCGTAATCTTTCTCGGCACCGACAGCCGCCTGGCCCGCTCTCTCTTTGCCGGGCAGCCCCAAGCCGCCCAGGGCTTTACCCTGGAGACAAAGGAAAACCCCCTTGCCCCCGGCCAGGTTGCAGTGCTGACCACTTCGGCCAGTGCAGCAGAAACCGCGGCGGCCGCGCCCAAACTCGCCCATTACGGCAAATACAGCGCGCTTCATTTTAATCTGGGACGGGTAGACCGAAAAATCATCGCCGAGACCGACCAGGGCTTGCGCCTGACCATTGATCCCCAGCCCATGGGGATCGCCCTGCCCCAGGCATCTTCCTTTGCCGCCATCATGGCGCAGCTCGCCGACAAGCGGTTGGTGTATGTGGGAGAAACTCACACCCGCTATGAAGACCATCTCCTGCAACTTCGGGTGATCCGGGCCCTCTTCACCCAGAACCCCAAACTTGCCATCGGCATGGAGATGTTCAGCCGGGAGGCGCAGCCCGTTCTCGATCGCTATGTGGCCGGGGAGATTAACGAGCAGGAACTCTTGAAGCAGTCGGGATATTTTTCCAAGTGGGGCTACGATTACCGGTTGTACCGGGAGATCATCAATTTTGCCCGCCGCCACCGACTGCCCATTGTGGCCCTCAACCAGGAAAAGGCGATTGTCGGCAAGATTTTCAAGGAGGGCGCCGCCGCCCTGACCGCCGAGGAGATTGCCAGAATCCCCGCGGACCGCGATCTTGCCATCCCCGGCTATCGCCAGCGGATCACGGAGGTCTTTACCATGCACGGCCAGCATGGCAGCCCGCCCAAAGGAGAATTCAACGGCTTTTTTCAGGCCCAGGCTCTCTGGGACGAGACTATGGCCGAGTCCGTAGCCGACTTCCTCAACGTTCATCCGGAGAGCCGGATGGTGGTGCTCGCCGGCCACGGGCACACCGACAAGGGGACGGCGATCCCGCCCAGAGTCGCCCGCCGCCTGCCGGCCATCAGTCAGGCCGTCATCCTGAACAGCAAAGGCGGGGAACTTGCGCAGCCCGAAGCTGATTATCTGATCTTTTCCAGGCCCGTCGAACTGCCCCCAGCCGCAGTTTTAGGGGTGCTGCTTACCAACACTGCAGGGGGTCTACAGGTGGAAGGGTTGTCCGAGCAAAGCAAGGCCAAAGCGGCAGGCATCCTGGAAAAGGACATCATTATTGCTTTAGATGAAGAATCAGTGGACACCATCGACGATCTGAAAATCATCCTGCTCGCCAAGGAAACCGGCAAGCCGGTGATGGTCCGGATCAAACGCAAATCCGATTCCTGGTTCAAGCCGGAGGACTCTATCCTTACCATCCCGGTGGAATTGTAGCAGAGGGGCCAGCAACCGGCCATGCCCCTCTGCCGGCCTCTTTTCTTTTGGCGTTAATCATGCTCCGGGCTATAATGGGCAAAAATCAAGGATTACCCATGACCACGCCAGAGCAAAAATATCCTGCAACCCCGCCGATTCCTGCCCAGACCGCCATGGAATTTCTCCAGGATATCAGGCACCTTGTCGCCTTCCAACAGGCAATCGGGATCGAAGGCTACCCCCGCACCCCGGGGATTACGCGGCTTGTTGCCGGTCAGCAGCAAACGGGGCCACCTGGCCAACCCAAGACCTTAGCCAAAACCCCAGCAGCCCGGCCCCGTCCTGCTCCCGCAGTCATGCCGAACGCCAACCTGACCGAGCTGTATACCGAGATGCAAGCCTGCCAGCGCTGCCCGCGCCAGCAAAGCCGAAACAGAGTAATCTCCGGCGAAGCCGCGACCGGGGTCAAACTCCTGATCATAACCGATGCGCCCTCTGCCGAGGATGACCTTTCCGGCCTGCCCATAAGCGGCGAACCTGGATTGCTCCTCGACAAGATGCTGGCCGCCATAGCCCTGAGCCGGGCAGACGTCCACCTGAGCCTGCTCACCAGATGCCACGCCCCGGAGCCTGCGGACAAAGAGGCCGTGGAAGCCTGCCTGCCCTTCCTGCTCAAGGAAATTCTGCTCGTTGCCCCCAGGATTATCTGCGCCATGGGGGTACTCACCGCCCAGAAGCTGCTCCATACCAGCAAACCCTTGAGCCAGCTGCGCGGCAGGTTCCACGATTTCCAGGGCATTCCGCTGATGCCCACCTTCTCGCCGGAATTTCTTTTGAAAAACCAAGAGCTGAAAAAGGCAACCTGGCTGGATCTGCAACTGATCCAGAAAAAAATCCAGGCCGTTTAGGCCACCCCCTTGGCATAAAGTCCGCGGGAAAAACACTTTTCCCTTGGGAGATAAGCGCATGACCAAGCACCTGGATGATATTCTGGGCAGCCTTAGTGATGGGATACTGATCATTGACCGGAACTATACGATTATTTATGCCAACGGAAAGGTGGCGGAATTTTGCGGGATCCCGCCCGGCGGGATAATCGGGCAAAAATGCCATGCGGTCTTTCACTCCAGCGCCGCCCCCTGTGAGCCAGGCGGTCTGTGTTCCCATCTGGAGGTATTCAATAAAAAGCAGCCCGTCACCCTGAAGCATAATCATCTTCTCCCGGACGGCTCAACCAGGATCCTTGAAATTTCCGCCTCTCCCCTCAGGGATGAGAATGGAACGGTTGACCGGCTGATTCAGGTCCTGCGGGACATCACCGTGGAAGAAAAGCTGCGGCAGGAGCTCGCCGTCAGTCACCAGAACCTTGAGCTGATCTTCAGCAACGCCCCCCTTGTCATCAGCTTCATTGACAAGGAGATGCGGATAATCCAACTGAATCCGGCCATGGAAGCCTTGGTAGGAATCAGGAACGAGGAGGCGCGGGGGAAGCACTGCTATGACTGCTGGGGGCAGTTTAGCCGCGATCCAGTCCGGCGCGGCAGGGAAAGAATCTGTGATGGCTGCCATGTTTTGAGTGCCTTGCGGGATGGAGGAAAATACAGCCATGAAAGAAGAATCGGCGGCAGGATCATTGAGGTTATCAGCAACCCGGTGCGCGATGCCGATGGTACGATTATCGGAGCCCTTGAAATCGGCAGCGACATCACCGACCGCCATATGGCCGGAGTTGCCCTGCAGCAGAGTGAACATCGATTCCGCACCATCCTTGACAGTGTCACGGACGCGATCTTTATCACTGACCAGAACGCCCGCATTGTCAACATAAACAGGCGCGCCATTCTCTCGCTCGGCTTCAGCAGAGAGGAACTGCTCCGGATGGGCATCGGGGATATAGACCCGGATTTTTCCATACCCCGGCACAGAGAGACCATCTGGAAAGAGCTTGACCTCGACGAGAAGACAATCACCATCGAACGGCGGCTCCGGCGCAAGGACGGCTCCCTCATTCCCGTGGAAGTCCATATCGGCAAGATGGAGATCGACGGGCAGCCGGCCATCCTGAATCTGGTCCGCGACGTTTCCGAACGGAAACGGATCGAACAGGCCATGCGAGAAAGCGAGAACGACTATCAGGCTCTGTTCGAGAATTCGCCCAACGTCCTCTGCGTGGCCGATTTTTCCGGAATGCGAGCATGCCTTGCCGCTATCGCCACAGGCGGCACGACAGATTACGAGGCATTATTCCGGGATAACCCGGGGGAACTGACCGGCTGTCTGTCGCGGCTGCGGCTTTCCAGGGTCAATCAGGCTGCCCTGGCGCTTTTCGGCGCGGCCACGCAGGAAGAATTGCTTGCAGGACTGTTCTCGATTATCGGGCCGGAAACAGCGGCGCAGACAGCCGAAGGCATGAGCGCGCTGGGGAGGGGAGAAACATCTTTCGAACAAGAAATAGTTCTCCATCACCTCCTGACCGGGGCCAGGATATACTGCATCCTCCGCTGGAACGTGGTGCCCGGTTACGAAGATAGTTATCAACGGGTCATCCTTTCGCTCACCGACATTTCGGCCAGAAAAACCGCCGAGGACAAACTGGCAGACCACCGGGCGCAGCTGCAAAGGTTATCTGCCCGGCTGGTCGAAACGGCGGAGACCGAGCGACGGGGTCTGGCCAGGGATCTGCACGACAAACTCGGCCAGCAGCTGACCGCCCTTGCCCTCAATCTCAATATTATTGAACAGAGCCTGCCGCCAAAGCAGATCATGGCGCAGCAAAAACGCATAACCGACACCTTGCGTCTTCTGGAGGAAATAACCGAACAGGTCCGCGACATCACAGCGGATCTCAGGCCGCCGGTGCTGGACGATTACGGTCTGACCGCCGCCCTGCGCTGGTATAGGGACATATTCAGCAAGCGCAGCGGCATCCTCTGTATGCTCAAGGGAGAGGAGATTCCGCGCCTGCCGCCGCCGACGGAGATGGCGCTCTTCCGGGTTGTCCAGGAGGCGCTGAATAATGTGGCCAAGCATTCCCGCGCGAACAGGGTCGAGGTCAGGAGTTCTCTTGCCGGGAATCGGCTTTCTCTGGTGGTGCAGGACAATGGCAGGGGTTTCCCGAGGGCGGATGAAGCGGCCCTGCCGGATGCCCTGAAACTGGGCCTCGTCTCCATGGGGGAAAGGGTTGCTTCGATCGGCGGAATACTGGCGGTGACCTCCGCTTCCGGCTCAGGGACCACTGTTTCCATGGAGGTCGAAATATGAAGATCAGGGTGGCGCTGGTTGACGATCATGCCATGATCCGGGAGGGGCTTCGTTCCCTTCTGGAGAAAAATGCTTTCATCGAAGTGGTCGGCGAGGCGGCGACCGGAATCGAGTGTCTGGCCATGCTCGAGGCCTGGCGGCCGGAGGTGGTGATCATGGACATCTCCATGCCGGAGCTGAACGGCATCGAGACGACCAGGGAGATTGCCCGGCAATGGCCGATGGTCAAGGTGGTCATCCTTTCGGTGCACTCCACGACGGAGCATGTTTCCCAAGCCTTTGGCGCCGGGGCCATGGGATATGTGCTTAAGGAATCCATCGGCAAAGAGCTGCTCATGGCCATCCGCGTCGCCCATGGCGCAAGACGGTATTTGAGCGAGAAAATCGAAGCGACCGGCTGGAGATATGCATCGCCGGGTGTTGCGAAATCCCCGCTGGAAAGTCTCAGCAGGCGCGAACGGCAGGTGCTGCAACTGGTGGTGGAAGGACATGCCAGCGTGGAAATCGCCGCCAGGCTTGACCTTTCCGCAAAAACGGTGGAGACCTACCGCAGCCGGCTGATGCAGAAGCTGGGCTTGAGCGATATAACCGGCCTGGTCAAATTTGCCATTCAACACGGCCTCACTCCCCTGTGATAGAAGGTAAGCCCCCCACTCTACTCGAAAAATGATGGTTAGTATTTAACGGCATGCTTAAAAAACCCTTTGTCTGTCAAGGTTTCCTGACAGACAAAGCTGTGTTTTACGTCGATAGTGCAGGCTAGTGGGAAAGTAACTACCCCCGCAAAGGAGCCTGCCGGATACATGATACGACCTGCTTTATCTTCCCGCCTTTTCTTCATCACCATTTTCCAGATCTGTGGGCTTACCCTCCTTCTTGCCATCACCCTGTTGGTCAATCTCCGCTACAGCGGAGAAAATATCAGAACCCTGCCCATGGCGATGTTTGCGGGAGTACGACAGGAACAACACCGAATTGATTTTCTGGTGCACGGCGTCCTCTGGCTCCTGGGGACGGCCGGGATATTCTGGTCTTTCCGGGGGATGCAAAGGCGGGATACGGCAATTGTTCTGGCGGAACAGGATATGCGCACGGCCAAGGAAGAACTGGAAAAGGTCTTCGACGCCATCGGGGACGTCATCACGATTCAGGATCACGAGATGCGGATTATCGAGGTCAACAAGGCCACCTGCGCCATGTTCAATGCCCGGCCGGAAGAGCTGCTCGGCAGATATTGTTACGAGGTGTTCCGGGGAACGGCTTCCCCCTGCCCGAACTGCCCTGAACTTGCCACCCTGAAAAACGGCGAGGTGCATGTGGCCGAGATCGAGCATGTCAACCTGAAGAAACGGTTTGCCGTCTCCGCCTCGCCCTTGTTTGACCAGGAGGGCAAGGTGGTCAAGGTGGTCCATTACGCCCGCGACCTGACCGAGAAAAGAAACCTTGAGAGGCAGCTTCGCCAAGCTCAGAAGATGGAGGCCATCGGCACCCTGGCCGGCGGCATTGCCCACGACTTCAACAACATTCTCGCGGCGATCATCGGCTTTTCCGAACTGGCCATGCGGGAAATTCCCAGCGAATCCTCGGCGCGGACCGACCTTGAACAGGTGTTGCAGGCCAGCTTGCGGGCCAAGGATCTGGTCAGGCAAATCCTGACCTTCAGCCGGCGAACCGAACAAATGGTTCAGCCGCTTACCCTGCAACCCATTGTCAAAGAGACACTCAAACTCCTGCGAGCCTCTATTCCCACCACCATTCAACTACGACAGCAGATTGCGGAAGAATGCGGGATGGTGGTTGCCGATCCGACCCAAATCCATCAGGTGATCATGAATCTCAGCACCAACGGCTATCAGGCCATGCGCGAGCTGGGCGGCGTCCTGGGAATTGTGCTGAAGCCGGTGGAACTTGGTCCGACTGATGTGGCGAACAAGATGGCTCTCAAGCATGGAAACTATGTGTGCCTTTCCATAAGCGACACCGGCAGCGGCATCGACCCGGAAATCCTTGAGCGCATCTTTGAACCCTACTTCACCACCAAGAAGCAAGGAGACGGCACCGGCCTGGGTCTTTCGGTGGTGCACGGCATTATCCAGGGGCTGGGCGGGCATATCTCAGTGTACAGCGAACCGGACCAGGGCACGACTTTTCATGTCTACCTGCCGGTGTTGCCGTCTCCGGCGGACATTCTGCCGATCGGCGCCGTGACCGCAGTGCAGATCCCTACCGGCAATGAGCGGGTGCTGGTGGTGGACGACGAGGAAGGGGTGGTGGCTGCGGAACAGCGGATTCTCACGAGCCTCGGCTATAAGGTGCAAGGCTTTACGGACTGTAGCGCAGCCTTGGCCGAATTTTCCCGGCATTCCGAGGCGAACGATCTGATTATCACCGACATGAACATGCCCAAGATCTCTGGCGTCGAGCTGATAGCGGCGATCAGGGCGACGCGGCCGGATATCCCGGTCATCATGAGTACCGGGTTCAGTGAGATCATGAATGAAGAAAAAGCGCATCGGCTCGGGATCAACAAACTCGTCATGAAGCCTCTTACCGTGAAAGAGCTGGCCCAGGCAGTGCGGCAGGTACTTGAGGCAACGCGGTGAAATCTTCCCATGGATCCAGACAATGAAAAACTGGCTCCATGGAGAAACTATTCCTTATTTGAGTGAGCATACATGAAAGAAAACAACGGTGATCAGGCCCGGAAGGCAATCGACGAGTACGAGAGAGAGAGGTCCGGACTTGAAATGGTCAAGGATCAGGTGGTGTTGCAACGCCAGCTTGACAGGATTCTGGACGCCCTGCCGCACTCATTTTACGTGATCAATGCGAATGATTATTCAATTGTGCTTGCCAACCAGGCCGCGCTGGGCGGACAGAAGAAGGGAGACCGCCATACCTGTTATGAGTTGACCCATAACCGGACAAGCCCCTGCCTGAGCACGGAACATCCGTGCCCCTTGGAGGTGGTGAAGAAAAGCAAAAAGCCGACTCTGGTTGAACACATTCATTATGACAGCAAGGGCGAACCCCGTTGCGTCGAGGTCCATGGCTTCCCGATCTTTGATGAGCTTGGCGAAGTGATCGAGATGGTCGAATATTGCTTCGACATAACCAAGAGAAAGCAGGCGGAACAAAGGCTTGCCCATCTGGCAACCCATGACGCCCTGACCGATCTGCCGAACCGGGCTCTGTTCAATATCCGCTTAAAGTTGGAAATGGAGCATGCGCTCAGGGATAAAAACAGGCTGGCGGTCATGCTCTTGGATCTGGACGGGTTTAAGGAGATCAACGACACTCTGGGCCATGACGCGGGCGATGAGGCGCTGATAGCCGTGGCCAGGCGCCTGGAGGCCATCTTGCGGGAAAGCGATACGGTTGCGCGTCTGGGCGGGGATGAATTTTTGGTGCTTGTGCCGGACATTTCCTCTTTCGAGGATGCGGCGATCACGGCCGATAAAATTATTAAAACCCTGGAGACCCCGCTGGAGATTCCAGGGCAGAAGGTTGCCATCAAGGGAAGTCTCGGGATTGCAATTTTCCCTGGCAACGGCGACGACCCGGAATCCCTCATAAAATATGCGGACACGGCCATGTATTCCGTCAAGGGACAAGGCGGAGGCGGGTATGCCTACCATAGCAAGGCAAAAGTGGGATCAACCTTGAGTAAGGAGAAACGGGGATGAGTGGTTTACCCAGTGTTGATTACCCATGGGTAATTTTTATGCTGCATAAAAGCCAGATGGCGATTTCGGCGGAGCATGTCCAGTACATGGTGGTCGTTTCCGAACCAGCGAAGATTCCCAATGTTGCTGATCATATCAGGGGGGTGACTAACCTGCGGGGCACCATCGTCCCCCTTGTCGATCTGCGGATACGCTTGGGCATGCCCTCTTTCCTGACCGAGGTGAAAGAGTTCTGCGCGTTGATGGACCAACGGGAGAAGGATCATCGCCGATGGCTGCAGGAACTTGAGGCTTCGGTCCGGGAGCAGCGTGAGTTCACCCTGGCCACCGACCCGCATAAGTGTGCCTTTGGAAAATGGTATGACAGTTATCAGCCCATGAGCTACACCCTGGCGAGCCTGCTGAAGCAATTTGAAGCGCCCCACCGGGTAATCCATGACATTGCGAAAAAGGTCTTTGCCCTGGGAAAAAAGGGCGATATGGCCGGAGCTTACAAGCTGATTGAAGAGTGCCGTGAAAAGGAACTGGCGCAGATGCTCACCCTCTTTGCCAAGACTAAAGAGTACTACCGCAGTCAGAATCGCGAAATCGCCATCGTGCTGAAGCATCAACGAAAGCTGGTCGCCATGGCGGTCGATTCCATCGATTCCGTGGAATATCTTGAGGTGGACAGCATGGCCGAGATGCCTTCATCCTTTGCCGGGGAGGAGGAGGCCCGATTCGTCACGCTGATAGGGCACCGGAAACATGACGGTTCCACGGTGTTGATCCTAGATACGGAGCAGGTTGTTGGCCATCTTGGCAGGGTCTCATGATAAGGCTTTTGCGCAAACCGACCAAGGGGCAGCGATAGAGGGCGGTAAAAAAATAAACCGTTAAGGCAAAGGAGGGGTCCACATGATGTCATTTTTGGTTGGCCGCAGACAGAAGGAGGAGGCGTTTATCACCAGGCAGAATCTTATGGAGGCCCAGGAAGAGATACAACGCCAGAAGGCGGAACTGAATGAGGCTACCCGGCAAAAGCGATACCAGGAGGGCATCCTCGCCGCGATTGCGGCCCCCATGTTCGTGACCGACAAAAATTTGGTCATCACTTGGATAAACGATGCCGCTTTAGCGGCCATGGGCTACGACAGGGATGAGGTGATCGGCCGGATGACCTGCGCCGAGTTCAGTAAAACGCCGTTGTGCGGCACCGACAACTGCACCATCAAGAGCTGCATGCGGACCGGCAAGCCGGTCCATGGCGAAACCGAGGCGACCACGCGGCAGGGGCGGAAGATCTTCATCCAGGCCGCCTGTTCCCCGGTGTTTGATGAAAACGACCAGCCTTGCGGCGGGATGGAGGTCATCATCGACCGGAGCGCCGCGGTCATGGCCAAGTTTGAGGCGGACAACATCCTGAAATCCATCGGCGCCCCCATGTTTATAACGGACAAGGAGCTGTTGATCACCTCGATCAACGACGCAGCCCTATCGGCCATGGGCTACCGCCGGGAAGAGGTTGAAGGCAGGATGACCTGCGCGCAGTTTGCCCAGACCCCGCTATGCGGCACAGGCAATTGCACCATCAAGAAATGCATGCGCACCGGGGAGGTGGTGGCCGGGGAAACCGTGGCCAAAACCAGGAACGGCAGCGCCCTGCCCGTGCAGGCGGTCTGCTCGGCTCTGTTCGATGCGGAGGGCAAGCCTTACGGCGGCATGGAGGTCATCATCGACCGAATTCAGGTGGAAAGGCTCAAGGTGGCAATGGCTGGCCTCGTCCAGTCGGCTATTGCCGGCCGACTCGATAAACGGTGCGAGGTGGCCGGATTTGACCTGGTCTATGCGCCTCTGGTGGCGGGAATCAACGAAATGCTCGAAGCCATCATCAACCCGCTCAACATGGCGGCGGCCTGCGTGGACAAGATCAGCCAGGGGAATATCCCGGCCAGAATAACCGGGGAATATAAGGGGGATTTCAACACCATCAAAAACAACCTGAATGCCATGATCGACAATCTGACCGGCTTTGCCGGTCAATGCCAGGAGGCAGCCGAGCAGGTTGCTTCCGGCAGCGAGCAGATAAGCGGATCCGCTGGGGAGATGAGCCAGGGAGGGTGCGAGGCTGCCGCCGCGATTGAAGAGATCTCCAGTTCTATGGAGGAGATGAGTAGCACGGTGGCGCATACCTCTGAAAATTCCAGAAAAACCGCTTCAATAGCCAATAAAGTTGCCGCCGATGCGAAGGAGGGCGGCATGGCCGTGGTCGAGACCGTCAAAGCCATGCGTAGTATCGCGCAAAATATCCTGATTGTCGAGGAGATCTCACGGCAGACCAACCTCTTGGCCCTGAATGCCGCCATCGAGGCAGCCAGGGCCGGCGAGCATGGCAAAGGTTTTGCCGTGGTGGCGGCAGAGGTAAGGAAGCTTGCCGAACGGAGCCAGAATGCCGCCAGGGAGATCGGCGGCATGGCGAGCGCCAGTGTCGAGGTTGCCGAACGGGCCGGCAAGCTCATTGAGTCAATGGTGCCGGAGATTCAGAAAACCGCTGACCTGGTTTCGGAAATCGAGGCATCGGCCAATGAACAGGCACAGGGGGTCGAGCAGAATACCAAGGCTATTACCCAGCTTGATCAGGTGCTCCAATCCAATGCTGCGGCCAGCGAAGAACTGGCCGCCACCAGCGAGGAGTTGGCGGCCCATGCCGCACAGCTCAGGGAGACCGCCGGATTTTTTAAGGTGGAAGGCGTAAGGCGAGCACATCTTTCCAACAGCCTGATCGCTGGGGCAACCGTAGTCCGGAACAGCAAAACGAGGCTTTTGGCTCCGGCACCGGTGGCACAGCTCCATAAGAGAGGGACGCGCCTGGTAATGAAGGATGCGCTGGATATGGAATTTGAATCCGCCTCTTTTGTTGCTGAATAACCGCCTGCGGAGGACAGAGGCGAATTAAGAAACAGGCGGGCTCCATTTTCCGTTCTCGGCAGGAACAACAAAGGCGTGGCCTCAACCGTTTCCAGAAACGGCTCGTCGATCTTGATCAGCAAAACCCGGGAGAACTACAGTCGAGATTTGAGACCGATTGAAAATAATGGGTAGCCAAGCGCCGTTTCTTTAAACAGCATGTGAAAAGGAGAATAGTATGATCGGAAGCAATGTCTCAACCAAGGTTAAGATCGGCGGTGGCTTCGGGCTTTTTCTGGTTTTGCTGGCGATTATTTCCGTGGGGGGCTATTACGGTCTGCAAACCATTCAAAATCATTCCCTTCAGCTGCTGGGGCACAATGTGGACAAGGTTTTTTTTCTGGAAAAACAGATCGATCACCTCAACTGGCTGAACAAGGTCAACGAACTTTTCATCCGGGACGATGTTACCAGGCTTGAGGTCGAAACCGATGACCACAAGTGCGGCTTCGGCAAATGGTTTTACAGCGACAAGACCCAGGCCATGTTGCAAAAAGATGGCCAGGAGGCGCAGATGCTGAAGGCCATTGAGGGCCCGCACCGGCGGCTACACGAATCGGCCATTGAAATCGGCCGGGTCCATGGGGCCGGGGATATTGCCCAGGCAAAACAGGTTTACAACACCAAAGCTCTTGCCGCCTACGGCGAGATAAAAAATCTGTTTACCCAGCTCCGCGAGCTTCATGACAAGCAGATTGCCGAGGAAGATGCGAATCTCAAGAAAACCGCCTCCTTCATCAATACTGCCACCATCAGCCTTTCCCTGATCGGCATAGTCTTCGGGGTTTTTGCCTCCTTTTTTATTACCAGGGGTATTACTGTCCCCCTGATCCGGGCAATCAACGGCATCACCGAGGGCGCCTCCCAGGTGAGCCAAGCCTCCAGACAGATTGCCGGCTCAAGCCTGGTCCTGGCGGACAGCACCTCAGCGCAGTCCGCGGCTCTCGAACAAACCTCCGCCGCCATGGAGGAAATCACCTCCATAATCAAACAGAATGCCGACCATGCCATCCAGGCTGACAGCCATATGAATGACGCGAACAAGGTGGTGACGGAGGCCACCATGGCCATGCAGGAACTGACCATGTCCATGGCGGAAATCACCAAGGCCAGCGAGGATACCCAGAAAATCATAAAAACCATCGACGAGATCGCCTTCCAGACCAACCTGTTGGCGCTCAATGCCGCAGTGGAGGCGGCCAGAGCCGGTGAAGCCGGAGCCGGTTTCGCCGTAGTGGCGGACGAGGTCAGAAATCTGGCCATGCGCGCCGCCGAGGCGGCCAAAAACACGGCAGGCCTCATCGAGGATACCGTGAAAAAGATCGATACCGGCTCTCATCTGGTGGCCAGAACCAGCACCGCTTTCTCCCAGGTCTCCGGCAGCACCGCAAAGGTGGGCGCCCTGGTCAGTGAAATCAGCGGGGCCTCCAGAGAGCAGTCCGTTGGCATCGAGCAGATCAACAAGGCCATTGCCGAGATGGACCTGGTGGTGCAGCAGATAGCCGCCAGCTCGGAGGAGTCGGCCTCTGCCGCCGAAGAACTGCATTCCCAAAGCCGTCAGGCCCAGGAACATGTCGAGGACATGGCCGGGGTGATTTATGGCGAGCAGGCCGCAAAGCAGGAAAAGATTGGTACGGTGCGGATTAAGGAAAAGAGCCCCGACGCACCCAGACTTATCTCCAAACCGCCGGCGAAAAAGGCTGCCTTGGTCCGGACAATCACGGCGAAGAGAATGCTGCCGGCGACTTCGCTAACGGACGATAAATTTGTCGATTTTTGACAAACACAGGAGTTCTGCTTATGAGCAGACAAGCTGCGGCGAGTTGACTTTGGGTTGGGGGTAGTCATTATGATGCCCTTTCCTGGAACAATCTTGCCCGAATCTCCCGAGAGCTATTCCAGGAAGAGGAGAATATCCTCAGGGAGACGGGCCAGAAACATGAGGTTGAGCAGATGACCCGTTGCGGTGACTTTTAGCGAACGGACTATGGCGAAAATATTAACTTCCAGACTGATGGTATTGCCGACGCCATCTTTCCGCGACAGGTCAAAATTACAGTACAGCAGGCCATTTGGCAGTTCACCCCCGTCACCGTTTCTTGTCGCCATACTCATTCCGCCGCTGGAAAAATCGACCAGCGTTCCGGAGAAGGGAGACTCCTGAAGCAAGGCTTTATAGCCGACAGCAATCCCTCCTTTCTCGTCGAAGAGAAGATCGGTAATCTTCTGTTCCTGGACGGAATCATCGTAAACGTCCTTCGCGACTGCCTTGCGCCTCTTTGTTTTGCCTTCTTCGGGCAGAAGCGCTCCTTCCTGTTCCGTGGCCTCCTCGTCCTCCGGCAACCCCTCAATTTCCCGGACAAGCTGTAATTTTTCCGCCTGCAACTCGAGAAGAAGATGATGGGGAACATTCCGGACAAGAATGGTGTGTTTCGCTACTGGCCGGACCCGTCGATAATAGCGGGGGTCCATGATCTGCAGTTCGATTCGGTCAGTAAAGACGTTTTTGATGAAGGCCTGCAGAACGTACCTTCTATTGTCATGCTCCGCCGGCAGGATGACGACGATCTTTTCCCCTGCCTTGCTGCCTGCCGGAAGCACTTCAGACGGCAAAAGCAGCTGCCGGTTGCCGGTCTCGGCGATGATCGTTTGCAGGACGGCACCCCTGAAAAAAAGCAGGGCCTTTTTCTTCCCGTGCGCGAACTGGTTGCGCAGGTCGGCGTCCAGGGCGTCCAGGGAATGTACCTGGATGTTGTTCCTTTCGAACAGTTCCTTGACAATGCCGGAAACATTGATGTTCATGCGAGCCATGGTCAGACCTGCCTGTTGTGGTAAGGAAATGAATTCGCCGGGATCATCCCGTGAAGATGCGCCGGACCTCTCACATCCGCAGTTTTGCTTGATCTCATGGCATGATATACAGAGAGGCGCGGCTCAAAGCAATGACAATTGCTGGCTACCGGTCATGACTCCAGGGTGGTCAGCCCTTCACGAATGGCGTATTTGGTGAGTTCGGGCACGGTGTAAAGATGGAGTTTTCTCATGATCTGCTGCCGGTGGGTTTCCACGGTCTTGATGCTGATGAAGAGAAGGTCGGCAATCTCCCTGGTAGTTCTGCCGGCGGTGATCAACTTAAGCACCTCCCGCTCGCGGCAGGTAAGGGCCGTGACCTCGGAGGATGAAGTTTCGAGGTATTCGCTGGCCACCACGCCGGCAACCCCGGGGCTCAGGTAAAATTTGCCGGCCATGATGGTGCGGATGGCCCGGGCAAGCTCCTCAAAAGAGCAATCCTTCAGGAGATAGCCGGATGCCCCGGCTTTAAGAGTGCGCTCGACAAAGCGATGATCGGAATGCATGGAGAGAACAAGAACCTTGATGCCGGTGGTTTTGTCGGTAATCTGCCGGGTGGCTTCGATGCCATTTAAGTCCGACATGCCGATGTCCATGATGACCAGGTCCGGGGCAAGTTCTTCCGCCAGGCGTACCCCCTCCAGACCGCTCCCGGCCTCGGCGATCACCCGCAGGTCTTTTTCCTCGGCCAGCAGAGAGCGGATTCCTTCCCGCACCATCTGATGGTCGTCCACAATGATGATTTTTATCCCCATCCTTTTAACCGATCACGA
The DNA here is from genome assembly GCA_041675585.1 of Desulfurivibrionaceae bacterium. Lineage (GTDB taxonomy): Bacteria > Desulfobacterota > Desulfobulbia > Desulfobulbales > Desulfurivibrionaceae > Thiovibrio. Next base: position 31,068 of record JBAYTO010000025.1, read on the forward strand.
GTTCCGAGTGCTGAGTGCTTAGTGCAAAGTACCGAGTACTCGGAACTTTATAAATCAGACCACGCAAACCTGATTGCGGCCCCCGAATTTCGCCGTGTATAACGCCTTGTCCACCTTGTCTAGAAGTTTCTCGATGGAATCTCCCTCCCCGGCAAAGGAGGCCACGCCAAAACTGACCGTGATCCTGAGCAATGTCCTTCCGTAGTCAATTTCCGCTGCGGCAATATGCTGGCGCAGCTTTTCCGCCGTTTTCCACGCCTGTTCTTTGGGCGTATCCGGCATGAGAATCATGAATTCTTCTCCGCCGTAACGGGCGATGACATCGCTCTTCCGCAGGCTGTTGCGCAGGATGGTGCCCAACAAGGCCAGCACCCGATCACCGGCCGGATGACCATGGCTGTCGTTGAGGCGTTTGAATTGGTCGATATCGCAAGAGATCAGGCTGACAATCCCGCCATCACGCCTGCTCCTCTCGATCTCCTCCTGTAACCGCTCGTTAAAATAGCGGCGATTGTAGAGGCCGGTCAATTCATCCCGGATGGCGGAAGCCAGAGTTTTCTGGAATTGTTTGGAATTGCATACCGCCAGCGCTACCATCTGGCTGACCACGGAAAGCGCGGCAACAGCTTCGTTGCTGATGGGATTGCCGGAAAGGGAATTATCCACGAGCAGCATGCCTTCCAACCTCTCAAAGCTCGAAAAAATCGGACAGACGGCACAGCCGTCCGCCTTGCCTGCGGAAGAAGAATCCCGGCAAAGAGGGCATCTGGTCCCGGGAATATGCCAGCAGCGCAGCCAGCTCTTCCCATGGGCCGGACAATCGGTGTCGGTGCATTCCTCAATTTTCCAGCAGGGCAGATTCTTGCGCTTGATGATGGGAATGAAGGCAAAATTCCGCAGCTGCAGAATTTCCAGAACGCCCATTTCCACCTCGTTCTTCCCATCGGCGGAATGATACGGCAGACCTGAGGTCAGCAGTTCCGCGAGCGGTTGCCCAGCAGCCAGGGAAACTTCAACCTCTTCCGGAAGGTGCGCGGCAAATCCCCGGCTCAGCTTGCCCTGCAGCACCCCTTTGCCATGCTTGACAAAAAAGAAGGCTACCCGGTCGAAGGGAAACAGCTCATCCACGAGACGGAAAAACTGCTCTTCCACGACGGCCGGGTCCAGGAAATCGGAAATCATCCCCAGCATCTCGATAAGCGGCAAAGAGCCGGGATGAATCGTCAGGGATTTTTGAAACTTGGCAGAGGTCCCTGGCTGGCCATTTAGAGGCAGAGGGTCAGGGGACGGTAAAGACTTGAGAGCTGTCAGCGTCATCAATCACCTATTTCAGGTAGCTTTTTTTGCCATTAACCCATGGGAGCCTGCCGGCTGACAACATGTTTTTTCTCCAAATTATTGCAGAATAACGAATACTAATGAGATGCGGGCGCTAACCTAGCATGAATGTACGATTCCCTTCAATCAGGGAGACCACTATTTTTGCTTGCGGATTCCCTGAGAGAAAAGAGGCCGGGTATCGAAGGTGCCACCTTTGCAGACGGCGGGGGAAATTGCGGCGGGGAAAATATTTTCGTAAGCGGTCACAGGGTGGGGCAGGTTGCCCCACCCTGTGACCGCTTACATATTCTCTATGAGTCCAGGGTGGTCAACCCCTCGCGGATGGCATATTTGGTTAGTTCGGCCACGGTGCGAAGGCGGAGTTTCTTCATGATCTGCTGGCGGTGGGTTTCCACGGTCTTGATGCTGATATGGAGCAGAAGACCGATCTCCCGGGTGGATTTTCCTTCGGTAATCAGCTGGAGCACTTCCCGCTCACGGGCGCTGAGGACCGGAGGAGAATCAAGACCGTTCTCGATGTATTCCCGCACCACCAGGCTGGCAATGCCGGGACTAAGGTAAATTTGGCCGGCCATGACCGTGCGGATGGCCCGGACAAGCTCCTCGAAAGCGCAGTCTTTCAGGAGATAGCCTGAGGCTCCGGCCTTAAGGGTGCGCTCGACAAAGCGCTTGTCGGAATGCATGGAAAGGACCATAACCCTGATGCCGGTGGTTTTTTCCATTATCTGCCGGGTGGCCTCGATGCCGTTCAACTCTGGCATGGCGATATCCATGATTACCACGTCCGGGGCGAGTTTTTCCGCCAGGCGCACCCCCTCCCAGCCGTCTCCGGCTTCGGCGATCACTTCCATGTCCTTTTCCCCGACCAAAAGAGAGCGGAGTCCTTCCCGCACCATTTTATGGTCGTCGATGATGATGACTTTGATTTTCATCCGTCCTCCCCTGCTCAGCATTCGAAATCGTTCACCGGGCGGTCACCAAAGTGCCAAAACCACCGGACTGTAACCGTTCAGCAGTGGTGCAGATTTGGACAAGCGGATCGGCGCTGCGTACCTCGTGTACGTAAGCCGGGCCGATCGTCCAAAGATGTGGTGCTGCTGAACGGTTACCAGCCTTCGGTAACCGGAACATGCAAAATAACGGCCGTCCCTCGGCCAGGGACCGAATCGATGGCAAGATCGCCGCCAAAATGGGCAAGCCTTTCCCGGATATTAAAAAGCCCGAAGCCGTCCCTGGTTGCCATAGCCTCATCCATGGAAAAGCCCGCACCCTGGTCGAGTACTTCAATGCGCAAGCGGTCCTTCTCCTTCTGCATGGTTATCCAGGCCTGGGAAGTCCGGGCGTGTTTGACGATATTGACCAGCAACTCCCTGATGGAACGGAAAAGAACCATCTGCAATTCGCCGCTCACCGTCTTGGATTCGCCGTCTTCGTCAACGAGATGACAATGCAAACCGTGCAGGCTGGCAAACTGCTCGCCTAGCCATTCCAGGGCCGCCTTCAAGCCAAGTTCGTGCAAAATCGGCGGGCTTAGTTCAAAGGTCAGGGAGCGGGTTTCCTGGATGGCCCGGTCAAGAAATTCGCGGATTTCGGCAAAAGACTCAGCATCCTGGCTGTTATCCTGTTGCATCCGCCCCAATTTCATTTTGACTACGGACAAGGGCTGCCCGATCTGATCATGGAGCCCCACCGCGATCCGTCGCCTTTCCTGCTCTTCGGCCCGGGAAAGTTTCGAAGCCAGCTTGCGAAGCTGTTCCTGGTAACGGAGCAGGTTTTTTTCCCCGCGCTTGCGGTCGGTGATGTCCCGGGCCGCGGCCACGATATAGTTGCAATCCTCCTGGGCAACGAATTTAAGGCTTATTTCCGCGGGGAACACGGTGCCGTTCTTTCTTCTCTGCGGAAACTCCCTCACTTCGGCGCCACTGCCCCGGACTCTGGCCACCTGATCACGCCAGAAAAATCCTTCCGGCAGATTGAGCAGGGAGGAGATGCCCATTCCCTGGAGCTCCTCCCGGTCATATCCGGTGCTGAAGCAGGCCTTTTCGTTGACGTCGAGAATCTGGCCGCGCTCTGCGTCGATGATGAAAATGGCGTCATCGAGTTTCTCGATCAGACTGCGGAAGAGCTGCAGGGAGCGGGCGGTCTGATGGTGCTCGGTGATGTCGCAGATCTTGACCACCACGCCGGCTATGGAGATATCCTCGGAAAAAGAAGGATAGTACATCACCTCCATATACCGTTTCCCCATGCCGCCGAAAAAGAACCAGTTTGTAAAACGGACCTGCTCTCCGCCCAGGGCCCGGTCCAGATTCGCCTTGAGCAAATCTGCAAAGACCTCCTGCCCCAGCACTTCAGTCACGCTGCGCCCGACAATCTCGGCGCGCTCTTTCCCATGATAGGCCAGATAGGTGTCATTGGCCGCTTGATAGATATATCGGTCATCCACGAAAGCCATCAACTCTTTCGAGGCGGTGAGCATGTCCTGGAACCGGCGTAGCCGGCCTTCCGTAAGCTTTCGCTGGGTAATGTCGCGGCTGTTGACCACAAAACCCATTCTGCCCGGGCTTCGGCCGTCAACCCTTTTGCCCACCGCCTCCAGAATGCGCCAGGAGCCGTCCTTGTGCAGGCAGCGGACTTCTACGCTCCGGATCCGCTCCGGATTTTCCCCGTCTTCCTCAAGGGCCGCGAGAATTTTGTCATGATCATCAGGATGGAAGAAATCCAGGAAGTTCCGCCCGCGCAATTCCCGAGGGCGATATCCCAGGACCCGCTCCACGGAGGGGGTCTGGTAAACGACCTTGCCCTCGCTGCTCATCACCGTGATGAGATCAAGGGTGTTTTCGATCAACAGCCTGGACCAGCTGCCGCTTCTCCACTGCGGACTAAACCCTGTCCGGGCGCGCGCCTCTCTTCGTTGTTCGCTCTTTTCCTTGCTGATTTTCATCCACACTACTCCGGCAGCAAGCCGATTTCCCTATTCGCCTGCGGCTGACTTGCTTTGGTGCTTAGGGAACCTGGCGAACCATTTCTCGAGGCTTGACAGAGGCCGCTATTAACCTCCCGTCATTTCCCAAGGTTGATGTTTGAAAAAATACCCTATTCTGTCATTTAGGCAAGGCGCAAAAAAATCGTCTACAACCCTTCCGGCATGAAGGCCACCACTTGATCGATATGGTCCGCCCCGGCAAAGAGCATAACCAACCGGTCCACCCCCAGAGCAATGCCCGCAGCAGACGGCATGGTTTCGAGGCCGGCAAGAAACACCTCCGGCATCGGGCCAGGTTCGCGGCCTTGCAACCGGATGCCCTCCTGCTCCGCCAGGAACCGGACCCGCTGCTCAGCGGAATCAACCAGCTCGGAAAAACCATTGGCCAGCTCCAGCCCGGCCACGTAAAGCTCGAAGCGCTCGGCCACGGTGGGATCAACCGGAGACAACCGGGCCAGGGCGCCAAGCTCAGCCGGGTAGTCGTAGAGAAAAGTTGGGGTAATCAAGCCCAGATGCGGTTCCACATACTCCACCAGGAGCTCATCAAACCGGTCCCGGACCAGTGCCTCCTCCATCGAGCAGGGCGCATAACGGCGGAAGGCCTCAGCCACGGTGATTCTCTCCCACTCCGGGTCAAGAGCGATCTTGCGTCCCTGCCATGCCAGCACCCCGCCCTTGTCCATGGCAGCCGCCAGATAGCGCAGCAAAGCCTCACAATCCGCCATCAGGCCGAGGTAATCGCTGCCGGCTCCATACCACTCCAGCATGGTGAACTCGGGCAGGTGGCGGTCGCCGCGTTCGCCTTTGCGGAAGCATTTGCAGATTTGAAACAGTTTGGGAATGCCCGCAGCCAACAGCCGTTTCATGCAGAGCTCCGGCGAGGTTTGCAGATACCAGCTCTCGCTGGACAACGGTACGATATGGGCTTCCGGGGCTGGGGCAGGGATCCGGAGAGGGGTTTCAACCTCGAGATAGCCCCGGTCGATGAAGAAGTTGCGCAGGGCCTGAATGAGAACGGCCCGCAATCGCAGGCCGTGAATAGGAATCATAGTAGTTGCGCAGGGTCCCGGTTTCGGATCAGCTTTTACCTTAACTCCCCTCCCTTGACGGGAGGGGTTGGGGGTGGGTGACTTTGCCAAGGGCATCACATCCGGCACCTTCCCCCTCACCCTATCCCTCTCCCGCAAGGGGCGAGGGGATTTACAGCTTACTCTTTTACCCGGGTTACATACACCCCGGTCCGGGTGTCGATCTGCAGTTTGTCCCCTTCTTCGATAAAAGGCGGCACCTGCACCACATAGCCGGTTTCCAGGGTTACGGGCTTGGAGTCGCTGCCGCTGGTGTCCCCCTTAACCCAGGGGTCGGACTGGGTGACCTTGAGATTGACAAAGTTGGGCAGGGTAACGCCGATGGGGCGGCCATTGTACTGTAGCACCTCCACATCCATGTTGTCGGTAAGAAAGTTGACGGCATCACCCAGTTGCGCCTTGGAAATCTCCAGCTGCTCAAAGGAGACATTGTCCATGAAAATGTACTCCTCTCCCTGACAGTAGAGGTACTGCATGGTCCGCTCCTCAAGGGCGGCTTTTTCCAGCTTGTCGTTGGAGCGAAAGGTTTTTTCAAAGGCGTTGCCGGTGATCATGTTCCGCAGACGGGCGCGGTACAGGGCCTGGCCCTTGCCGGGCTTGGAAAAGGAAAAATCCGTCATGATATACGGTTCGCCGTCTATCTGAACCTTTAAGCCTTTGCGAAAATCAGAAGCGGAATACATACTTGCTATCTCCTGTGGCAATCAAAATCAAAGTGGTCAGAGTCATTTCCGGCATTGAGCTGGATAGTTACATCAAAAAAAAATTGTGCGGCACCTTACTAACCGGATTGACGCAATTTTGCAAGGATGAAGTTCAGGAGAGCATCACTTCTCTTTTACTGATAGCCTCTGCCTTGATGCGATCCAGAAGCTCCCCCAGCACCGGCTTCACATTCTCCCGGATATCTCCGGCCACGATGATGAACAGCAGATCGTCGCCGGGCTGAAAACGGCCGCTTTTGGCCTCGATGACGATATCGAAGATCCCAGGCCTTTGCAGAAACTCCCTCCTGATCGCCTCGACCTTTGCCTGATCCGGGGCGACCTCAAGGGCCATAACCCCTTCCCTGGTCTTGCGCGACCAGGCCCGGACCACGCCGTTGTGAACCAGGACCATCCCCACGTTCTCGGCAAAGGCGGGGTTTTTCTTCATTTCGGCAATCGTTTTGGAAATATCCATCAGTGTACCTCGTTTTCGGTTGGTCGGGAAAATCGGGCTATTCAAGTATTAATGCTCTTGCCACACCCACCCGGAGTCGAGAAGCTCCCCTCCCTTGACGGGAGGGGCTGGGGGTGGGTGAGGGGGCCGACTGTCTTGCATCTGGCGACTTCCCCCCCACCCTAACCCTCCCCCGCCAAGGGGGAGGGAATTTGGAGAAGCTGCCATCTTCACTATTTTTCACCCCAGACTCTTGCTCACCACTTCGTACACATCGCGGGACAACGAGGGGGTGGCGACAAGCCGCTCCAGCTGGGCTCGCATCAAAGCACGCCGGGTCTCATCATAGCGGCCGCCCCGCCCGAGCCGCGCCGCCAGACGGGCGGCGATCTGCGGGTTGAGCGGATCAAGGGCGAGGATCTGCTCGGCCAGGAAGGCATAGCCACGACCGGAGACCTCGTGAAAACAAAGAGGGTTGCCGCCGGCAAAGGAACCGATCAAGGCGCGGACCCGGTTAGGATTCTTCAACTGAAAGGCCGGGTGGGCCATGAGCCCCTCCACCGCACGCAAAGTTTCCGGCAGCGGGGCCGTGGCCTGGACGGCAAACCACTTGTCCAGCACCAGGGGATCTCCTTGCCACTGGTGATAAAAATCTGCGACGACCTGCTGCCGCTCCGGACGTCCGGTATGGGCCAGGGCCGCAAAGGCGGCCAGCTGGTCGGTCATGTTGTCCGCCCTGGCGAACTGGCCGAGAGCGAGCTGGACCGCCGGGTCATCCTCCAGGCTCACCAGATAGGCGAGACAGAGATTACCGAGCGCCCTCCGCCCTGCCAGCTCCGGCTCGTAACGGTATGGCCCCTCGGTCCGGTTGGCCTGATAGACCTGCTCCCACAGGGGGCGCAGGGAGCCCGCCAGGGTCTGCCGAACAAAAAGGCGGGCGGCGTGGATCGCCTCGACATCCACCACCTCCATCTGCTCGGCCAGATACTCCTCCGAAGGCATGGTGAGCAAGAGGGCAAGAAAAGCCCGGTCTCCCCCGCCTTCTTCCGCAAGGAGCCGCGCGCAGGCCGCAACAAACCTTTGGTCAAGCTGCAAGGGATGCTGGTTGCGAAAATCCTCCACCAGGCCAAGAAGCAAGCGGCTGGCCAAACACTGCCCCGCCTCCCAGCGGTTGAAGGAATCCTGGTCATACCGGAAGAGAAAGAGCAGCTCTTCATCCTCGCAAGCATACTCCACCTTGAGCGGCGCGGTAAAATTGCGCAGCAGCGAGAGGCGCGGCTTTTCTTGCACCCCGCTGAAGCGGATGGTCTCCTCGGCCCCGCGCAACTCGAACAGGCCGCGCGCCGCTTCCCCCTGCCGCTCCGGGCAGGTCAGCGTTATCTCCCTGCCCTCGCCATCGAGCAGGGCAAGGGCCAGCGGAATATGGAGCGGTTCCTTTTCCGGCTGGCCGGCAGTGGGAGGGGTTCTTTGCCCGAGCGTCAGGGTATAGGTCCGGGCCTGGTCGTCATGCTCACCCTGTACGGCAAGACGCGGAGTGCCGGCCTGGGTGTACCAGCGCTTGAACTGGTGCAGGTCGCGGCCGGAAACCTCGGCCATGGCCCGGACAAAATCATCGGTGGTGGCGGCCTGGCCGTCGTGCCGGGTAAGATACAGGTTCAGCCCCTGGCGGAACAGCTCCGGGCCAAGCAGGGTGTGGAGCATCCGGATGATCTCGGCCCCTTTCTCATAGATGGTGACGGTGTAGAAGTTGTTGATCTCCATGAAGGACTCCGGTCGCACCGGATGGGCCATGGGCCCGTTGTCCTCAGGAAACTGCACGTTGCGCAGGAGCCGGACATCGTGAATGCGCTTGACCGCGGCGGAGACCTGATCCGCGGTGAACTGCTGGTCGCGGAACACGGTGAGCCCTTCCTTGAGGCTCAGCTGAAACCAGTCCCGGCAGGTGACCCGGTTGCCGGTCCAGTTGTGGAAATACTCGTGGGCGATGACCGCCTCGATCCCCTCGTAATCCGCATCCGTGGCGGTATCGGGCCGGGCCAGCACGTACTTGGAGTTGAAGACGTTCAGCCCCTTGTTCTCCATGGCACCCATGTTGAAATCGTCCACCGCCACGATCATGTACTGGTCGAGATCATATTCCAGGCCAAAGGTCTCCTCGTCCCAGCGCATGGCCTTAATCAGCGAGGCCATGGCATGCGCGCATTTATCCCGGTTATGCGGTTGCACATAGATCGAAAGCGTCACCGGCCGGCCGGAGCGGGTGACGAAGGTGTCACCGATCCTGGCCAGATTGCCGGCCACCATGGCGAAGAGATAGGAGGGCTTGGGGAAAGGATCCCGCCAGCGCGCGAAATGGCGGCCCTCGGGCAGCGTCCCGGCCTCGAGCAGGTTGCCGTTGGCCAGCAGCACCGGATAGCGCTTTTGCTCGGCGGTGATGGTTACCTCGTAACGGGCCAGCACATCGGGCCGGTCGAGAAACCAGGTGATCTTGCGGAACCCCTCGGCCTCGCACTGGGTGCAGAAATTGCCGCCGGAGCGGTACAGACCATCGAGGGAGGTGTTGCGCTGGGGATAAAGCTCAGTTTCGATTTCAAGGACGAAGCGCGCCGGCACCGCTTCAATAGTAAGGGATTCATCGTCCTGCCGGTACCGGTCCGGAGTAAGGGCCAGCCCATCCAGAGCAAGGGATTTGAGTATCAGCTCCCTGCCCTGCAGCACAAGGGGAGCCTCCGGCGCGGTCTGGATATTGCGGCAACAGACCAGCCGGGAACGGACCCTCGCCTGCGCCTCGAACAGGTCTACCCAAAGGGCCACCTCTTCGATCAGGTAGGCAGGCGGACGGTAATCCTTGAGCGAAATGGTTTTGGGCTGAGCGGTCATGGCATCATCAATCCTGGAATGGCTCATCGGACCGCTTCAACCCGGGGTACTCGCAGGCGCAGACCGGACTTCAGATGGGTAAAGTCAACGGCAGGATTGTATTTTCTGATCAGCCAGAAAGGCAGCTCAAATTCCTTGCTGCACAGAGACCAGATGGTATCCCCCGCCTTAACCTGATAGCTGCTGGTGCCTTCCAGCAGCCGGTAGGCGGCGAAGAAATCTTCCACCATTTCCTTGTGGAACTCGTAGCGCTGGGACTCAAAACGCTTCTTGTCGCCTTTACCCAGGGGAATCTTGACCTGCTGGTTCACCGCCAGAGCTTGCTCATAGCGCAAATTGTTCAGCCGCCGCAGGTCCCAGGCCCGCACCCCGAGCCAGCCCGCATAATGGCCCAGGGTTTCCTCGGCCTCCACCCGGACGAGGCCATAGGTCTTGCCCTGCTTCTTGACCACCTCCACCCCGAGATTGCCCAAAACCTTGGCTGGAACCAGGGGCGGACACTGCGCCCCCTTGACCGGCGCAGCCACCGGCTCCGCGGCTTTTACCTTGTTTTTCGGGGAGGCCTCTATTACCGGCGTACCCTCCGGTTTAGCCAGGGGGGGCGGTTCAATTACCGGCCGCACCGCCTTTTTCTCATCAGAGAGCTGCGACTTCAAGGCGGCCAGCTGCGGAAGCTCCACCTTTTTCCCCCCGGCTGCCGGCCCCCCTCTCCGTTCATCCGCCCCTGGAATCCGCAGATTCTGGCCGGGGCAAAGTACCGCCTGTTCATCAAGCCCATTGCCCCGCAAAAGATCAGCCACCGTGACCCCATGCGCCAAGGCGATGGAATAGGCGGTATCTCCCTGGCGCACCTGATACATATTGGTTTGCGCCTGATCCTCCTTGAGAATCTCCTGAGGGATATTGTCCGCCAGCCGCACAACCTTGCCCTGTTTCGGCACCCGAACCTCGTAATCTTTGGGAATCAATTTCTGCCCGAGATAAACCGGTTCGCGCAGGGCCGGATTCAAGGCCTTGAAGGTTGCCAGATCAACCTTGAGATGCTTGAGCAGATCATCCACCAGGGCATAGTTGGGCAGGGTTACAGCCTTGCTGTTGACCGGCGGCTCGATGGGGAGCGAACCGAAATAACTCTGGTAGTTTTTGGCCACCTGCCGGGCGGCGAGAAACTCGGAATAAAAATTCCGCGAGGCAAACTTGAACAACTCGCTTTCATGCTCCTGAAAGATTTTCTCATAATCGCCCTTGGCCGCCTTGGCCCGCAGCATGCCGTTGATCCCGTGATTGTAGGCGGTCACCGCCAGGGGCCAGGTGCCGAGCTTTTCGTAATTATGCCTGAGCATCCTGGCGGCGGCGTGCGTGGCCTTGATCGGGTCGCGCCGCTCGTCGATGGCATAATCCACGCTCAACTTGAACCGTTTGCCGGATTCCTCGGTGAACTGCCAGATGCCGGCTGCGCCGAATTTGCTGTACGCCTTGTAGTTGAAAGATGATTCCACATGGGGCAGATAAGCGAGATCCTCGGGCACCCCGTAGCTCGCCATGATCTGCTTGATCTCTTCCAGATAGAGACCGGAACGGATCAACCCTTTGCGGAAATTATCCTTCTGGCCGGCTTGAAAACGGATATTGTCCTTGGCCAGCTGGAAATCCTCGCTCGTGGCCTTGGGGCCGAAGAGCGCGGCAACCCGTTTTTCCTCCCCGGTCTGCGGGGGAACGCCCGCGGCCAGGGCGTCGAAGATCTCCAGATATCTCTCCTTGGCCCGCTCTATCCTCTGCCGGTCCCGTTCCCGGGCGCCGTTTTCCCAGGTGCCCTCGACATCCAGCACCTCATAGATAATGCGCAGATCCCGCTTGTCGTGAAGCACCCCCTTGCTGGAAGAATACTTGCCGTAAATATCACACCAGAAGGCAACATTGGGCGTGACGCAGTCGTAGAGGGGAAAGGGGTCCTGGCTGGCCCGGACCGGCGAGACACCAAGACCGGCCAGGCAGAAAAACAGCGTTGCCGCCAATAAACGAAGATATGCCATAACGACTCTCATGATTTTCTTTATTTACTCAGTATTCACATCGGATAAGGAGGCTTAATATACTCACTCCTGCCGGGATTTGCCGCTAAAATCAGGTTCAGACCGGAATTCCAGAAGAGGGCGGGATGCGGAAAAACTCGGGCTGCGCCCTCAGACAGTTCCCGCGTCTTTTCCGCCCCCGGCTGCGAGGCGCGGCAGGACAAATGGGGGGGGGGGCGAAACAAACCAACCGTCCAACTCAACTCCAAGGATCAACCAACCAGAGTGCTGAACTTCTCCTCAAGATAGGCAAGAAAAGGGCCGGCGGCAAGGGGGGAGCCCGTCACCCGCACCAGCAACTCCTCGGGCAGATAGATGCTGCCGTGGCTATGGATCTCCCGGCCCTGCCACTCCCGGACCTTGGCCAGATCCCCCTCGGCAAGAGTTCGGGCAAAGCCGGGGTCATACCTTTTATAGGCCTCCCAGATCTGGGCGGCGGCCAGGTTGCCGATGGTGTAGGTGGGAAAATAGCCGAAGCTGCCGTGGGACCAATGGATATCCTGCAAGACCCCGTCGGCGTCCGACTCGACCTCCACCCCGAGATACTGGCGGTACTTTTCCCGCCAGGCCCCGGGCAGCGCCGCTACCTCCAGGCTCCCCTCGATCAGCCCCTTTTCAATCTCGAAACGGATCAGGACATGGAGGTTGTAGGTCAACTCATCGGCATCCACCCGGATCAGGCCGGGGGTAACGGCGTTGATGCCCCGGATGAAATCCTCGAAGCCGAGGCAGGCAAACTGGGCCGGAAACGCCTGTTGCAGCTCCGGGAAAAACCGCTGCCAGAACGGCCGGCTCCTGCCCACGACATTCTCCCAGAAACGCGATTGCGACTCGTGGATTCCCAGGGAAACCCCGTCATCCAGGGGGCTGCGGGCCAGACGTTCGTCGATGCCCTGCTCATACAAGGCATGGCCGCCCTCGTGCAGGGCGCCGAAGATAAAATCCAGACTCCTGGGGGCATAACGGTTGGTGATGCGCCGGTCGTGGTGCCCCAGGGTGGTGGTGAAGGGATGAGGGGAGCGGGCCAGACAGCCGCGGCTGAAATCAAAGCCCATGGCCTTAAGGAGGTGTTCGGCAAACTGCTCCTGGCCGACCTGGGAAAACGGCTCGCTAAAGACCAGGGGGGTCAGGCGGCCGGCAAACCTTTTGACCAGGGCCACCAGAGGCGCTTGCAGCTCGGCGAACATCCCCGCCACCTTGGCGGTGGTGAGCCCTTCCTCGTACAGATCGAGCAGTGCATCATAGGGATGGACCGCGTAACCCAGGTACTCGGCCTGCTGCCGGGACAAAACCACCAACCGTTCCAGCAGGGGCTGAAAGATGGCGAAATTCGACTGCTCCCGGGCCTCAAGCCAGGCCATCTGGGCCTGGGAGGTGAGGCGGGAAAACTCGGCGACAAACTCCTCGGGCAGCTTGGTGTTCTGGTCATAGCTGCGCCGCATGACCCGCAGCAGGGCGAGCTCCTCCACGGCCAGCCCATCTTTCTGCGCCTCGGCCTCGACCAGCAGGGCGCCAAGCTCCGGGGATACCTCCCGCCGGTGCACCAGAGCGCTCAGAGTGGCAAACTGCCCGGCCCGCTCTTCCGCACCCCGGCGCGGCATTCGCACCTCCTGATCCCACTGCATCAGGGCCAGAGTATGGTGCAGGTCAACCAGTTCGGCGGAATATTTTCGCAACTCGGCGAGGTTGATCATACTGCCTCCTTGGCGGCTACGCCGCTTCAACTCATGGTGTTATTGTTTCTTGCCGGGGTCTTGCTTCCGGAGGAAACCCGGTGCTGGTTTGATTATATCATGCCTGAATTGCGGCTTAGAGCTTATCCGCAAATAAGCTCTAAGCCGTCAACGCCTTAAGCAGCAGGGCAATGCCGCTGCCCAGCAGAATAAGGCTCACCAGCCGGACAAAGGTCTTGTGACTGATCCGCAGATGCACCCGGCCGCCGAGCCAGAGGGACAGGGCAACCAGGGGCACAACCCCGGCAAAGATCGCCAGGGTGCGCCAGGTATAAAAACCGGCCAGGGAGAAGCCCACGATTCGGCACAGGCCGTCGACCACGAAGATCGTGGCGATGGTGGTGCGGAACTCCGTTTTATCCGGCTGCCGCAGGGTGAGGTAGATCACGTAAAACGGCCCCCCGGTGCCGAACAACGCCCCCACCGTCCCCCCCAGCAGCCCGGCAGGCCCGGCCAGCCACCGCCCGCCGTGCAGGGGCGGAAGCGGCAGCAGGGCATAGACCGCATAGAGGAGGATGAAGATGGAGAGGGCGAAGAGCAGACTGGCCGGGGTCAGGACGGTATGCAGATAGAGTCCCGTGGAAACTCCCAGCACGGTAAAAGGCAGAAGCGGCAGCAGATCGGGCCAGCGAATAAGCCGCCGGTTGGGCAGCCCCTGGCTCACCGAGGCAAGCCAGTCCAGCAGCCCGATCAGGGGCACCACCTGGGAGACGGGGAAAAAAATGGCCAGCAGGGGCACGGAAATGAGCGCCGAGCCGAATCCGGCAATGCCACGGATAAAGTAGGCGAAAAACAGCACCCCGGCGGAAAAAAGAATCTCGGGTTGCAACATCGGAAGACCAGTCATACCGGGTTACACCCCTTGTGATTCACGTAAAGCTGAGTTGAGCAGCTTGTCTGCGCAAACGAAACTTACACCGCCTCTTTATAAGGAAAATCCGGATGATCGATAAGCTTCACCAGCCGCTGCTTGCTCTCGGTATGGGCATCATGAAACTCCACCAGCTCCGCCACCGCCGCCACCACCCCCTGCTCGTCGAGATCCCGGAGAATCCTGCGCCCCACCCTGGGGCTGGGACCGCCCTTGCCGCCCACGTAAAGATCAAAGCCCTTGCGAGTGGCCATGATCCCGATATCCGAGGTCGCCGCCCAGGAACAACTCAGGGTGCAGCCGGAGATGGCGATCTTTAGTTTCTGCTTGGTTTTCTCCCTGCCCTTGAAATGATCAAGGATCAGGGCGGAGATCCGCTCCGGGTCGCCGACGCCCATGGTGCAGTCGCGCACCCCGATGCAGACCCTGGGAACCGGGAACCTGCCCGGCCCCTTGAACTGGGCGCCCAATGCGGCCAGCTCCCCACGGATCAAAGGCAGATCCTCCTCCCGGATTCCCATGAGCCGCAGATTCTGCATGGTGCTCAGATAGATTTCCAGCTGATATTTTTTGGCCAGTTCATGGGCCTTGGCCATAATCGCCAGGGGCAGACGGCCCGCGGGCAGCAGGATGGTCAGCCGGGTTGCAGCAATATGGTTTGTCATCTCTCACCTCAGTGTTGCAGAAAAAATAGGATTCGGCACGGAAAAGAAACCATCATCTTTCCGCTGTTCATAAGACATTTTTAGCGTAAGACAAGAATTCTCTTATCTTTACCCTTTCCCTTTATGTAATTTTCCGTTATTTAACTAAAATTCATCCAAACATCATTATTTTACGCAGGCGCGGGAGAAAAAAAGACATGGGCAGTCACAGCAGACCTCACAACGACACGGCTGGTGGAGCAATCGACCGCAAACGCGAGCGGGAGCGGCGCTACATGATGCAGTTGCTCTACAAGAACGCCGATGAGCTGGCAACCAAGATGGTGCAGCGGTTGCTGGATAAAAAGATCCTCGAGATCACCGACGAGACCGCGATGCGGAAACTCTTCAGCGAGCTGTTCGAAAAGCTCTCCAACATGGAAGAGTTCGACATGCTGTACAAGATCGCTCCGCTGCGGCAGCTGGTGGCCGACCCCAATTTCCTCAGCCTCTATGTGACCCAGTACATCTGCGAGGATCTGGTGGAAAACGACAAGGTTCAGGACGTCTACGGCGACGACCTGGAAATCTACCAGGCCGTTGAATCCGTGTTTAAGGTACTCCGCCCCCAGAACTGATGAAATCGCCAGAAGCCGCGATTACCTCGGTTGTTAATTCTCCTCTCGCTCCTGCAGCGTGGACCTGTGACTTTTCCCGGTTACTCCCAGTCTGTTATTTTTTGATCAGCTCTTCTTTCGCACCTTTTTGAGGTCCAGGTAGGTATAACCCTTCAGCCCCTTCTCATACTCGCCCAGAAGCCGCATGGCCTCATTGGGCCGCAGCCGGTCTTCCTTGATGGCGCTGTCCACCTGACTTTTCATCTTCCGCTTCAGATCGGTGCCGGTGTACTGGACCAGGGCCAGCACCTTTTCCATGGTGGTGCCCTCGATGGTCTCCTCGATGTAGTACCCGGAATCTTCATCCTCATCCAGAAAGACATGGGCCTCGTTCACCCGGCCGAAGAGGTTGTGCAGGTCGCCCATGATATCCTGGTAGGCGCCGGTGAGAAAAACCCCGAGATAATAGGGCTTGCCGTTTAAGTCATGAAGCGGCAGGGTGTCCACCCCTTCCTCGTACAGGTTGATGAATTTGGAGACCTTGCCGTCGGAATCGCAGGTGATGTCGGCCAGGGTTCCCCGCCGCTGGGGCTCTTCGTTCAGCCGGTGCAAGGGCATGATCGGGAAAAGCTGGCCGTAGCCCCAATGATCGAGCAGGGACTGGAACACACTGAAGTTGCAGAGGTACTGGTCGGAGAACTTGCTCTCCAGCTCGACGATATCGTCGGGCTTGTACTCGGCCTCCTTGAAATGCTCCAGCACCCTGGCGCCGGTGAGCCAGAAAAACTTCTCCACTGCCGCCTTCACCTCCAGGCCGATGAGGCCCAGCTCGAAATGGACCTGGGTCTCCTCCTTGTTGTGCAGGGCGTCGTGGTAGGCCTCCAGCGGGTTGCTGGGGTTAACGTGGGTATAGTTGTACCAGGCCTCCTCCACCAGTTTGTGGCTGATCTCCGGCTTGGCCGGCTCACGGGCATGCTCCATCTTCTTGATGTCGCCGAAGGTTTCCACCACCAGCACGGAATGATGCGCCACCACGGCCCGGCCCGACTCGCTGATGATCACCGGATGCTCGACCCCCTGGGAATCGCAGACATCCATGATATTGTATACGATGTCCCGGGCGTATTCGTTCAAGGAATAGTTGATGGAGGAATGGAAGGTGGTGCGGCTGCCGTCGTAATCCACCCCCAGGCCGCCGCCAACGTCGATGTATTCCAGGGCGTGGCCGAGTTGTTTGATCTTGGCATAGAACATCGCCCCTTCCCGCACCGCCTTCTTGATGGTCAGGATGTCCGGGATCTGGGAGCCGCTGTGGAAATGGACAAGCTTTAAGCAATCGGCAAGATCTGCCTTCTTGAGCATTTCGGAAACCTGAATGATCTCCTGGGTGGAGAGGCCGAACTTGGCATCCTCGCCGGTGGATTTTTCCCACTTGCCCTTGCCGCCGCTCATCAGCCGGACCCTGAGACCGATCATCGGCTCCACCTTCAACTCCCTGGCGTAGCGGATGATATTGCTGACTTCCTCGACCTTCTCCACCACCAGAATAATCTTCTTGCCCAGCTTGCGGCCAAGAAGCGCGGTCTTGATATAGAGGATATCCTTGTAGCCGTTACAGATGATCAGGCTTTCCCGGTCTTCGTGAAAGGCCAGAGCCGCGTAAAGCTCCGGCTTGGAGCCGGCCTCAAGGCCGTGATGGAAGGGCTTGCCCGCGTCGATGATCTCCTCGACCACCTCGCGGAGCTGGTTGACCTTGATGGGATAGACGCCGCGGTAGACGGATTTGTATTCCAGCTCGACGATGGCGTCGTTGAAAGCCTTGTTGATCCGCTCCACCCGGTTGCGCAGCAGGTCGTGAAAGCGGATGAGCATGGGAAAATGAAGCCCCTGCTCCACCGCCTCCTTGATCACGTCGACGATGGCCACGGTGCCGCCCTGCTCCTTGAGCGGAGCCACGGTCACCTGTCCCTTGCCATTGATATCAAAATAGCGCAGGCCCCAGCGGGCAACACCATACAGCTCCCGGGCCCTGTCGATACTCCAGGCCTTTGCTTCTGCTGTCGTCTGCTGCATCCCCGTGCCCTCCTTGGAAAAAATGGTCCTGCCGCCACCGGCGGCAGGACGGCTCAACCCATGATGATGAAGAGGGACAAAATACACAATTATCACAGAAACTCAACAGGTTTTTGTCCGATCATCCTCCGGTTGCAGCATGGCTATCCATCGGAAAAAATTACAGAGTAACCGCAACCCATGTTCGTGACCATGAAACTAGTCATCGCCTGGCCGCCCTGCAATCCCCATGCAATGAAAACAACCATTACAGCGCGAGATGCAGACGGATTGCGGCGTCAATCGCCGTCATCCGTTCCTTGCCGAGGCGGCCTTGTGCAGCCCCGGCAATACGCTCCTTGGCAATGGTCCGGATCTGCTGGGCCTGGACTTTGGAAGGCTTCGGCAGGCCGGAGTCTTGAGGATCGAGAGAAACCTCGAAGGGATAGACCTTGGTTACATTGGATGTGATGGGCAACACCGTGACCGTCCCAGCGGCGCGATTGTTGGCATCGTTACTGACCAGCAGCACCGGTCGGCGCTTGTTGATCTCCGCCCCCACGGTGGGACTCAAATCGGCGTAGTAAATCTCACCACGTTTCATCGGCCAACCCATCGGCAGTGGCAGCGTCAAAGGCCGGGTCCACCTCGGTCGCCGCTTCCCGGTATGCAGCCTCCAAACTCTCCTGCCGCAAGTGCTCCAAGGCCATTTCGATCACCTTGGAGCGGCTCTTCAAGGCGTGATTTTCCTTGTAGCGTTCGACGAAATCGAGCAGGGATGGGGGCAGGGAGATGGAAACTTTTTCGGCAAGCATGGCCTCCTCCTTTTAGTATTCCAAAAATAGAATACCAAGAGTGGCAAGAAACAGCAAGCCATTTTCTTGCCGCGCACGGTCCAACAGTTCTTTTTCAATGGCCATGTGAGTTCCTTTTTAGAGTGGGGCCACTTCTGTACCCCTGAATGACCATTTACACAAACTATTTTACACCCTCGGAACTCGGTATGACCATGACCGAAATGTCCCGTTCTTTGGGGTTATCCGTACCGGCAATTTCCATGGCAGTGCAAAGGGGAGAAAAGTTTGCCCATGAAATAAACTTTTCCCTGCCAGAACTCATTAACTTAAAA
>JBAYTO010000026.1:0-49467 GCA_041675585.1 Desulfurivibrionaceae bacterium
CATCGAGGTGTTTTATAACCGGAAACGGCTTCATGAGACGCTGAACTATATCAGCCCGGAACAATATGAACTTTTGACAAATGCTGCTTAACCAACTGTCCGTGAAAACGGGGGTAGCTCACCTCTGTTGATTTGCCAGCCAACCTATCCCCTGATTCTTGAATTCCAGTTATGACTGCACATCCTCTCCTACCTGGAGCACCTGCCAGAAAAAGGTTTATAGCACCCTATCAAACCTGATCTCCGATCACAATACAGAAAAAATACGTGGGGACATCCGAGGGACGTTGTTTTCTATTTTTCTAACTTTAAGCTCGGTAATACACTCCTGCGGCTTAGATCGGGGAGTTCGGGGGACAGTATTTAGAACTATGACACCCCAGCTGCCCCTGGGGAAAGTTGTTTTTGATGAGTTAATCAGGCCCGGCAAGAGGAGCCGATAGTTCATTCGCACTCCCAAGGGTTGAGGATTTGAACCTTGATCGGCGCAAAGTCGGCCACATTGCGGGTGACAACGATCATGCCATGGACAATGGCTGTTGCTGCTATAATGGCATCACGGTCGGAGCGGGGATCCGGGATATGGAGTTTGGCGCAACACTGAGCGACGGCCGTATCAACGGACAGCACCCGCCCGGCAAATGCCGGTAGTACATGCCCGTCCAGCCAATTTCTGAGGATCAAACCTTGGGCGGAATCGCGGCGTTCGATTTGAAGTACGCCAAGTTCCAGCTCCAGAATGGTGATCGCCGAGAGAAACAAACTACCCGGCAACACCCCGGCGGCCCAGGCGGTTACCTGCTTGTCGGCTTTTCCTGCCTTTGCCTTGCGGAGTTCGGAAACCACGTTGGTGTCGAGAATAAACATCAGGAGAGGTCCGCCGGATGGATCAGGTTCTCCGCACGGGATGGGGTGAAATCGACATTTTCGGCACCGGGCATGGCCAGCAACTCGATGATATTGGCCGATTCGCCCGCCATTTTTTTATACTCGTCGATAGATATGAGGACATGGGCCGGACGGCCACGATCTGTAATTACTACCGGTCCGTTTTGGGCCGCTTTTTTTGCTCGGCTGGTATCCTGATTAAACTCGCGACTTGACATTGTTGTAGTGGGCATAGTCGGCACCTCCTTAATGTATACACATTACTACAATCAAGCACGGGGCGCAAGAGTTCTGTCGAGAATGTTAATAAAACTCTGGCCCTATTCACCCTTGCTTCCTTTCTTGAGTTATTCCGTAAATAAGAGAAATAAGAGGGCCTCCCATTCAAATTATCGATCGCCCATTCAAGAGGAGAGCTATCGCGTCTCAATCCCTTTCTCGCGCAGATGCGCCTTCACCGCGCTGATGGGCACCTCCTGCCGGTGGAATATTCCTGCCGCCAAAGCCGCCTCGGCGCCGGTCTTCTCGAACACCTCGGAGAAATGCTCCACCTTGCCTGCGCCGCTTGAGGCGATGACCGGGATGGATACCGCCGAGCGTACTTGGTTGATCAGCTCCAGGTCAAAGCCCGAATTGGTGCCGTCCTTGTCTATGCAGTTCAACAGTATTTCCCCGGCTCCCAAGGCCTCGCAGGAGGTGGCCAGCTCCAGGGCGTCCACCTCGCGGCCTTCGCGGCCACCCTTGATGGTGCACTGATACCAACAGTATTCTTCGCCGTCTGGTCCAGGAAATTTTGTTTTGATGGTGTGGCGCGGGGTGTCAGCCGGGGATTTTACGTATACCCGGCGAGGATCAACGGAGATCACCACGGCCTGATTGCCGTACACACGGGAGATCTGCTCGATGGAGCTGGTCCCGGTTTTTTTGCCGGACTTCAGGTATTCCTCGGCAATGAGTACCGCGTCGCTGCCGATGGAGATCTTGTCGGCTCCGGAGCGGAAGTATTCCGCGGCCACGTCCAGGGCCGAGTAGTGCTTGCCGGTGGAGTCGGTGAACTCGCGGATGCCGCCGCCGATGGTGAGCGGGACAAAGACCTGTTCCGAGGTGCGCTGCAAGACCTCGAGCATGGGCTGGTCCTTCATGGGGAAGTCCCTGAAACCGGTGATGTTCAAAAAGGTGATCTCGTCGGCGCCCTCTTCGTAGTAGCGGCGGGCCAGCTCCACCGGCTTGCCGAGGTTTCGCACCTCACCTTGGGCTTCGCGGACATCGTACTGGTCGCCCTTGGTCACCACCAGGTCGCCATTGTCGTTGCTGCGCACATCGAGACAGGCGATGATCCGCTTGGCGAGCCTTGTTTCCGCAGGGGCGGTGGCGATTTCCATGGGTGTGGCAGAGGAAAGATCCGTGGCTTCCAAAAAGTTTTTCAGAATCGCCAGCCCGGCTGTGCCGCTTTTTTCCGGATGGAACTGGCAGGCGGCCACATTGCCCTTCTGCACCGAGCTGATGAACTCCTCGCCGTAGTTGGTGGTGGTCAGCACCCAATCCTCGTTGCCGGCCTCGATCGCGGCCCGGTAGGAGTGGACAAAGTAGAGCTTTTCCGCCGAGAAACCTGCCAGGAGCCGGGAGGGTTTCCTGATATTGATGCCGTTCCAGCCGATCTGCGGCACCGAAAGGGTTGTTTCGGCAAATCGTCGAACCTGGCCCTTGATGATCCCCAGCCCGGCCACGCCCAAGGCCTCCTCGCTGCCCTCGAAAAGGGTTTGCAGCCCGAGGCAGATGCCCAGGAAGGGGCGGTCGGCCCGGAGATATTCCAGCAGGGGCTCGACATAGCCGTATTGGTGCAGCCGCTGCATGGCGCTGCCGAAGCTGCCGACCCCGGGGAAGATCAGCTTTTCCGCGGCCAGAATATCCGCCGGGGTTTTTGCGTCGGTAACGGTGAAGCCGAGCCTTTTGATGGCGTTGCGGACGCTGCGGACATTGCCGGCCCCGTAGTCCAGAAGTGTTATGTTCATAGCAGTATCCAAAAAATAGAGGGGATGCGTCCCAGAAAGCGAAGCGGAAAGGCGTTATATTAGACGATTAGCGAGGGGTGGACAATGGAGATTTTTCCCTTTTTTTTGCGCGTAAAGCTTGCCATTACAAAAGGAAAAAGGCATGATGAACAGCATGGGTCGTGCCGACCCCAGGCATTGCAGAGATTGCCGGGAGAGCGCGGGATCGTAACTTCAACCATCAGGAGCGCCAATCATGAGTAAAGCCAAGGACACCCAAAAAGCAGTGAAGAAGGAACCGGCTAAGAGCATGAAGGAAAAGAAGGCAGCCAAGCAGGCCAAGAAAAGTGAAAAGACCAAATTCACCCCGCAATGACCGGCAGGGAGCTTGGGGGCATGGGTGTCGCAAGGTGGCGGCAGAGCAGACTGTGTCCCCTCACTCCGCCAACCAACTGCACGGCATCACCCTGGAGATGATCCTTGAGCAGCTGGTTGCCAGGTATGGCTGGGCGGCGCTGGGCTTAAAGATCAGAATCCGGTGTTTTACTGCCGAGCCCAGCATCAAATCGAGTCTGACTTTTTTGCGAAAAACTCCGTGGGCCAGAAAAGAGGTGGAGGAGCTGTATCTCCGCAGCCGCTGAGCTGTCCTTCTGCCAGGGGAGTGATTTCAGAGGCGGTCGCGGCGTAATGCCCGGCCGCCTTTTTTGCGGCGGCGTATGCCGACTCTTATTGGCCTGGCGGTTCCGGGCGGATTTCCTGCTTGAGCAGGCAGCAGGAGATCCGGTGGCGTGGGCTGCCGTCCGGCAGATATTCGAGGTTGCCCGGCTGTAGGAGTTTGTTCATCACACACCCCTCTGGGATATTTAGGGAAAAAAGGTTTTTTTCGGTGATCCCGCTGCTTGCAACGAGACAGTTGTCTTCAATGCGGAAGG
This sequence comes from Desulfurivibrionaceae bacterium, assembly GCA_041675585.1. GTDB lineage: Bacteria > Desulfobacterota > Desulfobulbia > Desulfobulbales > Desulfurivibrionaceae > Thiovibrio. The sequence continues at coordinate 3,812 of JBAYTO010000026.1, forward strand.
TGTGCAGGGGAAAATCCTCGCACAGCGGGCAGAGGTAGACCCGGCCATTGGGGAAGATGAAGTAGTTCTCCGCCACATTGCCTGCGCAAAGAAACTCTTCCCCAGGCTCCAGGAAAACCTTGGGGTAGATGACATGGATCCCCCGGCGGGCCGCGTCCTTGGCCACCTCCGGGATTACGGCCAGCCACTCTTCCGGGGAGACCTGCAACCTTGCCTCCTGTTCGCTGGCCGACTTGCCGCGCAAGCCGATGACCTGGATGAAAAACCGCTTGCAGTCCAACCGTTCAAGCAGCTCGGGCATTGCCGTCAGATGACCGATATTCAGTTGGCTCACCGTGTAGATCACGCTCACCTCAAAACCCAGAGCAATGGCCTTTTGCAGATTGGCGGTGCAGACGGCGAAAACCCCCTCCCCGCGCAGGGCATCGTTGACTTCCGGGGTCGGCCCGTCCAGACTGAAGCTGAGCACCGCCTCCTCTGGCTTGAGCCGGTTGAGCAGGTCGTGGTGCAGAAAGCCGTTTGAGTCCACGGTGATGGTCTTGTAGCCCAGAGTCCGGGCATAGCGGATACCGTGGATAAGATCCGGGTGCAGGGTCGGTTCGCCGCCCAGGAAGATGACGTTGCTTTCTTTTTCGGGATCATAAAAAAGGGTGAGCCATTGCTCCATGGTTTCGAGGGAAACGGTTCCGGTGCCGTGCTGGGCCGGGTTGATGTAGCAATGTTTGCAGGAAAGGTTGCAGGCAGTCAGGAGGTGAAAGAAAATATTGCGCTCGTGCGGTTTGAAATTCAGGGTTTTGGCGACAGGCTGGTTCATGGCGCGGGCTGTTCAGGGTTGGGCCAGGGTGTAATCTGCCAGCAGGCTGCCCTGCCAGTAGTCGTTTGCCGGGCTGGTGAAAAAGGCCTTGAAAAGGTCCAGGCTTTCCCGGCGCAGGATATGGGGCATGATGCGCACCTCCGGCGCCATGGCCTGGTACAGGGGAGTGAGGTTCACAAGCTGCAAGCCGGTGCCGCCGCCCATCGCGTCTTCGTAAGCATAGACAAAGTTGCGGAAGCCGTTGAGCAGCATGGCGCTGTAGCACATCAGGCAGGGTTCCATGGTTGAATAGACCGTCAGGGTGCCCCGGGCTATCTCCGGCCGGCGGCCAAGCAGATCCCGCAGGGCGACAATCTCGGCATGGTCCAGCTCGTTGGCTGTTTCGCTCCGGCTGTTTTCCCGCCGGCCTGCGGCCACCGGTTCTCCTCCGGCCACAATGACGGCGCCCACTGGAAATTCTTGATTGGCCAAGGCTTGTTGCGCCTGTTGCAGGGCAAGGCGCATGAATGTCTCGTGATCCATCGCTAACCTTTGATTTTGAGGTTAATTTGTCTTACCAGCCTGCCCGAAAACCGTCAAGCCGGAAAGCGGGGTAAGTCGCCGGGAAGGGTGCTTGAAAAATGCGGGAAAATAAGGTAGTGAGTACAGCTGTCCATCAAAAATGAGTGAGGAGAAATCGATGCACGCGGAAGATATGCAATGTATTCCCTATGAAGTGGCCAAGAAGCTGGTCGGCGCGGTGATGGAAGAGGAGCACCTGCACGAGGCCAATCGGCGGGTGTTGACCGTATATGGCACGAACGACCAGGAAATCTGCTGGTTTGACGCCGAAGATATTTTTGCCGAAATGGCGGAAAGCGAAGGCGGAATTCCCAAAAATGACGACGACATGAAGGCCAAGGCCGTGGAGCTGATTCTGCATCAGATCCCGAAATGGGCGGTTGAAGATCTGCTCAGAAAAATGGGGCTGGAAAAGAAGTAGGTTTGATTTGTAACTAATCACGGGGTAGGCACCCGAAGGTCAAATAACCATGGAATCACCCTTCGGGTATAAGTTTCGCTAGGGCAGACAAGCTGCCCAGCTCAGCTATAAGCGGGACGGCGATGCGTACATCAAGTACGTGAGCCGGGCCGATCGCCGCAAGATGTGGTGCCCTGTGACCGCTTGCCCCGCTTCACTCCATCCCCGTCGGCATGGGCGGGATGCCTTCGCCGCCCAGCACATAACCGCCGTCCAGCCGCAGCACCGTTCCGGTCATGTAAGTGGCCTCTTGCAAGAGGAAGAAAACCGCAGCCACGATTTCTTCGATCTTGCCGGTCCGTTTGAGCAGAATATGATTGCGGATGGCATCCTGCTGCGCCGCGCTGAGCAAGCCCCACCCCCTGGTTTGTTCGGCATGTCTGGTTGCGAAAAATCCCAGCATCAACTCGTTTATCCGCACGGTGGGGGACCCCTCCCTGGCCCAGGTTTCCGTAAAGGAGGAAATGGCGCGATTGGCAGCGCTGTAGCCATCGTTGAAGATCAGCCCCGCCGGCCCGGAGCGGCCGACAATCCCGGCGATGGAAGAAAGGGTGATTACCGCAGCCTCTGGGTTCTTCTTTAAAATCGGCAGGGCAAAACGCATGACCCACCATTTGGCCCGCAGGGTGGTGGCCATCTCCAGCTCCCATTGCTCCGGGGTATAGTGCCCGTGAACAATGGGCATCCCGCCGCGCTCGATATTGTTGATGAGGATGTGGAGGGCGCCGTAACGCGCCTGGAGGGTGGAGAAAAGTTCCTGAACGGCGGCCGGGTCGCGTAGATCGATCTTGATCGCCAGATGGTCTCCGCCCATGGCGGCCAGCTCCTCCCGCATGGCCGCGGCTTCTTCTGGCCAGTCATGATAGGTGAGAATCACCGTGGCCCCGGCTCTGGCCAGGGCGAGGCCGACGGCCTTGCCGATCCCTTTTGCTCCTCCTAGAACAAGAGCTGTTTTGCCTTGAAGTTTCATCAGTTGCTCAGACCTCAGGCTGCGGGCGGGGGATTATTTTTTTTTGCCGGAGCCGGATTTTTTGAATGATGGTTCTGGAGATTTTTTGCTTTTTTCTTTCTTGGCAGGAGAAGTCTTGGCTGGAGAAGCCGGCTTTTTCCCCTTGGCCGGCGAGGTAAGGACTATTTTTTTGCCGGTTTTCTGGGTCTTTTTCTTTTTGTCGCTGCCGGCTTTCTTTTTCTTGTCGGCCGGGGTGTCGATCAGCTCTGGACGTAAGGAAAACAAGGCGATTCTGGCCGCTGCCGGCTCCAGTTGCAAAGGCTCGTCGGTCAGTTTGTAAGCGGTGGTCTGGAAGGGGATTCTCAAACGTTGCCCCAGGGAAAGACGCTCATATTCGAGATTGTTCGCCTTTAGCAGGGTGCTTTTGCTGAGATTGTATTTCTTCCTGATAGTAGTCAGGGTTTCTCCGCGCCCCACCTCATGAATGTTAAACTCGGTGATCGTGACCTGACGGACTCTGGGGAGGTTGTTGATTACCAGGTCCTTGCTGCCGGGCGGCACCCGCAACGGATAATCCGCTTCGGACGGCGGAGTGATGGCCTTGGACAGATGCCGGTTAAGGGCGACAATCTTCTCGTCCGGGAGATTACAGGCCACGGCGACAGCCTTGAGCGGTGTTCCCCCGGGGACATGCACGGTTTCGTATTCCAGCGGATTTTCATATTCGATATCGTAAAAGCCGTATTTTTCAGGATCCTTAGCGATCATGATCGCGGCAATGAGTTGCGGGACGTAGAGCTTTGTTTCCGAGTGGATGTACTGGCTCTTGGCGATTTCCCAAAAATCATCTTTTTCGGATTGCTTCATGGCCCGCTTGATCCTTCCTTCCCCGGCATTGTAGGCGGCTACCGCCAGATGCCACGAGTCAAAATCCTTGTACAGTTTGGAAAGATACGCTGCCGCAGCCTTGGTTGATTTTACCGGATCGCGGCGCTCATCAACATACTTGTTGACCGTCAGGCCGTAGTTTATGCCGGTGGCGCGCATGAACTGCCAGGTTCCCACCGCGCTGGCTCCGGAAATGGCGGTGGTGTTGAAGCCGCTTTCGATCATGGGCAGATAGGCGAGGTCCAGGGGAAGGCCCACCCTGGCAAATTCTTCCTTGATCATGGGCAGATAGCGGGAGGAGCGGGCAAGCCAGCGGGCAAAGGTTTTGCGGTGGCGGTTGGTAAAAAAATCCAGGTAGTATTCCACCTGTTCGTTCATGGTGACCGGGAAATCGTAGGCCTCGATTTCTTCCCCCGTGCTGAGCAAGGGGAGTACGTCCCATGGGTTGACTTGCGCCAGTTCGCTTATTTCCGGGCTTATCGCCAGATTGAGCGCTTGGAGGGTTGCTTCTTCCGGGGCAGGTTCTTCTTCTCGCGGGAAAGAGTATTTTTGCTTCAAGGCGTAGGGCGCGGCCTTTTCCTTCTCCGTCGACCTTGGGATGCTGTCCGTGGCGATCATGTCCGAGTCGGTACTTGCCAGCGGGGCGCAGGCGGTTAATGCGCTCACGGTAAGAGCGACAGCCGCCAGGAGCGGAAAAATCCTGTGGAGGGAAGGAAGCGGAATCCTGAAAAACTCTGGAAGAATATGCAAGCCGTGTTTCCCTGCTACGGTAAGCCGTTGATCAAAAAAATCGTAATTTTGGAGCGGTTACGAAATAACCTCTACTTGCTTGGCCATCGCTCGGGAAACTATCATGCTGCCCCTGCATAATGCTTCGCAACTTTTACAGGACAACCCGCCTTCCTGCAATGAAAAAACGAGACATTGCGCAGGGATTATCGCATTTTTGCTAAATATTCAGGGGCGTTATGAGATTTTCTTTTGGTGAGCGACATAGGCGGTTCTTAAGGGCCAGTTCAGGAAGGCTCCTCCAGCCGTCATTGCGCAAAGACAGGCACGGTATGCTTGGCGGCTCGCCCTAATCCTTTCTTAATCGTTTGCCAGGGGCGCAGTATCTTTGCTGCCCGGAAAATCATTGGTGGCTGGGCAAGAAAATACTTGCTATATTTATTGATGTTTGTGAAGGATGGAAGCATAATACGGGCCGTGTTCAGGTCTTCCGGTGGGTATTTGTTTTTCTAAAGGGGTGTATGCATGGCCGTTGTTGATAAACCATTATCCGATCTTCTCGATGAAGTGGCATTGAAGATTCTGATGATTGAGCCGGGTGATCTATCCATTGTAGGAGAGTTGCTTGAGCTGATCGAAAGGCTGTTGCCTGGATGCGCCGCCGCGGATACGCCGGTGGTGATTCAGCAAATGGCCGCCGTTTTCAAGGGCGTTCTTGAAAGACTCATCATGGGAGAGCTGCCTGATTCCGCCGAAAATTATGATCTCCTTGGCCAGTGTGTGACCGAGATGCAGGAATCGGCTAGGAAAGAGGGGCATCCCGGCGCGGAAGTCGTTGCCAGATTCTGCGCTAACATGAGAAAAATCGGATTGTTACTGGAGCCAGAGGCGCTGGTGGGCACTGTCGCTGCGGCGTCTGCAGAGCCCGCCATTGCCGAAGATAAGGCAATGGTTGAGGAAGAAAGCGCGGCAGCGGTCCAGGGGCAAGCCCCTGCAACGGCTGAGTCCGATCAAGGGGCAATTCCCGATTTCTTGCAGGACACGGACCTGCTGGCCGGCTTTATAGAGGAGGCCTTTGAACACCTTGAATCCATCGAGGTCAATGTGCTTGAGCTGGAACAGAGCCCTGATGACATGGATATCATTAATAATATTTTTCGCCCTTTTCATACGATCAAAGGGGTTTCCGGCTTTCTCAATCTGAAAACCATCAACCGGCTTGCCCATGCCACGGAAAACCTGCTGGATGATGTACGCAATGGCAAGCGGGCCATGGATTCCGCAGTTATTGATATCGTCCTGACGGTTGGTGATGCGCTGAAGTCCATGGTTGCCGACATCAAGGATGTTTTGCAGAACGGGCCGGCCAATTACCAGGATACCGATATCCGCGGCTTTCTGGCAAGTATTACCCAGTTGCAGGATGGGGGAGACGGAGCCTCGCCGGGTGAAGCTGCTTCTGCTCCAGAGCCTGATTTGGCCCCGGAAGTTTCCGAGAGTGACGAGGCTGAACCCTGTGAAGAGGAAGACGTTGCCGCCGTTGCCTTGGCAGTGCCGCCCCTTGCCAAGGCGGCGCAGGGAGCCGGCTCCTTGCCAGTACCTCAGCCCCAGGCAACTCCTGCGGCTCGTCCGGCGGCCGATTCGGGCACGAAAAAGATCGGTGCCTCCATCAAGGTTGATGTGGAAAAACTCGATGCCCTGGTCAATGCGGTGGGCGAACTGGTGATCATGCAATCGCTGGTTCGTCAGAACAAGCTTGTTTCCCGGATCGCCGACGCCAAGCTCACCAAGGATTTTTCCCAGTTGACTCGAATCACCTCCGAGCTGCAGCGCACGGCCATGTCCATGCGCATGGTTCCCATCAAGCAAACCTTCGATAAAATGATTCGGCTGGTCCGTGATCTTTCTAAAAAATCCGGGAAAAAGGTTGACCTGATCATGGAGGGCGCCGATACCGAGATTGATCGCAACATGGTGGAGTCAATCTATGACCCTCTCGTACACATGATGCGAAACTCGGTGGATCATGGCATATCTCTCCCGGCCGAACGGGTGAAGTTTGGCAAGCCGGAAACCGGCACCGTTTTTCTCCGCGCCTACCAGAAAGGCGGGAGCATGATGATCGAGATAGAGGACGATGGCGAGGGGCTCAATACCCGGAAAATCAGAAAAAAAGCCATTGAGCGCGGGTTGATCGGCGAATCTGACAGCCTGTCTGATTTTGAATTGAACAATCTCGTTTTTCTTCCTGGGTTCTCCACGGCTGACAAGATTACCGATGTTTCTGGTCGTGGAGTGGGCATGGATGTGGTGAAAAAAGCGGTGGAAAAACTGCGGGGCAAGGTGGAGGTGCAAAGCCAGCCCGGCAAGGGTTCCTTGTTCCTGATCAGTCTGCCCTTGACCCTGGCGATCATTGACGGCATTATCGTCCGGGTCGGTAGTGAACGATACATAATTCCGACCATTGCCATTCAGGAATCCGTACATCCCGAGCCGAAAAACTACAGTACGGTGCATGGCCGGGGGGGGAACCTGATGGTACGCGGAGAACTGGTGCCCATTATCAGACTATATGAAAAATTCGGCGTAGCATCGACCTATACTGATCCTTGTGAAGCCATTGTCGTGGTGGTGGAGAATGAGGGGCGGCGTCGCGCTTTGATGGTTGATGAACTTCTGGGCAAGGAGGAGGTCGTCATCAAAAATCTTGGTGGTATTGATGTGCCCGGCGTTGCCGGAGGGACCATTCTCGGGGATGGCAGGGTTGGGCTTATTCTTGATCTGGCTGGGGTTATTGCCGGCAATACGGATTGAGTTTTAAGCCGCCTGTGCTGTGGGATTTTCATGAAAAAGGAGGATGTCGATGGAGGCAGCAAACGCAACGCAGAGTTCAAGTCAAGTAAGCGAATTGGCAGGGAAATACCTGACCTTTTCCCTGGGGAATGAGGGGTATGGCGTCGGAATTCTCAGTGTCAGGGAGATCATCGGGGTTATGGAAATTACGGCCGTGCCTCACACTCCTGACTATATCAAGGGAGTAATCAACCTGCGGGGCAAGGTTATTCCCGTGTTGGACCTGCGGCTTAAATTCAACATGGACCGCAAGGATTATGATGAGAGAACCTGTGTCATCGTGGTCGAGGTCCAGGGGCAAACCGCTCCGGTGCAGGTCGGCATGGTTGTTGATTCGGTTTCTGAGGTTCTGAATATTTCCGCCGGTGAAATCGAGCCGCCTCCCTCCCTCGGTTCTTCCACTGAAACCGACAATATCCTGGGCATGGCAAAAGTAAAAGGCGAGGTCAAGATATTACTTGATGTGAACAGGGTGGTTGGGGAAGGGCTGCAGCATTTGCTATCCTAATACCTAATAATCCTCAGTAGTTATGGTAAGCCCCCTTCCTCTTGCGGGAGGGGTTGGGGGGTAGCTGTACAGCCTATATAATGCAACGCCCCTCTCCCTAGCCCTCTCCCGCAAGGGGGGAGGGCTTAATTTGATGTCGATTGAAAAGTTACAAGGTACTAGCAGGGGGATTTTATTTGTCTGGATACAAGGGGGCGGTTTGTGGCATTAAATTTTAACGGAGTTAGCTATCAGCGGCTCAGCGATGGGTTGTTTCAAAAATTCAGCGATCTGGTGTATGAAAAAACAGGGATCTTTCTCAAACCGGAAAAAAAAGAATTGTTGAACGCCCGTCTCGGCAAGAGATTGCGGGCCACCGGGATAGACTCGTTTAAGGAGTACTATGAGTATCTAGTCAACGATAGATCCGGAGCAGAGCTTGTCCAGTTCATTGACAGCGTTTCCACCAATTTCACTTCATTTTTCAGGGAAAACTCCCATTTCGAGATATTGGACTCCCTTGTTTTGCCAGCTTTTGTCAAGGAAGGGCGGGGAAAAAATAAGGAGATTATTCTCTGGTCTTCCGCCAGTTCCTCGGGGGAGGAGCCATACACTATGGCCATGGTGGTGGCAAATTTTGTCAATCATCATCCTGGGACGCGTTATCGAATCATGGCCACGGATATCTCCAGCAAGGTCTTGGCGCAAGCGAAGAGTGGGGTGTATGCGGAGGAAAGGATTGCCAAGGTCCCCAAGCCATTTTTAAAAAAATATTTCCAGAAAGGGGTCGGCAACTCCGAAGGCTATGTAAAGGTGAAGGAAGAGTTGCGCCGAATGGTGTACTTTGACCACTTTAATCTCATGGGTGACTTTCCCTGGCATGCGGCCATTGATGTCATTTTTTGTCGCAATGTCATGATATATTTCAACCGGGAGACCCAGCAGGAGTTGGTCCGCAAATTTTACCAGGCACTTACCCCTGGCGGGTATCTTTTTATCGGTCATTCCGAAAGCATCAGCGGTTTGAAGCATGATTTTGTCCAGATTGATGCGACCGCATATCAGAAACGATAAAGTCCATTGCCTGGGGGCATGACGGTTACAGGACAAGGAGCGCATGAAGATAATAGTTGGCATTTCAGACATGAAAGTCAGCAACAAGCCGGACGATGTCCTGATTACCTATTCCCTCGGCTCCTGCATCGGGGTGGTGATCTGGGATCCGGTGGCCAGGGTTGGGGGGATGTTGCATTATATGCTGCCGGATTCAAACCTTGACAAGGAAAAGGCGGAGGTCAAGCCCTTCATGTTTGCGGATACCGGCATCCCCAGGTTGTTCAAGGAAACCTACAAGTTTGGCGCCCTAAAAAATCGGTTGATTGTTAAGGCGGTTGGTGGCTCGCAAATTATGGACAGCGCCGGGATCTTTAATATCGGGAAACGAAACCAGGCGGTTTTGCGGAAAATGTTCTGGAAGAACCAGATTATGCTGGCCAAAGAAGATGTCGGCGGCACCGGCAACCGTACGGTTAGTCTGGACGTCGGGACAGGGGTTACTTATCTGAAGGTTTCGGGAAGAGGGGAGTTTGAATTATGAACCGCCTGGAAGAGATACTTGCCTTGGTGAAACATGTCCCACCTTTTCCCAAGGTGGCTCAGCGGGTTTCCGAGATGCTTAACGATCCGGAGGTAAGCGCCACCGCTCTGGCTGAGGTTATTCAATACGATCAGGTGATTACGGCCAATGTGCTGAAAATCTGCAATGCCGCATACTTTGGCCTGCCCCGCAAGGTTTCATCCCTGGACGAGGCTCTGGTTATTGTTGGTAATGACATCCTCAAGGATATTATTATTACCAGCAGCAGCGCCCGTTTTTATAAAGGAGCTGCCGGGGAAGGGTATAAGCTGGATCAGGGAGAGTTGTGGAAACATTCCATTGCCGTGGGCATAATGGCCAAGGAGCTGGGCAAGTATATCAAGGATGTGGACCAGGGCAGCGCTTACACCGCAGGGTTGCTGCATGACATCGGCAAACGGTTTTTGAGCAGTTTTGTTGCTGATGATTTTAAGAAGATCATGATGAAGGTTGTTCAGGAAGGCTGTTCTTTTGGCGAGGCTGAGAAGGAGCTGGTGGGGGCATCCCATGCCGAACTTGGCGGGATGATCATGAGCCAGTGGGGTTTCCCCAAGGAGATTGAGCTGGCTGTTCTGCAGCACCATGATCCTGATGCTCTGGAAAAGGATCCCCTTACCGCGATCGTGACTCTGGCCAATGCCCTGGTCATCAGCATGGGGATAGGGGTCGGGGCTGATGGCCTGGCCGTGAAGGTCAAGGGGGGGGGGCTGAAAAGATTTGGCATTACCCCGATGCACCTTGAGCTGTGTATGGCCAATCTTCTTACGGAGATCGACCGGGCGCAGGATCTTTTCAATATATAATTGTAACTATCCAGCTCAAGGCCGGGAATGACAATAACCACCAACCCGTAACCATTCAGCAGTGTTCCAGGTTGTGGCTGAATAGTTACATATAATTTAAGGAAGCGGGAGATAGGGCGATGGCTTTCAATATTCTGGTGGCAGATGATTCTGAAACCATGCGGGCTGTGATTAAACGGACCGTGGGCATGTCCGGAGTGCCGGTCGGAGAGTTCCATGAGGCGGCCAATGGCAAAGAGGCTTTGGCGGTTTTGGCGCAGAACTGGATTGATGTCATTTTGTCGGACATCAACATGCCGGAGATGGGCGGGATGGAGCTGTTGCGGAAGATCAGCGAAGATGAGGAGCTCAGAAAGATTCCTCTGATCTTCATTTCCACCGAGGCCAGCGAAGCCCGCCAGGAAGAAGCGTTAAAGCTTGGGGCCGCGGGCTATGTGAAAAAACCGTTCCAGCCGGAAGCCATCAGGGCTGTCCTCTATGAAGTACTGGAAAAGGCATACGCGCACAGACTTGCAGAGAATCCGGAAGATGAAGCTGGCGGGGAGAGTGATTTTTAGGACCGCGTTTCCATTAACAGTTGAGCGAGCAGTGCGATGCTGCGAAGCAGATGTTGTGTCCGGTGATCGTTTACGGGAAAAGAGCTGGGGAGGATGGCTGAATGGATGAGAATTTGCGGATGGTTATACTTGAGACCTTTTCCGAGGTCTTTGAAACCATGTTTTTCACCTTTCTGGAGCCGCTTGAAGAGGTGCCCGGCAAGGAAGAAGTTGCCAACGGAAGGTTCATTGAGGCTAACATCAGTTATTCCGGCGGTGTTAATGGCAGTTTTCTTTTTTATTTCCCCTGGGAACTCGGCAAGAATATCACCGTCAATTTTCTCGGGGTTGACGAGGATACGGTGATAGACCGGCAGATCAGCGACACGGCGGCGGAAACGGCAAACATGGCCATCGGCAGCCTGCTGGGCAAGCTGGATCCCAAGGGCACGGCCTCGCTGGCTATTCCGCAAACCAGGGTGCTTGACGATTTTTCTCCGGGAACCCTGGTTGGCGCGACTGGGCTTTGCTTGTTCAGCACCGAATTCGGGATTCTCTGGGTTGTTGGAACAGATGTTTAGAGTGGGGAGATTTGCTGGTAATGAGGTTTTTCCCTGGGGCCCCCAAAAAGACAAAGCTAAGTTGAGCAGCCTGCCTGCTCAAACGAAACTTATACCCTCTGGGTACAAGATGAGATTATGAAGAAAATACGCGTACTTGTGGTAGATGATTCCGCGGTGGTCCGCAAGGTTTTTAGTGAGGAATTGTCCCACGAAAAGGATATCGAGGTGGTGGGCACGGCGCCAGATCCCTATGTAGCCAGGGATAAGATCGTCGCCCTCAAACCAGACGTGGTCACCCTTGATGTGGAAATGCCGCGGATGGATGGCATTACCTTTCTTAAAAAATTGATGCGTTATTTTCCTTTGCCGGTCATTATCGTCAGCTCTCTTACCGAGGCGGGCGGAGCTTTGGCCATGGAGGCCATGGACAGCGGGGCGGTTGATGTTATCTGCAAACCAGGCGAGGCATATTCGGTCGGCGACATGAGCGCCCAGCTTGCCGAAAAAATTCGCGCCGCCTCCCAAGTGAACATGTCACAACGGGCCATGCATATTGCCAGGGTTCGGCCCGCCGATGCGCCAAGACTTTCCCTTACCAAGACGACCAATAAATTGATCGCTATCGGCGCTTCCACCGGAGGCACCGAGGCCTTGAAAGATGTACTCACCCAGTTTCCGGCCAATACGCCGGGGATCATGATTGTGCAGCACATGCCCGCCAATTTCACCACCAGTTTTGCCGAACGGCTGAACAGCCTTTGTCAGATTCGGGTAAAAGAGGCGCAGGATGGGGATTCCGTGGTGCCTGGCACCGCCTTGCTTGCGCCGGGGAATTTTCATATGGTGCTGCGACGGAGCGGCGCCCGGTATTATGTCAATATCAAAAGCGGACCGCTGGTCTGTTATCAACGGCCGGCGGTGGATGTTTTGTTTAATTCGGTCGCGGTCTACGGCGGAGCCAACGCGGTTGGTGTTATTCTCACCGGGATGGGCAAGGATGGCGCTCAGGGCATGTTGAAGATGAAACAAGCTGGCGCGCAAACCATCGCCCAGGATGAAAAAACCAGCGTTGTTTTCGGGATGCCCAAGGAGGCCATTGCGACCGGGGCAGTGGATAAAATCGTGCCATTGCTTGACATTCCCGCTGAGGTCATGAAGATGTTGTAGTTGTTTATAACGATGGACTGGTGGGCCTGGTGGGATGCCCGGACAGCCTGGGTTGGTATTTTTTGTGTCTAAAGAAACAATAGATCAAGAGGATAGAGAGATTACCTCAGAAAAAGCTTGATTTTGCAGGCAAGTATCAAATATAGTTGCCTATCGAACCATATATTTCTCTGACAGTTTGAAATCATATGCCTTTTTTGAGTAAACCTTTCAACCTGAAGGTGAACATGCCATGAGTCATTTTTTTTGTCGCCGGCTTTTCTCTGTTGCCTTGCTGGTTTTCCTGTTTGCTTCTCCGGCTGTTGCGAAAACACAAGGGAAAAATGTAAAAGCTGTGTCCTTGAGTTCGGTACACAAGTTTTCGCCTGCTCAAGGAAAGATGACGAAAAAGCAGGGAAGGACCAGCAAAGAAACACGCGCCGCCCTGGAAGAGTTGAAACGAAAGCTGGCGAAATCGCAGCCTGCACCATACACTGTCGCAACTGAGGCTCCCGCCAAGCTTAAGGAGGGGAAACTTACCTGCCGCAGCGCCTATATCATGGATGCCAAAACCGGCCAGGTATTGTACGACCGCAATGCTGACCGGCCTGGGCAGCCTGCCAGCACCATTAAAGTCATCACCGGGCTTATTGCCATTGAAAAACTTGATGGCGAGGAGATGGTTAAAGCCAGCGCCTATGCGGCTAACATGCCGGCTTCGAAGATTAATCTGAGAAAAGGCGTTTTTTATCGGGCCGCCGATTTGATTAATGCCGTGTTGCTTGCTTCGGCAAATGACGCCAGCGTTGCTTTGGCGGAAAAACTTGCCGGTTCCGAGCAGGCCTTTGCCAGATTGATGACCAAAAAAGCCGAGGCTCTTGGCGCGCGGAATACTATCTGCAAAAGCGCCAATGGCTTGACCAGGCCAGGTCAGCAGACCACGGCCCGCGATCTGGCTACGGTTTTCAATCGGGCCATGCATAATCCCGAGTTTGCTGAGCGCATGGCGGCCACCAGGCTTCGCAACAGTGACGGCAGTCTGGTGCGCAGTCATAACAGGGCCTTGTGGACCCTGGATGGGGCGGTTGGCGGAAAAACCGGCTATACTGATGCCGCCGGAAAAACGTATGTCGGCAAATTCCAGCGCGGCAGTCAGGTTATTATCGTTTCCTTGCTGGGCAGCTCCTCCATGTGGACTGATGTAGCCACCCTGGTCGAGCATGGCTTTGCCAGACAGGAAATGGCCACACGTCAGCCGGGCGAGGGTACCGATGGTGTGCGGGTTTCGCGGCTTAATCAGGAGAACATGGCTATAGAGCATCAACAGTACGCCATGTTGGCCAGGGAAGATAAGAAAGCCAAGCTCTAAGAGTGATCGTCATAACAGGAACAAAACCGACGGGAGCAGCCTGTCGGTTTTTTTTTGTAGAAAACAGCAGCGCGGGGGACAATGATTACCAAGGAAGCTGTGCGGGCATCTTTTTCGGATGCGGAGGGAAAAGCGTCTGGTAAGGCCGCGGAGCTGGTGCGTCGTCTTGCTGGGTATCAGGAGGCCAAAAGGATATTTGTCGGTCCGACTGCGAGATTGCAGCAGGTAAGGATCAACGCCCTGACCGACGGCAAGGAGCTGTTGGTTCCCGCGCCCGGCTTGAAGGATGGTTTCTATCTCTTAAAGCCGTATGAGATTCCCTTTAAGCACCTGAGCTATGCCGTGGGTTACAAGGGGCTGGTTCAGTATGGGCGGAAGGTCGCGACGGAGGAGCTATGCCGGGTGCCGGTCGGCCTGCTACTCACCGATTGCCTGGCCGTGGATCCTGCTGGATATTTTGTCGGCGAGGGCAAGGGTTTTGTTGACCTGGCGGTCGCCATCCTCGCAGAGCTGCATGGCCTTGCTCTGGACGCCGAGGCCTATGCTCTGGGAGAGCAAGGGCAGATGCTTGCCCAGGAAATAGAGCGCGAAGCCTGGGATATCCGCCTGAACGGTTTTATAACCACAGCGGGGATTGCTCTGCATAACCCAGGCGGTCATGCCGGATCGAGGATTTTGTGGGATCTGCTGCCGCCGCAAAGGATTCGCAAGATTACCCCCTTATGGAAATTGAGCATGCAAATCAAGGATGCCATGGGCGTGGCAGCTGCCGATTAAAAAGTTTGCAGTTTATTGGGAAACAAAACGGGATCGGGTATGGATGAATTTCAAAAACAGGGGCTTACGGAACACTTAAGAGAGTTGCGCAGTTGCCTGATTTATTCGGTACTTGCCACGGTGGCAGGGTTCACGGTGTCCTGGTCCTGGAGCAAGGAGATTGGCTGGCTGCTTTTCAAGCCCCTGTATGAGGTCATGCCGGCAGGCTCCAGCCTGATCTTTACCTCGTACCAGGAAGGGTTTTTTTTTATCTGAAGCTTTCCCTGGTTTCCGGGCTTCTTTTGGCCAGCCCGGTGATTTTTTATCAGCTCTGGCGTTTTGTCGCCCCAGGTCTGTACCAGCATGAAAAAAGGGTGATGCTGCCCTTCACTCTGCTCTCCTCGCTGTTCTTCTTTGGCGGCGCCGCCTTCGGCTATTTTGTGGTCTTTCCCCCGGCCTTCAAATTTCTGCTCGGTTACTCCAACGATTTTTTAAGTCCCATGCCCACGGTAAAGGAGTATTTTTCCCTTTGCCTGCGGCTGCTCATCGCCTTCGGGGTTATCTTCGAGCTGCCCGTCTTCATGGTGCTGTTGGCGAAGATGGGCATGGTGAACGCCTCTTTTCTGAACCGCCACCGCAAATACGCCATCCTGCTCGCCTTTGTCATCGCCGCCATCCTCACTCCCACTCCGGACGTGATCAACCAGTGTCTCATGGCTTTTCCCCTGATCGTGCTTTATGAGGTGAGCATCGTGGCGGTCTGGCTTCTGGGGAGAAAGAGACTGGCTGGGTTTGCCGGGCAGAAGAATGGGGGAGAGGCGGGCGAGTAAGGTTCTTGTCCCCGGCGGTTTTGACGGATCCGCAGGCCGTTGACGGATAATGGGGTTGCCAGGCAGGGTTTCCCTCGCCAAGGGCAGTAAGAAAAAATCAAACAAGGACGTTGATTATCTTGCCGGTGGTTTGTGACGGCGCTGGGCGGATTGCCTGCTGCCGTTCGCTCTGAGCGGCGGCAACCTTATCTGCCGCCTGTCGTTCTTCCGCCTGGGCAGCCTGGAGGTTGTTCTGAGCCTGTTGCTCCTCGGCCCTGGCATCCTGGGTTCTTTGCGCCGCATTCTGGCGCTCTTTTTGTGCCTGCCGTAAATTCTGTGAAGCTCGCTGACTCTCCGAAGTGTTTGTTTTGGAAAATCCCGTGGTAATGGCTGATGGTGGAATTGTCTGTATCGCAGAGATGATTTCCGGCGCCATATTTTCCTCCCTTCCTCATCCCAATGCTGAAAATGTGCTGGCTGTTCACTCCGCAGAATTACGCTTTGTTTTTATACTATTTCATACATATAACCATTTGTCCAGTATGCACAGGGTTACTGTCAAAAATTTTCATGTATATACCCCGTGAAGTAGGGACTATCCGTCGTGATCTTGACACTTTTCCCTTACGAGTGTCAAACCTTCGAGCGGAAGCAATACTTGTCATTACGAAGGATGTCTGTGTTGTCAAAGGATCGCATGGGAAATTTTTTCCTGTGTTTATTGGCATAGTTATTGCTGAGGCTAAACATGAAGTTTGCTGTAGATTTTAGTTTAGCTTTTTTTGAAGTGGGTCGATAAGATAAACACAAGGGAAATAATGTCAGTTGGCCATTGAATGTGTTTTTAGAAAATAAATGAGGCATGCTATGAAATACCGAATCAAAGAGATCGCTCTGGAGCTGGATGTTCCTGTTTCCACCATCAGATATTGGCAGAAGGAATTTGCGGATTTTGTGAATCCGGGAAGAACAGATGGTGGGCAACGGCGCTATTCACAGGAAGATGTTGTGAAGTTTCTGCGGATCAAGGAGTATGTTTATAAGCAGAAACGAAGCATTGATTCAGTCAAGGAAATCCTTAAGGGCGGGGGATTGGATCGTTCGGTCATCGACTGGTCGGACAAGACGATTCTGGTCACCGGTGGCACAGGCTCATTCGGAAAACATTTTTGTCATTATATGCTGGATCGGCTCAATCCTAAAGCGATCCGTATTTATAGCCGCGACGAACTCAAGCAGCATGAGATGCGCATTGAGTTCAAGGATGACCAGCGGCTGCGTTTCCTTATCGGCGATGTCCGTGACGGGGAGCGGTTGCTTCGCGCCATGCGCGGGGTGGACATGGTGGTTCACGCCGCCGCGCTCAAGCAGGTGCCGGCCTGCGAATACAATCCCTTTGAAGCGGTGAAGACCAACGTTCACGGAGCACAGAACGTCATAAACGCGGCCATCGATGCCGGGGTCGAAAAGGTAATTGCCCTGTCCACCGACAAGGCGGTAAACCCGGTGAATCTCTACGGCGCCACCAAGCTCTGTTCCGACAAGCTCTTTGTGCAAGGCAATGCCTATGCCGGCGTGGACGGCACGCGATTTGCCTGTGTGCGATACGGCAACGTCATCGGTAGTCGGGGAAGTGTTATTCCCCTTTTCCTGCAACAGAAGGAAAGCGGGACAATCACCATAACCGATGAGCGGATGACCCGTTTCTGGATCACCCTTGATCATGCGGTGGAGCTGGTTTTGCAAGGGTTCCGCTACATGGAGGGAGGCGAAATTTTTGTACCGAATATTCCCAGCATGCGGATCATGGACCTGGCCGAGGCAATCGCCCCGGAATGCAAGGTCAAGCACATCGGTATTCGAGAGGGGGAAAAACTGCACGAGGCGCTCACCGGCGAGGACGAAGGCCGCAATACTTATAAGTATAAGGGGATGTACGTGGTCATGCCCACTCATTCATGGTGGAAGCGGAAAAATTATGTCGAGGCGGTAAAAATGCCGGAAGGTTTTGTTTACACCAGTGATGGCAATGAAAAGTGGCTTACGGTGGATGAACTGCGCCGCATCGTGTTCGGTGATGCGGAGAGAAAGAAGCAACAGGGCGCGATAGCTGCTCACGAAGCCCCGGTGCGGGCGGTGGCGTGAAATTAAGATTGCGGGGCTTCTGATGAAACAACGGTTGGCTACTAAGCTTATGCCTCTCCCCTCTGAGGCATCGACCGCTTTTCTGCCTTACGGCAGGCAGATGATTGACGAGGATGACATAGCGGCGGTGGTGGGGGCGCTCCGTTCCGACTGGTTGACTACCGGTCCCAAGGTGGGCGAGTTCGAAGCGGCGGTTTGCGCCTTTACTGGTGCACAATATGCTGTGGCGGTATCGAGCGGCACTGCGGCTCTGCATGCGGCCATGAATGCCATTGGTATCGGGCCTGGGGACGAGGTGATTGTCCCGGCCATGACTTTTGCGGCCACGGCCAACTGTGTGGTCTATCAGGGCGGAACCCCGGTTTTTGCCGATGTGAATCCTGATACGCTGCTCATTGAACCACTGGCTGTGGCCCGCAAGATCACGAACAGAACCAGGGCCGTCATTGCGGTGGATTATGCTGGCCAGCCCTGTGATTACGACAGCCTGCGAGCCATCACCGACCGGCACAACCTCTTTCTTGTGGCCGATGCCTGCCATTCTATCGGCGGATCGTACAAAGAGAGCAAGGTCGGCACTCTGGCCGATCTTACCGTGTTCAGCTTTCATCCGGTCAAACATATCACCACCGGCGAAGGCGGCATGGTGGTAGCCGACGATCAGGAGCTGGCAGAACGGATGCGCCGCTTCCGCAACCACGGGATCGCCACCGATCATCGCCAACGGGAGCAGCAAGGCACCTGGTACTATGAAATGACAGAGTTGGGCTATAATTACCGGATCAGCGACTTGCAGAGTGCCATGGGCGTAAGTCAGTTGCGCAAGTTACCAGGTTTTCTGGCTCGCCGCCGGGCAATCGCCCGCCAGTATGATCAGGCGTTTGCCGATTCGGTTGCGATCCGGCCCCTTACTACCTTGACCGAGGTAGAGCATGCCTACCATCTTTATGTGGTCAGTCTGCCGGACGCCGCGACCAGAGCAACAGTATTTCAAAAATTGCGCGACCGAGGAATCGGGGTGAATGTTCACTATCTGCCTGTTCATCTCCATTCATTTTACCGCGATCGTTTCGGTTACGGCCCAAAACTTTGTCCGGTGGCCGAGGGGGCTTATGAACGAATCATCTCCCTGCCGATATGGCCGGGGATGGATAAGGTGCAAGTTGAGCGGGTAATTAGAGAATTACAGGAGTGGCGGTGAGCAAAAATCTTTTGGTCATAAGGGCCGATGCCGATGTTACCATCGGTTCCGGGCACGTGATGCGCTGTCTAACGCTGGCCGAAGCGATGCGGGAATCTGGTGCCTTGGTGGTATTTGTCTGCCGTTCTCGGCCCGGCAATCTGAATGACCTGATTATCAACAGGGGATTTATGCTTCATGAATTAGCGGAGACTGAGGGGGCAAACGTCTCTGCTGCCGAAAACGGTTTGTGTAACGAATATACCAGTTGGCTTGGGGTTCCCCAGAAACAAGACGCCACGGAAACCATCGCGGCGCTGGCGGGGAAAGAAGTGGATTGGTTGATTGTTGACCATTACGGCTTGGATCGTCGTTGGGAGGAGGAATTACGCCCCCATGTGCGCAAGATAATGGTCATTGACGATCTGGCTGATCGTCCGCATGACTGCGATATCCTGCTGGATCAGAATTTTTTTCAAAAGAAGGGGGTTCGTTATGAGGGGCTTGTTCCACCATCATGTACCCTCCTGCTCGGTCCAACATATGCCTTGTTGAGACCAGAGTTTGTTCAGGCCCGCAAGAAAAGAACGCTGAAAAACGGCGAAATTCATCGAGTGTTCGTTTTTTGCGGCGGCAGTGATCCGGATAATGTTAGCGGACGGGTTTTAGCGGCCATGTCCTCTCCCGAGTTGCATCACCTTGAACTTGACATGGTATTGGGCAAGGGCAATCCTCATCTGAGTGAAATAGAACAACAAATTGCGATTCGTCCCCACAGTCGCTTGCATGTGCAGGTTGACAACATGGCGGAACTTATGGCTCAAGCCGATTTGGCACTGGGTGCGGGTGGTTGTACAACCTGGGAAAGGCTTTGTTTGGGGCTGCCTAGTTTGGTGATAACAGTGGCGGCAAATCAGGAGTCTTTTACCAGAGATCTTCACCGAGAAGGTTTTTTGACTTGGCTTGGTGGTGCGGACACTGTTGACACGAATACTATTAAAAAAGAGTTGCTTAGGGTAATCAGGCAGAATGTAAGCAGCAAACAATCCTTGCGGAGCATGGCATTAGTCCCTGGCGATGGCACGATCGAGGTATCCGAACTACTCAGGCAGGGGGTACGCCTGGAGCGTTGGCACATTCGTGAGGCCGATGCCGACGATAGCGCACTGTATTGGTACTGGGTCAATGATCCGGTGGTGCGCCGCAATGCTTTCAAATCCGAGTTCATCCCTTGGGAAGAACATAACATGTGGTTTCGCGGCAAAATTGATGATCCCGATGCGTTACTTTTGCTTGTAGATAGTGATATTGGCCCAATTGGACAAGTTCGCTTTGAAAAACAGGATCAACACGTTACGGTTGATTATTCCATTGCCAGGCAATTTCGTGGTTGTGGGCTTGGCGTTCCGTTGTTAGCCAAGGCGATTGAGGTTTGGCGCAAAACGTATGATATTAGTCTGTATGGAGATGTAAAAATAACTAATGAAGTGTCCAGCAGAATTTTTGCCGAGTTGGGATTCAGGGAAGTCCCCCCCCGGCAAAAGGACACGAAACATTTTCAATTACGGTTTTGTCTGACCAAGACACTTGGTTGAATTCATGGGTTGCATATCTGATAAATGCAAATAGAACAAAGAGGATTATTGTGATAGCAACCAAAAGTGCAAAAAATATTAATGTGTTAACTCGAGCCAAGGCAGATAATTGTCTTGATCAACGGATACATTCCTACAAAAATCGTCAGTCTCTTGACTTGAATGAATGGGTGTTCCGAGAAGTAAAGGCACCGAGTAGAGGAACCGTGTTGGAGTTATGCGCCGGAACAGGAGCACAGACATCTTATTTGGCCAAGCAGGTGGGTTCTGCTGGACGTGTTATTGCCGTGGATGCTTCGGAAGAGGCATTAACAAAAACGCTGGCACGTTGTACCGGCATCGGGGGGGAAGTCATTCCGCTTTGCGGTGAGCTTGATGATCTGGCAGATCTGTTGAAACAGGCAAGAATTAAAACTAATGGTATTGATTTGTGTTTTTGCTCATATGGTCTTTATTATGCTCAAAACGTGGAAAAACTAATTGACGTAATTCGCGAATATCTTGCACCTGGTGGCGAGTTGGCCGTGGTAGGCCCTTACGGTAGAAACAACCACGAACTTTTTGAACTCCTGACGGCATCTGGAGTGAAAGTCCCAGAGTATGTCATTTACACCAGCCGTGATTTCATGACTTTGACGTTTTTACCGCTGATAGCTGAAAAATTTCCCCGGACCATCGCACGGATGGCGGTTAATACAGTTTCTTGGCCAAATCCGCAGGAGGTGCTTACATACTGGCGTAATACTACATTTTTTGAGGCTGATAGGGAGGCCGTTGTCACCAGTCATCTAGATGATCATTTTCGGACTAATGACGATTTTGTTAACCGAAAACATATCATGAGTGTTAGCACATTCATGTCGTAAGAGATTAATAATTCTGGTGGGATGTGAATTTGCCTGTTACTCAGGTAGCCATAAAAAATAGGAGTAATCATGAATATTCTTGTTGTGGCGGCCCACCCGGACGATGAAGTGCTGGGTTGCGGCGGAACCATCGCCAGGATGGTGCGAGAAGGGCACCAGGTCATGGTGGCCATCCTTGGAGAAGGGATCACCTCGCGGGGGGGGAATCGGGAAGAAGCTGACCAGAACCAGTTGCACCACTTGCGTCAATGCTCTCTAGCTGCGGCTGAACGCCTTGGGGGCGTCGAAGTACTCCATTATGATTTTCCCGACAACCGTTTCGATACCGTGCCACTGTTGGAGCTAGTAAAACATATTGAAGCCTTGATCATGCGTTGCAAACCGGAAATCATCTACACCCAGCATGGCGGAGACCTGAATATTGACCATGCAGTTACCTTTAGGGCAACACTAACCGCTGCCAGACCACAAAAACACAGCAAGCTGCGCGCCCTATATGCCTACGAGGTGCCGTCCTCCACCGAATGGTCGTTCCAGCGTTTTGCGCCGGTATTCAGGCCCACAGTTTTTCGGGATATTACGGAAACCCTGGAGCTAAAAATGGCTGCCATGCAATGCTACGAAGGAGAAAGCCGGCTGTTCCCTCATCCACGTTCGCTTGAAAATCTGCGCGCTACCGCCCAACGCTGGGGTAGCGTGGCCGGGCTTGATGCCGCTGAAGCCTTTGAATTGATAATGGAGGTAGCGTAGTAAAAATGCGAACCGTGCCACGGGATACAATAGCCGACCTAATCGTCGCCGGTGAATCGGCGAACTTGCAAGTCAAAAGTTCCTCTGACCGCCAGGTCATCGAACTACCGGTCGCCTTTGCCAACTTCAAAGGGGGGACGGTGCTGGTGGTGGTCAATGATCGCAGAAGAATAGTCGGAGTTGCGCTTGCCCCGAAAACCGCCCAGCAAAGAATCAATGGTCGGCTGTTGGGATGTTTGAGCGCCGAACAGTTGGTGTGGGGTAATTATTCTTTCACCATCCGCAATAAAAAGATTGCCCCCATTTTTAAGGAATCCGGCACCATTGAGAAGTATGACTCCGGGGTCAAGAGAATAATCGATGCCTTTACCTCCTACGGTCTGCCCGCTTTCACTTGTGACGAATTGGCCGTCAGACTGGATAAATACCCGAACACCGTAAAATATTATATCAAAAAGCTTAAAGACCAGGACAGGATTGAAAGGATCGGTAGTGACCGGGGTGGATATTGGATGGTTATCGATCATGATATCTGAAAAAGAGATAGGTTTGCGAATAGATGGCAAAATGATCGGTGCAGGTCATCCTTGCTACATTATAGCCGAGATGAGCGCCAACCACGGTCAGAATTTCGATCAGGCAGTTCGGATATTGGAGGCGGCCAAGGAAGCGGGCGCCGATGCGGTCAAGCTCCAGACCTATACCGCCGACACATTGACTATCAACAGCGACCAGGAATGGTTCCGGATCAAGGGCACGGCCTGGCAGGGGCGGAATTTGTACGATCTTTACCAGGAAGCCGCCACCCCTTGGGAATGGCAGCCGCGCTTGCTGGATGCTGCCAACCAAATGGGGCTGGCCTGCTTTTCCACCCCTTTTGACGCCACGGCCGTTGATTTTCTCGAATCGATCAAGGTGCCGGCTTATAAAGTTGCTTCATTCGAGCTGGTTGATCTGTCGCTCCTCAAAAAGATCGGAGCCACCGGCAAGCCGGTGATCATGTCCACCGGCATGGCCAGTCTGGCCGAAATCGACGAGGCTGTGATCACCCTCCGGCAGGCGGGTTGTCCGGCCCTGGCTTTGCTCAAATGCACCAGTGCCTATCCGGCCTCGCCTTCCTCCATGAACCTGCGAACTATCCCCCATCTGGCCGAGGCTTTTGACGTGGTAGTCGGGCTGTCTGATCATACCCTGGGGCTTGCCGCGCCGATGGCGGCGGTGGCACTTGGGGCGAAAATCATCGAAAAGCATCTTACCCTCTCCCGTGCCGATGGTGGGCCGGACAGCGGCTTTTCCGTGGAGCCGAATGAGTTTGTGGCGTTGGTTGCGGCGGTGCGTGAGGTGGAACAAGCCATGGGTGAGGTGCGTTACACCCTGAGCAAAGAAGAGGAGGCCAGCCGGGTCTTCCGACGTTCGCTTTTTGTGGTCAAGGATATCCGGACGGGGGAACTATTCACCTCCGAGAATGTCCGATCAATTCGGCCTGGGCATGGTCTGGCGCCGCGATGCCTCGATATTATTCTTGGCCGACGGGCTGCTAGAAATATCGAGCGAGGGACACCTTTGGAGTGGCAGCATGTTGGCGAGGGAACCATCTCATGAAGGTCGCAATTATCCCGGCCCGAGGCGGCAGCAAACGGATACCGGGAAAGAACATCAAACCCTTTGCCGGCAAACCGATGATCGTATATTCTATTGAGGCGGCTTTACAGTCCCGGCTGTTCGATCGAATTATCGTCTCCACCGATTCCGAGCAAATTGCGGCAGTTGCGCGTCAGGTTGGTGCAGAAACTCCTTTTGTCCGTCCGGTCGAATTGGCCGATGATTTCACTACCACTGCGGATGTTATCCTCCATGCTCTCGAGTGGCTTGGCGAGCATGGGGCAGGGGAGGCCGACCATACCTGCTGCCTCTATGCCACCGCTCCTTTCGTCCACCCCAGCTTTCTCCGGCAGGGTTTTGACCTGCTTCTGCAAAGCGGGGCTGCCTCGGTTTTTACGGTTACCAGCTATCAGGCCCCGATCCATCGGGCGCTGAAAATTGAAGAAGACGGTCATCTGGCCATGGTCTGGCCGGAATATGAGTTGACTCGTTCTCAGGATCTGCCGGAATGCTACCATGATGCCGGGCAATTTTATTGGCTTGATACTCGGCGTTTTTTTGCCGACAAGAAGATCTACAGCCATGATGCCCGACCATTAATTCTGCCGCGCTATCTGGTGCAGGATATCGACACCCCGGAAGATTGGCTGATGGCGGAAGCAATGTATATGGCACTTCGCGCTTTGGGCAAGCTTGATCACCACCTGAAATAAAATAAAGGAGGACTTGATGGCTGATTTTCAAACCGAACAGGAAGCATTCTGGGCCGGGGAGTTTGGCGACCAGTATATCGGCCGCAATCCGAGCGCCAAGGAGATGGGGGCGCGTCTCGCCCTGTTTGCCAAAATCATTGCCCGGACTTTTGAGGTGGAATCAGCTATTGAATTGGGCGCCAACATCGGCAACAATCTGAAAGTCATGCATCAGTTGTTTCCGTCAATGGAGCTTTCCGCCATAGAGATCAATGAGAAGGCGGTGGATGAATTGCGGCAGTGGGGCAAGGCGCGGGTGTTTCACGACTCCCTTCTCGATTTCAAGCCGGATCGGCAGTACGATCTCTCTTTCGTTTCCGGGGTTCTCATCCACATCAATCCGGATAAACTTCCTAAACTGTATGATTTGTTGCATCAGTCCAGTCGGCGATATGTCTGCGTTATCGAATATTACAACCCATCGCCCGTGGAAGTTCCCTACCGAGGCCACAGTGGCAAACTCTTCAAGAGGGATTTTGCCGGAGAAATACTGCGCCGTTTTTCTGATCTGCGATTGCTCGATTATGGCTTTGTTTACCACGGGGATGAGAATTTCCCGCTGGATGATCTTACCTGGTTTTTACTGGAGAAAAAATAAGACATCGCCGTTACGGCATGATATCGTCGAAACACCTAAGTTATCTGTCGTTTGGCGCAAAGGAGAGAAGAAATGGAAAAGCTCATTCGATATTGTACCCGGTGCGTGATGCCCGAAACCAAACCAGACCTTCAGATGGATGAAACAGGGGTATGCAGTGCTTGTCGATATTTCGAACATCGTCAGGAAATTGACTGGAATGATCGTGAGCAGGAGCTGAAGAGTGTTTTGAGTCGCTATCGCTCCAAGGATGGCAGCAATTACGATTGCATCGTCCCGGTGAGTGGTGGGAAGGACAGCCATGTTCAGGTGATCAGGATGCTTGAGCTTGGAATGAATCCTCTCTGTGTGACCGCGACCACCGATATGCTTTCCGATATTGGTCGCCAGAACATCGAAAACATCAAAAATCTCGGGGTTGATTATGTTGAAATGTCGGTTAATCCAAACATCAGAAGAAAGATAAATCGTCTGGCTCTTACCCAGATTGGCGACATTTCCTGGCCGGAACATGTCGCGATTTTTACGATCCCCATTCATTTTGCGGTAAAGTTCAACATTCCGCTGATTATTTGGGGGGAAAATCCTCAGAATGAATATGGTGGGCCGGCTACCGCCGGAAAGGATCAGGTGCTTACCAGGCGCTGGCTTGAGGAGTTTGGCGGCCTTTTGGGTCTGCGGGTAAGTGATTTATTGCTCGAGGAAGGAATTGAGCCGAAACACCTTATCCAATACACGTATCCATCAGATGAGGATTTGCAACGGGTCGGAGTGACCGGGATATTTCTCGGCTATTTCATCCCATGGGATGGCTATGCCAATGCCCTTCTTGCTCAGGCCAACGGTTTCATCACCTATCATAAAACCGTAGAAGGGTCGGTGGTGAACTACGAAAATCTCGATAATTATCAGACCGGGATCCATGATTATTTTAAATTCTTGAAATTTGCTTTTGGCCGGGCCACGGATATTTCCTGTCTCCACATCCGCCGTAGTCGCTTGACTCGCAGCCAGGGGATTAAGCTTGTCCAAAAGCATGACGGGAAGTTCCCTTGGGAATATCTGGGTAAATCCCTGGATGAGATTCTGGCCCCGTTGGACATGACGGTTGAGGAATTCATCCGAATCTGTGATCGTTTTACCAACAAGAAGCTTTTTATTCGTGACGCCAATGGCCGCTTGGTCAAGGACAAGCACGGGAATCTCAGCCGGATTAACGATGATAACCCATGAAAAAGGTCGCTATTCTTGAATACGGCATGGGGAATATCGATTCGGTATTCAGGGCAGTGGAGGAATGCGGCGCGAATCCGGTGCGTACATGTGACGCAGCAGAAATCAGAGACGCCGACTGTATTATTTTGCCTGGAGTTGGCGCTTTTGGTGATGCCATCCAGAAAATCCGCGAACGACGGTTGGATGAGATTGTTGCGGAACGAGTCCTTGATCGCGGGATTCCCTTTTTAGGAATCTGTCTTGGGATGCAGCTCTTGGCAGATAAGAGTCACGAGTTTGGAGAGCATCGGGGGTTAGGCTGGATCAGGGGAGAGGTCGTTCGTTTGTGCCCCGACAATCTGTCTGTTCTTATTCCCCATGTCGGATGGAACGAGGTACACCCTCAGTTTGATTCGCCTCTTCTGCAGGGCATTCGACTGGGAAAGGATTTCTACTTTGTCCACAGCTATCATTTTATTTGCGCAAAGAAAGAGAACCAATTAGCGACAACTCCCTATTGCGGTGGTTTTACCTCGGTGATTGGAGAAAAGAATATTTTTGGGGTGCAGTTTCATCCGGAGAAAAGTCAGCGGGTCGGTTTTCAACTGTTGCGTAACTTTTTGGCCCTGTAGCCTGTAGGGAGAATCTATGCTCAAGGTGCGGATTATGCCGACCCTCCTCTACAGAGATTTTGAGTTGGTCAAGGGGGTCGGTTTTGACAGCTGGCGCGGGATTGGCAGTGCCATGCAGGCCATTCGGGTGTACAACATGCGCGAGGTTGACGAGTTGATTTTTCTCGATATCACCGCCACACGGGAAGGGCGGGAGCCGGATTTTGAACTTATTGACGATTTGGCCGATGAGTGTTTCATGCCGCTTACTGTGGGCGGCGGCATCAGATCTCTGGATGATGTTCGGCGCCTGCTTGATGTCGGGGCAGACAAGGTAGCCATCAACAGCGAGGCAATTCGCAACCCGGTATTGATCTACGACGTTGCTCGGCAGTTTGGCTCACAATGCGTTGTTGTATCGATTGATGTTAAGCGTACGGGCAGGAGCAATGAGGTATGCACCCACTCCGGCACAAAGGCCACCGGAGTTGATCCGGTGGCCTTTGCCACGGAAATGGCCAAGCTGGGCGCGGGCGAAATCTTGCTTACAAGTATTGAGCGGGATGGCACCATGGAAGGCTATGATCTTGAACTGATGAGGCAGGTAAGTGAGGCGTTGCCGATTCCGGTGATTGCTTCGGGCGGTGCCGGAAGTTACGAAAATTTTTATCAGGCATTGACCGAAGGGAAGGCGGCCGCAGTCGCCGCTGCCAGCATGTTCCATTTTACCGAACAAACTCCGTTGGCAGCTAAAAAGTATTTATGTGAGAGAGGGCTTCCTGTTCGGTTGTAGTTGGTTGATGGTAATTAAAGCAGTGATAAAATATCACTCATGTCGAGTTGCATAATTTGTCGATAACACTGGTAAATACGGCAAGGATGAGTATATGGATAGCATTACTTTTGAAGCCTTACCCTTCCCATCGGTTATTCGCATTGAGCCTTCAAGTGCCTGTAATCTTGCCTGTAGGCATTGCCCCAGCGGGACTGAGGCCATGCAACGTGGGATTATGGATGAAAAAACCTTTGGCCAAGTACTGCGGGCCATTGAGCCGCATGCCCAGGGAGTGAGGGTCGCAGTTTTGTATCATGGTGGCGAGCCGTTATTGAATCGCCATTTTCCGGAAATGGTCTGCTGTCTTCGCGGGCTCGGTATCCCCTTTATTAAGACCGTCTCCAACGGGATGTTGTTGGACGAGGTACTTACCCAGCAGATAATCGACTCTGGTTTGGATGCCATAGAGTTTTCCTTGGACGGCAAGAGTCCTGATGAGAACAATTTTTTCCGTCGCCAGAGTGACTATCTCACTGTGGTTCGTAATGTCAAAAGATTACTTGATCGACGAAGAGCACAGCCCCTCTGTCGGCTCAAGGTGTATATTTCCTCAACCCAGTTCGCGCAAGGAAGTTCCGAGACGCTGGAGCCGCCATCGGTGCCGGAGCATCTTAAGGCGGAGTTTTCTGGACCATACCAGGGGGAAGTCGAGTTTAAGTGTACCTGGGCGATGAGATGGCCTTTGCAAGAGGTCCTGGCCGAACGATTTATAATTGTACCTTCTTCAGAAAGCTCGGTGAGTTACCAGCCTTATTGTGATCATGTGGTCAATACCCTTACGATTCGATGGAATGGGGATATCGTGCCCTGCTGTTTTGACCTGAAGAGTAGTCTTGTTTTGGGGAACATTGATGATGCTGACTTGTTGACCATTTGGAATAGCGAACGATTTCGCAGCCTGAGACAGGCTATTCAGAAGCAGGAGCCCCTGCCACTTTGCGCTGACTGTAACGTCATTCGACATCCAAAGATCTACCTGGCTGTCCGCCCAGAACTTGATTGCTGACCGGCTGTCTCAATCCCAGAGGATAGAAGACCCGTATGGAGAGAACAATGAATATAGTGTTTGTGGTGCCCTGCATCCGTCCAAATTTGGACAAGGCCTATTTCCCGACCGGCATTGCCTATGTGGCGACCGCCGTGCAAAGAGCGGGATATGCTTTCGATATTATCGATATCGGAGCTCATCGGCATTCCGATGCAGAGCTGGAAGCTTTACTCCTAAGAAAGACTTACGATGTCATCGCCACCGGCACTCTGGTCTCCGGCTATAAATACGTCAAACAGATAGCTGCTATTGCCAGAAAGACAAGCCCGGGAGCCTGCATTGTCGCTGGCAACTCCGTTGCTTCGGCGATTTCCGAATTCCTGCTCTCTCACACCGAAGTGGATGTAGCGGTAAAGGGAGAAGGCGAGATCACCATGGTCAACATCCTCCGGGCTTTGGAACGGGGAGAATCTTTAGGTGGTGTCAAGGGGCTGGTTTTTAAGGAGGGCGATACATTTATCGATACCGGCTATGACGAGATCATCGGAGATGTGGATGCTATCCCGTTTCCGAATTGGGATCTCTTTGACATGGAGCTGTATTTGAGCAAGGCGATGCAGGATGTTCCGGAACCTTATCCCATCGCCAAGGATGAGATCAGTCCTTTTGTGGTCAACACCGCTAGGGGATGTCCGTTCCGTTGCACTTTCTGCTACCACGTTTTTCAATATACCAATTACCGCTATCGGTCCGCCGCCTCAATTTTTTCTGAAGTCAAAGAGTTGCATAAAAGATACGGGATCAACTATGTCAATTTTTTTGATGAACTGACCTTCTTCAATAAAAAACAGGTAGAGGATTTTGTCGCGGTTGCCAAGGAGAGCGGCATGAAATTTTACTGGAATGCCGATATCCGTTCCAACCTCTTTACCGAGGAAGATATGGAACTACTCTACGACTTGAAAAAATGCGGTTGTGTCAGTTTCGGTTATTCCTTGGAATCAGGTAGCCCCGAGATCCTTAAGACTATGAACAAGAAACTTAAGGTCGAGGACTTTGCGCGACAAAAACGGGCCTTGGACAAAGCGGGGATTGCCTCATTCACCAGTATCGTGCTTGGTTATCCGGAAGAAACCTTGGAAACCCTCAAGCAGACCTTTGATGTGTGCTACGATCTGGATATCTATCCAAGCACCGGGTATCTCCTGCCCCAGCCAGGGACGCCCATGTTTGAAGTGGCCAAGGAAAAAGGCTTTGCTGATGATTTCGAACAGTATCTCATGAAGATGGGGGATCGTCAGGACCTGCGTTTCAATATGACCAATATTCCGGATGACGAACTCCAGGAAGCGGTGCGCGGTCACCTTAAACGAATAAATGACAAAATGAACCTCGGTTTTTCCGATGAGCAACTGGTCAAGACCTTTACCTTTGTCACCTCAAAAGAGAGTACCGGCAATGGCAATTGACCGCCAGATCAATAACCGAAAACATCTGTTGGCAAATTATTTATGACTCTGACTCAAGATCACCTCGAAGCGAACCTGGCTCTGCTGAAAAAGCATCATCCCCAGGCATGGCAAACAGTGATGGACTATACCGGTACACCCATGGGGGTGATACAGTCCGCTGAAGACGGCAGCCCAAACCTGATGGTCAGGACGGAAGACGGCGAGGAAATTTTTCTCCACGACACCAGGGCTCCTCTTGCCGAGTTGGCCGACTATTACCGATTGGTGCCGGAAAACGCCACCGGGGTGGCAATTTTTATCGGCATGGGCCTGGGCTACAGCCCACCGGCTATGTTGCAAAGTCGCAGTCAGCTTCGCCATCTGGTGGTGGTCGAACCGGAAATCGGGATTTTTATCCAGTCCCTCCATGCCCGAGATTTGGCCCCGCTTTTTACTGATCGTCGGGTAAGCGTCGCAATTGGCCTTGATATCGATGTCCCTGCTCTCTTGGCTCCCATGGCCCGCGCCCTGCAATTGGAAAGCTTCTATATTCTCCAGCACACCCCCTGTTTTCGGATTGCCCCGGAGACTTACACCGCTATGTACGATGAGATATTCAAGCATGGTAATGCCTATAATATCGGCGGGAATACCACCACTGCATACGGCGCGAAATTCATCGGCAACCGACTCCGGCACCTGAGCGCTATTCACCACCAGCAGCTGCTCGAACATCTCAAGGACATCTTTGCCGGGGTGCCGGCCATCATCGTAGCAGGCGGTCCTTCGCTGAACAAAAACATCCATCTACTGCCCAAGGCCAAGGGCCGGGCGGTGATCATCGCTGCGGATACCGTGCTACCTGCCCTGCTTGCCCACGGGGTTACCCCGGACTTCACTTCCTGCATTGACATGGACGACATTACTTTTGAGAAAATTGTCGATGTCGCCGCAGATGCGGCCGACACTACTTTGGTATGCGGTGCATGGGTGACCCCTTTGGTTGCGAAAAACTTTCCGGCACGGCAGGTGTGCTGGACTTTCATGGCTCAACACATGGAAAAGTGGCTCAATCAACTTGTGGGGGGGAAGATTCTCACCACCGGTGCCGGGACCGTTGCTCACATGAACTTTCTAGCCGCTTTGTTGCTGGGGTGTTCCCCTATTGTTTTTGTCGGCCAGGATCTGGCTTACAGCGAGGAGGGGAGTCATGCTCTGCACACTTCGCTGACGAGAAATGATGAAGAGAAAGGACTTTTTAACAGGCAGGAAATCCTGTGGGTTGATGGTTATGGCGGTGGTAAAGTGCCAACCTCTCGGAGTTTTATCGAGTTCAAGCACCATTTCGAGCAGGCAATGACGGCGGCCAAGGACCGGCAATTCATCAACGCCACCGAGGGTGGCGTCCGTTTGGAGGGTGCGGAAGAACTGTCATTGCACGAAGTGCTGAGCCTTCATTGCGGCCGGGGAATTGATGTCGCTACGCTCATTAAGGAAGCAGAAGGTAGTGGCAGAATGCCCGGACGACAGCGGATGATCGACGCACTTGCTCGGATGAGCAAAGCCATTGCCGGGGTCGAAAAAGATATGTCCAGTCAGGATGATTTTGCCGTAAAGCTTACCGCGCAAATTAACGAGTTGCGGGAGAAGGGGACCATCTGTCGAAAATTCGAAGCCCTCCCGGTGACCATGCAGCGACAATTCCTTGCATTGGATGCCGTAAGCCACCGGCTGGATAAGGCCAAGGTTTGGGCATTGCTGGAAGAGGCTACTAGAGAAGGCTTACGTTTGAGTGAGCGTTTGAACCATGAGCTCATAGAGCTGGCTGACCGGCCAGATCGTTATCTCGAATGGTTGAGCAGCTCAATCGACCGCTTTGTCGCAATCGGCGGGTTCCGAAGGCAAGTGCTGGCGCCCTTTGCCCAAAGCATTAAACATCTGCATCACCATCTCCAACGGGAGGATTTTTTACTCAAAAAGCTCGCTAAATCGAAGGGCGAAGACAGAGAAAGCGTGCTGGAATTGCTTAGGCTTTACTTCAAAAACGGCGATCATGTGCTGTTGGAAAAAGCCATCGCAGTTCATTGCCCCGATTCGGACCAATCGGCAGAATTGTTGTTTTATCTGGGGGTGATCGCGGCCCACCGCTGTCAGTTTGAGGCAATGGAAAGCAATTTTGTCAGGGCCGAGGAGCTTGATTCCGCATGGGCGGAAGGAATCAACTCCTGTCTGTTGGAGCTTGCCGGCCGTTATCTGGGATTTTACCGGGAATGGCGGCAAAGTGATCGGTGGGTCGCCCTGCGGATGTTGCTGAAGGGGCTCCGGTATACCCGTGATCATTCGGATCTGGCTTTGGCTGCTAACGCTGAGATCGACCGGGTACTGTCCCGCCTGGAGACGCCTGCTGATCTGGCCGAATCGTTGGCATTCTTTAGTCGAGAATTGACCGAAAACGCCTCTCTTGCAGCCATTGTCGCGCCGGAGAAAAAGGCGGCTGTTTTTCTGGCACGGGGGCAGATGCTTTTCGGCCAGGCCGATTACTCCGAGGCTCTGGCCTGCTTCCGGCAGTCGGCCGAGCTCTGTCCGGATGATGCCACCACCTGGGTCGCGATTTTCGAGGCCGCCTTCAATGGTCAAGATTTTGACCAGGCGCTGGCCGCCCTGAACCGGGCGGTGGAGCTGGACCACTCTCTGGCCAGGCATTGGGAGGAACTGGGCGATCTGCTTCTCGCCGCAGGCCAGCCGACTGATGCTCTGGCTGCCTATGAAAAATGCTATACACTGCTGCCGGCTTGGTTCCACCTGTTCAAAAAAATCGGCGACTGTTACCTGGCCATCGATCAGCCGGAGGCAGCTTACGAGGCATATCGACAACTCAAGGAACGATTGGTTGTAGGCTGATCGAGTTAACATAATCGCGGCTACTTGGCCGATTGGTTCCGGATTAAATTAGTCCTGAACCAATCGGCTTTTCTTTTTTTATGGTGCCAGCTCTGGGTTTCATAAAAAAACACTCAAGCCAGGCCCAGGGTAGCCGATACGCTCTATAACATCACAGAACCATTTTTTTACTTCTTCTTAGGGAGGTGAATGCCGACAGTAAAGACCAAGGAGCAGGGCAGCATCAAGCGTAATCCAGGCAAATTTTTTAGGGGGGAAACGGATTTCCCTCTACAAACCGTCGGCATTAATGCCGACAAACTACCAAATCATGGACGGAGGAAGTAATCATGTCATTAAGAATCAACACCAACATCGCAGCATTGACCGCTCATACTAACATGATCAAGAACGACAACGGCTTGAGCGCTTCATTGGAGAAACTGTCTTCTGGCCTGCGGATCAACCGGTCGGCGGATGACGCTGCCGGCATGGCTATTGCCGACGCCCTGAAGTCTCAGAACCTGGGCCTTGGGCAAGCGATTAGAAACGCCAGTGATGGTATTTCCATGGTTCAGACGGCGGATGGCGCCCTGGACGAATCCATCAAGATTGTCAACACCATCAAGACCAAGTCCATTCAGGCTGCTCAAGACGGTCAGACCACCGATTCGCGTAAGGCGATCCAGTCCGACATCAACAAGCTGCTCGAAGAGCTGGACACGATTGCCAAGACCACCGCCTTTAACGGCCAGAAACTGTTGTCGGGTGCTTTTACCAACAAGCAAATCCAGGTTGGCGCCTACGCCGGGGAAACGGTCAATATCTCCATCGATTCGGCGGAGTCTTCCAAGCTCGGACATATGACGGCATCCACCTTGAACGTGGCCAGCGAAGGGACAGTCGAGATCAGTCTTTTTAGTAACCTCCAGAATAAAGATTTCGTTATCTCGCCGACCGACGTTGCCTATGACAATACTCGGACAAACAGTCTCGGCGGGCTGGCCGACAAGATCAATCAGTTGAGCAGCGAACTCGGGATTACCGCTAAGGCGATAGTCTCTTCTACTTCTACCGGGCGGGTAATCGCAGGCACCACCAGCTCTGATTTTGCGATCAATGGCGTGACGATCGGTGCGATTACGGTCAATAATAACGACAGCAATGCATCGCTGGTCGGCACGATCAACAAGAAAAGCACCCAGCACGGAGTGGTGGCCAGCACCGACACCAAGGGCTTTCTCACTCTTACCGCCAATGATGGCCGGGCGATCAAGGTTACTGGTGATGCTGCCACTCAGAAGATTCTTGGCGGGAGCGATCTCTCCACCCTTGGCAAGATTCTTCTCAACCAGGAAGGTTCTGCCGATGTGGTTGTTCGTGATATCGGCGGCGGTGCGGCCATCTCGCTCACCAGTAATCTGGAAGTGGATAGCAACACCATCACTTCCGCAGCCTCCAACCTGAAGGCCGGATCAATCCTGGCCCAGGATTCGACCCTGGCAGCCGGATGGACCACCAATGACGCTTTGACCGGCGCTGATTTCACCAATGCCAATATCGTCACCACCCAGGATTCCACTCTGACTGCCGGGTCCAAGATTGTAAGCAACAGCAAGCTGGCAGAGGGTTCTGATCTCACCGGCCAGGTGACCATCGGCACCACCGCCACAACCACCAGCGCCAGCACCATCGCCACCGGCAGTATCCTAAAGGCAGATACGGTTTTGGCGGCCAATACCACCCTTGGTGCCACGACTACCGTCAAGACTACCACCGCCAGCACCGTCGGCGACAGCCTGCTCAAGGACACCTCAACCCTGGCCACCCTTTCCACCCTGGCCGCTGGTACGGTAGTCGGCGGCACGGTGACCCTCAATGCCGATACTGCCAACACGACCGGCGCGAGCATGCTTGCGGTTGGCTCTTCGGTTAATGCCGATTCTATCCTTGCCGCCGGCACGGTTTTGGGTGGGACCTTCGTGCAAAAGGCCGCAGTGACAACCACAGCCACCGTCGGCGACAGCCTTATTAAGGCCGGTTCAACCCTCAATGCCGGTTCGACTATTGCCGCAGGGAGCGTTCTCGGGGGGACAGCGACTCTCGGCGCCACCACGGTGAGCACCACCACGGACAGCACCATCAAGGCCGGTTCTGCGCTTGCTACAGCCACTATCATTGGCAAAGGTACGGTTCTTGGTGGGACGACCAATGTCAGTGGGACGACCGCTTCGACCGTTCAGGATAGTTTGCTGAAGGCTGGCAGTATTTTGCTCTCAGGATCTACTATCGGTGCCGGTACCGTGCTCGGAGCGGCTGCCACTGCACAGTCTGCGGTAGCAATTACTACAACTGCAGACAGCATTCTTACTCAAGGGTCTGTCCTGGCGAGTGGTACGATACTGAAGACAGGGACCAACCTCGGCAATCACACATACTCAACCTTTAGTGGGATCTTGACCGCGGATCTGACGTTGGCCAATGGTCTGACCTTGACCAATGGTTCGATTACGGCCGTCGCCGGATCTAGTTTTGGAGACACTAACTCGGGGATCGTTACTTTTGCCATTGGTTCATCTGTCGGCGGGAATTTCGTAACCGGATCTGGTGCTTCTGTGACCCTCCTCAACGACATGACTCTCAAGGGTGCTTCGATTGTTAAAAGCGGCAGTACCTTGGCGGTCGGCTCCTATTTGGACGCTAATATCTCGGGTGCTATTACATCCGTCACCAACGACATGACCTTGAAGACTGGTTCTACCATCGGGACTACCAGTACTTTGACCGCAGGTTCACAGGTAGGGGCAGATCTTACCGCAGGAATGGCGGCGGGCAACGATATGACCCTGCTTGCCGGTTCTAAACTGACGGGCTCCTCCTCACTAGCCGCCAAATCGTATCTGGGCGCGAACATCACCGCCAACGCCCTGGTTGTTACAACCGATAGCATGACCATGAATGAGGGCTCCAAATTAACCGCCGACAGTATCATGATCAAAAACTCGTATGTGGCGGCGGAAGTTACGACCAAAAACGTAACCACCCTCACCCAGGATATGACCTTGCTGGAAGGTTCCAAGCTTACCGCAACCTCGGTGCTCAAGGCCGGCAGCGATGTGGGGGCCGAAATCACCTCCACTAACGATATGCTGCTCACCCAGGGGATGACTCTGCAGACCGGATCCAAGATCCTCTCCGGTAGTATTCTCAAGGCCGGGTCCAATGTCGGCGCCGAGGTGACCACCCAGACCGATATGACCTTGGGCGACGATGCGAGTATCAAGGCTGGCTCCACCCTGGTCGGTGGCGTCAACCTCGCGATCAACGCGGGTTCCACCGTGGGCGGTAGCGTAACCCTGGCCAACGCCATCAATGTTACCGGTGGGGACTTCACCGTGGCCTCCGGCTCGACGATTGCCGCCGACTCTGTCCTTACCAACGGTTCAAGCTTTGGGGGCTCCATTACCCTGCAAAACGACGAAACCGTGGCCGCTGACACCGAAATGAACGTGGTCACGGGCTCGACCATCGCCGCAGGCAGTACCATTGCCAAGGGCACCTACCTCACCAGCAGCGTAACCGGAACTGACGGTACTGTATATGCAGCCGGTATCGTGCTGAGCGAAGATGTGGTGACAGCTAACGATGCAGTACTGGGTGCTGATATGACCCTGCAGGGCGGTTCCGTTCTCAAGGCCGGCAGTATCCTGGGGTCCAATGCGGACAGCGGCGTTTTTGCCGATACTTCCCTTGGTGATGCCTCGCGGAATACTTTGTCAAGCATCAGCGTTCTGACCCAGTCAGGTGCTCAGGTCGCAATCAGCGTTGCCGATGCGGCGTTGAAGGGCTTGGACAAGATTCGTGGTGATCTCGGTTCCGTACAGAACCAGTTGACCTCTACCATTTCCAACCTGAGTGCCACCAAGGTTAACATCGCTTCTGCTGAATCCAACATCCGTGACGTTGACTTTGCTGAGGAAGCTGCAAACTTTTCCAAGATGCAGATCCTCACTCAGGCCAGCTCTTTTGCCATGGCTCAGGCTAACGCCAGCAGTCAGAATGTTTTGAGTCTGCTGCAGGGGTAAAGGGATAGTGCCGAGTACTGAGTGTTGAGTGCTGAGTGCTGAGGGAAGGCAAATAACAACTAAAACTCAACCGGGGCGGTGGCTGGCAACAGCTGCCGCCCCTTTTTTTGTGTAGACGAGCAGATAACAACGCAGCTGGGGTGCTACTGGATAGTTACGTAAATTCTTCCTATGGAGGTGGATCATGACGGAGATTGGAAAAACCGCATTGCCGGGGCAGCCTTTCAAGACGGAGCAGGAGAAAATTGGCAGAGGCCAGCCAGCCGAGGAAAAGCGCGGACAGGCCTCGGGACAGGGGGCGGTCGCGGAGGCTTCTCTTGCCATGAAGGCGAAAATTGTCGATTTTCTGCTGGCAGTAAAGGCCAAGTCCGCGAGTGGTTTCGCCGCCCAGTCCGGCGTGGCGCAGCAGGGGGCGGGAAAGGGGGTTGATCTGGAAAAGCTCCAGTACAACGGCAAGTCCCTGGCCGAATTGAGCCACGAAGAGGCGCAAACCCTGATTGCCGATGACGGCTACTTCGGCGTGGCCAAGACGGCCGGACGCATCGCCGATTTTATGTTGACCGGTGGCGGCGATAATCTGGAAAGATTGCAGGCCGGGCGTGAGGGTGTCCTGAGAGGTTTTCAAGAGGCGGAACAGGCCTGGGGCGGAAAGCTGCCCGAAATCAGTTACCAGACCTTGACCAAGGCCCTGGAGCTGATCGATGCCAGGGTCAATGAGCTGGGCGGTTCGCTGATCGATGTAAGAGCCTGAGTGTACACTTCGCCGCCCCGCTTACCGCGACTTGGGCGCCGGCCGCCTGATGGAGGAGGTCTGGGGCACGGGTCGGTGAAAGGTCCAAGGTATAAATTACCCTGGTCGGACACCGAGGACCGATCTCGGGGCAACAGGAAAAACTTCAACAGGGGCGATGGCCGTAACAGGCTGTCGCCCCTTTTTTCGTGAAAATATTCAAGAACGACGGGAAAGTGCCGATACGAATATCAGACGAAGAATGACTGCGTCAGCCCGGCGGGATTCACTCCCTGTTTTCAGACGCCGGCCTAACCGTTGAATAAGGAAGGTTTTCCCCATGGCAACAGGATCGATTTCAACGCTGGGCGTAGGTTCCGGGCTTGAGCTGCAAAGTATCCTTGAGCAGCTCAAAGAGGTGGATCAGCAGGTCATCACTCGTAAGGAAAGCGAGGTTGATGCGCTGGCGGTTCAACTCAACGAGTTCACCGTGGTCAACAACAAGCTGCTGACCATGAAGAGCAGTGCTCTTAATCTTTCTCTTTCTTCCTCCTTTCTTTCCCGAAGCTCTACCAGTTCCAGCGAGAGCGTGCTTACCGCGACGGTGGCGGATGGGGTTACGGCCCAGAGTCCCTCGGTAACCGTGGATCGGGTCGCGGCCAAGAGTACCTGGATGACCGGCGGCAATGCCTCGGATACCACCGTTATCAATCCTACCGAGGAAAATGTTACCGTCGCCTACACCATGGACGGGAAAGATGTAACGGTTACGGTTCCTCCGGGAACCACCTTGGCGGGTTTGGCGGATTTGCTCAATGAGGGCACGAATAACCCCGGGGTGACTGCGTCGATCATCAACGACGGTTCGTCTCCCAACCCGTACAAGTTGGTCTTGAAAGCGAACGCCACCGGTAGTGAGTCGGAGATCGACATTACTACCCCGTGGATGGATATTGCGCAGCATGGGGCAACCGGCGAAGCCTTGAACGCTAAGGTTACCATCGACGGGGTGAGTTATCAGCGGCAGAGTAACACCATCAGCGATGTGCTTTCCGGAATTACCATGAATCTTAAGGGCACGGGGATGTCCACTGTTTCGGTGGTCAATAACGATGCTTCCGTCAAGGAAATGATCGTGGGCTTTGTCGCCGCCTATAACGATGCAGTGCAGGAAATTGCCAAGAACACCGCCTACGATGAAGAAACCAAGGATTTTGGCATTCTGGCTCGCACCACCATGCGTGATCTGCCCTATGCTCTGCAGGACCTGATGACTTCCAACGTTACTGCGGACAGCGAAGGGCTGGTAACCACCCTGTTCGACCTGGGGCTTGAGTTTGACCGGGACGGCTCTATCACCATTGACGAAACCGTGCTTTCCGCAGCTATTTCCGAAGCTCCGGACAGTGTGGCCGCATTTTTTCTTGGAGATGATGATCAGGAAATTACCGGAATGGCCGATAAGGTTAATGACTATCTTCGTGAGCTTACCAGCGGCTCCGGTCAGGTGGCCGCGGAAAAAACTGCGGCCCAGACCAGGATTGATGACCTGGAATTGCGGATCGAAGCGGAAACCGAACGGCTTGACAGGAGATACGAAGTACTGACCAAGCAGTTTGTCGAGCTTGATAGTTATATGAGTCAGATGAAATCCATGGGCAGCTACCTGACCGGGCAGTTTGACAGCCTGAGCAGCATGCTGTCGGGAAGCTCCGGTAAATAAAACGATGGGAGCTGGTGCGTAACAAATTAAACTTGATGAGGAGGTAGTGTACATGGTCGGGCAAAAAGCGTTGGATGCCTATCGGACAACGGAAAAGCAGGCGGAGATTCAGCCGGGGAAGCTGATCCATATGCTGTATGAGCGAGTGCTGGTGCATCTGGAGCTGGCCGAGGAAGGGATCCGGGAGCAGGCTCCCAAGAAACGCGGGGAGAATCTGGGCAAGGCTATTGCCATCATCACCGAGTTGCAGGCCGCCATCAAGTCCGAGGATCATTCCGAAGCGGCCCAGCTTTTGCGGGGGATGTATGCAGCAATCCTGGTGGAACTCCCCAAGGTGTCGGTGTCCCAGAATGTGAAGATTTTGCGGCAGGCGCATGCTTATCTGACGCGGCTCAAGGAAATCTGGGAGGAGACCGCCATGCTGGAGGGTGCGGAGCATGGTCCCGTTAAACATGTTAGCGTCGGCAGCGAGGCCGTGGCAGCGATAGCGCCCCCGGTGGCTAGTCAGTTCGCCGGCCCGCGAGGCAATAAGCGGGTAGACTATGAAGCTTGTCCTGCCCAGATGGTGATGGGCGGGCTTTCGCTTTCCATTTGAAGTGTACAGCGGAAAGGGCGCGTGATGAAGATGTCGGTTCCTGCCGAATTAATGGACGTTTCAGCCAACCTTGGTCTGTTTGAAGATTTTGCCCGGGCAGCGGACGATTTTTTCGCCATGCAGCAGGCTCATCAGGCAGCGTTTCTCGCCGGTAATAGCAAAGAGCATTTCTCCTGGCGGCAGAGCAGGGAACAGGCCTTCAGGGGGCTTGCCCGAATGCTTGACAGGGTGGTTGCTTGTGGAGAGGACAACAAAGAGAGTGTCATCCGTGTCCAGGAAATCATGGTGAAACTGTTGGCGGAGGAGGATATGCTGCAAAAACTCGTCCTGGCCCGCCAGTTGGAAATACAGGGACAGCTCCCTGCGATGCGCAAGGGAAAAGAGGCATTGCAGGGTTATAATATTAACAAGGGCCTGGTTCCCCGGCCAAGATACCTCAGTAATAGGATGTAGGGGAAAGTGGAAAAACAGGAGGACGTATGTCATGGATGCCAGCGTAAATACTGAAGTCAAGGGAATTGGCGTAACAACGGTAATGCCGGCCGTGGTGCGGGAAGACCGGGTGAAACCCCAGGTTGCCCCAGTGCAGGGGAGCACGGATTCAACCGGGGCGGCCTTGGGCGACAAGGAGCTCCACCGCCGCGAGCAGAAGCCTGCCGATGCCAAAGAGGTTGCCAAGGCGGTGGAGGAGATGCAGAAACGCCTCGATGCCCTTGGCAATACCAAGCTGAATTTTCGGGTGGTGGAAAATCCCGAGGAGCTCGTCGTGCAGGTCACCGACCGCACGAGCGGCGAACTGGTGAGGCAGTTTCCCTCGGAAGAGGCGCTCAAACTCCGGGTAAAGCTCCAGGAATTGACCGGCCTGCTTTTTGACGAACAGGCGTAACAAGCTGCTCTGATCCTGGTTGTTTTTGCCTCTTGTTATTGGGCTGCCGGCGCAAAAATAGAGTGACCGGCAGTTGACGCCGCAGGTGCGTCCTGTGGCCGTGGATCGTCTTGTTGCTCCAACCCTTTCTTTCCTCGCCCTGGCTGAAATATCCCCGCAAAATAAAAAAACAGCCCAAGCCATTTCCCTGGCCTGGGCTGTTTTTTTGGCAAGACTTTTTCCTTGACAATTATTGGGGCCTCTCGTATACCTGAGCGGCAAACATGAATGTATGTTCATCTTTACCATAATATCTTAACCCCTCTTATTAATTGTCAAAAGGAGAATCGATCATGTCAAAGTTAGTCGCTCCCCATGGTGGAAAAGGTCTGGTATGCTGCCTGCTGCACGGCAGTGAGCGTATCGCTGAGCAGGAAAAGGCCAAGGGCCTTAAGAAAATCAACATCAGCGCCCGCGCCAAAGGCGATCTGATCATGATGGGTATCGGCGGTTTTTCTCCGCTGAACGGCTTCATGGGCAAGGCCGACTGGAAGGGCGTTGTTGAAAATTTCACCATGGCTGACGGCACCTTCTGGCCCCTGCCCATCACCCTGGACGTCTCCAAGGCTGATGCCGATGCAATCAAGGTTGGCGACGAGGTCGCCCTTGAGGCGGATGGCGAGATTTACGCCACCATGAAGGTCTCCGAGAAGTTCGAGATGACCGACGCCGACAAGAAGTGGGAGTGCGAGAAGGTTTTCAAGGGCCAGGGCGAAGAGTCCGCCGATGACAAGTTCTGGGACATCGCCCTCAAGGATCATCCGGGCGTGCAGATGGTTATGAAGCAGAAAGAAGTCAACCTGGCCGGCCCGGTCAAGGTTCTTTCCGAAGGCGAGTACCCTGCCAAGTACAAGGGCGTGTACCTGACCCCGGCCGAGACCCGTGCCATGTTCGAAGAGCGCAACTGGTCCGATGTTGCTGCCCTTCAGCTGCGTAACCCCATGCATCGCTCCCATGAGTTCCTGGCCAAGATCGCCATCGAGGTTTGCGACGGCGTGCTGATTCACTCCCTGATCGGCAACCTGAAGGCCGGGGATATTCCTGCCGAGGTTCGC
The DNA here is from genome assembly GCA_041675585.1 of Desulfurivibrionaceae bacterium. Taxonomy (GTDB): domain Bacteria; phylum Desulfobacterota; class Desulfobulbia; order Desulfobulbales; family Desulfurivibrionaceae; genus Thiovibrio. The sequence goes on from JBAYTO010000026.1 coordinate 45,752, forward strand.
GTGAAGGCCATCGATTGTCTGGTTGAGAACTACTTCGTGAAAGACAACGTCATCCAGGCCGGTTACCCCCTGGATATGCGTTACGCCGGTCCCCGTGAGGCGCTGCTCCATGCAACCTTCCGTCAGAACTACGGCATCACCAAGATGATCATCGGCCGTGACCATGCCGGTGTTGGCGACTTCTACGGCCTCTTTGAGGCGCAGGAAATTTTCGACCGTATCCCGGCCAACCTGGCCGAGGGCAAGGCTCTGCAGTGCATGCCGCTGAAGATTGACTGGACCTTCTACTGCCACAAGTGCGATGGTATGGCTTCCCTGCGTACCTGCCCGCACACCAAGGAGGATCGTGTTATCCTTTCCGGCACCAAGCTGCGTAAGGCTCTTTCCGAGGGCAAAGAGGTTGTTGACCACTTTGGCCGCGAAGAGGTTCTGGTTATCCTGCGCGCCTACTATGCCACTCTGACCGAAAAGGTTGAGGTCAAGATGCAGGGCGCTGCTTCCGGCTCCGCAATGTAAGTAGTAGGGTACGGCATGCCGTACCCCTGCTTTTGTTAAAAAAAAGGAGATGCCGAAAGGCATCTCCTTTTTTTATGGATATTTTGCGAGATGTTCAGAGGATCGAAACCTTGGTCCCGCAGGGGGAAAAAGAAATTTTAGCCTCCCGGGCCAGCCAGCCCAGCGCCGCGCCAAAAAGCGGCATACTGCCCTGTTTTTTCATCACCCCGGCGATTTCCATCACCGGGGTTGTGCCGTTTTCGCAGAGGTACTCAAAGATGTCTCCGGCCAGGAAACCGATCTGGCCTTCCACGGTCATGCCTTTGCCCGGCTTGAAGAGAGGGGCTTTTGTCTCCGCCGCGCCGGCTGGTTTTTTATGGGTTAGTTCACTAACTTCTTTTTTGCACCCAGAGGGTATAAGTTTCGTTTGAGCAGACAAGCTGCTCAACTCAGCTTTAATCGTGCCGATGGCGGACTCCACGGTTTTCTCCGCTTTTTTTGCCGCGTCCTTCACGATTTTCTCCGCCGCTTTTTTCATCTTTTGGCCAGTTTCCTCCACCGTGTGGCCTGAACGGGCCAAGGCCTTGCCCACCTTACGGCCGGCGTCATTCAAGGCGGATTGGTTTTTCTTGGTTGCCATGGCTCTCTCCTGCGTGATCTAGGGTTCATTAGTGGGGCGCCTCTATTATCCAGTCTAGCGATATTGGGGAAGTTGTCAAGATGGTTGCAATATTGCACGATTCTTTATAAATGAAAACGTAGAAGTACGGCAAGGTGTGCCCCTATCTGCGATGTTTCAAGGGCAAGTAAATACACAAGACATGCAAGGCGGAGTCGAGACTCCGAAAGGCGGACAGATTGCGGACAATTCGGGTTGGCCTCGGTGACCGGGGCTATGATATTTTGATCGAAAATGGCATCATGCCCTCAATCGGCGCTGATCTCAAGCAGCGGGCCATTGCCAAGCGCTATGTGGTGGTGGCGGATTCCCATGTCGCGGAGCTGCTGGGCGGTAGGCTCATGGCCTCCATGGCTGCGGCCGGGGTTGCCGCGGAACTCATTACCTTTCCCCGGGGTGAGGCAAGCAAGCATCTGGCCACGGTTGCCGAACTGGCAAGCAGGCTGGCCCAACTCGGCCTGGATCGCAAAGACGCGCTCATCGCTCTTGGCGGCGGGGTAACCGGAGATATCACCGGTTTTCTGGCCGCCATTTACATGCGGGGTATTCCTTTTGTCCAGATTCCCACCACTCTCTTGGCTCAGGTGGACAGCTCGGTGGGGGGGAAGACCGGGGTCGATATCCCGGAGGGCAAGAATCTGGTCGGCGCCTTTTATCAGCCCCGTTGTGTGTATATCGACAGCAGTGTTCTCATGTCATTGCCGGTGGCCGAACTGCTGAACGGGCTGGCCGAGGTGATCAAGTACGGGGTGATTTATGATGCGGGTTTTTTTCGCTTTCTTGCCGAGCAGCGTCAGGCCATTCTGGCCAGGGATTTTGGCGTGCTCGAAGAGGTGATCGCCCGCTGTTGCGAGATCAAGGGAGCGGTGGTGGCGGCGGACGAGCGCGAGGCCGATCTGCGGCGGATCCTGAATTTCGGCCATACCCTGGGGCACGCGGTGGAGGCCGCCTCCAATTATGCCATGGCCCATGGTCTGGCGGTTGGCCTGGGGATGGTTGCGGCCTGTCGGCTGGCGGCGGGGAAGGGTATTTTCCCGCAAGACCAGGCCGAGGCGGTGTGCCGCTTGATTGCCGATTACGGCCTGCCCACGGAAATCCCCCCGGAATTTTCGGCCGGCCAGATCAAATCTTTTCTGAAAACGGACAAGAAAACCGTGGGGGGCAGGCCTTTTTTTGTCCTGCCCACGGAGATTGGCAAGGTTGTTATTACCGATGCGGTGAGCGAGGAGCTGATTGATGCAGTATTAAGCTAACAGCGATCAGCTTACAGCTTATAGCTGACAGCTTTCAAACCGCGCAGCGGAATCCGATGGTGTTTGCCCAGTATTTTCCTGTTTCGATCTGACGCCAGGCTGCGGTCACGGTGCCGCCGGTTATCCAGGCCCCGCCTTTGAGGAGGTAGATTTTTTCCGCTGATCTCCCTGATTGTGTCTCTGGCTGGCCGGCATGAATGGATGAGGTCCACTCGGCCACGTTGCCAAGAAGATCAAAGATGCCAAAGGGGCTCATGGCTTGGCGCCCGAAATGCTCGACCGGGGTTGTGCCGCCCAGGCAGCCACCCTCAAAATTACCGAACTCGGCCCGCCAGATGTCGCCCCAGGGGTAGAGCCGGCCGCTTGGGCCACGGGTCGCGGCTTCCCATTCCTCTTCCGTGGGTAATCTTTTCCCCGCCCAGGCGGCAAAGGCCGTGGCGTCTTGGTGACTGACCTGTACCACCGGGTGATCGTGTTTTCCCTCCAGAGAACTGTCTGGTCCGGAAGGATGACGCCAGTTTGCTCCGCTCACATGGCGGGCGATGGTTCCCCTGGTCAGACTGAAAATTCCCCGGCCGGTTTCCGGGTCTATTCTGCTGGTGCAACGGCCTTCGAAGACAACTCCGTAACCAGTCTCCTCCGCCTCGGTCAGATACCCCGTCTCCCGGACAAACATGTCGAACAGGTCATTGGTCACAGGCGCTTGGCCAAGATAGAAATCATGGAGTTTGACCCTGCGCAGGGGTTGTTCCAGGCCCTTGGGGCTGGCGCTACCCACCAGATAGACGCCGGCCGGGATCTTGATGAATTTCGGCATGAAACGCTCAAGGATCTGATTGATAAACTCATCCTGGGTTTCCCGAAGTAATTCCTCTTGATTCAGGGCTTCTTCCGCCTCGAGGTATTTTGAGAGAACCTCAAGGGGGCTCGGCTGATGGGGCTTTTCCGATATTGGCTCCGCTGACTCTTCAACTTCTTCCAGATCATCTTCTTCAAGAATCTCAACCTCTTCGGCAAGGAGTTCGGTATCATCCGAATCTTCAGCTACGATCTCCTCGATCAGTTCCTCGTCGAGAACCTCCATCTCCTCAAGATGTTCTGCCTCTGCCGCTCCGCCGCCTCCCTCTGCCCCCGGGCCATCGCCTGAGGCCGCCTCTTCTCTGGGGCCCGCCGTCAACTCACCGGCAGCGAGGATTTCCATCTCTTCATCCAGGAGTTCGGTATCATCCGAATCTTCAGCCACGATCTCCTCGATCAGCTCCTCGTCGAGAACCTCCATCTCCTCAAGA
>JBAYTO010000027.1:0-48229 GCA_041675585.1 Desulfurivibrionaceae bacterium
AGATCCCAGTCGATAGACACCGGCTGACCAGCCATACCCAACTTTTCTGCTAATCCCATGGCACACACCTCCTCAGTTTGATTGTCATCCTTTGCAGGGAACGATATAATAAAATCGTTTATTTCATAAGGCTCTTGCCAAAAGCCGTCATCACTGTGCTGAATGGCGAAAAGGGCAGGAAAGATATTTTCTCAATATACATTTTATATTAATAATTATTATCAATAATAGTTAAGCTTTTCTGCCAACGCAAGGGGAAATACAAATGGGCACCAAAAAATTTACCGCCAGCGCGGGATACCCGCTGCCCATGGGCTCATTTCTGAAGCCGGAAGGGGTCAATTTCGCGGTATTCTCCCGGCACGCGGCAGCGGTAACCCTGGTGCTGTTTAAATCAGGCAGCGAAAATCCCTGCGCCGAAATCACTCTTGATCCCAAAATCAACCGGACCGGCCATATCTGGCATATCCTGCTTCACGACCTTGACATCAATCTCCGTTATGGCTATCGCATGTCCGGCCCCTACGATCCAAAAGGGGGAGGGCACTTCTTTGCCGAAGAAAACCTGCTGCTCGACCCCTACGCCAAGGCTCTTACCGGAGGCTCGGAGTGGGGGGTCCCCTATTGCCGCACCGGCCTTTGCGGTCCCTTGAGTACCTTCCAGCGCCGCTGCTGCATCATCGGCAACGATTTTGACTGGGAAGGAGACAGGCCCCTCAATATCCCCCTGGAAAAGAGCATCATCTACGAGCTCCATGTCCGGGGCTTCACCAGGCATGCGAATTCCGGGGTCAACCATCCCGGCACTTATCAGGGCGTGGTGGAGAAGATCCCCTATCTAAAGAAGTTGGGGATCACCGCGGTGGAGCTCCTGCCGGTCGCCGAATTCAACGAACACGAACTGACCAACCGCAACCCCTTCACCGGAGAGAGGCTGAAGAATTTCTGGGGCTACAGCCCCATCTCCTTTTTCGCCCCCAAGGCCGCCTATGCGGTCAATGGCCGCAACGGTAATCAGGTTCGGGAGTTCAAGGAGATGGTCAAGGCCCTGCACCGGGCCGGGATAGAGGTGATTCTCGACGTGGTTTTCAACCATACGGCGGAAGGCGGCAGCGATGGCCCGGTGATCAACTTCCGGGGGCTGGACAACGTCATCTATTATCTGCTGGACCAGAAGAGCCGGGAATATCTCAACTTCTCCGGTTGCGGCAACACGGTGAACTGCAACCATCCCCTGGTCCGCCACCTGATCATGGATTGCCTGCGCTACTGGGTGATCGAGATGCACGTGGACGGCTTCCGCTTCGACCTGGCCAGCGTTTTGGGCCGCGACCAGCAGGGCAACGTGCTCTCTAATCCGCCCATGGTGGAAAAGATCGCCGAAGACCCTATCCTGGCCGACACCAAGATCATTGCCGAGGCCTGGGATGCCGCGGGCCTCTATCAGGTGGGGAGTTTCTCCACCAACCGGCGCTGGGCCGAATGGAACGGCCAGTTCCGCGATGATGTCCGCCGATTCCTCTGCGGCCATGAAGGCATGGTGGCTCCGCTCGCCACCCGCATCGCGGGCAGCGCCGACCTCTACCAGGACGACGGCCGCACCCCGCGCAACAGCATCAACTTCATCACCAGCCACGACGGCTTCACCCTCTACGACCTGGTCAGCTACAACACCAAGCACAACCTGGCCAATGGCGAGGACAACCGGGACGGCGGCAACGACAATCTCTGCTGGAACAGCGGCAGCGAAGGGGCCACGGACAGCGTGATCATCGAAGGGCTGCGGCGGCGGCGAATCAAGACCTTTGCCACCATCCTCATGCTTTCCCAGGGGGTACCGATGCTGGTGGCCGGCGATGAATTCGGGCGGAGCCAGCAAGGTAACAACAACGCCTACTGTCAGGATAACGAAACAAGCTGGCTCAATTGGGAACTGACGAAACAGAACCACGACCTGCTGCGCTTCTTCACCCAGCTCATCGCCTTACGGAAAAAACACCCGGTCTTCCATCGCACCGATTTTTTCTCCGCCACTGAGAAGACCCCGGAAATCGAATGGCAGTCCATCACTCCGGGCCGCCCGGACTGGTCGCCGTTGTGCAAAACCCTGGCCTTTATTCTGCATGGAACCATCGCCGGGGTCCGCCACGACGATGATTTTTTTGTGATGCTCAATGGCGGGCACACCCCCGCCTCCTTCATCATCCCGGCGCCACCCGCCGGTCGTCTCTGGCACCGGCTGATCGACACCGCCGCCGCATCGCCGCGGGACATCGTGAGCGAAACACGGGGACAGGTGGAGCGTGACGCCTCAATGACCTTGGCGGATCTGGCCGCCGTGGTCTTGGTCTCCAAGCCTTAAAACTGAATGCTTAGTGTTAAAAATGCTGAGTGCTGAGTACTGAACACTCGGAACTTTTAAAATGCACCCCTCCACGACCTCGGCCGCACCCTCTTGCCGACCTGCCTTGCTCGCTATTTGTAGCAAAAATCCGCAACCTCTCTTCGTCTGGCAACCTTTTCAGATGCAATATCAGACAAATTTGTTACAATGCCCTGCGCATAACAAAATTGCGCACACCAAAGCGTAAGAAAGACCAAAGGAGTACCTATGTCTGAAGACAGCCAACTCATCGATCTGGCCACCCTGTATGAGATAACCCGGTCCCTGGCCTCATCGGACGACCTGCGCAAATGCCTGGAAGAAAGCCTTACCGTGCTGGCCGCGCGCACCAGCCTGGGCAACGGCGCAGTGACCATCGCCAATCCGCTCACCGGCCAGATCGAAACCGAAGTCGCCCCCGGGATGACCGCCGAAGCCAGAAAACGCGGAATTTACAAATTCGGCGAAGGCATCACCGGAAGGGTGGTGGCCAGCGGCTCTCCCATCGTCGTGCCCCAGATCAGCCAGGAACCGCTCTTTTTGAATAAAACCAGAGCCAGGGCCGAGAAAAATCAGGAGGCTCTTTCCTTTCTCTGCGTGCCCATCAAGCACGGGGCCACCACCATCGGCGCCCTGAGCGCGGACCGTAGCTACAAGGAGGGGCTCGATTTTGAAAAGGATCTCCAGTTTCTCACCGTACTCTCCGGCCTCATCGCCCAGACCGTGGTGCGCATCCAGGCGGTAAATCAGGAGCGGGAGCGGCTGGAGCAGGAAAACACCCAGTTGAGGCGGGAACTTACGGAAAAATACCGGGTGGCCAGCATCGTCAGCAACTCCAACCGGATGCAGGAGGTATTCGAGATGATTCACCGGGTGGCGGACTCCAACGCCACCATCCTCTTGCGCGGCGAATCGGGGACCGGCAAGACCATGGTGGCCAAGGCCATCCACCATAACAGCAAACGGGCCAAGGCGCCCTTCGTGGCGGTCAACTGCTCCGCGCTGCCGGAAACTCTGCTGGAGTCCGAGCTGTTCGGCCACGAAAAGGGCGCCTTCACCGGAGCGCAGGGTGCCAAGAAGGGACGCTTCGAGCTGGCCGAGGGCGGGACCCTGTTTCTCGACGAAATCGGCGAACTGAGTCAGGCCGTGCAGATCAAGCTGCTCAATGTGGTTCAGGATCGTGAATTCCAGCGGCTGGGAGGCATCGCCCCGATCAAATGCAACGTCCGCTTGATCACCGCCACCAACAAGGATCTGGAAAAGGCCGTGGAGGAAGGTTCTTTCCGCGAGGATCTCTACTACCGGCTCAATGTCTTCCCCATCTATCTGCCGCCCCTGCGGGAAAGACGAACCGACATCATGCTTCTGGCCGATTTCTTCCTCCAGAAATACAACGAGGAAAACGGCAAGCAGATTCGCCGCATCTCCACCCCGGCCATCGATCTCCTGGTCCAGTACCACTGGCCGGGCAATGTCCGGGAGCTGCAGAACTGCATCGAACGGGCGGTGCTGATCTGCGACGAGGATTCGATCAAAAGCTACCACCTGCCCCCATCGCTGCAAACCTCCGACTCGGTGAACGAACGCAGCAACCCGCTTTCTTTTGCCGCGGCCGTGGACAATTTCGAACGGGAGCTGATCATCGACAGCCTGAAAAAATGCCAGGGCAACCAGACCAAGGCCGCGCAGCTGCTGGACACCAGCCTGAGGATCATCAACTACAAGATCGCCAAGCTCGACATCCATCCCCGCCAGTTCAAGATCGCCAAGCCATAGGCCGGGCCATGACCGTTCTCCTCCACCTCTGCTGCGGGCCCTGCGCCATCTATCCCCTTGCCGCCCTGCGAAAACAGGGGGTGGGCGTGCGGGGTTATTTCCACAACCCCAACATCCATCCCTTTCGGGAATTTAAGGCCAGAATCACCGCCCTGGAGGAGCTGGCCGGCAGAATGGCCCTGCCCGTGGAGTACGAACGGGAATACGGCCTCAGGGAATACCTGCGGCGGGTGGTGTTCCATGAGGAAGAACGCTGCCCGCTCTGCTACCGGCTGCGCCTCGAGGCGACCGCCAGGAAGGCCAGGGAGATCGGGGCGGAGGCCTTCAGCACCACCCTGCTCTACAGCCGTTACCAGCGCCACGAAACCATCCGGGCACTCGGCGAAGAACTGGCGGCGCAATTCGGGGTGCCTTTTCATTATGAGGATTTTCGCATCGGCTGGCAGGAAGGAATTGACGCAAGCCTTGAGATGGGCCTCTACCGCCAAGCCTACTGCGGTTGCATCTACAGCGAACAGGAACGCTACGACAAGAAGTTCCGCCAGGGGAAAAAAGGGGAATAAGCACCGCCTTCACGGCGCGAATGGGGACGTCCGGGGTTACTCCTGGGCCGGCGCAGGCGCACCGCTGCCGCCTTCCATGATTCCGAAGGCGGAGGTAAAGGAATTCCAGTCCGGCAGGGAAAGCGTGGGCACGAATCGGCGCCAGCTTTTCTCGATACCCTTGTCGGACTTCAGCTGGGCCAGCAGCTCGGTGGCCTGAGGTGCTACGCTGGCTTCGGGATATTTGGCAAGCAGATACTCAAGCCGTCCCTGGGCCTGTTTGTCTTCGTCGGTGCGCAGATAGAAGCTGGCCACCGAAAACTCGTGCTGGGCCAGAAAATCCCGGGCGGCCCGAATCCTGGCTGAAGCTTCGATGAAATAGGGAGATTTGGGATAAGCGCGGTTCAAGCGCCCAAAGGCCTGTACCGCGTTCTGGGCGTTGCCCGGATCCCGGTCAGCAGTGCCGATCTGCCGGTAATAGCACATGCCGATCTGAAACAGCACATAGGGAACCGCCTCATTGGTAGGATGATTGGCCTCGAACTCTTCAAAGAGAAGTCTGGCCTCGCCGAACCTGTCCAGATGGTAATTGGCGTCGGCAGCCTTCAGTTCGGCCAGCAGCGCCACCTCACTAAAAGGAAACCGGTCTTTTATCTCCACGAAACTCTTCAAAGCCGCGCTGTATTTCCCGCGATTGAAAGCCTCCATCCCCTCCATGGCCAGAGCTTCCGGGGTTGCCGGCCCGGAGCCGGCGCCGAAGCCCACCCAGTCCAGCATGGTGTCAAGGGTTGCACAGCCGCTGAGTCCGCCGGCGGCGGTCATCATGATAAGAGCCAGGACACAGGTTCGGAAAAGCCGGCAGTTGTGGTTAAGCAAAATCATGTCCCACTCACTCGTCCATTGCAGCCAAAAGTGGAAAGACCATGGCTGGAAAACCTTGGTCCGGAGCCATCGGCAGTAAAATCCAAATTTAGATGGCCTTTTCAATCATGGCTTTAAGCTGCTGCTTGCCAACCGCACCGGTCACCTGATCGACAACCTCCCCTCCCTTGAAGAGAATCAGGGTGGGAATGGCCCGGATCCCGTATTTGCCGGGAGTGACGGGGTTGTCATCAACATTCATCTTGCCGATGTTGACCTTGCCTTCAAACTCCCCGGCCAACTCATCGATAACCGGACCAATCGCCTTGCAGGGCCCACACCATGGCGCCCAAAAATCCAGGAGAAAAGGAACCCCGGACTGCAAAGCCTTGGCACCGAAATCGCTGTCGGAAACCTGGATAACCTTGTCGCTTGCCATAGTCCTCTCCTTAATATTTCATAGGAATAATCGCATTCAGAGAATAATTGTTGAAATCGCAAAAAGCCGCGTTTTCAACGGTTGTCGCCGCCTAACCATTTGATTTTTGTGTCTCGGGCCTGTGACCTTTTCCACTTTTTACGAGACCATCATAATTGGCACATCTTACAAAGTGAACCATGCGCTGACAAGGAAAATCTTGGGCGCTCCGCTTTTGCCCAGGGGCGGAAAAGGCAAAAGCTGACAAGAACCGCACCTCCTTCTTGACAACCAGCCGGCAGTCGCTATATGCTTATCTTCATGCGTACACGTTGCTGCCCATTCTGCAAGGAACAGATCCATTACCAGGCCCTGGTTTGCCGCTACTGCACCAGCGACCTGCCCCAGATGGCCCAGCGCCCAAGGAAAAACTCCCACGGCTGGCTGGCGGCGATCATCGCGGCGGGGATCATCGTGGGCGGCGCGGCTTTTCTCGCCGCCGAGTTTCTGGAGGAGCGAAAAAACTGGCTAACGGAACCAGCCCGGCGGCCAGAACCGCAAAACCCGCCGGACTGACCACCCCCTTCGGGCAATCCATCTTCCGAAACGCTTCCGGCGGCAGGATCAGGCAGGAAGCGTCTTTCCGCCATTACAAAACCTCCCCTGGCCAGACTGCTTCCTTTTTCCGAAATAATGGTTATGGTTACTTCTCTTCGCTCCTGATGAGCAAAAAGAAAAACCCCTCACTCCGGATACCTTTCCCATGGTGGTTGAAAAAATATCCCCTTTCCGGCAATCGCTCGGCAATCCCGGGCAGTTCACCATAACCCTCGAACTGGTGCCCAGCCGGGGCGGCCACAGCCGTGAGCACGACCGCACCCTGGAGCTGGCGGAAAAGCTGGCTCGAGACCCACGCATCCAGGCGGTAAGCATCACCGAAAACGCCGGCGGCCATGCCGCCTTGTCCCCGGAAGTTCTGGGCCGCGAGATCCAGCAGATGGGGCTTGACGTAATCGTCCATTTCTCCAGCAAGGACAAAAACCGCAACCAGATGGAAAGCCTGCTCTTTGCCTGGGACCGGCTGGGGATCCGCGACCTGCTGGTGATCACCGGCGATTATCCCCAGGAAGGCTACCAGGGCTGCGCCAAGCCGGTCTTCGATCTTGGCTCGGTGCATGTTCTTGATCTTATCTCCCGGATGAACAAAGGCAACTACGGCCCGAACCGGGACGCCATCCGGCCCACCTCCTTTCTCATGGGTGTGGCCCTTTCTCCCTTCAAAAGGCTGGAGGCGGAACTGCTGATGCAGTACGCCAAGCTCCACCGCAAGGCCGAACGGGGCGCGGACTATATCATCACCCAGGTGGGTTACGACGCCCGCAAGTTTCACGAACTGCTCCAGTATGTCCGCCAGAATGACCTGAACCTGCCGATGCTGGGCAATGTCTTTGTCCCGAACCTCACGGTAGCCGGCCTCATGCACACCGGCAAGATCCCGGGCTGCGTCATCACCGATGAACTCTATGCCGTAATCAGCCGCGAGGCGGCCAGCCCGGACAAGGGCAAGCAAGCCAGGCTGCTCCGGGGAGCAAAGCTCCTGGCCATCCTCAAGGGGTTGGGTTACGCGGGCGCCCATCTCGGCGGGCCGGGGCTCAGCTATGACAATATCGACTTTCTCCTCACCACCGCCGACTCCCTTACCGGAAACTGGCGGGAACTGGTGGTGGAGATGAGCTACTGGCACCGGGACGGTTTTTATCTCTATGAAAAAGATGAAAAAACCGGCCTCAACACCAGCGAGTCCGCACCCCTGGCCGAAGGGTGGGCAGGATTGCAGCTCAACTACCGGCTGGCCCGGCAGGTCCACAACCTGGCCTTTACCCAGGAGGCTCCGCTCTACCCGGCGGGCAAAAAAATCTGCCTTGCCCTGGAAGGCGGCGGGTTGGACAGCAGCCTCACCCATCTGGAGCACGTAACCAAGTTTCTCCTCTTCGGCTGCCAGAACTGCGGCGACTGCACCCTGGCCGACCTTGCCTTTGTCTGCCCGCAAGCCGGCTGCGCCAAATACCTGCTGAACGGCCCCTGCGGCGGCAGCCGCGACGGCTGGTGCGAGGTGTACCCCGGCAAAAAGCGCTGCCTTTTTGTCCGGGTCTACGAACGCCTCGCCGCCTGCGGTCTACCGGAATCCATGCGGCGTGGCTTTGTCCCCCCGCGCAACTGGGCGCTCAACAACACCTCCTCCTGGCTCAATTTTTTCCGGGGTCTGGACCACGCCGGGACAGGCCGGGCCTCCGAAAGCGAAACCGGGCCGGAAAAGGAAAAACCAACCCCAGGAATAGCGTAACCGTTCAGCAGTAGTGCAGATGCATCCCCGGAGGGGCATAAACTCCAGAGGTCTGCGAAGTGTGCTGCGGCAGACGAGCCAAGCCGATGACCGCTAAGCGAGCCTGCGAGACTCCGAAGCAGATGTGGTGCTGCTGAACCGTTGCGGTATAAAAAAACATTTCCCATCCATATAAAAGGATGTATATTTTCTCCTTTTTTCCGGGTGGCCGGTAAGCACATCATAAGGAACATGCCATGACATATTCAGACGCATCACGCCCCAAGGACGAATGCGGCGTTTGCGGAATTTTCGGCCATGAGGACGCGGCCAAACTCACCTACTTCGGCCTCTACGCCCTTCAGCACCGGGGCCAGGAAAGCGCCGGGATCGTGGCCAGCGACGGCAGCCGGATCTCCCAGCACAAGGGCATGGGGCTGGTGCATGATGTTTTCAGCGAGGCCGACTTGCAAGGGCTGAAAGGCCACCTCACCGTAGGCCATGTCCGCTACTCCACCACCGGCGCCTCCAACATCGTCAACGCCCAGCCCTTCACCGCCACCCACCAGGGCTGCACCGTGGCCGTGGCCCACAACGGCAACCTGGTCAATATCCGCAGCCTGCGCGACGAATTGGAGAAAAAGGGCTCCATCTTCCAGTCCACCATGGACAGCGAGGTGGTGGTCCATCTGCTTGCCCGCTGCTCCCATCTTGGGCTGGACCAGGCGCTCATCGACACCTTTGAAAGCATCAAGGGCGCCTACTCCGTCCTGCTGCTGACCGAAGACAAATTGATCGCCGTGCGCGATGCCGGCGGCTTCCGGCCGCTCTGTCTCGGCAAGCTCAACAACGGCGGTTTCATCGTCGCCTCGGAAACCTGCGCCCTAGATCTGGTCGAGGCTCAGTACCTCCGCGACATCGAGCCCGGCGAGATTCTGATCATCGACCGTAACGGCCAGCGCTCGCTGCGCCTCAACACCAGCCAGCGCCGCAGCTTCTGCATCTTCGAGCAGGTCTATTTTGCCCGGCCCGACAGCGACATCTTCGGCAAGAACGTCTACCTCAGCCGCAAGCGCATGGGCGAGATCCTGGCCCGCGAATGCAAGATCGAGGCGGATTTCGTCATGCCCTTTCCCGACTCCGGCAACTACGCGGCCATCGGTTTTTCCCAGGCCTCGGGAATTCCTCTCGAAATGGCGGTGATCCGCAACCATTATGTGGGCCGCACCTTTATCCAGCCCACCCAATCCATGCGCGACTTTTCGGTACGGGTCAAACTCAACCCCATCCGCTCCTTTCTAAAGGGCAAACGGGTCATCATTCTGGACGACTCCATCATCCGTGGCACCACCGGCCGCTCCAGGGTCAAATTCCTGCGCGAAGCCGGGGTAAAAGAGATTCACATGCTGATCAGCTGCCCGCCGACCCGCAACCCATGCTATTACGGGATCGACTTTCCCTCGGGCGGCGAGCTCATCGCCAACAAGAAAACCGTTGACGAGATCCGCGAGCACCTGGGGCTTGATTCCCTCTACTACCTCAGCCTTGAGGGGTTGCTGGAAGCGTGCGGTGGCCCGCCGGCAGACTACTGCAAGGCCTGCTTTGACGGGGATTACCCGGTGCCGCCGGACAAGGAGTTCTGTAAGATGCTCCTCGGCACCAGGGACGCATGCCGAACCATGGATAAGAAATAAGGCTCCCAACGAGCCTCTTGCAAAATTCGTCACCCCGGCGGAAGCCGGGGGCCAGCCTTGTCGCAACTGTCAAAAACACTGGATTCCGGCTTTCGCCGGAATGACGATCTGCTGGTGTTTTGATCGTATGCAAAAGGCTCCAACGTCAACAGGAATGCCGGAAGACCAATGAGTATTGAGCAGGCCAAGGAAGTTCTCAGGATCGAAGCGGAAGGCATCATTGCCCTGCTTGACCAGATCGACGCCGATTTTGAAAAGGCGGTGACCATGATCATGGCCTGCCCGGCCAGGGTGGTAATCACCGGCATCGGCAAATCCGGGCTCATCGGCCAAAAAATCGCCGCCACCATGAACAGCACCGGCACCCCCGCCCTTTTCCTCCACCCGGTGGAGGCGATGCACGGCGATCTCGGCATGGTGGATCCCCGCGACGTAATTCTGGCCATCTCCTACAGCGGCGAAACGGCCGAGCTCAGCCTTCTGCTCCCTAACCTGAAAAAACGCGGGGCAAAAATTATTGCCATGACCGGCAACCCAGCCTCCAGCCTGGCCCTGACCGCCGACGCGGTGCTCAAGGTCGCGGTGCCGCGGGAGGCCTGCCCCCTGGGCTTGGCGCCCACCGCCAGCACCACCGCCGCCATGGCCATGGGCGACGCCCTGGCGGTGGTGCTCCTGAACCTCAAACAGTTCAAGGAAAGCGATTTCCGACGCAACCACCCGGCCGGCAGCCTTGGCGAACGCCTCAAAGTCAATGTCGCCGAGGTCATGCTCACCGGCGCAGCGGTCCCCATGGTTTCCCAAGCCGCCACCCTGCCGGAGGCCATTGCCGAGCTGAACGCCAAAAACCTCGGCGCGGTCCTGATCATGGCGGAGGAAAAAATCGCCGGCATCCTCACCGACGGCGACCTGCGCCGCTTTCTCAGCCAGAGGGGCGACAACCTGACCGGTCTGACCCTGGCGGACACCATGACCAGGGTCCCCAAAACCATTACCACAGATCTGCTGGCCGCCGATGCTTTAAGCATCATGCAGCGCCACGAAATCACCTTTCTGGCTGTGACCGATCACCACGGCAGGCTGGCGGGCGTACTTCATCTTCAGGATTTGCTGGGCAAAGGAGAGTTTCGCTTTCTGGTATAGGCAAGATGGTGACCGCCTCAGGCCGGCCTGCGAAAAAGCGCTTATTCCGGTAGATATACCTATTGGGCGGCGCGACTTTTTATGCTAAAGTGACCGACGCTGTTTTGGTTCAATGGGTTCTGTTCCCTGACCAGTCTGAAAAAAAATTAATCCGGCGCCCAGCACCGGGCTTCATACCTTATGATGAGGTTTTGTTATGGCAATCTCCAGCAAGGATATCAATTCGGCCTTCAGCGCCGAGGTAACGGCGATTCCGGGGGGCGAATTCCTGAACCGCTGTTTTTCCTGCGGCGCCTGCAGCGGGATCTGCCCGGTCAGTCAGGCAATCCCCGACTTCGATCCCCGCAAGATCATCCACATGATCCGGATGGGGCTGAAAGAGGCGCTGCTTAAATCAGACCTGCTTTGGTTTTGCTCCCGCTGCCGCAGCTGCATCTTTGTCTGCCCCCAGGACGTCCGTTTTGCCGAGATCATGGTCGCCCTGCGCCAGCTGGCCGTAAAGGGCGGCTACATCACCCCCCAGGATCTCCTCGACAAGGGCAAGGCCGCCTGGGTGGAACGCGATCTCTGCGTTTCCTGCCTCACCTGTGTCCGGGTCTGCCCCTGGCGGATCCCCAAGATCGACGACCAGGGCAAGGCTGTCATTGATCCCCTGGAATGCCGGGGTTGCGGCATCTGTCCCACCGAGTGCCCGGCCCAGGCCATCCGCTTAAACGAGTCCGAGGACGAGCGACTGATCGCCGCCTGCGGCGCAAATCAGTAGCAGGTGAACCCCATGTCTTTTACCCCGAATATCCAAGCCTTCTGTTGCCATTACACCTCCCAGCAGACCCTGGCCGAAGGGCCGGAAGGGCTGCAGGCCGACGGCTTCCCCGCAAGCGTGACCATCCACCGCTTGGTCTGCACCGGCAAGCTCGAGGTCAGCACCCTGCTTAAGGCCTTTGAAGATGGCGCGGACGGCGTGTATGTGGCCGGCTGCCCTCTGGACAAATGCCACAATCTCATGGGCAGCCAGCGGGCCGCAAAAAGGGTGGCGGCCATCAAAAAGGCCCTGGCCGAACTGGGGGTCGAACCGGAACGCATCGAGATGTACCACCTGGAGCGCGGCTTCCACCCAGCTTTTGTCAAGGCCGCCCAGGAAATGAATGAACGGATTACGACTCTGGGCCCCAGCCCGTTTAAAGCTGAGTTGAGCAGCTTGCCTGCTCAAACGAAACTTATACCCTCTGGGTGTAAGGGAGGCGCGAAATGATTATTGCCGAGAGAAAACCACTCAATGAAATCATGGCCATGGTGAAGGATGCCAAGCGCATCCTGATTCTGGGCTGCCGCGGCTGCGTCACGGTTTGTTCCGCCGGCGGTGAGCGCGAGGTTGAGATCCTGGCCTCCCTGATCAGATTAGGCAAGCAAAAGGCCGGCCAGGAGGTTGAAACCATCGAGGCCACCCTGGTCCGCCAGTGCGACAAGGAATATATCGACTCCATCGACCAGTGGGACGGCCAATACGACGCCATCGTTTCCATCGCCTGCGGGGTGGGAGTCAACTTCATCGCCAATCTGCACCCCATGGCCAAGGTATATCCGGGGGTCAACACCTCCTCCTTCGGCGGCTCCGCCGAGCAGGGCGTGTGGACCGAGCAATGCGCCGGCTGCGGCAACTGCGTCCTCCACCTCACCGGCGGCTTATGTCCGGTAGCCCGCTGCGCCAAAAGCCTGATGAACGGCCCTTGCGGCGGTTCGGTTGGAGGCCGCTGCGAGATCCACAAAGAGGTTCCCTGCATCTGGCAGTCCATCCACGACAAGCTGGTCCGGATCAACCAGGCGGACGACCTTGCGGCCATCGTCCCGATCCGGGACTGGCGCACGGCCGGGCACGGCGGCCCGCGCAAGACGGTGCGCAACGATCTGACTGTTTGAGTTATTTTTTGAATCTTGGCTCAAAAATTGGGAAGACGCGCCGACAGCGCTCCTTCCCAATTTTTTTTGGGCTGTCCCACAACCAGCCAACATCATATTTAACCAGTTGTTTTATCGCCTTTAATTGTTGATATAGTTTTAGATTATTAAATCGCCACTCACATTTTTTCAAATACAGGTGTAAATGATCCGTGGTAACACCGTTGAATTAGTATCATTGCAGATGCTGCCCAAACGAGTGGGCCATTTCTGCGGCCAAGCAACAAGTTGAAAGAGACTACTCCCAGAGTATGAATACTGCCGCCATTACGGATCTCCGTTTTTTCCTGATTGTTTTCTTTACAGCCCTGCTCTGCTCTCTCATGCTGGTTCCTTTTTCCAGAAAACTTGCCCTGGCAACCGGACTGCTCGACCATCCGGATGATCAGCGCAAGGTACATCATAGTGCCCTGCCGCTCCTCGGAGGCCTTGGAATTGCAGGGGCAGTTCTGTTTTCCGTGGCGTTCTGCGTCAAGTTGTCTCCGATGGTGATCGCCTACCTGCTTGGCGCAGCCATTGCTCTTTTCACCGGCCTCCTTGATGATATTGTCTCTATTCCCCCGTCCATGAAATTTTTGGGACAAATCCTGGCCGCACTCGTCTTTGCGAATGGAGGGGGGGGGGAACTCACCACCCTGGGCAACTTGCTGGGACTGGGAGATATCCAGCTCGGCCCTCTTAGCCTGGTGTTCACCGTGATTGCCATGGTAGGAGTCATGAATGCCGTCAACCTTTTCGATGGCCTGGACGGTCTGGCCGGGGGAATCAGCGCCATTGCCCTGGTATTTTTCGGTCTGCTTGCTTATACGCATCAGGCATGGCTATCCATGGCGGTGATTCTGGCGGTGCTGGGCGCACTCTTAGGTTTCCTGCGCCATAATTCGCATCCGGCCCGCTTGTTTATGGGGGATACCGGAAGCCTCTTTCTCGGCTTTACCCTGGCCGCCCTGGCAGTACGGCTGGCCACCGTCTCTGCCGGATTTCTCCGGGTCAAACCTGTTATGTTCGCAGTAATTCTCGCCCTGCCTATCGCCGACACTCTTTGGGTGATGGGGAATCGCCTGCGGCAAGGCAAGAACCCATTCCATCCGGACAAGACGCACCTGCACCATAGACTCCTGCATCTTGGCTTGCGGCATAACGAGGTTGTGCCCGTGAGCTACTGCCTGATGTTTTTCCTGGGCGGCCTGGCCTGGCTTGGCGAGGAGTGGCCGGAGTGGTGGTTGTTCACGCTGGCGCTGATGCTTATTGCCTCTCTTTATGCGGGGATCAACTGGGCCGAACGGCAGCGCCTCAATCTTGGCCGGCTGCTTGCGATCAAGCACAACTCTCCGGCAAGAAATTTGCGGCTAAATAAACGCCTCCTCCAGGCAATGGGACGCAGCTCGCGAATTGTTTTCCCCTTGTTTTTGTGTTTATTTTTTTCACCTGTGCTGCTGACTTCACCATCTCCCCCTCTTTTCGGTTTCATGGCTTTTGCTCTGGCACTGTTTATTATCCTGTTGTTTCCTTGGCAGGGAGGGCGCAAGGAGATGCCCCTGGCGCATGGTCTTTTTTTTATCGCAATCTTTGCCATCCTGCTGAGTTTCTGGACAAACCAGCCGCAACCCTTCTGGCTGATAATCCATGGAAACTCCATAAGTGTCTTTGCCCTGCTCTGGGTCACCCCTCATTTCATGTGGGGGCAACATGGCAAGCTGTTGCCGGGTAGTTTTGAACTGATGTTGATCGTTCTGGCCTTTTTTGTCCCCCTGTTTGTTGCCCCGACGCTTGGAGCGACAAAGGTGCAGCAAACCCAGCTTGCCTTGATCTGGCTCCAGGCAATACCAATAACCATGCTGGTCAAGCTGACGGTCAAACGACACCCCCGCCGTAATCGAATACTTGTCTCATTCTTTATTGCCGGGATATCAGGAATCGGTATTTTGAGCTTTTTTAACTGAGCATGAACTTGCAATTTGAATCCACCGATAGATATCAAAATTAAAGATAGTGTACCCAAATCTCCCGTCCAAATCTCCCCTGCCCCCAGATCTCCCGCGCAGATTGCGTGGTGCGCTACAGCCATCTGGCCAGCCTTCTTTCAATACGCGAACAGAATACCTCAACCTCTTTGACAGAAAGGCACTCTGCCTTGTAGAGCGACAACATCTCGAACTGGCATCCTGGCGCACATGTACCAAACAGTGCAGTTTTCAACACCCGCTTCACGGGCTGCCACAGCAACAGGCGATCAACCCACCACGGTGCGCCAAGCGATGTAATGGCAAGTGCCCGCCGCAGGTTGTGGAGCCTTGGCTTGATTGGGCCAAGATCGGTGGCGTGGTCATAGGCGATGCCAGGAGCCCAGACACGGTCGAACCACCCCTTCAAGATGGCGGGAAAGCCAAACCACCAAGTAGGAAACACCAGAACAAGAGCTTCAGCGGAGAGCAAACGTTGAACCTGAGACTGAACGGCTGAGGAATCAAACGGAGGGCGGTAGTAGCTTTGACGTTCGCTGACGGTAAGCGATGGGGAAAACTCGGTTTGGTAGAGGTCTTCGACCTGTACCTCATGCCCGGCCTCGGTCAAGGCTTGGATCGCAGACCGCGCTAGGGAATGGCACAGGCTGTCGGCGATTGGATGGGCGACTACGACAAGACATTTCATGTTGAAAATGGCCTACGAGATATTGTGCTCATGCGGGCTAACGTGAAGTTGAGGGGCTGCGCTTTTGCGCAGTCCCCCACGAACGCAGGGTTAAGGAGCAGGGCAGCGTTCATTTAACACCACCCCTCTGAGACTGACTAAGTCGCAGAGCCTCGTGGATCGCAGCGACAACCGACTCTGCCTTTTCCAATGGGATAGCGTGCCCGCTATCCACCCACACCTGTTGAGCACCTGGGTAAAGACGGGCAATGTCTTTACGTTTTTCATTTGCATCATCCGCCACCTTTGATTTTTCTTCCAACGGCTTGGACGCACTGAGAACGAACACGGGTTTGTTTGATATGGTTGGAAGGTCTATTACTTGTTTGCCGGTTTTAGGCAGCAGATCGAGTTCATCTTTGGCAGCTCCTGTAACCAAAACGCCGAGAAGGCCACGAACCAGGAATGACTGTTTCTCCAGCGCGCCTTCGCCATCAAGTTGTTGTGGGTGTGTTGAGTCAACCAGAATAAGCGCGCTTACCTCTTCTGGATAACGGCGGGCAAAAAGCTGCATGTACAAGCCACCCAGTGAGTGACCTACCAAGATATATGGCGGGTTCATGCCTGTGCTGTGAAGCAGCGCTCTTAACTCTTCGACTATGTGCAAACCATCACGGGGCGTAGAGATAGGGTCACTATTTCCGTAACCGGGACGGTTGTATGCGAATGTCGTGGTGTCGTTCGAGATTTCAGGCAATACCGTTTTCCACCACTCCATTCTTCCGCCGAGCCCATTCTCGAAGACAACCGGAATCGTGTCATGCCGCGTCAACGCAAACTCGATGTTCCTACCGCCGATCTTCTCCGACGTTGAATTGGGCAGTGACGCACAGCCAGAGAGCAACATCACCAACAGAGCAGCAACAGTTTTCGCAAATAGTATTTTCATGTGCATCAGGAGATCCCTAACAAGTTATTCAGCAGATCAGCAGATCATCCCAAAATCATGATAGCCGGAAAAACACAGCGGTGTGCGGTACACTACCAGGCTCCAGATCTTCTCGCCAGCCTCAGCAAAACCTAACAAAATATGACATTCATGCCAGACTATAGAAAAGGACCAGAAGCGTCAAGGACAAAATGATAATGCGATTCTCAGATTCACGTGACCGGCTCCCCCTATCACACACAGTCTCTTTGGTGCAAACTCAAAAATCGCAGCCTGGTTATGCGGCATCTCCTGCCCAACAGGAATCCTGTTCGCAAGGTTGAAGGATGCAGCCGCCGCTGGACGCAAAAAAGCCCGCTTTCCTTTTCAGGGAGCGGGCTTTCTGTACTTCTCCGGACTGTGCCGGATATAAATATGGTACCGAAGGCCGGACTCGAACCGGCATGGGTCGCCCCACAGACACCTCAAGCCTGCGTGTCTACCAATTCCACCACTTCGGCAATCCTTATTTTCTCAAATAAAACAACAGGTGCTACTTGCCCTGCGCCGGCGCCATGGGCGCATCCTTGTCCGCCGAGGGAAGCGGGATCGGCGCGCTCTGCGGCTCGGCAACCGGGGCCACCTCTTTCATAACCGAGCCATCCCCGACTCTGGTTGACATGTAAGCCAGAGAGATAGAGGTCAGCATAAAAATGATGGCGGCGCCGGTCGTAATCTTGTTCAACAGAGGCACGGGGCCTTCCGTGCCGAACACGGTCTGGCTTGACCCGCCAAAGGCCGCGCCCATGCTGGCGCCCTTGCCGTGCTGCAACAGGACGATCGCAATGAGAAACAAGCAAACAACTATATGAACAATGGTCAGTAAGGTGAGCATTCTCTCTTGGTTACCGTTATTGCCGGAAGTGGATGATGCGTTCAAAAGACTCAGCCTTGAGCGATGCTCCGCCAACCAGGGCCCCGTCAATATCAGGCTGTCGCAACAGGGCATCCACGTTCCCCGAATTGACGCTGCCACCATACAGTATTCTTATTTGCTGGGCAATACTTTTCTCATACATCGCAAGCAGCAAATTACGCACGAATTCATGGGCTTCCTGGGCCTGTTCCTCGCTGGCGGTTTTACCGGTACCGATAGCCCAGACCGGCTCATAGGCAAGAACCAGGCCGACAGGCTCAATTACGGTAATACCGGCCAACCCGAGCCTCACCTGCCGCTCGAGCACGGCCATGGTCTGGCCTGCCTCACGCTCGGCCAGGGTTTCGCCAAAACAGAGGACCGGGGCTATCCCGAAACGCATGGCGCCAGCCAGCCGCTGATTGATGAGCGCATCGGATTCCCCGAAGATCTGCCTTCGTTCCGAATGGCCGATAATGGCCATGCTGCACCCCAGCTCCCCCAACATACCGGGAGAGATCTCCCCGGTAAAAGCGCCTTGCTCCGCCCAACAGACATTCTGGGCGGCCAGCCGGACCTGTGAGCCGCGCACCGCCTCGGCCACCGCAGCAAGAGCGGTAAAGGGCGGGGCGATCATGACCTCCCGGTCAGTCAGCCCCTGGCAGGCGGAAACCACCGCCCCCGCAAGCTCCCTGGCCTCGGCCAACGAGGTGTGCATCTTCCAGTTTCCGGCAATCAAAGGGGTGCGCTGCATGGCTGCTCCTTATTCCGTAACCATCCGGCTCAAAGCGAAGTGCCGTAGCTGCTGAACAGTTACCTTATTCCTTTGCTTCCAGGGCCTCGACTCCGGGCAGCTTCTTGCCCTCCATCAGCATGAGGAAGGCACCACCGCCTGTGGAGATGTAGGAGATGTTGCTCGACTCCCCGGCCTTGTGCACCGCCACATCGGTGTCACCGCCGCCGACAATGGTCAGGGCGTGGGAGCGGGCCACATGCTGGACCATGGCCATGGTCCCCCGAGAAAAAGCGTCCAGCTCGAAAGCGCCCATGGGACCATTCCAGATAATGGTTCTGGCGGACTCCAGGGCCTCGGAAAAAAGTACCGTGGTAGCCGGGCCGATATCAAGCACCATCCAGTCGTCCGGGACCTCCTGCACCGTTACTCGCTTGGATTCGGCCCGGGCTTCGAAGCGATCCGCGACGATGCAGTCCACCGGCAGATAAAGCTTGACCCCAAGGCGCTTGGCCTTGTTGAGCAATTCCCGGGCCGTATCGAGCAGTTCATCCTCGACCTTGGACTGGCCCATGTCATGGCCGATGCTTTTCAGAAAGGTATTGGCCATGGCGCCGCCGATGATCATCTTGTCCACCCGGTCCATGAGGTTGTCCAGGGCGCCGAGCTTGCTTGAAACCTTGGCCCCGCCCACGATGGCAACCAGGGGGCGCATGGGGTTGCTCACCGAGCGGTGAAAATAATCCATCTCCTTTTGCAGCAGGAAGCCGGCCGCGCACTGCTCGACAAACTGGGTAACCCCCACCACCGAAGCATGGGCCCGATGCGCCACGGCAAAGGCGTCGTTGATATAGATATCACACAGGCTGGCCAACTGACTGGCAAAGCCATCGTCGTTCTGCTGCTCCTCCGCATGGAAGCGGAGGTTTTCCAGGAGAACCACGCTGCCGGGTTGCATGG
Organism: Desulfurivibrionaceae bacterium; assembly: GCA_041675585.1. GTDB lineage: Bacteria > Desulfobacterota > Desulfobulbia > Desulfobulbales > Desulfurivibrionaceae > Thiovibrio. The sequence goes on from JBAYTO010000027.1 coordinate 19,262, forward strand.
CCTCGACAATGGCCCTGGTTTCCGGGCCGATGCAATCAGGAGCCAGAACGACCTCCTTGTTCAACAGCCGGGAAAGGCGCTTGGCCGCGGGGGCCAGACTGAACTGCGGTTTGCGCTCCCCTTTGGGCCGGCCCAGATGCGAGCAAATAATGACCTTGGCATTTTCATCCAGGGCATAGTTGAGGGTGGGCAGCACCCCGCGAATCCGGATATCGTCGGTGATGTTCAACTGTTCATCAAGGGGCACGTTGAAATCAACGCGGATGAGCAGCTTTTTCCCCTTGATGTCAAGATCACGGATATTCTTCATGGAACTTTTCTCCCTCAAATTTATTACTGCGTCAGCAGGATCGTCTTTTCCATAATTATCGCATCTTCCAGCGGCAAGGCATAGTAATCTTTTCTCAGCCCTACCCGGCGAAAACCAAACCGTTCATACAAGGCCATAGCCGGGAGATTGCCACCCCGCAGTTCCAGAAAACAGCGACCCACTCCCTGCTCCGCCAGATAGCGCAGTACCTGCGCCACCAGCTGTGCCCCTATCCCCTGGCGTCGACATTGGCCGGCAACCGCGATTTTCAGCAGCTCCGCCTCCCCGACGCAGCTCCGGCCACAGACAAAGCCGCACACCCGGCCCGAAGCGGCCACTTCGGCAACGAACTGCCAGCCGCCAGCCTGGCCGCGCTCGCCGGCCAGCTGTTCGGCGGTCCAGGGCGAGGAATTTTCAGCCTCGATAGCCGCCACCGTTGCAAGGTCGGCAACGGTCATGGGTCGAACAAAAAAGGAGCAAGACACAAAAGGTGAGGCCCCAGACTCGCTTTCCCCCTTCAACTTTCAACTCTCAACTTTCAACTCTTAACTCTCCCCTTTACCTGCCGCCCTAAATCATCTGTTCGGCAATGGAAACAGTCCGGTCACCCAGCATATTGGTATAGCTGCCCAACTCATTGTCGTACCAGGCATAGACCACCGCCTGGGTCACCGGCACCTCCAGCATTTTCGGGCCGATATTGCAGCCGAGCTTGGACAGATTCACCTTGAGGCTGCCGGTGCGGGTATGGGTCTCGGCCCCCTCGATAAGGGCGGCGGCAAAAGGCGCGCCGATGATATCGGTGGAAACGTGCTGTTCGTCGCTATATTTCAGATAGAGCGAGTTCTTGGCGTAATCCTGATAGATGGAGTTGACCAGCTTCCGCTTGATGGGGTTTTCCATACTCTCATCCTGCAGGTTGAGTACCAGGACAATCAGTGAGCCGGTATTTGTGGGAATCCGCACCGACTCGGCGATGAAGCCGATGCTCTTCATCTCCGGGATGACCAGAGGCAAGGCCTTTGCCGCGCCGGTGGTGGTCAGGATGATGTTGTTGAAGATGCTGCGGTTTTTCCGTAGATCGGTGGCCCCGGCATTGGGCAAGCGGTCCAACACCTGCTGGCTGCCGGTGGCGGCATGGACCGTGACCATGGAGGCGCTCAAAAACCGGTCCGCGCCGAAATGATCGAGCAGGGGCTTGATCATGAAGGAGAGGCAGGTGGTGGTGCAGGAGGCCGCGGAGATCAGGGTGTGCCGGGAGGGATTGAAATCGCCGTCGTTTATGCCCATCACCGTAGTCACGGCATCACCGGGCATCTCCAAGCCTTTGTTCTTGATCTTGAAGGGGGCGGAGAGGAGTACCTTTTCGGCCCCGGCCTGAACATGGCCACGCAAGGCGCCTTTAGGGGCATCGGCATCGGCGGTTGGATCGGTAAAGGCGCCGGTGGTGTCAACGACCAGACGCACCCCGTTTTCCTTCCACTGAATCCCGGCCGGATTTCTGGCCTCGCGGAGAATCTTGACCGGCACGCCGTTGATGGTCATGGTGCCGTTCGCGTCATTGAGGTTTTCAATAACCTGGCAGCTCTCCTTGCAGCCATGCAGGTACATGCCGAGCCGTCCGTAGGAACTGTCCCGGTCAATAGAACTGGCGATATCCTGAATTCCGGTGCCCACCTGCCGGCCCACGTTGACCACAATCTCGGAAAAATGCTTGCGGGAAACATGATGCCAGAGGGAAAGCTTACCTATCCGGCCCAGTCCGTTAATGCCTAATTTCATGGGATACAATCTCCTTCTGCACTTTGATTTAACAGGCACAACCATGCCTGCGAGACAATCGGCTGATTATACGAAAGGGGCCTGCTTCCGGCAAGGAAAACTTTGCGGACACGCCCCGGCAGCCCTTGGCTGCATAGTAAAACGTAAGCGGTCACGGGGTGCGTTTTTAAAGTTCCGAGTTCCGAGTGCTGAGTTCCGAGTACTCGGAACCTTGCACTCAGCACTCAGCACTCAGCTTAGGGCCAGGGGAGATCGCGGAATCTTGTGCAGAGGTTCCATCGGCGCGATGTCCTTGGCCAAAGCCGGATCAATCTCCTGCAATTTCCGGGCGGTGACCAGCACCCGCCCCTCAAAGGAACCCACCGCCCGGTTGTAAGATTCCACCGCCCGGTCCAACCCCTTGCGCATGTCGTGAAAATGGTCGCCCAAAACGCCGAGCCGCTCGTAGAGGGTGCGCCCCAGTTCGCCGATAATCTGGGCGTGCTCGGCGATTTTTTCCTGCCGCCAGCCGTAGGAAACCGCCCGCAACAAGGCAATCAGCGTGGTAGGCGTAGCGAGGATCACCTTTTGCGCCACCCCGGCTTCGATCAATTGCGGGTCCTGCTCCAGGGCCGCGCTGAAAAAATTCTCACCGGGCAAAAAAAGAACCACGAATTCCGGCGAAGGCTGAAACTGCTCCCAGTAAGCCTTGCCGGCCAGCTGACCCAGATGGGTGCGCACCTGCCGGGCGTGCTCCTTGAGCCTGGCCTGACGGGTCTCGTCATCCTCCGCCTCCATGGCCTCAAGATAGGCGGACAGCGCGGTCTTGGAATCAACCACGATATTCCGTCCGTTGGGCAGCCGGACGATCAGGTCCGGCCTCAACCTGCCGGACTCGGTATCCACCGACCCCTGCTCGACAAAATCGCAATATTCCAACATCCCGGCCATCTCCACCACCCGCCGCAACTGCATCTCGCCCCAGCGGCCACGTACCGAGGGTTTCCGCAGGGCGTTGACCAGATTGGCCGTTTCTCCGTGCAGCCTTACCTGACTGGTGGCCAGAGATTTGACCTGCTCGGTCAGCCCGACATACGCCTCGACCCGCTCCTTTTCCACCTGCCTGATCTGATCATCAACCTTTTTCAGGGATTCGTGCATGGGCAAAAGCAGCTCTTGAATGGACTTTTTTCTGGTCTCCATATCTGCCATGCCCCTTTCCTGAAACTTGGCCAGGGTCTGCTGGGCAAGCTCTAAAAAACGCTGGCTGTTGCTTTGAAAGATATCAGCGGACACGGCCTTGAAGGCATTGGCCAGTTCATGCCTGGCTTCCTGCAAAAGCTCCTGTTTTTCCTTAAGTTGGCGCTGTTCCGCCTCAAGCCTTGCCGCAAGCTCCGCAACCCTGGCCTGCAGCATCCCGTTTTCCCGCCGCAGGCCGGCCTTTTCCTCCTCGCCTGCCGCCAACCGCCGTTCTAAATCAACAAGCTGAGCCTCCCGCAGCTGCACCCGCTCATCGGCCAGGACGCGTTGCCCTGCCAAACGGCCCCGCATGAGCAGCCAAACCAGGATCCCCCCGCCGCACAACCCGGCCAGCCCCGCCCCTGCAAGAAAAAAAAGGGAAGATTCATTCATCGTATGTTCTCTAAAAAATAAGACAATTATGGCCTCCCCTTATCCCGTCACCACCGACCCGCTTGCGGCGCAGAGCGTCTGTCACCCGGCACTGCGGATATTGACTTTTCCAGATGAGCCATTATTTTTTTATAAAAATAAATGCGCTGCTCTGCCTGCACACCTTTGTTCTTTAGCAGACAGAACTGCTATAATTTTAACACAGACGACAAAAGGGTTCACCAGCTGATCCCTTTTTTTATCGTAAAAATATTTTACTTTCTAAGGAGATACCCATGCTGAACGATGGCGAAAAAGGAGTGGTACTGCAACGCGACAAAACCTATGCCATTGTCCCCCATCTTCCCCTCGGCCAAGTAACCCCGGCGCAACTGCGAAAAATTGCCGAGGTCGCCGAAAAATACCAATCAGCCTCCCTCAAAATCACCAGCGCGGCACGCATCGCCATTCTCGGCCTCAAGGAAGAGGATATCGACCAGGCCTGGCAGGATCTCGACATGAATCCCGGGGCCGCGGTCGGCCTTTGTGTTCGCAGCATCAAGGCCTGCCCCGGCAACACTTTCTGCCGCTTTGGCATGCAGGATGCCCTGGCCATGGGCCGGGAGCTGGACAAGCGCTATCATGGCCTCGCCTTGCCCGGCAAACTGAAGATAGGGGTTTCCGGCTGCCCCAACCAGTGCGCCGAGACCTCGGTAAAAGATCTGGGCTTGTTCGGCAAGGCCAAGGGCTGGACCATACTGGTCGGGGGCAACGCCGCCTCCCGGGCCAGAATAGGCACAATTCTTTGCGAAACCCTTTCCAGTGAAGAATCGCTGGCTACCTGCGAGAGGATCATCACCTATTTCAGGGAAAACGGCAAGAAGGGCGAACGGATGGGCCGATTCATGGACAGGGTCGGCTTCGAGACCTTCAAGGCGGCCGTGCTTGCCGGATAAAGCTGAGTTGAGCAGCTTGTCTCGAGCCGCTTTACCACCCCTTTTGTTCTCTTGCCCGGCCAGCCCTGGGCTCATGCCTTGCGGGGCTGCATCTCTTTCATTCTCCATTGTTGCCACAAATATTATTGACAATCATTAAGTATCTGCTATCTTATACGATTCGTTTTTCATTAGATTTATGGGCCTATAGCTCAACTGGCTAGAGCCACCGGCTCATAACCGGTCGGTCCCTGGTTCGAATCCAGGTAGGCCCACCACCCCAAGCCAGAATCGACAAAGCAGGGATGCATTGGACACGCTACAGAAATCAAGCCAGCCGAATACATGCTTTTGGGAAACCAAGGCAGAATTCCGGACAGAAGGTGCGACCAGATAAGGTTAGCACCTTTTTTTATTTTCAAACGACGGCTTAGACTGCCCCACGGACACCAGCAAAGGATGCCGGAAAAAAAATTTTCCACCACAGCGCTTCTTTCGATCCTCAACTCCATTGCCCCGTTTGCCATGGCTGAACCATGGGACAACGTCGGGCTGATGGTGGGGGATCCGGAGCAACAGGTCACCGGGATCCTGATCGGACTCGACCCGACCGAAGCCCTCATCCACGAGGCCCTCGCGCAGAACCTGAACACCATCCTCACCCACCACCCCCTGATCTTCCATCCCCTGAAAACAATCCCCGGCAATACCCCTATAGGCCGTCTGCTGAAAACAGCCCTGCGCCACGATCTTACTCTCATCGCCTGTCACACCAATCTCGATCTTGCGGCTGCCGGGGTCAGCAACGCCATGGCGGAAAAACTTGGGTTGCGCGACACCAGACCGCTCACCGGCCAGGAGTCTGCCGCATCTGGACAGTATACCGGCTTTGGTAAAATCGGCAGTCTGCCCGCGCCCTTGGACTCCGGCCAATTCATCAGCCGGTTGCTGACCGCCCTGGCGGCGCCGGGAATCCAGATTGCCGGCCTGTTGCCGGAGACCATTCATACCGTGGCCCTCTGCGGAGGCAGCGGCTCCGAGCTGGCCGAAACAGCCCGGGCCATGGGCGCCCAAGTCTATATTACCGGCGAGGTAAAACACAGCGTAGCCCGCTGGGCTGAAGGCGCAGGTTTCTGCGTGATTGACGCCGGCCATTACCCAACCGAAAACCTCATCGTGCCGGTCCTGGCAAAAATCCTTAAGAAATCCTGTGCGGACCAGGGATTTACCCCGACCATTTTAACCACCGCAAAACAGGGCAATCCCATGCACTGGGCTGTCCTGCATGATAACAAACCCATATTCTGTCAACCCATAGAACCATTGAGGAAGCACCATTGAAAGCAAACATCTCACATCTCAGGGAACTCCAGGCCATTGATCAAAAAATCAGCACGCTGGACAAGGAAATTGCGGCCAGCGGCGCCGAAATTGACAGCCGTCGCGCCAGCCTCGACGGCCACAAAGACACCATTGCCCAGTTAAACGAAAAAATCGCCGCCAACGAACAACGCCGCCGGGAACTTGATGCCGAACTGGAAGACGAGGCGGTTCGGATCAAAGACCGGCAGGGCAAAATGATGAATGTCCAGACCAACCGCGAATACCAGAGCATCCTCAAGGAAACGGAAGACAGCAAAAAAACGAACACTCAGAGGGAAGAAGCGGTTGTTCAGCTGATGGAACAGATCGAAGCCTTGGCCGCGCAGATCGAAGAAGAAACCAGGATCTGCGCCGAGGATGAAAAAATGCTTGCCGAGGACGTCGCGGCGGTTGAGAAAAAAATCAACCAATGCGATGCGGAAAAAAGCAAGATTCTGAAAGTCCGCGAAAGCAAGGCCAGCGACGTATCCGCCAGCTTGTTGAAAAAATACACTGCCATCCGGGACAAACGAAACGGTCTGGCGGTTGTGGCGGTGACCAACAGCGTCTGCCGGGGCTGCTTCATGAACATCCCGCCGCAGCTGTATAATGAGCTGATGAAGGAAGACAAACTCATTTCCTGCCCCACCTGTCACCGGATCATGTTTCACCAGCCGGAAACCGAGGAAGAATAAGGCCGCCGGCTGCATATACAGGAACACCGCAGGATTGTAAGAGGCCAACCAGTCGAAAAGCCTTGACCTTTTCCGGTCCTGCTTATAGTTGTCTCAGTGTGGGGAGTGGGTGCATGGTCGCTGGCGGGATGTTAGCCGCCAGAGGAAAGTCCGGACTCCGCAGGGCAAGGAGGTTCGTAACCCGAACTGGGGGCGACCCCGAGGAAAGTGCCACAGAAAACAAACCGCCGGGCAACCGGTAAGGGTGAAAAGGTGGGGTAAGAGCCCACCGCTTGCGTGGCGACACGGAAGGCACGGCAAACCCCTCCTGGAGCAAAACCAAATAGGGAAGCGTTTGAGGGCGGCCCGCCCGAGGCTTCCGGGTAGGTTGCAAGAGATGCCGGGCAACCGGCATCCATAGAGAAATGATCATGGCCCCTGCAAAGGGGTACAGAATCCGGCTTACAACCCACTCCCCTTTTTTTATCTTTACGACATGCAGACAGCAACAGCGATCATTGCCGCAGGTGGCGCAGGCCTGCGCATGGGAACCTCCACCCCCAAGCAGTTCAGCGAACTGCTCGGCGTTCCCCTCCTGATCCATACCATCCGCGCCTTTCGTCAGGTTCCCGCCATCGGTGCCATTATCGTGGTGGCCCCGGCGGAACACCGGGCGCTGACCTGCGACCTCCTGGCCCGTTACCAGCTGACCGACCACTGCACGGTGGTAAGCGGCGGCAAGCTCCGCCAGGATTCGGTGCGCATCGGCCTGGCCCTGGTCCCGGAAGATTCTCCCCTGGTGGCGGTACACGACGGCGCCCGCCCCCTCATCGACCCTGCGGATATCCAGCGCTGCCTTGAGGCGGCGGCCGCCCATGGCGCCGCGATCCTGGGGGTGCCGGTGAAGGACACCCTCAAGGCCGTGGCCGCGGACACCAGCATCAGCCAGACGGTGGGGCGCGAAGCCCTCTGGCAGGCGCAAACCCCCCAGGTTGTCCGCACTACCCTTCTGAAAGAAGCCTTTGCCAGGGCGGACCAGGACTCCTTTGTCGGCACCGATGAGGCCTCCCTCCTCGAACACGGCGGCTGGCCGGTCATGATGCTGAAAGGCTCGGAAACCAACCTCAAGATCACCCGTCCGGATGATCTGCGCATGGCGGAGGCCATTCTCATGCATAAACAACCAGCCCGGCAGATGCGGATCGGCCATGGCTTTGACGCCCACCGTCTGGTCGCGGGCAGGCCGCTGATTTTGGGCGGCCTGGAGATTCCCCATACCTTGGGGCTGCTGGGCCACTCGGATGCCGATGTCCTCAGCCACGCCCTGTGCGATGCCATCTTGGGCGCCTGCGGCGAAGGCGATATCGGCCGCCATTTTCCGGACAGCGATCCGCAGTACAAGGGAATCTCCAGCATCAAGTTGCTGGCGCAGGTGATCGGGCTGGCTGCGGCAAAACATTTTCGTCTGGTCAATGCCGATATCACCGTGGTGGCCGAACAACCCAAGCTCGCCCCCCATTTTCCAGCCATGCGCAAGATTCTCGCCGAGGCCTGCCGGGTTGAACCCGCAGCCATTAATCTCAAGGCCAGCACCACGGAAAAGATGGGTTATACCGGCCGCGAGGAAGGGATCAGCGCCCACGCCGTGGTGCTGATGACTCTTGGCTAACCCCCCTTGAGCTGATTGCCCTCCGACCTATAGGGCCAATAAGTCCTATGTCTTCCGGGTCATCTGACTCCCCAGAGAATAACTCGCCTCGATGGTGTGAAATGCGCCCTTGGCGGTCAATTCGCTGGAGTAGAGGTGAAACTCGGAAACCGGAAACTCTGCCGTGGCAAAAAGGTTGTTGCCGGCCAGGAAGCGGCTCAGTCTGGCAAGCGGGGTATCGTGTAGCCTGGCCAGGGTGATATGCGGGGAAAATTTGCGGCCCTCCGGGGCAAGCCCCAGGCCAAGCAGGAAGTTGTCTATTTTGTGGCGCAAAGCGCAGACCTGCTTCCCCGGCGCAACCCCGGCCCAGAGTACCCTGGGAGTCTTTCTCGGCGGGAAAAACCCCAATCCCTTGACCTGCAGGGCAAAACCCTCCGTCTTAAGCTCGACCAGCCCCTCCTTGATCTCCCGGAAGAGTCCGCCATCCACCTCGCCGATAAAGCGCAGGGTCAGGTGCAGCTGTTCCGGTTGCACCCATCTGGCGCCCACCACCCCGTAACAGATCTCCTGCAGATGGGCCACGATGTCCGGCGGCAGATCAATGGCGACAAACAATCGGTACATTCTCCGTCTCCTAGGCAGACAAGCCCTGCTCATGCCTGTTGACAAGCGTTCCGCGATGGAATAGTTTTGCGTTTCATTATAGCTGAGTTGAGCAGCTTACCTGCTCAAACGAAACTTATGCCCTTTGGGTATATTATGAGAGCATTCGCCGTTATTTTATAGTTTTTTTAAAGCCCTTTCCCCCGGAGCAACCAATGCTGAATGTCACTACCAGTGCCGTACGCCGCCTCTGCGTCTCGATTGCCGCAGCCACCCAGGCCGAGGCGCTGACCTTGGCCGCGGAATCGGAACCGGTTGCCGATGTCATCGAGATTCGCCTGGACAGCCTGACAAATCCGGACATCCCGCTCTTTCTGAATAGTCTTGCCAAACCCCTGCTCTTCACCAACCGGCCCACCTGGGAAGGCGGCAACTGCGCCAACGAGGAAAAAGAACGGATCGGTCTGCTCAAAAAAGCCGCCGAATCCGGGGCTGCCTATATTGACCTCGAACTCAACACCGATTCCACCCTGGCGAGCGAACTCATTGAGGCGGCCCGGGCGAACAACTGCCGGACCATCGTCTCCTGGCACGACTTCAAGTGCACCGCCTCCAGGCAGGCCTTAAACGAAATCTTTCAGCGCCAATGCCGGAGCGGCGCCGACATCGGCAAGATCGTCACCACGGCCCGCTGCTTTCAGGATGTCTTCCGGGTTCTCGCCTTGCAGGAACTGGCGGCCGAGCTGGGCTTTCCCCTCATCGCCTTCTGCATGGGGCCGCGCGGCATGATCAGCCGGGTGGCCACCACCGATCTGGGCGGCTACATGACCTACGCCGCCCCGGATCATGGCCAGGCCACCGCGCCCGGCCAGCTGCCCGCCTCGGCCCTGCGCCGCATCTTCACGGAACTAGGCCATGGAGATTAACGGCGCCACCGAACTCTACGGGATCATGGGCAACCCGGTCGCCCACAGCCTGAGTCCGGCCATGCACAACGCAGCCTTTGCCGCCCTTGGCCTGAACAAGGTCTATCTTCCCTTTGCCGTGCAGGATGTGGCCCAGGCCCTGACCGGCTTCCGCGCCCTCGGCGTCAAGGGCGTTAGCGTCACCATCCCCCACAAGCAGGCGGTGCTCGAACATCTTGATTCCCTCGACCCGGTCGCCGAAAAAATCGGCGCGGTAAACACCCTGGTCATCGACCGCAACACCATCCACGGGGCCAATACCGACTGGCTCGGGGCCAACCGAGCTCTGGGCGAAAAAATCCAACTGCAAGGCTCCTCGGTCCTGCTCCTCGGCGCCGGCGGCTCGGCAAGGGCCATCGGTTTTGGCCTGCTTGAAGCCGGGGCCTCGCTCACCATTGCCAGCCGGACCCCGGAAAAAGGCCAGGCCCTGGCCAAGCTGCTCGGCTGCCCTTGGCTGCCCCTGACCGAGGCCGCCACCGCCCGGGGGGATGCCCTGGTCAACGCCACTTCCCTGGGCATGGCCCCCCAACAGGAACTGCTGCCCATTGCCAAAGAGGCCCTGGTCAATTTCAGAGTGGTCATGGACATCGTCTATGCTCCCCTGGCAACCCGCTTGCTGCAGGAAGCCGAGCAGGCGGGCTGCCAGACCATCGACGGCCTGGCCATGCTGCTCTATCAGGGCGCGGCCCAGTTTGAACTCTGGACCGGCAGGCAGGCCCCGCTGGAAGTAATGCGCCAAAGCCTGCTCACCAGCCTCGGCTGCAACTCTTAACGACCGCAACCACATGAAAGAAATCCGCCCCCTTGCCACCACCGACACCACCCTCACCGTGCCCGGCTCCAAAAGCCTGACCCAGCGGGCCCTCATTGCCGCGGCCCTGGCCAACGGGGAAAGCATCCTCCAATACCCCCTGGCCAGCGAGGACACCGAATATACCTCCCAGGCCCTGGCGGCCATGGGCCTCACCGTTACGACCGGCCCGGAGCAGTGGCGGGTGCAGGGTAAAGGCGGGGCCATCGCCGCCCCGGCGCAAGAAATATTCTTGGGCAACAACGGCACCGCCACCCGCTTTCTCACCTCGGTGGCGGCCCTCGGCCACGGCCCCTTCACCATCAACGGCGACCAGCGCATGCACGAGCGGCCGATCAAGCCCCTGATGGAGGCCCTGTCCGGCTGGGGGGTCGAGATCCGCAGCCTCCACAACACTGGCTGCCCGCCGGTCGTCATCAAGGCCAACGGGATCAAGGGCGGCAAAACCCTGCTTCCGGAAGGGAAAAGCAGCCAATATCTCTCCTCCCTTCTGCTGGTCGCGCCCTATGCCGAACAGCCCGCCGAACTCCTGGTGGCGGGGGAGGTTCTGTCCAAACCCTATGTCAGCATGACCCTGGCCGTGATGCGGGATTTCGGCATTGAGGTAACCGCCAGCCCCGAGCTCAACCACTTCCTCATCCCCCAGGGCTGTTACCAGGCCAGGGAATATGCGGTGGAAGGCGACGCCTCCAGCGCCTCCTACTTCTGGGCTGCCGCCGCGGTGACCGGCGGCAGGGTGACGGTGGCCAATGTGCCCTCCCTTTCTTTACAAGGGGATGCAGTTTTGGTGGAGATCCTGGCCCGGATGGGCTGTGCGGTGGAGCGTTCCGCCGCGGGGATTACCGTAACCGGCAGCAAGGAGCTGCGCGGGGTAGAGGTGGACATGGGCGACTGCCCGGACGTGGTCCCCACCCTGGCGGTGGTAGCCGCTTTTGCCAAGGGGCGGACGGTGATCAACAATATCGCCCATCTGCGGATCAAGGAATGCGACCGCCTCCATGTCATGGTCACCGAGCTGGCCAAACTCGGGGTCCGGGCCGAGGAGCGGGCCGACGCCATGATTATCGAAGGCAATGCCGACGCCCCCCCTTTCCATGGTGCCGAGATCGACACCTACCACGACCACCGCATAGCCATGAGCTTTGCCGTGGCCGGGCTGCGGGTGCCGGGGGTCCGGATCGAAGGGGAAGGGTGCGTGGTCAAATCATTCCCTGATTTCTGGGAACGCTTCGAGCTGCTGTACCGCTGATCCCCCTCCAGTGCACGACGAATACGTGCCCGCTTGCCCTGCCCCAGCAAGTTTTCTTTTTGACTTTCCCGATCCTGTCACATACTATCGCACTAGGCGAAAAGCAATCGTGCGTCCCGGATGAGCTTGCCGAGAATTTTTCGCTTATGCGATTTCTTGATAACCCGAGGAATGCGGGGTTATCAGGTTAGGGAACAGGCTACTTGGCCGTAGACTCGCGCCAATATTTTTTCAGCCTCGTAGTTATCGGGAAACCATATAATTACTGATAGGCATAGCAGGAGACACTGTGACCGTTGACGCCAAGATTCTTGCCCGCCTCGACGAATTGATTGCGCTTGGAAGAAAGGTTCTAACCACTCGTCGCGCACCCTCGCCGGGCCACATCACGGGCGACTTCATTGATGTCCAGCTGGCAAACCAGTGGTTCACGAGTTGCCTCAACCTACTTTCCAGGGTATTTGGTGAGGACCGCGCACACTACCTACGCATCAAAGAACAGTTTCCGTCCTACCCGAAATGGTCCAATGTCGAGCAGGCCTTTGGTGTCCTACTCGCCGCGAAGGATGACTACGAATCGGACGGCCTTTTATCAATCAAGAGGCTGGTAGAGGCCGAACTGTTCGATGAATTCTTAGAGCAAGCAGAACACCTCTTGGGGGCAGGTTACTTCCAGCCCGCAGCCGTGGTTGCGGGTAGTGTTCTTGAGGACGGATTACGCAAGCTTTGCCAAGCGAACGCCGTGACGCTACCCAACAACCCAAAGCTTGACTGGATGAACTCTGAACTCGCGAAGAAAGGGGTCTACACGAAGCTTGTGCAAAAAAGAATCACGTCAATCGCCGATTTGCGGAACAGTGCGGCCCACGGCAAATGGACCGAATTCGAGAAGACGGACGTAGAGTCTATGCTGCGCGATATTCGCGACTTCATGGCCAAGCACTATACCTAACATGCCATTCGAGACGGACCTTCGCCAGCGAACTTCGCTCATGGCTTAGGCCGCTCAATGGCGGCGTTATGCGCGACTTTTCAATGGTAGATCGGAGCGATGAAATTGGAATATGAAGTGAGGGTTGCGAGTCAGAAGGACGCTGCAGCTGTCGACAGGTTACTCCAGGTGTCCTATCCCAAGCTCATGGCGTCATCCTACGATAATGAGTTGCTCACTCCTGCGCTGAAGTTGATGACTAAATCGAACCCGTCCCTACTGGGCTCCGGCACATACTACGTGGCCGAACTGTCGACAGGGGGCGTGATTGGTTGCGGCGGTTGGACCCTGGAACGACCTGGAACAGGAGCTGTCGAGCGTCACATGGGGCACATACGGCACTTCGCGACGCATCCGGGTTGGACAAGACGTGGTGTCGGACGGGCCATTTATCGTCTTTGCGAAAGCGCTGCGCGCTCAGGCGGCGTGATCGCCTTTGAGTGTTACTCTAGCCTTAACGCAGAGAAGTTCTACTCCGCATTAGGCTTCGAAAACATTTGCGAAATCGATATCGAACTTCAACCTGATGTCGCCTTGCGCGCGGTCTTGATGCGTCGCGAGCTTTAAAGGCAATGGAGATGTTGGAGAAATTAGGGACACCCCCCAGATTAAATTACTGCTAAGCACGACAATTTATCTATAATGCTGAACGGGTCACTTGTCACTTGCCAAGCATCCCGGCAGCCTCAAGCAGCGCCCATCCCGTTGCATCCCCCGCTTCGCCGCTGTACCCGGAATCCCGCCGCAGCCCGGCATAATGGGCGAGCAGGCGGGTGGCCAGTTTTTTCCCCAGCTGCACCCCCTCCTGATCAAAGGAGTTGATGTTCCAGATAAACCCCTGAAACACCACCTTGGCCTCATAGAGGGCCAACAGCGCGCCCATGGTGTACGGGGTCAGTCGGTCCGCCAGCAGCACGGCGCTGGGCCGGTTTCCGGCAAAGCTCCGGTTGGGATTTTCGTCGGCATGGCCGGCGGCCAGGGCTAGAGCCTGGGCCAGCAGGTTGGCCACCAGTTTTTCCTGGGAGGTGGTCTGTTCGATGAGCAGATCGCGGCCATGCTGGCTCTGGCGAAAGCCGATGAATTCGACGGGAACGATTATGCTTCCCTGGTGGATCAGCTGGTAAAAGGCATGCTGACCGTTGGTGCCCGGCTCGCCCCAGATGATGGGGCCGCTTTTCCAGGCCAGGGGTTTGCCCTGCCTGGTCACGGATTTACCGTTGCTTTCCATGTCGCATTGCTGGAGATGGGCGGTAAACCTGACCAGCGCCTGACTGTATGGCAGAATGGCCAGGGTGTCGCAGCCGAGAAAATTATGGTTCCAGATGCCCAGCAGGGCCAGCAGCAAAGCAGGATTGCGACGGATGTCCGGTTCTTCCGCGGCCAGGTCCATGGCATTGGCCCCCCGGAGAATCTCCAGAAGCTGCGGGTATCCAAGGCCGAAGCCGAGCATCACCGCGCCGACCATGGAGGTCGCGCTGTAACGGCCGCCGATCGAGTCGAACATGTAAAAAGAGCGGAGATACCGGGCGGGGTTGTCCATGGGCGAGCCCTTGCCGGTAACCGCCAGAAAATGGCGACTCGGCTCCAGCCCCGCCTCGCTGTAAGCCTGACGGACCAGCTCTTCGTTGGTCAGGGTTTCCAGGGTGGAGCCGCTTTTCGACACCACATTCACCAGGGTTCTGGCAAGATCAAGCCCGCTCAGGATGGCGGCGGCATCATCGGGGTCCACATTACTGATAAAATGCACCCGTCGGCCGGGGATTTTATAGGCGGCCAGGGCCAGGGACAAGGCCCGGGGGCCAAGGTCGGAACCGCCGATCCCCACCTGGACCAGATCGGTGAACGACTCGCCAGCCTCGTTGACAATAGCCCCTGCGTCAAGGGCTGCCAAAAAATCGGCCAGCTTTTCCAGTTCGGCTTTGGCCCGGGCAGAGGCCGCGGGCGCCAAGCTGCCCGGGGCAAAGATATCGCGGCAGGCGGTATGCAGCACCTGCCGCTCCTCGCTGGCGTATCCCTCAAGCCGGTTCAGCACTGCACCCTTTTTCATCAGCATAAATTGGGCTACCGCTCCGCTCTGCTCGGCAAGCTTTTGCAGGGCGGCAAGCACTGGCTCGTCCAGCCGCTGGGTGGAATACAATAAATCAAGCCCGGCCGCATGGCTCCGGTAACGGTTGATTCTTGCCGGAGAAAGAGCGCCGGGCGCGGTCAGGTCGTAAGGCGCCCGGGCAAGCTCCTCCAGCTCTGAGCATGCCGGGATCATATTGAAATCACGAAAAAAATAAGATGAGTCCACGCCTTGCCCCCCTGTTCCGGTTGGCTGATCCATAACAGAAATCCCCGTTGCCAATAAAAATTTCTTGGAAGCCCAAATAAAAAATAAGATGTTATCTGTCAGATAATACTGTTAATTACCTGGGAACTATTGCAAAATAGCTTATACAATTATGGACGTAAGTTACAGCTCTTTGCGCCGCTGAGTGACGCTGTTGCCGTTTTATCCACAAAAAATGATCAACTAAGTTTCGGATGAGCAGCCAAGGTGCTCTACTCAGCTTTAATAACAGTTTGTCAGCCGATCCTTACCGCTCTCTTGCGAGTGTATCTTATCACAAACGGCCATATCGGGACATGGGAGTTACCTTCCGGCATATTTTTCCCCTGCGGGGCACCTGGCGAAAAATCCAGCCGTTCGCCAACCAAGAGCATTGCCTGTACGGCTTTCATTTTTCATCTAACCTCCAGTGAGTACGGGGCGCGCCATGGAAACAGTTGCCGCGGAAAAAGAACTCTTTCGCTCTTGCGAGATTATTTTTGGGCCGGAGCTCACCATCTCCCGCGAATTCCTTGACTATATTCAACTCGCAGGCATCAAAAGCGCCTACCGCAAACGGGCCATGGAAACCCACCCGGACCGTGCCGCTCTGGAAAATGACCTGGTACAACGCCAACGCCACGATCTGTTCCACTCCGTGCAGGAGGCCTACGAAAACCTGATTGCTTTTCTTGACGCCAAGGAAAAAGGTTACTGCCTGCCTTTTCCGGTACGCCAGGCGCCGCCTCGAACCCAGCCGGCCAGCCCGGCACAGGCCAAAACCTATCAAACCTATCGCCCCTGGCAGGCAAAAAGGCCGCACCAGGGGCAAACCGGCCCCCGCCAGCAACCCAGAACCGACACCCAGACAAAGGCCGATTTCCGGAACACCTCCAGTCAGCCTTCTTTTTTCTGGAATACGGAAAGCCTCTACCAGGGCTCCCTGCCGAACCGCCGCCTGCTTCTTGGCCATTTCCTCTACTATTCCGGCCTGATCAACTGGCGAACCATCATCCAGGCCCTGATCTGGCAACGCACCGAACGACCGCGCCTGGGAGAAATCGGCCTGCGTTTTGGCCTGCTCAACGAGGCGGAGGTACTCCATATCCTCCGCAACCGTCCGATATTGCAGCCCTTTGGCCAGACCGCCATGGATTTGGGGCTGCTGTCCGAGCCCCAGATCCAGATGCTCATTGCCCATCAGAAGCGAATCCAGAAAAAATTTGGCGAATTTTTTCTGGAAAAACAAATCTTTGCACCAAATGAGTTGCGTGACCTGCTCCAACAATATCAGGAGCACAACGCCAGGATCTCCGGCCAGACTTATAATCGACTTTAATGTACAACAATCTCATCTATTTTTTGGCAGTCATCCTGATTCTTACCACCGGGCCCATGCCGGAGCAGTCCCAGATCCCCTGGCCCCCCGTCTTGTTGCTCTTTCTCGGCAAAGGAGTTTTGTTCAACCAGCTGGCCCGTTATTTTTTTCGCCGCAATCACTCCACCACGGCGCTCCGTTATTTTGCCGTGGAACAACGGCTCTCCATCCTGGCCATCGTTTTTCTGGCCGTGGATATCTTTC
This sequence comes from Desulfurivibrionaceae bacterium, assembly GCA_041675585.1. GTDB lineage: Bacteria > Desulfobacterota > Desulfobulbia > Desulfobulbales > Desulfurivibrionaceae > Thiovibrio. Next base: position 36,075 of record JBAYTO010000027.1, read on the forward strand.
TGCTTGAAGGCCGCTACTACCTGAGCCGTCTGCCGCTTGCCGAAGAACTCCCGGTTCTTGCCCATCTGGCAGGAATTTTTCTCTTTTTCGGCTATCTCTGCCTTATCTGGCTGGCCGGGCTTCCCAGCTATCAGCACCTCTTTGCCAAAGCCATTGCCGCCCGCTCATTTGTGGCGGCAAACCTCAAGATCAATCTCGCCATTCTCCTGCCCTGGCTGATCATCTCCACCCTTTTCGACCTTATCCAGCTTGCCCCCTTTCCTCGGCTGCAAGAATTTCTTGCCTCGCCCTGGGGTGAACCCAGCCTGGTAGTGCTTTCTCTTTTCGGCCTGATCTTTTTTCTGCCCCTGGCCATTATCCGTCTCTGGGGTTGCACGCCTCTCCCCAAGGGGCCGACCAGGCAACGGATTGAAGAGTTCTGCCACGCCCAGCGATTGCGGTTTGCCGATATCCTGCTCTGGCCGCTCTTTGAGGGCCGCATGCTGACCGCGGGGGTCATGGGCCTCACCGGTCGCTTCCGCTATCTCCTTGTTACTCCCGCCCTGCTCGAGGCCACAACCCCGGAGGAGATGGAAGCGGTCATGGCCCATGAACTGGGACATGTCAAACGCTTCCATCTCCAGCTCTATCTGTTTCTCTTTTTCGGTTTTGGCCTGCTGACCCAGGTGAGTGTCGCCCCTCTGCTACTGCTCATGCTAAGCGCGGATCTTTTTTACCAGCTGATCGCCCTGACCGGAACCTCTCCAGAAACGATCCTGGCCCTGACCGGCGCTCTCATTCTTTTTGCCCTGATGCTGGGCTATTTCCGCTTCATCTTTGGCTTTTTCATGCGTAACTTTGAACGGCAGGCGGATCTGTATGCCTTGAACGCCATGGGACACGCCTCTCCCCTGGTCCGGGTCTTTGAAAAGATCGCCCTGCTCGGCGGCAATATCCGGGAAATGCCCAGCTGGCACCACTTCGGCCTGGGACAGCGCATCGACTATCTGCGCGGCTGCGAAAAAGATCCGGCCTTGATCCCCCGCCATCACCGCAAGGTTCACCTGGCCCTGGCCCTCTACGCTTTGGTCATGCTCACCGGTGCCCTGGCCGCCTTTTCCCTGCCCCCGGACCTTTTGGACGAGACAGCCAAAATCAGATTTGCCGAAGCGCTCATCCGGCAAAAAATACGGGACCAGCCGGACAACGGCCTCTGGTTTCAGCTCCTGGGCGATCTGCAATACAGCCGCAACCAGGAACAGGCCGCCCGCAACGCCTACGAACAGGCGCTGCTCCTTGCCCCCGCCAACCAGGAAGCCTTGAACAATCTGGCCTGGCTCCTCCTAACCGCCAAAGAGCCAGGGCTGCGCAATCCCGAAAGGGCTCTGCGCCTAGCGCAAAAAGCGGCGGCAGCAGAAAGAACTCCCCAGGTGCTCGACACCCTGGCCACGGCGTATTGGGCAAACGACAGGCGGGAAGAGGCTCTGACCCTCGAAGAGGAAGCCCTGGCCAAGGCAGGGAAGCACAAAGATTTTTACCGCCGGCAGCTGGAAAAATTTCGCACCACTCACTATTCGCCCGCCACCCTCTTCCCGGAAGCAGGGCAGAGCGTCGATACTCCATGAGGCAAACCATGACGGCACAAGGCCTGGTTATCATTAATACGGGGCACGGCAAGGGAAAAAGCACGGCGGCATTCGGGCAGGCGCTCCGGGCGGCGGGCCAGGGGCTGAAGGTCTGCATCATTCAATTCATCAAGGGGCAGGCCAAAACCGGCGAAGCTCTCGCCTTCGCCTCCGCCTTTCCCGGTCGGATTGAATTGCATCTCGCCGGAACCGGCTTCACCTGGCAGCAGGAGATGGAAACCGTGAAAGCAGCGGCCCTGGCAGGTTGGGAACTCGCCAAGGAAAAAATCTTGAGCGACGCCTACGATCTGATCGTTCTCGACGAACTCACCTACCTGATCGGCTTCGGCCTGGTTCCGGAAGAAAAGATTATCGACCTGTTGCGTAAGCGGCCCAAACGATTGCACCTTGTTATCACCGGCCGCGATGCCAGCCCGGGGCTCATCGACTACGCGGATCTGGTCACCGAGATGCGCGCCATAAAGCATCCCTTTATAAAAGGGATCAAGGCCCAAAAGGGCATTGAATTCTGAAGGCCGGGTTAAGCTCCGTCCTGCCCGACCCGGCCAGAGGCAAAAGAGAGATCAGTCAGGGAACTCCCGCGCTTGAGCGCCTGGCCGATGAGCTCGCCAAAAGCGAAGGCCTGATCCTGCTGCTCCCGGCTATGCCCGTAACGCGGATAAAATCGACCCAGCCATCTGCTCCGTTCCGGCACCCGGCCGGCAAGTTTCAAAAATACCCCGATGGTCCGCCAGGGCTCCTTGTTGGGGTGGGCAAAAATCATCCGGTTGACCACCCTGGCCCCGCATCGCTGAAGCTGCCAGCGCAGACTCAGCCAGTGCATCCGCCAGTAGCCCCGGCAGGAAATCAGCGGCAGAACCTGCTGGCCGGCAAAAAGCCTTGCCCCATCCCGGTCAAGCAGAGAGAGAACCGGGCCGCTGGGATTATAGGACCAGGTGGGGCCGGCCAGGACGATCAGATCGTAGCGTTCCCGGCAGTTGGGGGGCAGCGGCTGGATGGGAATCCTCACCCGCAGAAAAGTGCTGAGCATCATGAACAGGGTGGCCGGCATCGTGCCGATGGGGAAATGGCGAGGAGTGAGGGGCTGCAGCCGCTCATAGGTCAGCTGTACCCCTTGCGCCTCCAGACCGGCGCCAAGCCGGTGCACAAGGGTGCTGGTCTGGGCGCTGAATGAATAAAAAAGGATGAGAACCTTCACCGGTCGAGAATCTGCGGGTTGCATTCTTTTCACGACACCATTGAGGGAAAAACAAGTATTCTGCCGCCGAACCACCCTTGCGGTTGTTTTTTTTTCATTCCTGCCTCTTGCAATATAGGGTAAAATTACGCAAATCACAGAGATGAGAATCCGACAAAATGCCTTCTAACATATATCATAACCCCCTGAAGAGGGCAACCTGCCCCAACACCCGGCGGAGATAAGCCGTTCGTACAAAATAACTCCGCCATTCACAATAGCCAAAACGGCATAAAGCTGAGTTGAGCAGCTTGCCTGCTCAAACGAAACTTATGCCCTTTGGGTGAAAGAAGCCGTAAAGGATTGAGCTGAACTGAGCAAGTTATTCAGTGACGGCTCCTAAGTTTCCCAACCGATTCCCTCAACCGAGGATATGCGATCCATGCCGGAAATACACGAAATAATCATTGTCGGCGCAGGCCTTTCCGGCTTAAGCGCCGCCCATTTTTTGCACAGAAGCGCGCCGGGAACAGACATCCTAATTCTTGAGCAGGATGGCCGTCCCGGCGGTGCGGTGCGCTCCTTTAGTGAACAAGGCTATCTGGCCGAATGGGGGCCGCATGGCTTTTTGGACAACAACCCGGCCAGCCGCACCCTGCTTAAGGAAACCGGTCTGGACCGCATCGCCCAGAAAGCGCCCCTGGGCAGCTTTGTCCGCTATGTCTGTCATGCCGGGCGGCTGGTGCAGCTGCCGCAAAGTCCTCCCGCCCTGCTCAAGACTCCCTTGTTATCCTCTCTGGGTAAAATACGGCTGCTGGGCGATCTTTTCAAAAAGCCGCGGACCGAGGAACAAAGCGTCGGCCAGTGGGCGGCATACCGCTTCGGCCCTGAAATATTGCCCCTGGTTGATGCCGCGATCACCGGCACCTTTGCCGGGGATTATGAACGCCTCAGCATCGATGGAGTGATGCCGGGAGTCCGCGCCCTGGAAAAGGAAGCGGGCTCGGTACTCAAAGGGCTGCTCAAGAAAAAAAGGGGAGCGGGGGTGCTGCCGGCCATGACCAGCTTTCCCCAGGGCATGGAACAGCTCATCACAACCCTGGCAACAGAAGCGAATATTCTTTTTCACAGCCCGGTGCGGGCCATCAGCCGCGGAAACGAAGACTGGGAGATACACACCGGGGCCAAAACCTACCGGGCGGCCACCGTCATTGTCGCTCTGCCGGTCAACCGCGCCTTGACCCTGCTGGCCGCCCATGCCCCGCCCCTGGCCGCCCTCCCCACCGCCAGCATCGCCACGGTGGCCCTGGGCTTCACGGACAAGGCGCAAGTGCCATTCGGCTTCGGCTATCTGGCCCCTGAACGGGAAAAGCGCTTCGCCATGGGAGCCCTTTTTTCAACCCGGATGTTTCCCGGCCGCGCCCCCGAAGGCCGGGTGCTGATGGAGGCTCTGGTCGGAGGCCGCCGCCATCCGGAACGGCTGGAGCTGGCCGACGATGAACTGGTCAGCCGGGTCTATGATGATCTCCGGCAGCTGATCACTTTGCCCGAGCCCCCCTGCTTCAGCCGGGTTCTGCGCGGCGACAGCGGTATCCCCCAACTGGAAATGGGCTACCCCGCGCTGCTGGCCTGGAAGGATTCCCTGGAACAAAGGCTGGACGGTTTGCATCTCTGCGGCTTTGGCTGGGAAGGCATCGGCATGAACGACATGATGAAGACAGCCAAGATGGTGGCCGACAAAATACTGCTGCAAACAGGGGGGATACGACCGGAACCCGAAGTAAGACCGGTTTATTTCTGATGGTGTTTCTGGCGGCGGCCAGGGGATAACCTAACCCCTGGCCCTTTCCTCTTCTCCTTACCCCTGATTCTTCAGGCGCGCCACCAGATGCTCCACCTGCCCCCGGATGCTGCCGCTGCGGACAATGGCCTCGGTGATGACCCGGATGGAATGAACCACTGTGGAATGATCCCGGTTAAACGCCTTGCCGATCTCGGACAACGCTTCCTCGGTAAGTTTCCTGGCTAGATACATGGAGACCTGCCGGGGAAAGACGATCGTTTTTTTCCTGTCCTTCGACTGCATCTCTTCAATGGAGACATTGAACTGACCGGCCACGAAATTACGGATCAGCACCGCGGACAACTCCTGCCGCTGCCCGATGATTCCGGCGACAATCTCCTTGGCCATATCCAGGTTCGGCGAAATTTTATGCAGGGAGGCCTTGGCCTTCAGGCCGATAATGGCGCTTTCCACCCGCCGGATGTCGCCGTGGATCCGGTCGGCCAGAAACTCGATAATCTCTCCGGAAAGGGCCAGTTTGTTGTTGCGGGCCTTGCGCTCGATGATCAGACAACGGGTCCGCCGGTCCGGAGGATTGATGGTGGTAATCAGCCCGGAGGAGAGCCGGGAGCGCACCCCGTCATCCATGTCCGGGATATGGCGCGGGGAAATAGCCCCGGTGAAGATCACTCTTTTCCCGCAATCCATCAGGACATCCAGGGCCTCGGCCAGCTCTGCCTGGGTTTTGGTCCGACCGGCCAGGGACTGCACATCCTCCATCAGCAGCACATCGCACTGGTGATGATATTTTTCCTTGAAATGCTCCATGGTGTTATTCTTGATGCTGCGCACCATTTCGGAAGTAAGCTGCTGGGAGGTCACATAATGCAGCCGGGTGCCGGGAGAATGACTGGTGATATGATGGGCCACCGCATGGGTCAGATGGCTTTTTCCCAGCCCCGTTCCCGCTTCAATAAACAGGCAGGGGCTCAGGGTGGCATCGCCGTTGGCCATAGCCTCGCAGGCCGAATAGGCCAAGGCGTTGGACTCGCCGACCATGAACTCGTCAAAGACATAGCGCGGGTGCAGGGTCCGGACCGCGGAACGGGCCACCGGCATGCTGGGCAACCGGAGCTGATTCTGTTTCCTTTCCGGTTCCGGCAAAAGAGCCTGCGCCTTACTGGCCTGGCTCACCGAAAGTTGCACCCCCTTGCCGGTAAAGCCAACATCCTGCAAGGCCGCCTGAATATCAGTCAAAAAATTATCTTTGATCCAGGAACAAAAATACGGATCAGGTCCAGCCAGTTGAATGCTCTGCGCATCGTCATGCACGCATTGCAGGGGTTCGATCCACAGTTTGAAATCGTGATCGGAAAACTTCTGCGACAAAACACTCTTAACTCGCTGCCAAAACATTTTTTTCCCCTAATTCAGTCACGAAAAAATAATCGATTAAAGCGAATTGAGACCGCTGGGATAATTTCTGTCCGTTTTTTTAAAGGAAAACCCTGCCACCTGTCAAAACCGGTCTCAAGGAATTTTCCCCTCGGTGCTCCGCAAGTTTTCAACAGCCTATAACCCCGGATAAACGGCCAATAATCCCCGGAATACCTTCTAACGACTGGATATTTCGCCCCTTTTGCCGTCGGCTTCAAAAAGCGCAAAATTCCATACGGTTACACCCTGACCACAAGAAAAAGACAACATTTCATTAACCACTAAACATCATCAATTTCTCTTCATAGCTCCATATTACTCCTATTATCTCATTTTATCTTCTTTACAACTCCGGACATTTCCCCAGTTCCCGGCATGCCCCTGTTCTGCCGAAATTTTTCCTGAAAACCGATCTAAAAATCATTTTCATGCTATACTAAAACACTGGACAAAATAATGGTCCGTTCCCCCTCTGCCCTTTCCCTTACGGCCTTACGCCACGTGCCACTAATGCCATTTTGCCAATCCACCATGACAAAGGTATCTTTAGCCGCGACTTGAAGAAACTTTATCCCCAAGGAGCCCAGCCATGGACCCAGCCAATCTTATCCCCACCCCCGACACCATTCCGGCGCCCTGGGGTTTTTTCGAGTTTCTCCTTATCCTGACCTTCTTCGCCCACCTTATTTTCATGAATGCCATGCTGGGCACCGCCCTGATCGCCCTGGTCAGGGAAATGCGCGCCCGCCCCGACGCGCCCCCGCCCTGCCGGGATATTGCCGACAAACTGCCGTACACCATCGCCTTTGCCGTGAACTTCGGGGTGGCGCCCCTTCTTTTTCTCCAGGTACTTTACGGTCATTTCATCTATACCAGCTCCATCCTCATGGGCGGTTACTGGCTTTCCATCATCGGCCTGCTCATTCTCGCCTATTACAGCGCCTATCTTTATAAGATGGCGGGAGGTCTGTCCGCCACTGCCAGGAGGCTGACGATCGGCACAAGTCTCCTGCTCCTGCTGACCATCGCCTTTCTCTTTGTCAACAATATGACCTTGATGCTGACGCCCAGAGCCTGGAATGCTTATTTTCAACGAGCGGGCACCGCCATTCTGAATCTAGCCGACCCCATCCTGATTCCCCGTTACCTGCATTTTGTGGTGGCCTCCGTGGCGGTCGGCGGTCTTTTTCTGGCAATTCTCGCCTATTTTCAAGAGAAAAAAGGCGAGCCAGGCGCGGCGGAACGTCTGCACGCAGGGATGAAATGGTTTACCTCCGCCACCGTGGTACAAATCGGCAGCGGCATCCTTTTCTTTTTTTCCCTGCCCAAAAACGTTTATCAGCTCTTTGTCGGCGATTCACCCCTGCACACCACCCTTTTCGCCGCCGCCCTGCTCGCGGTTTTTGCCAGCCTGCACTTTGGCAACAGGCAACGGGTCTGGCCGACCACCTTCGCCCTGGCGACCACCGTTCTTTTCATGGTCCTCATGCGGGATCTGGTCAGGCAGGCCTACCTTAGCCCTTACTTTCATCCCGCCGATCTGCAGGTTGTACCGCAGTGGTCGCCGCTCTTTCTCTTCCTGGCCATCCTGGTAATCGGGATCGCGGTGGTCATCTACATGCTCCGGCTGGCGGCCAGGGTGCCCGAGGAGGTGCGCTGATGAACTATCCGGTCTGGCAGTTGGATTTTTCCGGCGGCGGCCTGCTCATCGCCCTCATCGCCATCCTCCATGTGTATATCTCCCATTTCGCCATCGGCGGCGGCCTATTTCTGGTGCTCACCGAGATAAAGGGCTACCGGGACGGCTCGCAAGCCATTCTCGACTATACAAAAAAACACACCAGGTTCTTCCTGCTCCTCACCCTGGTACTCGGCGCCATGACCGGGGTGGGCATCTGGTTCACCATCGCCCTCATCGCCCCGGCCGCCACCTCCATCCTGATCCACAACTTTGTTTTCGGCTGGGCCATCGAATGGGTCTTCTTTCTCGGAGAGATCGTGGCCATTCTCATCTACTACCAGACCTTCGGCCGGATGGAGCGGCGCAGCCACCTGCTCATCGGCTGGCTTTATTTCCTCTTCGCCTGGCTCTCCCTCTTTGCCATCAACGGGATCATCGGCTTCATGCTCACCCCGGGCAAGTGGCTGGCCACCGGCAACTTCTGGGACGGCTTCTTTAATCCCACCTTCTGGCCGGCTCTTTTTTTTCGGACCTTCCTCTGCCTGATGCTGGCCGGGCTTTACGGCTTTCTCACCTCCACCGCTATCAAGGAAGAAGCCTTTCGGTTGCGTATGGTCCGCTACTGCGCCACCTGGCTTCTGGCCCCCTTTCTCCTCTTCCTGGCCTCGGCCTGGTGGTATGTCCAGGCCCTGCCCGAACCGCAGCGACTTTGGATTGCAACCTTCAGTCCGGAGCTGGCTCCTTATCTCACAGTCTTTCTCTGGGGTTCACTGCTTCTTTTTCTCGGCGGCCTGCTCATGGTGATTCGCCTGCCGCAGACCGCCACCCGCTCCCTGGCCGTGATTCTGCTTCTTTTGGGCATTACCTACTTGGGCGCTTTTGAGTATATCCGGGAAGGCAGCCGCCGACCCTTCACCCTGTTCGATCATATTTACGCCAATTCCATTCTGAAAAAGGATCTCGACACGGTCCGGGCCCAGGGCATCCTGGCCTCGGCCAAATGGATCAACAAGGAGATCAGCGAAGAAAACCGGCAGGTGGTGGGCCGGCAACTCTTCAACATCATGTGCTCCCCCTGCCATTCGGTGGGCGGCCCCATGCGGGATATCAAAAAGCTGAGCGCCAAGTATGACTCGGTCTCTGCCCTGGAGGCCGGGATAAGCGGCCAGGGCACGCTAAACCGCTCCATGCCGCCTTTCCCCGGCACCGACCAGGAACGCCGCGCCCTGGCCGCCTTTATCATGGAAGGACTGCTTGGCAGAAAGGAACAGGCGGCGGACATCTCGCTGCTCAAGCTCCCTCCGCTTGCCCCGCTCCCCTTTAACCCGGACCAGGACGGCTACGTTCTCCTGGCCTGGAACAACCTGGGCATGCACAGCATCAGCGATGCCGATGGCTTCTTCAGCCTGAGTCCGCCAGCAAACGATCTCTTTGCCCAACTAATCAAGCGCGGGCCAACCCCGGAGGTGGTCACCGAGGGCGTGGTTCTTTCCTTTCGGGTAGAGCCGGGCTTCGAGAAGCCGGCCAGACAGGTGGAGTTCTGGAAATACCTGCCCTCCCTGTTCGGCCTCAGCCGGCCTGACCACACCGGCCTTTCCGGCCAGAGCCTTTCCGGGGTCATGCCGCGCAATAAAGAAGGCAAGGCCTTTGTCGCCGAAAAGGTGCCGGTGGTCCCCTATCCCGCCCAGGGGAGCTATCAGCCCTACCCGAGCTTCACCATCGAGGCCCGGGACAAGATCAGCAACAGCCTCCTTGCCTCCATCCGGATGGTAGCCCCGGTATCAACCGAGATGGGTTGCAAAAACTGCCACAACGGCGGTTGGCGCAAGGAGGTGGCCGGAATCTCGGCCGCCACGGCGATAAACATCCTGACTACGCATGACCGGCGGAGCAAGACAGACCTGCTGGCTCTGGCCAAGGCAGGCAAGCCCGTCCTCTGTCAGGGCTGCCACCCGGACCCGATGCTGAACGCCCCCGGCAAACCCGGACTGCTCAGCCTTTCCGCCTCCATCCACGGCTTTCATGCCAACTTCCTGAGCGGCCGGGGCGCTGAGGCCTGCGCTCTCTGCCACCCCAGCAGTCCGCAGGGCGCCACCCGTTTCCTCCGCGGCGTCCATCACGATGTCGGGCTGGACTGCACCAATTGCCACGGCGCCCTGGAAAATCACGCCCTGGCCCTGCTGTTGGCCGAAAAAAAGGTGGGCAAGGCCGGGGCGGCCCGTCTGATGCAGCATCTCAAACCCGCGGGAGGGGCAACCCTTGCCGGAATCCAGCCGCGCATCCCCTGGCTGCAGCAACCGGATTGCCTTACCTGCCATGTGGACTTCGGACCGCCTGCAACAGACAGCGCCTTTGGCGTATGGACAGCCGGCGGCGAAGAACTTTATCGTAGCCGGCACGATGAGTCGGGCAGCATTCATTGCGCCGCCTGCCACGGCAGCCCCCATGCCGAGTATCCCGCCACGAACCCCTACGAAAAGGAGCGGGACAACTTCGGCCCCCGGCAGTATCAGGGTAACCCCTACCCACTGGGCGCCAACCGCAACTGCAAGGTCTGCCATACCATCGACATGGATACGGACCTGCATCACCCCAACTCCCTGGGCATGATGCGAAACACCAAGGAGTAGCCGCAACGCAGGGCACTTCCCCTCATTTTCAGATCTTTGCCGCCGCCCCGCTCTCTTGCCTGAGGGAGCAGGGCGGCGCCGTTCTGCCCACCATTCTCTTCGCCTCACCCCTCGCCCCCTGACCAGATCCGGAAGTGACCCAAAGCAATAAGTTCGGGTTGTATAATTTTATTCTGTAGCATAAAAAAACTATTTACTTCTTAACCGCAGCTTTTTATTATTGCAGCTCATAAATATTGAGCAACCCCCAGCACCGAGGAGAACCCCAAAATGCCAACAATCCTGCTCCGCAACATGCAAAAAGACCAGTCCGGCACCATCACCGCAGTCAAGGTCGGCGGCGAGCTTGGTCGGCGCATCCGCGAAATGGGCATTGTCCCCGGCACCCGGATCACCATCATGGGCCGCGCCCCCCTCTTTGATCCGGTGGCGATCCGAATCATGGGCGGCACCCTGACTCTGCGCAACAACGAGGCGGACCACATCGAGGTGGAAATCGCCAACCCCGAGGAGAAGCTGTAATGTCACCAATCACCATAGCCCTGGCCGGCAACCCCAACTCGGGCAAAACCACCCTCTTCAACACCCTGACCGGGGCTCGCCAGCACGTGGGCAACTACCCCGGCGTCACCGTGGAAAAAAAAGAGGGGAGTTACACCTTTGCCACCGGCGAGCAAGCCACGATCATCGACCTGCCCGGCACCTATTCCCTTTCTGCCTATTCCATGGAAGAGGTGGTGGCCCGCGACTATCTGGTACAGGAAAAGCCCGATGTGGTCATCAATATCACCGACGCCTCCAACCTGGAACGCAACCTCTATCTCTCCACCCAGTTCCTCGAACTCGGGGTGCCCATGGTCATCGCCCTCAACATGATCGACGTGGCCCAGGATCGCGGCATCAGCCTTGATGCGCAAAGGCTCGCCGACCTCCTCAAGGTGCCGGTGATCCCCATCATCGCCCGCTCCGGCAAAGGCACCGCCGAGCTGATGGCCGCCGCCCTGGAGCTGGCCAAAGAGAACACGCCCTGGAACCCCCTGCACATCTCCTACGGCGAAGACGTGGATCTCGCCCTGCAGACCATGGCCGAGCGCATAACCGCCGATGAATTCATGGTCGAAAACTATGCCCCGCGCTGGCTGGCGCTCAAGTACCTGGAAGGCGACAGCCAGATCCGGGAGAAAGGTCGCACCCACGATCCGGCCATAGACGCGGAACTCCAGGAGATCGTGAGCACGGTCTCCGCGCACCTGGACAAGACCATGGAAGCCCACCCGGAGGCGATCATCGCCGACCACCGCTACGGCTACATCAAATCGGTGCTCCGCCAGGAGGTGCTCACTCATAAATTCGACGTCGACCGTCTCCATGCCTCGGACCGGATCGACAAGGTCCTGACCAACCGGTTTGTGGGGCCGATCATCATGCTGGCCGTACTCCTGGGTCTCTACAAATTCACCTTCACCTACAGCGAGCTGCCGGTGGCCTGGCTCGAGACCTTTTTCGGCTGGCTCGGCGGCAACGTGGAGACCTTGCTGCCGGACGGCCACCTCAAATCCATGGTCATCTCCGGGGTCATCGACGGGATGGGCGGGGTACTCGGCTTTGTGCCGATGATCATGTTCATGTTCTTCGGCATCGCCATCCTCGAGGACTCCGGCTACCTGGCCAGGGTCGCCTTCATGATGGACCGGGTTTTCCGTATCTTCGGCCTGCACGGCAGTTCGGTCATGCCCTACATCGTTTCCGGCGGCATTGCCGGCGGCTGCGCCGTGCCCGGGGTTATGGCCGCCCGCACCCTGCGCTCTCCCCGCGAACGGCT
>JBAYTO010000028.1:0-47616 GCA_041675585.1 Desulfurivibrionaceae bacterium
GATATTGCAAGTTAACATCAGGCCGGGCGAGTATGCGGCGACCGGGGTGCTGGCCAGGCCTCTGGTGCTGCTGGGCGATCTGGAGCGGCTGCATGTCCGGGTGGATATCGATGAAAACGATGCCTGGCGTTTCCGGGCCAACTCCCCGGCAATGGCGGCCCTGCGCGGCAACCGCGACTTTAAGGCGAACCTGGCCTTTGTCCGGGTGGAGCCTTATGTGGTGCCGAAAAGATCCTTGACCGGCGACAGCACCGAGCGGGTAGATACCCGGGTACTCCAGGCGATCTACAGCTTTGAGCGGGCCGAGTTGCAGGCCTATGTCGGACAGCAGATGGACGTCTTCATCGAGGCGCCCGGCGTGGCCTCGGCAACCTCCGGGGCAGGACAAACGGTGGGCCCGGGAAAGGAGACAACCGTACGGAAGGAGGCAAGAAATGATCAATCCTGAAAGAATTACTCCGGCAGAGGCGTACAACAAAGTCAGCGAGGGAGAGGCTCTTTTTGTCTGCGCCTATGACAGTGAAGAGAAGTTCGCCACCGCCAAACTGCAAGGGGCTATCTCCGTAATGGAGCTTAAGGCCATGCTGCCCTCCCTCGGCAAAGGCAGGGAGATCATCTTCTACTGCGCCTGACCGCAGGAAGCAACCTCTGCCCGGGTGGCAGCCGAGTATGCGGCGCAGGGGTATGGGCGGGTGAAGATCCTGGCCGGCGGGGTAAACGGCTGGAAAGCGGCGGGCTACCCCTGAAAGGCAGACAATCCGGCCACAGCTGGTTCAGGGTCGGGCGGCCTCAAGCCATTGGGCAAAGGTTCGCCCCTCAACCTCCCGGGCGAACAGATCAGCAAGGAGCGGCTCGACAAGAGGGAGTTCGTCCGGGGCAATGAGGAAGCCGGGAAAGGGTGCGGTGAGTTTCCCCTGGCCGTCGCTCTGCCCGGTGTGCATTCCTGCCAGCAGTTCCACCATGGTGCCCCAGCGTTCACCGCTATCCAGATGTTCGATGCATTGCAGCAGAGCGGTAGCCCCGGCGAGGTACCCCGGCGGCATATCCGCCACGCCGCTTGAGGCGCAGGGGTCGAGAGAGGCAAAGAGCCGGCAGCCAAAGGGCCGCACCGGGTAAATGGTGCAGTTCTCCTCCGCAAGAAACGGGCACGGCCGCAGATCCCAAATTTCCGCCTCTTCCACGGATTCGTCCCGCAGATGGGCGGCGACAAAGGTGTTGGTGGTACATTGGCCCGTCCTTTCCGCGCTCGGGGCAAAGGCGGCGCCGGCCAGCTCGGACAACCGATCCTTCGCGGCCAGAAAGGCCAAGATTTCATGCCCTTCCAGGCTGGTCATGGTGACACTCCGGGTGCAGCAGGTGGCGCACCCCTTGCGGCAGGCAAAAGCGAAGGTGCCGGCCCATTGGGCAAAGGCGTCATGGAGGGTGGCCAGCAGCAGGCGCTGGGTCGGGTGCGGAATCATGGCAGCAAGGGCTCCTTGTGGCGGCTCTTCATTTTTTATGTACGGGCCAGGGAGATATCCCCGGAGATGACGCAATGGACCCGGCCTTCGGCATCCCGGAGGTGGAGAAAACCCTCTTCGTTTGGACCCAGAGAGGTGCCGGTGACGATTTCCCCCTGGTTGCCCAGCCAGGAAACCTGCCGATCAGCATGGATATCCCGTTGCCGCCACTCGGCCAGAATGGCTGGGAAATCCCCCTGCTCCAGCTGGGAAACCACCAGGTCAAGCTCGGCAAGAATGGCCGCGAGCAGCAGGCCTCGATCGTAGTGCTCCCCGGTTACCGCCAGCAGCGAGGTGGCCTTGGCGTGCAGCTCGCCGGAAAATGACTCAGCAGGGCTGTTCACATTGAGGCCGATGCCGATCACCACCGCGGTCTGGCCGGCTCCGGCCACGGCTTGGGTTTCCGTAAGGATGCCGCCGCATTTCCTGCCGTGCAGGAAAAGATCGTTGGGCCATTTCAGGCCGGGCCGGCAGGAGGTGTGGCTTTCCAGCGATTTGCACAGGGCAAGGCCCGCGGCCAGGGTGAGCTTGGGAAAATCAGCCGGGGTAAGATGCGGGCGGAGGATCAGGGAAAAATAAAGGCCGGCGCCGGGGGGCGAGTGCCAGGTTCGGCCTGCGAGACGGCCCCGGCCTGCGCTCTGGCTTTCGGCCACGACCAGGGTGGCGGGTGGGGCGCCGGTGTTGCCCAGGGCCAGGGCGAGGTCGTTGGTCGAGCCGGTGGTGGGGAAAAAGTGGACCGGGTGGCGGCCCAGCTGGCCGGTTTGGATCATGGTTTGCCAGAGGTTTTCGGACATTGGTCTTGCTGGGTTCTCTTTTAAGATTTTTAGTGCCAAGTAATTCTGGCAAGTTGGGGAATAGGTTTCTGTTATCTGTTCTTTTTCTTTGCGTGCCCAAAGAAAAAGAACCAAAAAGAAAGGGCACCCCGCCACTTGTCCCGCCGGGGGCGGGAGCCCCTGTACTCCTCGATGCAGCCGGGGCTTTGCAAACTCGGCTGCGCCTCAAACAGTGCAAAGCCCTTTTCTTCGGCAGCCTCTCCGGTGCTCGGCTGCGTGACAATGGGGTTTTAACTGCATATGAAACAGAGAACTAATAGAAAACAGATTCTAGCTTGTGTGGGCTCAAGCCGCCAGCTTTTTGGCGATCTTGGCCACGTGTTCGCCCTGGAATCTTGCCCCTGCCAGTTCATTTTCGCTGGGCACCCGGCTGCCGTCACCCCCGGCGATGGTGGAGGCGCCGTAGGGGGAACAGCCGCTGATCTCGGTCATGGTCATCTGCCCTAAAAAGGTGTAGGGCAGGCCGACGATGACCATGCCCTGATGGAGCAGGGTGTTGTGAAAGCTCAGGATCGTGGATTCCTGGCCGCCGTGCTGGGTGTTCGAGCTGGCGAAGACGCTGCCCGCTTTGCCGACCAGGGCGCCGCTCAGCCACAGCTTGCCGGTGGCGTCCAGGAACTGCCGCATCTGCCCGCACATGTTGCCGAAGCGGGTGGGGGTGCCGAAGATGATCGCATCGGCTCCGGCCAGTTCGTCCACCGTGCAGATGGGCACCTGCGCCTGCGCCTTCTGCGCTGCGGTCGCGCCCATCTTTTCCAGCACCGGTTCGGGAAGCGTTTCCGGCACCCGCCGAAATTCGACCTCGGCCCCCTCGACCAGGCGAACCCCTTCCGCGATGGCTTGGGCCATTTTGTAGATATGGCCGTACATTGAGTAATAGACGATAAGTACCTTCATGGTGACCTCCTTGGCAAGATATTCATGAT
This sequence comes from Desulfurivibrionaceae bacterium, assembly GCA_041675585.1. Classification (GTDB taxonomy): domain Bacteria; phylum Desulfobacterota; class Desulfobulbia; order Desulfobulbales; family Desulfurivibrionaceae; genus Thiovibrio. Next base: position 3,259 of record JBAYTO010000028.1, read on the forward strand.
TGCAAGCTTGGCCGCTTGCCTTCTTTTTTGTAACGCCGTGTTAAATTGTGCCTTATGTTCACACATGAGGAAAGGTCGGGTTATGGGCGACTTCCCAGAGAAACCCATCGAGGTCGGTGAAGTAGCCCGAGTAACCACCCCAGTCCGTAGCGTGTCCAGGCTTGGTGACTTTTGCCCCGCAGGCGGCAACGCGAGCCAGCAAACCATCTACCTCCGCGGGCGAGCGGACGTTATGGGCCAGGGCGAAGCCGGGAAAACCGGAGCCCTCCGCGGGAAGACCGGCGTCAGCGGCCAGGTTTTCCCGAGGCCAGAGAGCCAGCCATGTTTTCCCAAGCTCAAAGAAGGTAATGGACGGTGGCGTCTCAAGCCGCGGGAGTTCAAGGCCTTCTTCGTAGAACCGGGTAGCTCGCGCAAGGTTGGAGACGCCGAGGGTGATCAGGCTGATGCGGGGTTCCATGGGGCTCTCCTGCGGATGCGCGCCGGGGCTTAGAAAAATTGGGCCAGAACGGGGCGCGGCAATTGCCGTTTCTTGATGATTGGTGATTCTGTTGCTCTTTCAAGATTCTATGCAGAGGCAAGACGGGGAAGCAACTAAAAAGCGGTCAGTGCCTATTCTGGGGGGGGGCATACGGTGAGATTGCCCCAATGGCAATCTCACCGCAGTTGGCGCTGTTTGGTGGAGTATCGGCCGCGGCCGCGAAATATGCGGGGCGACAGGTCAGCTCATCATGAGGCCGGTTACTTGAAGCGATTGCCCATAGCCGTATTTGCGGCGGAGATGTTCGCCGCGGTCAGGCCTCCCGGCATGTTCTGGGCTTGGTTCTGGGCCATCGAGGTGTAGGGGGTAATCTCCAGACCGGTGGCCGGGGTGTTGCTCGCAAGTGAGGACATTACGGCGGTCATCGGGGTGCCCGTGGATGCTCCCTCGTTTACCCGAAACATGACTGGTCCGGTATAGGCGCCGAGAGGCAGGGTGAAATTTCCCTCGGCATCCGTCATCCCACTCGCAAGTTGACCTCCTATGCCGCCATTCATGAGGGCATAGGCCGTCACCATGGCCTCTTGCCCGGCGTTGCCGCTGAAGGCATTGCCGGCGGGTGTTTCTGCATTTGCCGCGAGTTGTCCGGTCGAGGTGCGCAACTGGCTCATCAGGGTCTGCATTTCGGCGACAGCCACCCCAGAGCGGTTCATCGGCGATTGGGCGAAGTTGGTCATGGCGTCAGCCAGGCCGCTTCTTGCCGCGGCGTTGGACATCGTTGTCCCTCCGCCTCTCATCTCGATTCCTCTGTTGCCCAGCATGCCGTCCATGGTTCCGTCCGCCGCGTCATTCATCATCGCGGTGACGATGCCGGCCGACGAGGGCAGGCCCATTTCCTTGGCATACTGCGACATGGCGGCCAGGGCGAGGCCGTAGTTCCGGCTTTCCGGCGAGGCCCCGGTCCCGGCGCCGAAAATCAGCGGGTTCATCGGCGGAGTGGTGAGGATATCGCCGACCAGGAAATAATGGGTTATCGCGCCATTTGCGACGGTAATGTTTGCGACGGTCATCCCGCCCGGCATGTTCTGGGCCATGGCCTGGGCCATGGAGGTAAGCGGGGTGATATTGGTGTTGGCGATTGTCCCGGTCGAGGGGAGCGACGGCATGACCGCGGTCATCACCTCGCCTTCGGCCATGGATACCAGCTGCCCGGTCGCTTCATCGGTGTAGCTGCCGCCGCTCATCTGGAGCAGGACCGGCCCGGTATAATCGGACAAGGGCATGGTGAAATTACCTTGGGCATCGGTCGTGGCACTGCCGAGCTGCGCTCCCATCGCGCCGTTTTCAATGGCAAAAGCCGTCACCGTCGCCCCGCTCACCGGACCTTTGACTGCCGCGCCTTGCAGCGTGGCGACGGAATCCGGGCTGGAGCCGCTGCCGTCCGAGAAGCTGGTGCCTCCGCCGCTGCCGCAGCCGCCAAGGCCGATGGTCAACAGCAGGACCGCCGCTAGTACGTAACTCTTTCTTGTCTCTTTCATGACTCGTCCTCAAATGGTTGATTGTGGACGGCACCAAGGCGACATGGTATAAGAAGTCTCCGTGATGTTCGTCCGTTAGGGGGATGGCCATACCGGAATCTGTCCGGCAGGGTGCGCGCCCTGCCGGGCAGAACTTTCGCCGGCTACGTCAGTGTCCTTGACGCAGCCCTCCGTTAGTCTGTTTCCGTAAAATTTGTCCTGTTCGAAAATCGACTCTCCGCTTCTACTCTGTTAACGAAATTTCCTGGGCGGTCAGTGTACCCATGGACATGCTGCCTTTCACCCTTACTTCCGCCCCCGGTATCAGGTCGGCGGCAGTACCGCCTGTGAAGACGGTCCCCGGGTTTGCCAGCACGGTCATGATGCCCATCGGGGTTATTACGGTGAAGCTGCCGGGCGTGGCGGTCTGAATGTATCCGGCCAGCTGCATCTGGCGGTTTCCCTCGGAGAAGGGCCCCATTCGCCGGAGATAATCGGCGATCAGGATCCCATTGTGGTCGAGAGATCCTTTTACTTCCACAACCTCGCCGTTTTGTGGTCCGTTGCCGCCCATATTGAACATGCGCCCGCCTTGCGAGATCCCGGAGAAATTGACGGTAAGATTATTGATCCGAAAAGTTGTCCCGGTAAGGTTGCTGACCGGCCCGCTGATTTGCATGGTCTCCCCGGTGGCTCCCCGGCTGATCCTGGTGGCTTGAATCGAACCATCGGCACCGGAGAGGCCGCTGACTTTGATGATCTCGTCAAGGCCCAGACCTGCAAAGCCGGGGGTGGCGGAGCCTGTATCGAAGACGGTTCCCTGATAAGTATGGATCGTCTGTCCCAGCACCGTGAAACTTCCGGTGAGCTGATTAATGGCGCTGATCGGCCCCTGGAGGTTGTCGCCATACACTACCGATGTTGCTGTGCCGGTGCGGCCATCCTCATTAACGGTGCCTTCCACCGTAACCACCATGCCGACCTTAAGCATGCCGGCATCGGTGTTTGCCCCGTTGAATTCAACCGTAGCCTGGTCGGTGTCGAATTCAATGCCGTTGACAAAGATGGAGCCAAGGGCGGAGATTGGACCGATGCTGATGGTGCCGGTGCCGCCGATCCCGCCGCTCGCCAGGCTGTCTCCTTCGATACTGCCGCCACAGGAGGCCAGGGTCAAAAGAGCCAGAAGCGTCAGGGCGCAGAAGCTGATTTTTCCGGCCGCCCTCTGCCGCCAACCGGAGGGTCTTCGGTAATTTGTCGCGGTTGCCTCAGGAGTCCTGTGGCCGTTTTTGGTCATTTTCATGAAAATCCTCCTCAAAATAATAGATGCCCATGCCCACCCGTTTTCTGCCCGTCCCCTGCTGGTGCGGATTAAGGTCGCGGTCATGTGCCGCCAGCCAGCCATCAAGTTTCTCCAGCAGCTCTTGCCCCTGGCTGGCGCTGATCCGGCGAAAATCGGGCAAGACCTCGGCCGGGACGTTATCGTAGAAGACCTTGCGTTGAAACAGCGGCGCCGGCGAATCCTTGCGCAGATTTTTATCGATAGTGGTGATCAGATCAGCGACGTCCGTTCCCAGGATGTCGAGTTTTTCAGAGATAAGGGTCTTTGGAATATAGGCTCTGGCCAAGGGAATGATGGTCCCGTCTTCTTGCCTGTGTACCGCGCCGGCATGGAGCAGCTCGTCAAGAATGGCCCGGGCCGGGATGTCGCCGCTGTATTTCTTGACGAGCTCGGCGAAGGAGGGCTTTGCGCTGTCAAAGGCAAGAGGCAGGGGAAGACCGTTATTGTCTGCGAAGCTCTGATCGCGATGCCAGCCGCTGATTACCCGGGCGGCCCGATGGTACCGTGCGCTGCTTTCCGGCGTCTGCACCACGGCGGTATCCTTGAGGCGCTGCACCTCTTTGCGGGAGAGGCCGGTAAGGATCGCCAGTCGCGAGTTGGAAAGTTTGCGCCCTGGAATTTCGCCTTCCCTGGCGGCAGTATCCACATAAAGCCAGCGGGTCAGCTCTTCCATTACCCCGCACGGAACACCGTTGCGCAGCAGGATGCGGATAAGGGGGCGGAGAATTTTTATCAGTGCCGCGAGAAGGACACCATTGGCTTTATCTGTCATATTTGGGATTATATTCCCAAATATTAAAAGGGGTCAAGTATTTTTTTCGGGGAGCCAACGGCGGACGGTGGAGTTGTCATGGGGGACAAAGCAAGGGAATGGTTTTTACATCTCTCCGCCCGCAGGTTGTTGACCTTCCAGGGGACGAATTTCTGCATACTTTCGCGGTTACTTTTTTCTGCTTTGCCCAGGCGCCTTTCTCGGTTTAACCCCTATCTGCGGGCAATACCTGAGGATGACGCAGCAATCGCAGTGGGGGGCCACCGGCTTGCAGGTTCCCTGGCCAAAGGCCACCAGGGTGGAGTTGATGGTCAGCCAGTACTTGGGTGGCAGCTTGGCCCTGAGCGCCATCTCGGTCTCCAGCGGGGTTCTGGTTTTTACATAGCCCCAGATGTTCATGATCCGGTGCACATGGGTATCCACGCAGATCGCCGGTCTCTTGAAGGCCACCGCCACCACGAGATTGGCGGTTTTCCGGCCTACGCCGGGCAGGCGGGTGAGGGGTTCGACCTCCTCGGGGATTATGTTGTTGAACTCGCTGGCCAGTACGCCGGGCAGACGGGCGAGAAACGCAGCCTTGTTCTGGTAAAAGCCCACCGGGAAGATCAGTTCGCTCAGCCGTTCTTCGCTGAGCCTGGCCAGAGAGGCGAGGTCCGGCGCCTCCGCAAACAGCCTGGCCGCGGCCCCGGCCGTGGTCTCATCCCTGGTCCGGGCCGAGAGGATGGTGGCCACCAGAATCTTGTATGGATCCTTGGTCTGCACGGCAATGAGATCGACAATGGGCACGGCATAGCCGGCGACCTCCTTGCTGAGTATCTGCAAAACCTTCGGCAGGGGAAATTCCATGGTTTATGCCTGGATAAATGTTGCACAATGCAGCGTATGGGTATGATTACGCAGCGTTTTTTGCTGATGATGCGTAATGCAACAGTCATGTTTCAGAGAGGAACAGTTTTTCCTTGACAGTACATTTTGCGAGCAGTAAGCATACCGAAAATTTTTATAAATGTAACTATCCAGCAGCACCGCATCTGCGTCGTTATCAGCCTGCTCATGGGCGCCAGCACACTTCGCCGGCTTCTGCCTAGCAGCTCCGGCACTGCTGGATAGTTACGATTTGGGTTGTTTTTGTTCGTTTCCGGCCTTGGGCTGGATAGTTATTTATAAATTGCCATCGTCAGGGAACAGGAAAGAGCTCTTCCTCCTCCCTTCAGCGAGGCTGTCCCTCCGGTTGTACGCATACGTTCACAGCGCTGCTTCATTCATCATAATATTCTTTTATTTTTGCATTAGGAAAAACAGGGAGGAAACAAGGATGCAAGGAAACATCAAGGAGAAGGTGGGGATGATGTTCGTCTCCCTTATGTGTACCATTATGTTGAGCCCGGCCTGGGCTCTGGCAAGCGAAGTGGTTGCCATGGATCAGATTCCGGCCGCCGGTGATCCGGGCTGGTGGAAGTGGCCGGTTATTCTGCTCTTCGTCACCTTTGTCATGGGCATCATCGCGGTGCTTGGCGGGGTTGGCGGCGGGGTGCTGTTCGTGCCCATCATCGGGGGTTTTTTCCCGTTTCATCTTGATTTTGTTCGCGGCGCCGGTCTGCTCGTCGCCCTGTGCGGCGCCCTGGCCGCAGGCCCCGGCCTGCTGAAGGCCAACCTTGCCAGCCTGCGTCTGGCCATGCCGGTGGCGCTCATCGCCTCCACCATGGCCATTGTCGGCGCCATGGTCGGTCTGGCCCTGCCCACCCACATTGTCCAGCTTGCCCTGGGCGGCACCATTCTCGGCATCGTGGCGATCATGCTCTCTGCCAAGAAATCAACGGTTCCGCATGTCCCCCAGGCGGATGCGCTTTCCACCGCCCTGCGGATCACCGGCGTTTTTTATGAGCCGACCACCAAGGAAGAGATCAACTGGAAGATTCACCGCACCATCCCAGGTCTGCTGACCTTCATCATCATCGGCTTCATGGCCGGGATGTTCGGTCTCGGCGCCGGTTGGGCCAACGTGCCGGTCTTGAATCTGATGATGGGCGCACCGCTCAAGATCAGCGTGGCCACCTCCAAGTTCCTGCTCTCCATCACCGACACCTCCGCCGCCTGGATTTACCTGAACAAGGGCTGCGTGATCCCCATGATGGTAGTGCCGTCGCTCATCGGCATCATGCTGGGGTCCTTCGTCGGGGTCCGCTTGCTCAAGGTGGCCAAGCCGACCTTTATCCGCTGGATGGTTATCATCATTCTCCTTTTTGCCGGTCTGAAGGCGGTGCAAAAGGGCTTGAGCACCATGGGCTATAACCTGTTCTAGGCGGACGCACGATAACGGTCTTAAGGGAACGATCTACAGTTTATTTTACGGAGGATTGTATCATGACACACCATAATACCAAAGCAACCGAGGAACAGGTGCAGTACGCCGCCATTCTTGAAAAAGGCATGTACTCCGGCCTGGCCCTCATGGTCATCACCTTTGCCCTGTATGTTCTGGGCATCATGCCGTCCATTGTGCCGTTGAGCGAAATCTCCATTTACTGGAGTATGCCGGTGCATGATTATCTGGTGGCGATCAACACCAATTTTATCCACGGGGAACACCTGCCCACCGGCTGGTCCTGGTTGAAGCTCATCGGCTATGGCGATTTTCTGAACTTCGTGCCGGTGACCATTCTTTCCGGGGTGACCATTATCTGCTACATGGTTATTATCCCGGGGCTGTTCTGCAGGAAGGACAAGGCCATGGCGATCATGGCCATTGCCGAGGTGCTGATTCTGACTCTGGCGGCCAGCGGCCTGCTTGCGGTTGGCGGGCATTAACTGTCCAGCAGCACCGCATCTGCTTTGTCATCGGCCTTCTCGTGTGCTCTAGCACACTTCGCAGGCCTCTTCCGCGCATCTGCACCACTGCTGAACAGTTAATGTTTCGATAAAAAAGCCATCCTGCCATGCGGCGGGGTGGCTTTTTTGTTTCAGGTTTCAGCCCCCCGGCTCTCCCGATGGGCGATGGCGATTTTGTCCACCAGGGTTTCCAGGTCGATGGGCTTGAGGCAGTAGTCGCTGGCCCCTGATTCCAGGCCGTGCAGACCGGTCTCCATGCTGGCGTGGCCGGTCAGCAGGATGACCGGCAGGGCGGGCCATTTTTCCTTGATCTCCCGCAGGCAGTCCATGCCGTCCCGGTCCGGGAGCATCACATCCAGAACCACCACCTCGGGCCAGCCCGAGGCGATAATCGTAAGCCCCGCCGCGCAGGTCAGAGCGGTTTTTGCCGAGTGGCCCCGCCGGATCAAGCGCTTGCCGGTGGTTTCCACGAAATCGATTTCATCGTCAATAAGCAGGATCTTGAGTGGTTGGTCCATGTCATCCCTCCGTTTGCTTGTCGAGCAGGGTAAGCAGATCGGCCATGATTTTTTGGCTATAGTTTGCGGCCATGCCCTGGTCCGCCATGACCATGTCGATCTGGCGGGTGTGGATCAGCAGGTAGCCGAGAATCCTTAACCGTTCCAGCAGATAGGAGGGTGGCTTTTTTTCGATCCGGGCGGTCATGGCGTCCATCTTCTGTTCCACCCGGAAGCCGAATTCGCTCAAGATCTCGCTGATCAGTCGGATGCGCAGCAACCGGCGGTCCTGGTCCGCGGCTCCGCCCTTGAACTGGAAGTTAACATAGTTTTCCGTAAGAAATTCCCCCAGATTCGCTTCCACCAGGGCGAAATGATAGCCGAGCCTGACGCTCAGGTTGCAGAAGTTTCTGGAGATAAGAAAGTAGTTTTTGGCGGCCATGGCCGAGCGTACCGCCGGGTCGAGATTGGGATTTCGCGTGGACTGGAAGATGATGGAGCCGAACCCCCCCAGGCTGACCGGCGGCGGCCCACCCCAGGGAAAGGCGGTCATCCCTTGCCAGATGGCCTGCATGGGCACGGAGGTTATGTGGGCGAGATCGACATAGCGGCTTTCCGGGTCGAAATCCGGGGTAAAGCCGTCGTCGAGATCGATCACCCACCATTGGGCCGGCGAATTTTCCACCACCAGCTGCTTGGCCGCCTTGTCGGTAAAGCCGTAGCGCTCGCCGAAGGTGAACATCTCGACCACCGCCTTTTCGTGGCAGAAGCGGGTGAGATCATGCAGGGTCTGGCAGGTGTCGGGCCGGAAAAACGGGGAGGCCGGATCGGTCAGATTGAGCGGGGTGATGTGGGCCAGAGCCTCGGTGAGGATCTTGTATACCGGACTGCCGGCCATGAGATTGGGCTTGGGTGCGGCCAGGGCCAGAAGGGACTCCACTCGGCCGTCATAGACCTTGGCCGCAGTGGCATCCACCGTGACCAGGCGACCATTTTCCAGGGTCGCCAGAGCCCGGCTCAGGCCGAAAATCGCCGGGATCCCGAATTCGCGGGCCACGGTGGCAAGGTGGGCCGCGGGCTGGCCGGTTTCGCTGACCACGGCCACCGCCCGGTTGAGGAGGCTGGCCCAGTCCGGATACGGCGTCTCGATGACCAGCACCGCGCCCTTGGGAAAGCGCAAGAGGTCGAGGCTGGAGCGCACCGTGTACACCGGACCGCAGCCCACCCCCTTGCTGGCGCACATCCCTCCGGTTAGAAGCGGTTTGGGCAGGTCATTCGCCGTCGGGATGTCCTCGCTGGTTTCCTGGATCTCTTCGAGAACGGAATGGCCCAGGGGGCGGGATTGCAGGATGTAGAGCAGGCCGGAGCGGTCGATGGACCATTCGATATCCTGGGGGGTGCCGAAATGCTCTTCCAGCCGTATCCCCGCTGCGGCCAGCTCGGCACCCTGGGCCTCGGTGAGGGTCAAGCGGGAGACCGGGATATCCTGGGCTGTCTGCCGGTGCAGGATGGGGTGGGGCATGGTCCGACTGACCCGCAACTGCTCGGTGGCGCCGCTGCCGTCCACCACTGTGGCGGCCAGGCCCGGCGCCGCCTGGATAATGACAAACGGGCTGCGCGGGTCATCCGGCGCCCGGGAATAGAGGACCCCGCTTATGGCCGCATCCACCATGCGCAGGCAGCCGACGCACATCTGCACGTCCTGGTTCCGGTAACCCCGTTGCTGCCGGTAGACAATGGCCTGGCTTTTGTACTTGCCAGCGACGATCTCTTTGTAGGTCTGGGCGACAAATTCGCGGCTGACATTGAGCTGGGTTCGGTACTGGCCGGCAAAGGAGACATTGCTGCTGTCCTCACCCAGGGCACTGGAGCGCAGGGCGACCAGCAGTTCATCCCTGGGGTCGGCGGCGAGTTGCTGGTGGTGGGTAAGGATCGCCTCTTCCAGTTCCTTGGGCAGGAGAGCAATGCTGATCAGGCCTTGAATCCCCGCGCTGACCGTGTAGAGCTCTTCCAGATCGTCAAGATCCAGCCCTTTGAGGCGGCGATTGATTTCAATCTGCAGATTGTTGGCCTCGATAAACTGCCGGGCCGCTGTTGCCGTAATGACGAAACCATCCGGGGTTCTCAGGCCGACCCGGTTGCGAACCTCGCCCAGATTGGCCATCTTTTCCCCCACCTGGTCCACGGTGCTCGCGTTCACCTCCGCCATGGGGAGGATGAACGCTCCCTCCGTGGCGGGGGAACGGCTGGCGATGACCTGTTCGAGCTGTCTGGTAATGGCCCGGAATGGCTGGTCCAATTCTCCATACCGGCCATCGGCCAGTCTGGTCAGGTGTTGAATCATTTTATAGATGTTGACGGAAATCGCGGTGCAATTGCCCCGGACAAAGGTCATGCCAAAGGGGTGGCCTGAGGTGAGGGCCTGTTCCATTTCGGCCATCAGCTCCAGGGCGTTGTTGTTGGCGGTGAGCAGGGCGCGGAACTCTTTGTAATGACTGCGGAAGGCGGCCTGCAATTCGCCAGGGGTCAGCCTGGGTTTGCCATGGAAAAACGAGGTCAGCCGTTCAAGAAAAAAGGTCATGGCATGGTAGCCTGCGTTATAGACTGCAAAGAGAAATTGTTGCCTTTCAGCATAATGGAAGCAGGCCCGGCAAGGGAATAAAAAAATCGCGGCAATTGCCTAAGGTAAAAGCCCCCCTCCGGGACCGGAGGGGGGTAAGGGATCAGTCCGGGCTTTTAATGCTCAAGCTTGAGGCCCCAGCCTTCAAACATGAAGAGGATGGAAAACCCGAACCACATGGTGTAGATCACATAGCCCACCAGGGAGGCGATCACCAGAACGGCCTTCTCCTTGATGCTTTGCGCCTCGATTCCGTAATAGTTGTAGGCCGGCTCAACGGTTTTGGTCCGCACCTGATAAAACATTTTTGACTCCTTGAATTTTTTCTGTTTGGTCAAGCTTTTTTCCATGGATTTCAGGGCGTTGTACCAATCAAACATCACCTGTTTTTCGCCAGCGCCATACTTGGCGCTGACCGCCGCGCCGTCGTTGGCGAACATGGCGTCCGCGTCCGCGAGAACCGCGGTGAGGATACCGCCGAGATCGCCGCTGATCTTGATCTCCTTGTCTCCGGCCTGCACCTTTGCCCCGGCCTGTTGCAACAGGCTGGTCAGTCGTACGGCGGAGAGAGTCTCGTCGGTTTTAATGTTCAGGGTAATGATATTTCCCCTGTAGGTCTCGGCTTTTTCCCTGATAGCGGGAACATAGTATGACGATTTCTTGGAAATGGAGTTGTACATGTTGTCCATGTAATCCAGCATATTTACCTTTTTGCCCTGGCCGGGGTAAAGCGGCGAGAGCAGCAGGGCGAAAACTATCCAGAAACCGACCATCATCACCAGACCGCCGCTGAATTCTTTTTTATTGGCAATCATGAGTGTGCCTCCTTGCTGATATGCGCGTCACCCTCACCTTTGAGGGTTTTGATATTGGTGAAAAAGATGTAGAAAACCCAGATGGCGAAAGAGCCAAGCACCAAAAAGAAGACATAGGTGCCCACGGTTTCCAGAAGTTTGCCGGTTTCCTTGGACATGGAGATCACCTCCATGCTCGCCAGTTTTGAGGGCAGGGCAAAGGCCCGGTTGACAAAGCCGGCTGAGGTGGCGATGGCGTAAAGCCCGCAGATGGTGACGCCGCTGACGACCTTGGTGATCAGGGAGCCGATCTGGATACCGACCAGGGAACCCAGGAGCATGCCCATGGCCAGGGTGTAGAAAATAAAGCCGTAGACCGCATACTGGCTCAACCCCGCATAGCCCGCGGTGAAGATGATCTGAAAGATGTCGGTGCCCACGGTGGTGGCCGAGGAAACCCCCAGGACATAGACGAAGATCGGGAAGGTCAGAAAGCCGCCGCCCACTCCCATGATGGCCGCGGCCATGCCGACCACGAAGCCGCTGAGCACCAGGAAGAGCCAGGAGATCCTGCGGCCGCCCGGGGTAACGCCCTGGTCAAACTGGATCATGGGGGGGAGGCTGACCCCTTGGAGTTTCTGGGCCAGATTGGTAAGGCCGGAGGCCTTTGCGGTGGTGCTGGGACTGGCCTTGGCTGCTGCCGCCTTGCGGGTCTGGCGGAAAAAATCCATTAAGGCGTAGGAGCAGAGAAAGCCCAGCATCAGGACATAGATGGTGGTGATGAAGGCGTCGCTCAGCACCGGGTTCATTTCATACAGGGTTCGGTTTACCCAGCCGCCCAAGGTGGCGCCGCCGATGGACCCGATCAGGAAAACCATGGCCAGGGACACGGAGACGTTGCCCAGTTTGCGGTGCAGAACGCTGCCCATGATGGCCTTGGCAAAGATGTGGAACAGGTCGGTGCCCACCGCCAGAATACCCTTGACTCCGACGCTCATCAGGGCGGGGGCGATGATGAAGCCGCCGCCCGCGCCGATGCAGCCGGTGATCAGGCCGGCGACGATGCCGACCCCGATGGAGGCGAAGAAGATGGTGGGGGTGTAGAAGGCCGGGGCATAGGCGTTTTTACCGCCGAGCATACCGGGCAGCTGGCCGATTACCTCATCGGCAAAGGCAATGCCGCCGATGAGGATGGGGATGAGCAGCAGGCCGAGAATGGCCAGCCGCCTGCGATCCCGCAGGATGGTGTTTGAAATGTCCATTTCCCATTTCGCGTGGGCGCGGGCGCCCGCCAGCATGAAATGGTGCAATTGACTGAAAAACTTCATAATTGTACTCCTCCCTTGTTGAATGATAAAAAAACCTCGGTTCCCCTCGGTTACAGTGTTCACGAATATTTGCCCTTATGGGCCGCAATCCTTGGCTGCCTGGAGTTTTTCCAGCAGGGTTTCAAATTCCACCGGCTTGAGCAGGTAGTCGAAGGCGCCGTTTCTGAGCCCCTCTTCTCCTTCGCTGGCCGAGGCGTGGCCGGTAAGGATGAGTACCCGGCTTGCGGGGCGGATTTTTTTAATCTCCAGCAGAACCTGGCCGCCGTCCATGTCCGGGAGGCGCATATCCAGCAAGACCACGGCAAAGTCGTGGGCCGCGACCCGGGCTATGGCCGCGCCGCCGGTCAGGACACCTTCGCTGGCCCAGCCCCGTTTGCGCAGGCGGTGCACCAGGGTGGAGACAAATTCCTCTTCATCATCAACAACCAGGATAGTAAATTCGCCCATTGCTGTTCTCCGGCTGCTTGTTTACCGGCCCGTGACCGGAAGATTGACCCGGAAAACGCAGCCGCCCTGCCTGCCGTTGCGAACTTCGATGCTGCCGCCCAGCCGTTCCATAATGTTGAAGGAAATGGCCAGACCGATTCCGGTGCCGCTCCCTGCTTTTTTGGTGGTGAAAAACGGCTCAAAGATTTTTTTCAAGACCTCTTCCGGCAATCCCGGCCCGCTGTCGGCAAACTCCACGGCCAGCTGTCCGTTGTCGAGACTGGTGCTGATGGTGACCGAGCCGTCGTTGCCGATGGCGTCGAAGGCGTTGTTCAGAATGTTGAGAAAGACCTGCTGCAACTGGCTGCTGTCGGTGGTGATCTTCGGCAGGCTTTGCTCCAGATTGCGCCGGATGGTGATCCGGTGATTGGTCGCCTCCTTTTCCAGAAAAGAGACGGTTTCCTCTACCAGGGTGTTGATTTCGATTGCCGATTTCAACCCCTCGGTGCTGCGGGAAAACCCCAGGAGCCGATGGGTGATGGTGCTGGCCCGCTTGACCTGGGTTCGGATCTTGGCAAAAGCGGCCCGGTATTCGCCGGTGTTTTTCAGCCGGTCCAACTCTTCCTCGCCCAGCAGTTCATCCAGCCAGCCCGCCTGGTCGCCGATGATCTGCAGGGGGTTGTTGATTTCATGGGCCACATTGGCTGCCATCCTGCCGATCAGGGCCATTTTTTCCGAATAGCGAATGCGGTCATAGAGCAGCATTCTTTGTTGATCCGCGTCTTCCACCTTGCTCATCATGGAGCGGACCAGGGTGGTGGAAACGGCAAGGATGAGCAGGGCGGCTCCGGCAATGATCAGGTGGTCACGCTGCCGGGCCCGGTAAAAATCAGCAAGCGAGGTGGCGATGTCGGTTTTCAGCACCAGGGTCCAGGCGTTGTTTTTCATCCCGGTGGTGGCGTACAGGGCTTCCGGGGATCGATGTATGGTCAGCCCCCCCCCCGTGGCGAGCAGACTCTTTTCGCCGGCGGGAAGAGCGGTGAGGCCAAGCCGGCTTGGCGTCTGCAATTCACCCTGCCGGTTGAGGATAAAGGCATCCCCCCCCGGGCCGACCTCGGCGCTGGCCAGCAGGGCGTTGAACAATTCGGAGTTGATCGTGGCCCGGAGAACCCAGGAGCGGGTTGGGTCGGTAACCGCGACAATAAAATGGGGCACCCCCCGGTAGCCGGTGAACACATCGCTGATGAATCTGCCATTCTGGATGACCTCAGCAAACCAGCGGGTCTCGGCGTAATTTTTGTCCTTCAGGTTCTCGGCAAAGGGGCCGGTGTAGTTGCGGTGGCTGCCATCCCGGGCGATGAGGCCCAGATCGACGATGACGCCCTGGTGGTTCATGGCCTTGAAAAGTTTTTCCAGATTGCCTGGGGTACTCAGCCAGGCAAAGTCATAGAGCTCCGCGTATCCGGCCAGGGTATTTTCCTGGCTGTCGAGGAAGAGATCAATGAGCTCCCTGCGGCTGTTTGCCAGGCTGGTCAGCTCAACGGTGGTTTTGTCCAACCATGATTTCTGATAGAAATGTGAAGAGGTCCAGCTGATGAACAGAAGGGGAATGATGGCCATCAGAATGACCAGCAAAACAAAAAGTTGTTTCTGCCTTGCGTAATAAGATTCACGCGAGCGAACTTTCAGGGCGCTGCCGGGGATAGTGGCGGTGTACATCTTCATGGCTGGTAACTGCCCAGCAGCACCGCATCTGCTTTGTCACAGGCCTGTTCGCATAGGCAGGCTATGGCTCGCAGGCCTGCTTCGCGCATCTGTGGCACTGCTGAGCAGTTACAGAGCTTGGAGGTATGTCTGTTTTCAGGTTTTAGCTGAATAGTTTTCATGGCTGCTCGGCATATCCTTGCAGAGGTGCGGCAGCAGAGGGGGCGAGATTTTCCAGTTTTTTCAGCTTCCGCCACAGGGAAACCCGGTCTATGCCGAGAACCTGGGCGGCCCGTGATTTGTTGCCCGCGACATGGGACAGCACCTTTTGCACATATTCCTGCTCCAGTTCCAGCAGGGTCGGGAATCGGCCTTCCGGCGGATACCCCTCAAGCAGGCCTGTCCCGGCAAGGGGGCGGATTTCAATGCTTTCGCCGCTGACGATGAAATGGCGGTTTATGGTTGCGACCTGTTTGGGCATTTATCTGGTCCTATCGTTTCAGCAGATCCCGGGCGGTCTCATATTCGCCTGCTTCGGCAAAGGCCGCGGCGGTGGCGGAGCTGTCCAGCCGTGTCTTTTTGGCCTGATGGGCCGCTTTGATCCGTTCCACCAGGATCTCGATATCAACGGGTTTTTTCAGATAATCAAACACCCCGAGCCGTCTCGCTTCCGCCTCGTCAAGGTCGTTGCCATGCCCGGTCTGGATAATGACCTGGATGTTGGGGTAGATTTTGCGAACCCGCCGCAGTACCTCCATGCCGTCGATGCCGGGCATCTTCAGGTCGAGAACCATGACATCCGGCTCTTTTTCCCCTACATAGCCCAGAGCCTGTTCGCCGTTGAGCGCGGTCTTGCTGCCGAGATCCCGCAGATCAAGGCGCTCGGAGAGGGTTCTGATGAAATCTTCCTCGTCGTCTACCAGTAGAATTTTGATGTCATCCATAAATGTCCTCATGCTCGGTTAAAAAGTGCGCCGGGTAGCTGGCCTATGGTTTTTCCCGGCCGGGGGGCGGCTGTTCATCCTTTTCGTTGTCCAGCATGGCGATGGCGGTGTCAAATTCTCCTGCCTGAGCAAAGGTCGCGGCGGCCATGGCATCTCCGAATCGCCGAAGCAGCGATTTTTTCCCCTGCCGCTTTTTTAGCCGGCGAAGGGCGGCAGAAATGCTGTTTTTCAGGGTGCTGGTGTCAAACGGGGCGATGAGTTCATCTGCCGCTCCGGCCTGCATTCCGGCGATGGACATCGGAATATTGTCCGGCCTGTTGATGAGAATGACCTCGGCTGCGGGCATTTTCTTCTTGATGAACAGAAGAAGCTCGAGAGCCTCGCTGTTGGCCTGCCGGAGATCGAGCAGGACAATCGCCGCCTCCGGCCCGATGGACATCGGGGTTGCCGAGCCGCCGGACAGAGCAACTGCCAAATCCCAGCCTTGCAACCGTGCTTTCATCGTTTCCGCAAAGCTTTCGTCGCTGGAAACAATCAGCGCGGTTGCCTGCATGCTCGCGCCCAGGTCTTTCCCTATCGGGTGGACTCTGTGGCGAAAACGCCGTAGGTCATGCGGATTCCGCTCAAGCCCAGCGATTGGAGGAAATCATCGGTGGCAGGGAGCGCCTGGAGGTTGGGGCCTTCGCTCAGGCTGACGGCCTCGGCATGGAGACCTTCTTCAGCAAAAGCCGCCGCCATGAAAATTTTCTGGAATTGATTGATTGTTCTGCTCCGGATGCTGACCGGCGCCATATTTTTAGCAGTTTCCCATTCGCCGGCCTCGGCAAAAGTGATGGCCGTCATCCATTTGTGAAAAGAATTGAGTTTTTTCATGGCAACCTCCGCAACTATTGAGATGTTTTCCGTACCCAAGCATGGCCGGACGGTGTTGTCCTGTAACAATACAAGGATCGTGCCACACATAAATTTATAATAAATACGGGATGTTGATTAAGTAAGCATGTCTCATTGAGGGTGTGGTAGAACATTGTGAAACAAAAAGGAACATTGGGGTGTGCTGAGATGAAACAGATCGGGATCGGCAGAGGTCTTTGTCCTGACGTCGAGGGGGGGCGGAAGAGATGGCGGCCGCATCCCTTTCCCGGTTTCGCCGGGAATCTTGGCTGTTTGCCGGCGGCGAGAAAAAAGATTGACGTTTCTGGTAAAAGTGTTGTATTTGGAACATGTAGGGACAATATGAAACGTTATGAGCTCGCAGTCTGTATTTCCTGAATTATTGGCAACGGTCCGAGGTCAATGTCCGAAAACGAAAAAATCAACAGCTTCCGGTTAGATCTTCTTGGGGTTCTCAATGGAGTGCCGCACGGTATCGCCCTTGTTGATCGGGATCTCCGGCTCATCATGATGAACCGTTTCCTTGAAGCGCTTACCGGCTACTCCGGCGAGGAGGTTCTTGGCCTCTACTGCGATTATGTGCTGCACAGCAGTTTCGGCAGAAACGTGCCGGTGCTTCGCCAAGCCGTGGAGAGCGGGGTTGCTTGCAGTGTCGAGGGCGATATCATCGGCCTGAACCGAAAAAAGATCCCCATGCGTTTTACCTCCACCCCGGTTGTGGACCCCAATAATGGATATCAGGCGCTGGTTCTGGTTCTTGAAGACATCACCGCTTTTCAGGAGATCGATCGCCAGAAGGAGATGGGGCCGGCCAAGGGTCTTCTCGGGCATAGCCCGAAGATGCAGGAGATCTTTGAGCTTCTGCCGATTCTCGCCCACACCGATTCTTCGGTGTTGATCACCGGCGAAACCGGCACCGGCAAGGATCTGTTGGCCGAGGCGGTCCACCAGGCCTCCAGGCGCGGCAAGTATCCTTTTATCAAGGTGAACTGCGGGGCGCTGCCGGAAAGCCTGCTCGAATCCGAGCTCTTCGGCCATATGCGGGGCGCCTTCACCGGTGCGCATGCCGATAAGCACGGGATGTTTCAGCTGGCTCAGGGCGGCACCATTTTTCTCACCGAGATCGGCGACCTGCCCTTGCCGCTTCAGGTAAAGCTGCTCACTGTTCTTGACGACCGGGAATTCTTTCCCTTGGGCAGCCAGAAGAAGGTCAAGGTCGATGTCCGCCTGATCACCGGCACCCACCGCGATCTGCGACAGCTGGTTCAGCAAGGTAAATTCCGGGAAGACCTGTTTTTTCGCCTCAATGTCCTGCGGGTGCATCTGCCTCCCTTGCGTGAGCGGGATGGTGATGTACGGCTGCTCATCGATCATTTTCTCCAGATGTTTGCCGCCAGCTTCGGCAAAAAAGCGAAAAAGCTTTCCGCCCAGGCCTTGCGCTTGCTGGGCAGTTATGGTTATCCCGGCAATATTCGTGAGCTGCGCAATATCATTGAATACGGGGTGAATATTTGCCGGGGCGAGGTTATTGAGGTTGAGCATCTCCCCCCCTATCTGCTTGCCGAGGCAGGCAAAAAGCCCCGTGCGCAGGGGGGGCCGGAGTTGCGGGAAGCAGGGCGCAATACCACGGTGGCGGAAGCGATTCCGGAGAATGCTTCGAGCTGGAGCGCCATTGAAAAGCAGAAGATTCTCACCGCGCTCATGCAGACCGGCGGCAGCCGCGCCGCAGCGGCAAAGGCCCTTGGCTGGGGGCGCACCACCCTGTGGCGGAAGATGAGAGAATATGAGCTTGGGTAAAACAATATGATGAAGATAGTGGCAACCCTGCAGAACAATGATATTGCTCCGCGTTTCGATCTGACCACGGAGGTTCTCATCGCCAAAATAGTCCGGGGGAAAATTTCCGGGGAGCCGCGCACGGTCCTCCTGCCGGGGCCGGGGAGCGATGCGCTGTGCAGTCTGGTTATCCGGGAAGAAGCTTCCCTGGTGATCTGCGGCGGGATTGAGGAGGCGCATTTTCAGTATCTGGTCTGGAAAAAAATCGAGGTGATCGACAGGGTGATCGGCCCGGCGGTAGAGGCTATCGCCCTGGCCATTGTTAAACAATTGCGACCGGGGGAGATTGTCCGGCCCACTGTGTAACCATTACGGGGTGAGCCACTAAACAGGGAAAGCCAATGAACAAGCGGTCACAGGGTGGCGCAGGTTGCGGTAAGCGGGACGGCGATGCGTACATTTGGTCCGTGAGCTGGACCGATCGCCGCAAGATGTGGCGCCCTGTGATCGCTTACCCCACTGTCCGGTTGGAAACCGAGAGGAGTGTACCGTCATGAACAAACCCCTTTTTCGTGCCGCCAATTACCCGCTGTTCTGCGGTCTGTCCGACAGGGATCTTTGTCCCAAGGCGCGGTACCGGTGCATGCGTAACAGCCTGCTCATCGTGATGCTGGCCATTACCCTGATTCCCCTGGCGATCACCTCGGGTCTTAACTTTATCCAGTACCAGCAGCTGCTGAGGGATGATTCCCAGGCCAACGCCCGCTGGAACGCGGAAAGCGCCAGGGCGACCATCACCGCCTATCTGGAAAAACTTGAGGCGGCGATCACCGTGGTCATTGACACCCATACCTTCGAAGATCTCTCCGACAGCAACAGGCTGGAGCACATATTCAGGCAGCTCAAAAAGGAGCATCAGGGACTGGTCGATCTGAGCGTGGTCGGTCCGGATGGTATCCAGAGCGCCTATGTCGGTCCCTACCGCCTGGCGGGCAAAGATTACAGCGACAGCCTCTGGTTCCATAAGGCCCTGGCCCGGAGGATGTATGTCAGTGAGGTGTTCACCGGTTTCCGCAATGTTCCCCATTTCGTGGTGGCCGCCAGCAAGAAAGACCCTTATTCGGAACAGTACTGGGTTCTCCGGGCGAGTATTGATACCGAAACCCTGGACCGGTTTCTGGCCCTGGCCGACACCGAGGCTCTGGAGGACATCTTTCTCCTCAACGACAGCGGCATCCTGCAAAGCGGTTCCCGCTACCATGGCGAGGCCATGAAAAATTTCCAGCTCACTCGCAAGCCCAAACAGAATGACATCCTCATTTCTGAGGAAATGCGTGGCGGCAGCAATTTTTACCGGGCGGTGAGCCGGATTCCGAATACGCCATGGCTGCTGGTCCTTGACCAGCAAGGAGCCGAGGCGCGGAAGATCTGGCTGATCTTCAAGGAGCGGCTGCTGCTTACTCTGACCCTCTGTTTTCTTGTCTCGGGCGGGGTGGTTGTCTGGCTTTCCCGTTTTCTGGCGGGGCAGTTCCGGGAGGCCGATGAAACCAGGGACACAATCCTCAGCGAAACCGAACACTCCAACAAGCTTGCCTCCATCGGCCGGCTGGCCGCGGGCGTTGCCCATGAGATCAACAACCCGCTGGCGATCATCGGGGAAAAGGCCGGACTGATGCAGGATCTAATCGGCCTGGACCGGGAGTTCCGCCACCGGGAGAAGTTTCTCGACCAACTGGCTTCCCTGCAAAATGCGGTGGTCAGGGCGAGAACCATTACCCATCGGCTCCTGGGTTTTGCCCGGCGGATGGAAACCTCCCTGACCCTGGTGCAGCTCAATGATATTCTCAAGGAGGTCTTGAGTTTTCTGGAAAAAGACGCAGCCTACCGCAACATCCATGTTATCCTGCAACTCCAGGCGGACCTGCCGGTCATCCGGGCAGACCATGGCCAGTTGCAGCAAGTGTTTCTTAACGTGATCAACAATGCCATCGATGCGATTCGCAGCGATGGTGAGATCCATATCACCTCGCGCCGGGAAAACCATAAAACGGTCATGGTGGCAGTCTCCGACACCGGGCCGGGGATTGCTCCGGAAATTCTGAAGAATATCTTCGAGCCTTTTTTTACCACCAAGGGCAATGAGGAGAAAAAGGGAACCGGCCTCGGGTTGTCCATCACCTATGGTCTCGTGCAGAAAATGGGTGGCAAGATTGAGGTGAGCAGCGAGGTTGGCGTCGGCACCACCTTTATCATCACCTTTCCCGTTTACAGTGAAGGCAGCGAGGGGGAGATTAATGACCGCGCATAGGATTATGATTGTTGACGATGAGCTTGATTTCGGGACAACCCTGGCGGAGCGTCTGGAGTTGCGGGGTTTTGCCGCCAAAGCCGTGGGCGGCGCCGAGGAGGCCATGGCGGCGCTTGCTGCCGGCTGGTGCCCGGACGTGGTCCTTCTCGATCTGATGATGCCGGGGGTTGATGGCCTTGCCACCCTGGATCTGATCAAACAGCACGATCCTGGGATTCAGGTGATTATTCTTACCGGGCACGGTTCAACGGAGAGCGGCATCATCGGCATGCAGCGCGGTCTTTTCGATTACCTGATGAAACCGGTGGATATCGGCGAACTGATCGCCAGGATCAACGAGGCCGGGGCCAAGTGAGGCCGATTATTCTTGACCGGGGAGGGGTTTTTGGTATGGTTGGGCTTTGATTTTTCAGGTGGCGGTGCAAGGCTGGACGCATTTTTTCGGCCAATCAATAATGGATGAATCGTGAAAAAACGGATTAATCTGCTCCGGGAATTTTCGGTCCCGCTGCTTTCCGGGGTGGTGGTCGCCCTGGCTTGGGCGAACCTGGCTCCGGAAAGTTACCGTCAGTTTATCCACGCGCCCCTGCTCGGTCCGCTCAACTTCCATTTTATAACCAATGAATTGTTCATGGTGCTGTTTTTCGGCATGGCCGCTTCGGAGATCACCCAGAGCTGCCTGCCGGGCGGGGATCTCCATCCCCTACGCAAGGCGGTGAACCCCCTGCTGGCAACCTTTGGCGGGGTAGTCGGGCCGGTGCTCGTCTACCTGGGGCTCAACTCGTTGATCGGCTCTCCCTCGTTACGGGGGGGCTGGGGCATTCCCACCGCCACCGATATTGCTCTGGCCTGGCTGGTAGCCAGCCTGGTTTTCGGCAGACGGCATCCAGCCATCTCTTTTCTCCTGCTGCTGGCCATAGCCGACGACGCCATCGGTTTGGCGATCATCGCGGTTTTCTACCCTGATCCACTGCATCCCGTTGCGCCGCAATGGCTGGGACTTACCCTTGCCGGCATGGCCTTCGCCTTTCTCTTGCGGCGCTATAAGGCGGCCAGCAGCTACTGGCCCTATCTCCTGATCGGCGGCACGCTCAGCTGGGCCGGGCTGTTCAAGGCCCATATCCATCCCGCCCTGGCCCTGGTTTTCATCGTTCCCTTCCTCCCCCATCCCCCGGTTGAACACAAGCATCTCTTCGAAGATGACCCCCGCGATCTGACCCCTCTTTCCAGCTTCGAGCACGAGTGGAAGGTGGTGGTGGATTTCGGGCTTTTCATGTTCGGTCTGGCCAATGCGGGTGTAGAGTTCGCGGTCATGGGCACCGCAACATTGCTGGTCTTTGCTTCTCTGGCGGTCGGCAAGACCGGCGGTGTTTTCAGCATGGGGTTGCTGGCCAGAAAGCTCGGCTATCCGCTGCCTTCCCAGGTCGGCAAAAAAGAATTGCTGTTGATCGGCCTCATTGCGGGGCTTGGCTTGACCGTGGCTTTATTTGTTGCGGGAGAGGCCTTCCCCGACCCGCTCATTCAGGGGGCGGCCAAGATGGGCGCTTTGTTCAGCGGTGGCTGCGGCATCCTTGCCATCATCGGTGGGAAGCTGCTGCGGGTCCGTCGCAGGCCATGAGGGCCTCGGCGGTTCTGGGCGTTTTTTTGCGATTCCAACTAAGAATAAATTTTATTCGGCAGAACCAAGGTCAATGGAAAAAAGAAATCTGAAAAAACAAGGTGGGTTTTCTCTGCTGGAAATGTTGATCGTTATCATTATCCTCTTACTGCTCGGCTCTCTGGTCGGGCCCAAGTTTTTTGGCAGAGAGGACAAGGCGCGGCAGAAGGCGGTAAGAACCCAGATTGAAAAGTTCATGGTGGCCTTGGAGGCTTTCCGGCTTGATGTGGGCCGTTATCCTACCCAGCAGGAAGGGTTGACGGCCCTGGTGACCAATTCGGGCATAGAAAAATGGGAAGGCGCTTATCTGAAAAAGGCCGTGCCAAACGACCCGTGGGGAAACCCCTATCACTACCGTAATCCCGGCGAACATGGCGTGGTTGATATCTATTCCTACGGGCAGGACAACCAGCCAGACGGGGAAAAAGAAAACGCTGATCTTGGCAGTTGGGAATGAGCTAAGGGTGAAAGGGAAAAGATCCTTCTCCCTTTCACCTTGTTTTTTGCGCCTTATTTCCCCACCAGCCTTTCTAAAATTCTGTAGCTTCGCGCCACCATGTTTCGGGGCTCCACCATGAGTCCGGCCTGGATCATGGCGTTGTCGAAGATCTGTTCCACCACGCTTTGCGCTACTTCGGCATCCTTCTCTTTCAGCCCGGCCAACCCCTTGATCAGGGGATGGCTGGTGTTGATCTCCAGGTTTTTGCCGCCGAACTGCTGCAGCCCCTGGCCGGAAGCGCGCATGATCCGTTCCATGCTGCTGGTGACAAAGCCGTCGGGGTTGACCACCATGGCCGGGCTGTCGGTGAGGCGTTTTGAGGCGATGACCTCTTTCACCTGCTCGCCCAGCACCTCTTTCATCCAGCCGGTAAGGGTCTCGGATTCCTTGGTGTCCATGGCCTCGGCCCGGGCTTTTTCCTTGTCCGCCTCGGCCTCTGCCGGGGCCTCGGGAAGATCCAGGTTGCCGCGGTCGGCGGAGACCAGTTTCTTCTCGGCAAACGCGCCGAGGTGGCTCATGGCGAAATCATCGATGGGCTCCAGGGTGTAGATCACCTCGATGTTGCGTTTCTTGAAGGCCTCGATGTAGGGCCCGTTTTCAATGGCCTCCCGGCTGGGGCCGTTGATGTAGAAGATTTCCTTCTGCCCCTCGGGCATGCGCTCCACATACTCGGCCAGGGAGGTGAAGACCCCTGCCTCGGTTTTGGAGGACTCGAAGCGCAGGAGTTTGGCCGCCTCTTCGCGGTAGGCATAGTCCGAGATCACTCCTTCCTTGATGAACATGCCGAAGTTCTTCCAGAACTCGGTGTACTTTTCCGGTTCGCTTTTGGCCAATTCTTCCAGGAACTTGAGCAGCCGCTTGGTCACCACCTTGTTGATCTTGGCGACCAGGGCGCTGTCCTGCAAGGCCTGGCGGGAGATATTGAGGGGCAGGTCTTCGCTGTCGATGACCCCGCGTAAAAAACGCAGCCACTCCGGGAGGATGGTCTTGCTGTGCTGCTCGATCAGCACCCGCTGGCAGTAGAGGTTGACCCCCGGGTCCATGCGACCGAAGCCCATGGCCTCGAAATTCTCCTTGGGGATGAAGAGCAGGGTCTTGATGGCCAGGGGGGCATCCGCGGAAAAATGGAGCCGGGCCAGGGGCTCGTCATAGGCATTGGCGATGAATTTGTAAAACTCGGTGTAGGCCTCTTCCGTGACCTCGCTCTTGCCCAGGGTCCAGATGGCCTGGACCGTGTTGACCGCTTCGCCCTTGAGCTTGATGGGGAAGGGGACAAAGCTGGAATACTGCTTGATGATCCTCCGGATGGTCTGCTCATCGGCATACTGCTTGGCCTCGTCGCTGAGTTCCAAAACGATGCTGGTGCCGCGCCGGATGCCGGGGCACATGGCGATGGTGAAGGTGCCGCCGCCGTCGGAGACCCATTCGTGGCCCATGTCGTCCATGCGGTAGGAGCGCGATTTGACCGTGACCTTTTTGGCCACCATGAAGGCGGCATAGAAACCCACGCCGAACTGGCCGATCAGGTTGACCTCCTTGCGATCCGTTTCGGAAAGCTTGCTGAAAAAGGTCTTGGAGCCGGAATGGGCGATGGTCCCCAGGTTGGCCTCCAGCTCGCCCCGGTCCATGCCGATGCCGGTATCGGTGATGGTGAGGGTGTTTGCCTTCTCGTCAAACTCAATACTTATCTCCAAAGGCACATGGCTGTCGAAAACCTCCTGTTCCACCACGCTCTGGTGCCGGAATTTTTCCAGGGCGTCCGCGGCGTTGGAGATCAGTTCGCGCAGGAAGATTTCCTTTTCCGTGTAAAGCGAATGGATCACGATATCGAGCATCTTTTTTACTTCGGCCTGAAACTCCTTGGTCTCTGTCTGGGGGGGCATTTTTTTGGGGCTCATTTTTTCTCTCTCGGAAATTGATTCGTTGTGGTATTGCAGGCGCTTTTGCCTGCGGCCCGAACTGATTTTTTCTGCCGAAAACGGCAAGTTGCGACAAAAATAAGCATCCGGAAGCCTCTGTCAAGTTGCGGCAATTATTGCTGGGCTTGGAAAGAAGAAAAATTCCACCTTTTTGTGACCAAAAATCAGGAGGTTACAAAGCGGCGCCCTGGTAATCGGGCTTTTTTTTCGATTTCCACAATTATTTACAACTGCGGCTGTTTATGGGATAATTGCAATGTCGACAGTATTGCCACGTGCCTCACCTGGACTGATTCAGACTTTTTCAATCGGGAAAAACTATGCTCGATATAGCCGAGGAATACGTCAAGAATGTTGAAGCGATAGCCCCGTGTCCCGAGGTGGCACTGGATGTGTTGTCCATGGCCCACGATCCTGATTGTTCCATCCCCGTGTTGTCGGAAAAGATAGAGCAGGATCCGGGCCTCACCGCCAGCATGCTGCGCATGGCCAACTCCGCCTACTTTGGCCACATGAAGAATATTACCTCGGTCAAGGATATTGTTGCCCGCCTGGGGATGGATGCCGTCAAGATCATTGCCATAACCAGCGCTTCAGCCGGGCTGTTCAGAGCGCCGCAGGTCGCCTATGCCCTGGGGCGGGGCGAGCTTTGGCGTCATTCCGTTGCCGTTGCCGTTCTGGCAAAAATCATTGCCCGGCATGCCAGGGCCAGTGATACCGCAGCCATCTATACCGCCGGCCTGTTGCATGATGTGGGCAAGGTGATCCTTGATCAGCCATTGCAGTTGGAGAGCTACAACCGGGATGAAAACGACGGCCAGACGGGCCTGCTGACCCTGGAGCGCAGGCTGCTGCATACGGATCACGCAGAGGTGGGCATGGCTTTGCTGGTAAAGTGGGGTCTGCCGGAGGCGGTTTTTGTTCCGGTCGGCCTGCACCACGACTTGACCAGGCCTCAGGCAAAAAATATGGATGTTAAAATTATCTATCTGGCCAATCGTCTTGTTCATCTCAGGCAATACGGCGCGGACGATTCCGAGGATTTCTTTTTTGATGTGCCGGCCTACGAGGGCATGAAAGAGGGGCTGCCTGAGGTGCCGAATTTTGCAAACAACCTGCGCTTGATTTTCGAAGAGTTTGCTGACAAATATCATGACGCCGTCGCCGTGTTCACTCTTTAGCGTTTCGGCAACTATAGCTTGCCGGGACTTGGGAAAAATGGTCAACTGGCCGGGAAACCTCGGACCATTTAGGAACCGTCACTGAATAACTTGCCCAGTTTGGTTCAATCCTTTACGGCTCCTTATGCCGTTTTGGCTATGATGAAAAGCGGAGTTATTTTGTTCCAACGGCTTATCCACATAAATCCACCTGCGCAGCCCCCAACTCATGGAATTTCCCGCCATCCTGCTCATCGCCCTGGCCCTGGCCGTAGACGCTTTTGCCGTGGCCCTGGCCGCCGGGGTCAGCCTGTGCCGGGTCAATGGCCGGCAGGTTTTCCGGCTGGCCTTTCACTTCGGCTTTTTTCAGGCAGGGATGAATATCCTCGGCTGGCTGGGCGGGCTCACGGTCCGTTCGCTGATCGAGAGCTTTGACCACTGGCTCGCGTTTGGCCTGCTGGCTTTTGTGGGCCTAAAGATGATTTGGGAAGCGATCCGGGAGGCAAAGGAGGAAGGGGAGGGGGCGGACCCCACCCGGGGGCGGATGCTGGTTACCCTTTCACTCGCCACCAGCGTTGATTCCCTGGCTGTGGGCTTAAGCTTTGCCGTGCTGGAGATCAGTGTCTGGCTTCCGGCCCTGATCATCGGCCTGGTCGCCTCGGCTCTCACCGGAGTCGGCCTGCGGCTGGGCTGTCTGCTGGGCGCGGCTTCGCGCCTGGGCTCCCGGGCCGAGATTGCCGGCGGGCTGGTCCTCATCGCCATCGGCCTCAAAATTCTC
The DNA here is from genome assembly GCA_041675585.1 of Desulfurivibrionaceae bacterium. Classification (GTDB taxonomy): domain Bacteria; phylum Desulfobacterota; class Desulfobulbia; order Desulfobulbales; family Desulfurivibrionaceae; genus Thiovibrio. The sequence continues at coordinate 29,498 of JBAYTO010000028.1, forward strand.
CATGAACACGGGGCGTTATGACCACCCATCTCCTGTCTCCCCATACATTTACATTGCATTCTAAAAAGGGCGCTGGTATGTTTTTGCCTCTTAAAACTGTAACTATCCAGTATTTCGTAACCGATCACGGGGCAACCCCCCAAAAGGTCAAATAACCACGGAACAAGCGGTCACAGGGTGGTGCAGATTGCAGCGCACCCAGAGGGCATAAGTTTCGCTAGGGCAGACAAGCTGCCCAGCTCAGCTATAAGCGGGACGGCGATGCGTACATTTGGGTACGTGAGCCGGGCCGATCGCCCAAGATGTGGTGCCCTGTGATCGCTTCCAGTATTTCTACTGTCAAAACCAGGCGGCCTGCGCTGTCTGTTACCGGAGAACCTGTGATGAGTATTCGAGAAGACGCGATCAGCGGCACATGCACCCCAATTTTTGCGAACTGTGCCGCCAACGAGAACATTACGGCCCAAGCCTTGATGCAGGGGGTGGCTGAGGGAACGATCTGCATCCCCAAGAACAAAAACCACCAGTTCGACCGGATCATGGCGGTGGGTAAGGGATTGGCCACCAAGGTCAACGCCAATATCGGCGCCTCCAGGGACTATCCCGAGGTGAGCCAGGAGCTGCAGAAGCTCTGCGTCTGCCTCAAGGCCGGGGCCGACACGGTGATGGACCTTTCCATGGGCGGCGAACTTGACGCCATCCGGAGGGAGATTCTGAAAAGCTGCCCCATCCCCCTGGGCACCGTGCCAATTTATCAGTCCATTGCCGAGGTGGTGGAAAAGCAGAAGAAAAAGATCGGCGAGGTCACGGTGGATCACATGTTCAAGGTGATCGAGCAGCAGGCCCGGGACGGGGTTGACTTCATGACCATCCATTCCGGGATCACCAGAAGCACCCTGGAGAGGCTCCGCAACCATCAGCGGCTCATGGGCGTGGTCAGCCGGGGCGGTTCCTTCACCATCGAGTGGATGAGCTACAATGGCAAGGAAAATCCGATGTACGAACATTTCGACGACCTGCTGGCCATCCTCAAGGAGCACGAGGTCACCTTGAGCCTGGGCGACGGTATCCGGCCGGGATGCCTGGCCGATGCCACCGACCGGGGCCAGGTTCAGGAACTGATCCATCTGGGCGAGCTGACCCAGCGGGCCTGGGAGGCCGGGGTGCAGGTGATGGTCGAGGGGCCGGGCCACATGCCGCTAAACCAGATCCAGGCCAACATCCTGTTGCAGAAGCAGCTTTGCCACGGGGCGCCGTTTTATGTTCTTGGTCCCCTGGTAACAGACATCGCGCCGGGCTACGACCATATCACCGGGGCCATCGGTGGCGCCATTGCCGGGGCGGCGGGGGCCGATTTTCTTTGCTATGTGACCCCGGCCGAGCATCTCAAGCTGCCCAGTGCCGAGGATGTGCACGAGGGAGTCATGGCTTCCCGCATCGCCGCCCATGCCGCGGATATCGCCAAGGGGCTCCCCGGCGCCATCGACAAGGACATCGCCATGGCCAGATGCCGCAACAATCTGGACTGGAAAGGCCAGATCGAGCTGTCCATCGACCCGGCAAAGGCCCTGCGTTTCCGGGAGGAGGGAAGTTCCTACAAGGGCGATGCTTGCAGCATGTGCGGCTCCTACTGCGCCATCAAGGTGTACAAACAGGCCACCGCGCCGGATCGCCAGTCGAAGTAAGCCGTAATCGTTCACAGAGGAGGATCCACTGCCATGAGTGAATTTCTGGGGAAGATTATTGATTTTTTCAACAGCACCAATGTGCCGGAACAGTTCCGCGATACAGATGTAAAAGCGCTTTTTACCAACCCCTGGTTTCTGGCGCCGTTCATCGCTTTTATCTTCTACAATCTTTACAAGCAGGCGACCAACACCCTGGTCATTACCGGCCTTGGCTTAGGCCTCTGGATTTTCAGCGGAAGCAGCTACATGGAAGGGATGGTGGTGGACGGCTTTCTCCAGCTGAACAAGGTCTTGCCGGTGGCCGGGGTTTTCCTCGGGGCCATTGGCATTGCTGTTTATTTCCTTTTCATGCGCTCCGACTGATTTCTTGAGGGCGCAACAACCGTGAGCAACCGTATTCAGGAAATCCATTCCCTTCTTTTTGCCCATTTTGGCCCCCAGCACTGGTGGCCAGGCGAAACCCCCTTCGAGATCATGCTCGGCGCGGTACTTACCCAGAATACCAGCTGGCGCAATGTGAGCCGGGTCATTGAGGCCTTGCGTCGGGACGGGCTCCTTTCCTTTGCGGCCCTGGAAGATTTACCCCTCGAGCTGCTGGCCGAAAAAATCCGCCCTTCCGGGTATTATAATCAGAAGGCCAGGCGGCTCAAGGGCCTCTTTGCCGCCATCCGGGAAGACAGCGGGAGCCTGGAGGATTTTTTCAGCCAGGACACTTACACCCTCCGGGAAAAGCTGCTGGCCGTCAAGGGGATCGGTCCGGAAACCGCCGATTCCATCACCCTCTATGCCGCGGGTAAGCCGGTGTTCGTGGTGGATGCCTACACCTACCGCATCCTGCTTCGGCATGACCTCATTGCCGAAGACGCCGGTTACGAAGAGATCCAGGAGCTTTTTTTGGGCAAGTTGCCCAGCGAAGTCCCGCTTTTCAACGAGTATCATGCTCTTCTTGTCCGCCTTGCCAAGGAATACTGCAAAAAAAGCAATCCCCTCTGCGACAGCTGCCCCCTGCAGGGCCTTTAGCCCCTTTCTTCTTTTACTATTTTCTTTTTCTCTTGCCGGAGGGTTTAGCCCTTATGGTCTCGCGCCTGCGACAATTTGCCGCATTGTGTTCGGCACCACTTTGTGGCACTATCGCTACTCTCGCCAGCGGTTGTCCATGGAGATTAGCGATTGGGATCAGCCTTGCAGGGTAAGCAAAAGATAAAGGGGTTTTGCCGATGAAACGACTTGTTACGGTTATTTTGGTCTGGGGGATAATCTTGCTCGGTAGTGTCGGCGGAGCGGCTGAGGTGGTGGAGGGGGTGCCGTCTTGCAAGCAATGCGGCATGGATCGTACCACCTTTGCTCAGAGCCGTGTCCTCCTGACTTATGGCGATGGTTCCTCGGTCGGCCTTTGCAGCATCCATTGTGCTGCTGTTGACATAAAACAGCATACAGGCAGTCAGCTCTCTTCGTTCAAGGTCGCCGACTATGAAACGAAGGCCTTGATTGATGCCCGGGAGGCAATTTGGGTTATGGGCGGACGGCAGAAAGGGGTTATGACCGCTAATCCCAAGTGGGCTTTTGCTAAAGATAGTGATGCCCGGAAATTCGTGGTTGACCATGGCGGGCTACTGGTCAGCTATGAGCAGGCAATGAAGGCTGCCGGCGACGAATCAGGGTCTGGTCATGCCGGCCATGCCGAATGTCAGGGGCCTGGCGGGCTCTTGCTCTTTAACCCGGCTTTCGGCGATGATATCTACCACAATCACCCCGCCGGCATGTGGATGTTTAACTACAAATACATGCACATGGCCATGAATGGTCTGCGGGCCGGAACCACGGATATCCCCGCAAGCAGCGTGGGCAACAATCGGGGGCTGGCGTACGATAATATTATGATGATTCCAACGACCATGACTATGGACATGCACATGTTCATGGCGATGTACGGCATCAACAGTCGTTTGACGGTGATGGGAATGCTGAACTATCTAGACAACAAGATGGACATGTTGATGGATATGTCACCTAAAAATATGATGGGGATGCCGAAGGCAAATGATAAAGGTGCGGTTCCCGATACTCCGATGAAAACCCGGGGACTTGGCGATACGGAACTGCGGGCAATCTACAGGTTCACTGACTCACTGAACGGCAGTCTGGGGCTCAACCTGCCCACCGGCAATATCGAGGAAGAGTACACCACTATGGGGACGGTCTGGCGGGTGCCCTATGACATGCAGCTTGGTTCCGGTACCTTTGATCTCAAACCTGCGGTAACCTTCAGCATCCTTAGTGAGGATGCCCTGTGGAACTGGGGCGGTCAAGCGATGGCCACCCTGCGTCTTGGCAATAACTCCGAGGACTACAGGCTCGGCAACAGCCTGAAGCTGAACACCTGGTTGCAGCGAGCCCTGGGGCCGGCCGCCACCTGGCTGCGGGTTGCTTATACCGACACCGGCAAAATCAGCGGCTATGATCCGGAGATCCAGAAGGCCATTACCGACCGCAACGGTTCCAGCGCCAATCTGCGTTACATGGCCGCCACCATGCCAGGCAATAATACCAGCAACTACGGGGGACAGCGAGTGGATGGCTTCATCGGGGCCAGCATCCCCATGGGCGTGTTCAGCCTTGGTCTTGAAGGGGGAGTTCCTCTCTATCAAAAGCTGAATGGCCTGCAAATGAAAAATGACTGGTACTGCACGGTCGGACTCCAGGCTATGTTTTAGACGGAGCAGTTTTGCCGCGGCTGTTGTGACGGCCTCGTAGATTACGCCTCTCCCCGGCGACGGATCTTTTGTTCACTTTTTTGATGAGAGAACAAAAGATCCGTCGTTTTTTTTTGGCAACAACACGGCGCAAAGACGTTTGCCGATTTCCTTGCCTCTGCAATCCGCTTTTCTTTGTTAGGGTGGTTTTGTTTTTCGATTGACAGGGGTTTCTAAAACAAAGTAAAGAGCTTTTGCCGGTTTGAATTTTGTCGGGGCGGTGCTGACCCCTGATTTTCTTTCACCTTTCCCTCTTTCCTCCCCACTTCAACCCGCCAACCAGACTGTTATGTTTCGGAGTTGCCTCCGGTCGTCCCGCAATAATAAGGCGCGCCGGATAAATCAGTCCCGGACAGGAGGCGTACTGACATGCTTACCGTGTACAAGCGCTTTGATCATAAGCTGCAGATCCTTCCGGACAGCAAGCCGGTGCCCCGCTCCTGGATCCGCATGGTTAACCCGACCTCGGAGGAAATCAGTACGGTTTCCCAGGCCACCGGCGTACCGGAAGACTTTCTCCGCGCCGCCCTGGATGAAGAAGAACGCTCCCGTATCGAAATCGAAGACAACTGCATGCTGGTGCTGACCAATTTCCCGATGCTGCGCGGGCCGGACATGTACGATACCCTGCCGTTGGGCATCATCCTGACCCAGGATCAGGTTATTACCGTCTCGCTGGAAGAAACCGAGATTCTGCCGGGCAACATCGCCGGCCCTGGGGCGCCGGCCTATTACAACACCGGCAAGCGCACCCGCTTCCTCTTTCAGATTCTCTACAAGACCGCCAAGGTCTACCTGCGCTTCATCCATCAGATCAACCGCCAGACCGACGAGATTGAGCGCCATCTGCGAAAATCGATGAACAACGCGGAGGTGTTCCGGCTTTTCGACATGGAAAAAGGGTTGACCTACTTCACCGTGGCCCTGCGTTCCAACGGCCTGGTTCTGGAGCGGCTGCTCCGCCTCAGAAAGAGCAGCGCCCTGCAGCACCTGCTCCCCCAGTACGAAGAGGATGAGGACATCCTTGAGGACGCCATTATTGAAAACCGGCAGGCCTTGGAGATGGTGCAGATGTATTCCGACATCCTGAGCGGGATGATGGATGCCTTCACCTCGGTTATCTCCAACAATCTCAACCAGGTGATGAAGCTGCTCGCCTCCGTTACCATCCTTCTCTCCATCCCGACCATGATCGCCAGTTTCTGGGGCATGAACGTAGGAGTGCCCTTTCTGGATCAGCAGCTTGGCTTCTGGTTCGTGCTGGTCTTCTCGATGGCTCTTACCGGTCTGGCTGGTTTTGTCCTCTGGCGGAAACGCATGTTCTAGGTAACCGTTCAGCAGCAGCGCATCTGCTTTGTCATCGGCCTGCTCATGTGCTCAGCGCACTTCGCAGACCTCTTCCTGGCAGCTGCGGCACTGCTTCCAAGTAACTTCACCGCAGGGAACGGTTACTTGCCGATAAATCTCCGCTGCGGCCGGGGTAAAGCGTTGTATAGTTCAAAACCGTTTCGATCCCGAGTTGGACGGTTACGCTTCAGGAAACGTGTCCGCGTCTCTTGTCCCGCTATTCGTCTTTCTCTTTGTCAAAGCCCCGTTGTCCATCCCGCCAGAGCAGCTGCCGGCAGACCCCCCGGATGATCTTGATTTCCTTGGACTTCAAGCCGAGCCGCCCCAGAAACTGGCGGATGCTCTTCATCCAGTAATCATCCTCCCCGTTTTTTAAAAAGCCGATGGTCCGGAGCATCTCTTCCACATGGCCGAACATCGCCTCCAGCTCCTGCTTGTTTCCCTGCCTGGGAACCGGCTTGGGAAAGGCTTCCCGGGTTACCGCCTCCAGGAGGCTGTAATGGAGTTCATGGCAGAGGATGGCCACGGCCTGGGCCAGGTTCAGAGAAGAAAAATCCACCGTCGGGATGGTGGTGATCTGGTTGCAGTAACGGAGTTCTTCGTTGGCCAGTCCACGGTCTTCCGGGCCGAAGAGGAGGGCAACCCGGTTGTTTTTCAGCTGGGGCAGGATTTCGCCCATGAGCTGTCTGGGGCTGTTGACCGTGGTCCTCTTTCTGCCCTGACGGGCGGAGGTGCCCAGCACCCAGGTGAAGGGGGCCAGGGCCTCGCCCAATTCCTGGTGGTGTTCCAGGTTGTCGATGAGATGGGCCGCCTTGGCGGTGGCGAGCCGGAGCATCTTGTCGCGGTCGGGCATTTCCCGGCAGACGAGAATGAGTTGGCCGATCCCCATGTTCGCCGCGATTCTAGCCGCAGAGCCGATGTTTTCCGCAAATTTGGGGGAGACCAGGACGATGGCCGCGTTGGCCATCAGCTCCCGGACCGTATCCTCTCTTGGCTGAGTCATTAGCTGTCAGCTGCCCGTTTTTTGCGGGTCTTGCTTCGCTTACCGGCGGCCGGGGCGGCCAGGATGTCCGTGGCCCGGGCGAGTTTTTCCTCTACCATGAAATTGATCCGCCGCCGGGGAATCTCCACGCTGGTAAGGCGTACCCGCACCAGATCGCCGAGCTGGTAGACGGTCTTGCGCCGCTGGCCGATGAGCCGGTGGCGGCCCTGCTCCAGCTCGTAATAATCATCGCGCATCTCGGTGATCGGCACAGCGCCGTTGACAAAGACCTCGGTCAGCTCGACGAACAGCCCGAAGGCGGTGACCCCGGAGATAATGGCTTCAAAGGTCTCGTCGATCCTGTCGGCCATGAAATGAACCTGGAGCCGCTCGACCATCTCCCGGTCGGCTTCCACCGCCACCCGCTCCCGCTTGGAGAGAAAACCGCCGGCCTCTTCGCTGGAGACCGGTTCTCCGGCCGTTTTTGGCTTCCCCTTTTTTTGCAGGCTGGCGGCCAGAGCCCGGTGGACCATGAGGTCCGGGTACCGGCGGATGGGGGAGGTGAAATGGGTGTAGTGGGTAGCGGCCAGGCCGAAATGGCCGAGATTGTGGGGGGAGTAGCGGGCCTGCTGCATGGTGCGCAGCAGGAGGTTGCTGATGATGTACTCCTGGGGGGTGCCGGCCGCCATGGCCAGCACCTTGCCGAACCACTTGGGCGAGCCGCCGCCGTCATCGTCGACCTTGAGCCCCATGCTCCGGGCAAACTCGGTGAACTCCGCCACCTTGAGCGGGTCGGGCGGTTCGTGGATCCGGTAGAGGCTGTCGATCCTGCCCTGTTCCAGGGCCTCGGCCACCGCCTCGTTGGCGGCGAGCATGAACTCCTCAATGAGCTTGTGGGCCTGATTGCGTTCGCTCCGCTTGATGGTCTGCACGGTGTTGTCCTCGCCAAGTACCACCAGGGGTTCCGGGAGTTCAAAACCGATGCTCCCCCGCTTGACCCGCTGGCCTTCCAGACTCAGGGCCAGGCACCCCATGCGTTCCAGATCAGCCACCATGTCACTGTATTGGCTGCGTACCGCTTCATCCTGATCCGTCAGAATCTGTTTGACTTTTGTGTAGGTGAGCCGGTGCCTGCTGCGGATGATGCTTTTCATGAAGCGTTTGGCCAGCCGGTTGCCCTGTTCATCAAAATCAAGCACCGCGGTGAAGGTGTAGCGGTCCTCGCCCGGCACCAGGCTGCAGAGATTGTTGGACAGCCGCTCCGGCAGCATGGGGATGACCCGGGTGGGGAAGTAGACGCTGGTGCCGCGCTGGTAGGCCTCGATATCCACCGGGGTTTGCGGTCGCACGTAATGGCTGACGTCGGCGATGGAGACATAGAGGCGATAACCCTTTTTCAGCGGCTCGATGGCCACGGCATCGTCAAAGTCGCGGGCCGTTTCCCCGTCGATGGTTACATGGGCCACCTCCCGCAGGTCGGTGCGGGAGGCGGACATTTTCACCTCCGGGTCCAGCCCCTCCACCTGCGCGGTTACCTCCGGGGTAAAGACATGGGGCAGGTCGAACTTGCGGATGACCATCTCGGTCTGCACCTGGATATCCTTGGGATTTCCCAGCACCTCGAGGATGACGCCGTCCAGGTTCCGCTGGCCGGCAACAAAGGAGGTGACCTCGGCCAGGACCGCGTCGCCGTTCTTGGCCCCCCGGCTGTCCTCCTTGCGGATGATCAGATTGTAGGGGAAGCGGGCGTCCTCCGGGGTCACCAGACCGGTATGGCCACCGGCCATGTAAACCCCGACCAGCCGGGTGGTGGCCCGGGTCAGGACCGCGAGTACCCGCCCCTCGAAACGGCCCTGGCGCCGGCCGGTCAAGAGAACCAGCACCCTGTCGCTGTGGGCTGCGCCGCCCAGCATGCCGGGCGGGATAAAGACGTCCTGGTCGATCTCCAGTTCGGCCGGAGCCTCAGCGAAAGCGACAAAACCAAAGCCCTTGGGGTTGACGCTGATCGGGCCGGCAAACACCTCCACGCTTTTGCGCAGGGCAAAGGTGTCCCGCTTGCAGGAAAGCACCTTGCGCCGGCAGAGATCATCCAGCACCCCCAGCACCTCCTGACGGTGGTTTTTGCTCAACCCCAGCGCCGCAAGCAGCTCTGGCGCGGAAAGCGGCATCTCCGCAGTGTAGAGGCGGCCGAGGATCTCACCTTCAAAGCGGGCTTCCTGGTGGTGGTGCACCACCCTGCCGCTTTCACGCGGTCGTTTTCCCGGACGACTCTGTTTGCTGTGGGGAATCCTTCTTTTGTGGGTCACAGGCGTGCCTCTTTCTGGCTATTTTTTTGCATAAATGGAAAATCATTGCACAAGGGCTGAGAACGAAATACCCTTACTGAACAATCTGATGTTAGTTACCGTGATTGTACCTTATTTGCAGTGACAGAGCATTTAATTTAGGAGCCGTGCGAAAACAACTCATACTATTTGCTTCGTCTTTACGGCACCTTATGCCGTCTTGGCAGGACTCGATGTCCAATATTTTTCTTAACGGCTTACCCGGATACCGGAAGAGAAGAACTGCGATCAACCATGGCCCCTGCTAAAAAGTTTAACATAGCCGCCTATTGCGAAAGCATGGAAAAGATTCTCGGCGGGCAGGAAGGGTCGGCCAAGGTCTTCTGGGAGGCGCTGTCCTTTGCCGTTTCCGCCCATCAGGACCAGCGGCGCAAATCCGGCGAGGTCTATGTCAGCCATCCTCTGCAGGTGGCGAAAATTCTGGCGGAGGAGCTGGACATCAGCGATCCGGAGCTGCTGGCCGCCGCGGTGCTCCACGATACGGTTGAGGATGTGCCCGAGGTGACCAGCGAGGTGATCGGCGAGATCTTCGGCAAGAACATCGAGATCATCGTTGATGGTTGCACCAAAATCGCCAACTTCTCCGGAGACAAACAGACCTTTTACAAGCTGGTTCATCGCAAGCTCTTCTCCGGGGCCGCGGCTCACCTTGAGGTTCTCCTGATCAAGCTGGCCGACCGGTTGCACAACCTGCGGACCATGGACTCCATGCCCAAGGACAGACGGCAGAAAATCGCCGAGGAAACCCTGGATATTTACGCGCCCCTGGCCAAGATCATGGGGTTGAACTCCATTAAACGCGAACTCTATACTCTGGCCCTGAAGTATAAATTCCCGCGCCAGAGCCAGAAGGTGCTGGCGGCCATCAAGCGCCTGCAGACCAGCGAAGAGGTGCTGACCATAAAGCGCACCCTAGAGGAACGGATGAAGGAGGCGTGGATCACCCATGAAATCCGCCTAAATCCCAAGGGGCTATGGGCCTACTTTGCTCCGGCCCAGAAGGTTTTGAATAAAACCGTGGCCAACCCCATGGAATTCATCATCGTCACCAATGACATCCAGACCTGTTACCGGGTTCTCGGGATCATTCACCAGACGTATCCGCCCATCCCTCGAACTATCAGGGATTTCATCGCCAATCCCAAGGCCACCGGCTACCAGAGCCTGCATACCCGGGCCAATATCAAGGGGTGCAACTACCTGTTCAAAACCCGCACCGCCGAGATGACCACCTCTTCCCGTACCGGCCTGGTGCGGGAATGGTTTGCCCACAAGAAGGTCCCTTCCAGTTTTGAGGTGGAGCTGCGGGAGATGCTCGATATCCTGGGGACAGATGGGGATCTCTCCTACCGGGATATGATCGCGGTCAGCGGGAAAAAGGCCATCTACACGTACACCCCCAAAGGCGACCCGGTTGAACTGCCGGCCCGCAGCATCGTGCTGGATTTTGCCTTCAAGGTGCATACTGATGTGGGCAAGCGCTGCATCAAGGCCAGGATCGGCAAGCGGCAGGTGGAGCCGGACGCTCTCCTTGAAGACGGCGATCAGGTGGAGATCATCTGCCAGAAAGAACCGGTGCGTTTCGAACCGGAAATTCAACAACTATGCCAGACCCCCCGAGCCCGGGCGGAGCTCTCCAAACTGTTCCGCCAGCGGCGCGAGGCTCTGGCCCGCATGATCGGCGAGAGCATCCTCCGCCAGGAACTCAAACATTACGGCCTGCCCTATGAGCTCCTGGAAAAACCGGGCATGGCAACCATCATGGCACCCCTCGGGGCAAGGGAGCTGCCGGAGCTTTTTCTTGGCCTGGGCGAGGGCAGATTCCGGTTGCGGGAACTGATCAGCGAGATCAAAACCCGACTGTATGCCGACCGGGAAACCCTGCTGCCGCCAACCGGCAGCCTGAACCGCATCGAGCTTGCCACTCTGGATCCGGTCTGCATCAAGTTTTCCCGCTGCTGCAACCCGGTGCCCACGGAAAAATGGCTGTACGGCCTGCTCAGCGAGCGGGGGCTTTCCATCCATCAGAAGGAGTGCGCCACCATCACCTCCCTGCACGCCCAGCGGGAGGATGTGGTGGAGGTGCGCTGGCGGCTCAAGGAAACGATGCTGCCCAAGATGCAGACCATCCTCATTCTGGAGGCGCCGTCCCGCAACCGCGTTCTGATGATGCTGGGCGTGGCCCCGGAAGAAATGAAGATCAGCGAGATCGAGCTGCTTTCCAGCCAGCCGTCGCGCACCTCGTCCTGGCAGATAAACTTTCAGGTTGATACCCTGCAAGGGCTCAAGAATGTTCTTGTCCACCTGGGGAAGACCGGGATGGCCTTCGAGTTCGGGCTGGAGCAGTAGTAGTAAGCGTCCAGCAGCACCACATCTGCGTTGTCATCGGCTCACTCGTGTGCGACAGCACACTTCGTAAACCTCTTCCTCGCAGCTGTGGCACTGCTGAACGCTTACTCATCCTCAAAGATTTATAACTTCTCCCCCATAGCCAGATCCTCAAGGCCGTCGCGGTCTAAAATGGTGATCTGCGCCCCTTCGCTGCTGATCAACCCCTGTTTGGCGAGTTTGCTCAGGATCCGGGAGAGGGTTTCCGGGATGGTGCCGAGCAGGCTGGCCAACTGAGCCTTGCCGATGTTGAGCTTCACCGTGTCGCGGTCCCCCTGCTGGGTGCTGAGATAGAGGAGATGGGCGGCCACTCGGCCCGGCACCTCCTTGAGCGAGAGATCCTCGATCAGGTGGGCAAATTTCTTGAGCCGCAGGGACAGGGTTGCCAGCATGTTCATGGCCAGGGCCGGATTAGCCTTGATAAGTTCGATAAAGGCGCGGCGCGGGAGAAAGATGGTCCGGCTTTTCTCCAGAGCCATGGCGTTGGCCGGGAAGGTCGAGCCCATAAAGACGGCGGCTTCGGCAAAGGGCTCGCCCGGACCGAAGATATGGAGGATCTGTTCCTTGCCCTCCAGGGAAAGTTTGTAGATCTTGACCAACCCTTCCATGACTACATAAAATCCGGTCCCTTCGTCGCCTTCGGCAAAGATGATCTGGCCGCGGTCATAGTCCTGCAGGGTGATGATCATGGCCAGCTCGTCATACTGCCCTGGGGTCAGGGCGCCAAACAGCGAAACCTGTTTGAGAAAAGGCATGAGTTCCATGGGGCTACTCCTTGATTTCATAAGATAAGGCAAAGTGAAGAGGGGAGAGTGAAAAGTTAAGGGAAGATGGCCCTGCTTTTCATTCTTAATTTTTCATTTTTCATTCTTAATTGTCTTTACCGGACAAGCTATGGCCCAGGCCAAATTGTCGGCAAAAAAACAGAGGACCGAAACGCTTGCCGGGCAAGCATGCTGTTCTCTGCCCGAAGCAAAAGTCAGCGCCAGGGGGCTTGCCGGAGTGCCTTGCCCGCCATGCCCGCTAAGCAGCCTGATCTCCAGCAGACCGAGCAGGGGGCTGGTCCTGACCATTTTGCGCACCGCCTCCTTGGCCGCCCACAGCATGGTGAGCCGGTCGGTTTCCGAAAAAGATCGGGGCAGCGAGGCGGCCAGAAGGTTTTCTTCTTCCGGACCGGCAAAGCGTTTTTTGACCGGGTTAATTTTGGGGCTCGGCTGCTGGAGGTCAAGCCCGCAGGGACAATTTGCCGCCAGGGCCGCAGCCAGATGTCCGCTATGGGAGATGGAGATGAACGGGACCACGGCGTGCGCCTCCGTTGCGAGACAAGGGCGGCCATCTTTTTCGCTATGGATTATCAGGCCTTGCCAGTCCACTGCTGTTTTGCCAAGCAGGCCAGCCGCCGCCCATTTGGCAGACAGCCGTCCACCCAGCCACTCGCTGCGTCTTTTTTCCAGGCTGAAGCCGGTCCAGCGGGCCAGTTCGTCAGGGCCAAGATAATCGTCGGGCGCGCAGCCGGCCAAGGCGGCAAGCGGTGCCATCCCCAGCCGCAGCCGGGCTTGCCCGTTGAAATATTGCTGCCAGAGCGGCCAGCATTCCTCAAAAATGGCCTGGACAAATGCCATTGTTTTCTCCTGTTGTAAAAATCCTTGCTCTTGACCGCAAGCCGTTGGTAAAAAACGAGGTAACTATTCCGGTAATTATTCAGCTCAAGGTCGGAAATGACTAAAGGCAGTGCCCCAGGGAAACAACCATGACCGCAATTGATTTCGGCGCCATCGCCATAGTTCTCTTTTTTCTTGCCCGAGGCATCTGGATAGGGTTTATCCGTCAGATGGCCTCCCTGTTGGCGCTCATTCTCGGCTATCTCTTTGCCGGCCGTTATTACGAGCAGATAAGCCCCCGCCTTTACCCATTGATTTCTTCGCCTCAGCTCCGTTTTCTCGTGACTTACGCCCTGCTTTTTTTCGCGGTTTTTTTAGGGGTTCTGGCTCTGGGTTTTGTGCTGAAAAAGGTCATGAGCCTTTCGCTCCTTGGTTGGTTTGACCGGCTTACGGGCGGAATTTTCGGTCTGGTCAAGGCGGCGGTGGTTATTTCCGTACTCTTCATGGTGCTGTCCGGGTTGCTGGCGGAGAGCAACCCCCTAATGACCGGCTCCCTTACTGCGCCGTACCTGCGCAAAAGTTCCGCTTTTCTCCTTTCCTTTGTCCATGATCAGAATCTGTACCATCTTCTGCTTCCCAAGGAACCCGCCCTTGTCCCCACGGTTTCCGCCATACCAGCGGGCAAGCCGTTCATGGCTGAGCCCGCAAAAAAATCCAAGTAAAATCATTTGATTAACAATGGTGGTGCGTGCAAACCCCAACCGTTGCCAGCGTCTGGCTGAGGTAAGGGCTGATGCCTCGAGCAGGGCCAGCCGGCCAGCTTTTCGCAAGCGCAGCACCAGTTCAAGATCCTCCAGCAGGGCAATCTCCTTAAAGCCGCCCAGGCTTTGAAACCTGGCCGCCGGCAGAAACAGCGCCTGATCGCCATAGGGCAGGCCAAGCCAGCCGGCCCGCCAATTGGCGCCCCGTTCAAGGAGCCGGAAGCGCCAGCCTTTGGCACCAATGGCGAAGCGGAACGCCCCGGCCACGATCCCCGGCCGGGCCAAGGCTGCGCGGATCTGCGCGGCAAACCCCTCCGGCAGCAGGGTGTCGGCATGAAGAAAGAGCAGCACCCTGCCATGGGCCACCCGCGCTCCGGCATTTTGCTGGCTTCCCCGTCCGGCCGGGACGGAAAGAACCCTGGCCCCTGCCGCCGCAGCCAGGGCCGGGGTATGGTCGCTGCTGCCGCCATCGGCCACAATCACCTCAACCCCCGGTTGCTCGACCAGTCCGGCCACGGTTCGGCTGATGCAAGCCGCCTCATTGAGGGTGGGGATGATAATCGATATGTCGCAGATCCTCGGGTCGGTCAACATCGGCAAGAGTTTCCAGGAGATGGGTGGAAAGATTTAAAGCCTGGGCTTGTTTCATGGTTGCAGCCAGAACCTCCCCGCTGCCCCAGGGTATTTCCGCAAAAAGAGCGGGAGTCGGCCGGGTGAGGCCAATAAGATAATAGCCGCCGTCCCTGGCCGGGCCGAGCACCAGCTCCTTGGTGGCCAAAGCAGCAAAGGCCTGGGCAAAGAGGGGTGGGGTGAGCCCGGGGCAATCGGCGCCGATTGCCACCACCGTCCGGGCGCCCTGGGCAAAGGCCTGGGCAAAGGACCGATGCAGGCGGGCGCCCAGGTCGCCCTCGCCCTGGTCCAGACAGGGGATGTCGGTGGCAAGCCAGGCTTCCATGGCTTGCCGGCTCCCGCCGGCATAGCGAATCTCCAGGCTTGCCGGAGACAGGCTCGCAAATTGCGTCATTTGCCCGACAAGCACCTCGCTCATCCGCCGCTGGAGCGCTGCCGCCCCATGGGCCCCCAAGGCAGGGATCAACCGGGTTTTTGTCCGGCCCGGCTCGGGATACCTGGTAAAAAGGATGAGCCGCGCCTGGATGTCTTTGTTCATTTTTCGGTTGTTTCCCTGGCTGAGAGAATGATCGCCTTGCCTCCCGCCATCTTCCCCGCTATAATGCCACCAATCCCCTAACCCAACAACCTTTCACCATACCAGCCATCCCGTGACCGTCAAAAGAAAAAAGAAACGCCCGGACCCTTGTTCATATCGGCAGAGAACTTACCGGAACCTTGTTGAACCTGGCGAGTTAATCAGCTTTGAGGTGCGGCTCAGGGAAACCGACCTGCAGATTCTTGCCGGCAAAGACCTGCGTGCGGAAGCCTACGAGGCGGTTTTCAAGTATCGCAGCCAGCTGGAAGGCTACATTGCCCGCCATCCTGAATTCGCCGCCGCTCTCACCCCACTGCCCGCCGATCCTACGGCCCCGCCGATTGTCAAGAGTATGCTTGCCGCAGGCCTGGCGGCGGAGGTTGGGCCCATGGCCGCGGTGGCCGGGGCCGTCGCCGAATACGTCGGACTGGCGCTGCTGGCCGAAGGGGCAGGGGAGGTGGTGGTGGAAAACGGGGGCGACATCTATTTTTGCCGCAGGCAGGAAAGCGTGGTCGGCATCTTTGCCGGCGCCTCGCCGCTCAGCAACCGGCTTGGGTTGAAAATTGCCGCCGGCCGCATGCCTCTCGGCATCTGCACCTCCTCCGGCACCGTCGGCCATTCCTTAAGCCTGGGCGAGGCTGATTCCGTAACGGTGCTGGCCAGGGATACCGCTCTGGCCGATGCCGTGGCCACCCTGGCCGGCAATGCGGTGCAGCCGGGACAGAGCCTTGAGCCGGCACTGGCCAAGGCTCGCGCCGTTCCCGGGATTCTGGGCGTGGTTATCATCCGGGGCGAAGAGCTGGGCGCCTGGGGAGAGGTGGAGCTGGTGGGGCTGGGCAAGTAAGGGCATGTTTTTTTATCTTTGTTGCCGGGGATGATGATGTTATCATAACAACCTAATTCGCCCAGAGGGCATAAGTTTCGTTTGTACCCTGAAGGGCATAAAATCCGACAAGCTGCTCAACTCAGCTATATCCTTACTATCACGACCGGATGGCGCTTCGATTTTTCTGTCAGCAACGGGATGTCAGCATGCTTGCATTTCTGGATAAATTTTCCCAGGCAACGGATTTTCTGGCCCACGGTTACTGTCTGGTCTGGGATCCGGTGCTGCTCTGGCTGCATGTCGGCTCGGATATCGCCACCGGGCTTTCCTATTTTCTGATCGCGGCCGTGCTTTTTTATTTGGTCGGCAAGCGGCGGGATCTGCCGTATTTCTGGTTGTTTTATCTTTTTGCCGCTTTTATTGCCGCCTGCGGCGTGACGCATTTTTTCGCGGTCTGGACCATCTATGTGCCTTCCTATTGGGCCGAGGGGATGGTCAAGGCGGTAACCGCCCTCATCTCCATCAGCACCGCCCTGCTGCTTGTTCCTTTTCTGCCAAAGATCATGGCCTTGCCCAATCTTTCCCGCGCCCTGGAAGAGAACCGGCGGCTTAACCGCGAGTTGGAGAGCCAGCTTGGGTTTTTGCGGAAATCAGAAGCACGGTTTCGTTCCCTGGTCGAGGCAACGCAAGACGGCATCGTCATCGGCGATGAGCAGGGGAACATTCTCTCGGTCAACCGGGCGGCGGCCGAGATGTTCGGCCACGAAAATGGCGAGCTCAAAGGCCAGCCGCTGATCAGTCTCATGCCGGAACGTTACCAGGCAAGGCATCTTAAGGGGATGGCCAATTTTATTGCCACGGGCAATTCCCGGTATCTGGGCAAGCCTCTGTCTTTTTGGGGCCGGCGGCGGGACGGCGATGAATTTCCCTTGGAGCTGAACATCTCAAGCTGGGTTGCTGAGGGAAGGATTAATTTTGGCGGAATTATCAGAGATGTCAGCGAACGAGCCCGCCTGGAAGAGGAAAAGGCCAACCTGGAAAGGCAGCTCCGCGCCACGCAGAAGATGGAGGCCATCGGCACTCTGGCAGGCGGCATCGCCCACGACTTCAACAATATCCTGGTGCCGATCATTGCCTATACCGAAATTGTTGCGGCCAAAGAGGCTGCGGGCAGCGAAAACTGGCAGAGCCTGCAGGCGGTGTTGAAAGCCGCGCACCGGGCCAAGGAGCTGGTCAAGCAGATCCTCGCCTTCAGCCGGGAGCGGGAGCATGAAGCAATCCCTGTCCAGATTGTCCCGCTGGTCAAGGAATCCCTCAAGCTGCTCCAGTCCTCGCTGCCCAGCACCATAGAGGTCGTCCAGCAGCTCGAGGGCGACGGGGGCACCATTCTTGCTGATCCTACCCAGATTCATCAGGTTGTCATGAATCTCTGCACTAATGCTTATTATGCCATGCGTGAACAGGGCGGAGTGCTGGAGGTGACTCTGGCTGAGGTGAAAATCGGCGCCGGTGATTCTGCCGGGCACGACCTGGCTCCGGGCGCTTATCTGGTCCTGAGTGTGAGTGACACCGGCGCCGGCATGGATCCTGCGACGATGGAACGGATTTTTGATCCGTATTTCACCACAAGAAAATTTGGCGAGGGAACCGGACTCGGCCTTGCCATGGTGCATGGCATCGTGAAAAAATACGGGGGAGATATCAGGGTTTACAGCGAACCGGGCCAGGGGGCGTCGTTTCAGGTTTATTTCCCCGTGGTTGGCAAAGCCGAGAAAGGCCCGGATTTTATTATCGGCACGCTCCTGGCGAAAGGCGATGAACGGATTCTCCTGGTGGATGATGAGTTGCCTATTGCGAGTTCCCTGCAGAAGATGCTGGAATTTCATGGCTATCAGGTTGTCATGAAAACAAGCAGCGTTGAGGCCTTGGCTGCTTTCCGCCTGACGCCCCGCGATTTTGATCTGGTCATCACCGACCAGACCATGCCGGAGCTGACCGGAGAGAAGCTGGTGCTGGCATTGAAAGAAATAAGGCCGGAGATTCCGGTCATCCTCTGTACCGGGTTCAGCGCCACGATTGATGAAGCAAAAGCCCGGGATCTAGGCATTGATGCCTTTTTCATGAAACCGGTGCTGATTAAAGAGATAACCGAAACAATCAGGAGCATCCTCGATAAAACCAAGGTTGAGGATACATCAGTTGTAAGCCGTAAGCCGTAAGC
>JBAYTO010000029.1:0-46510 GCA_041675585.1 Desulfurivibrionaceae bacterium
CGTCAAGCCTTCCCGGTCGAGTTGGCCTGCCAGATACAGATCAAGACGCTGCCCTCCTCTCGCGATGACAAAAAAACTATTATGGCTCATAGGCTCGGAAGGAAATTGATATCATTTTTAAAATGCAAAAAAGCCAGATTCAGAAGACGCAAAAAAAAAACGCCCGCGCTACCAAATGATAGCACAGGCGGGAAATTACCAAGAAAAGCCAGAGAAGAACACCTCGGCCGTTCTAACGAAATCAGGAAAAAATCTGCTCGATGTGCTTTTCCACCTGAATCTCGGTTTCATTAAATTCATTGGCGAGGGCAATCTCTTTCACCAAAAGGCTTTTCGCTGTATCCATCATCTTGCGTTCGCCAAAAGAAAGATCCTTATCAACGCGCAGGAGAAAAAGATCTCGAAGCACCGAGGCAATTTCGTAGACCGAACCGGTCTTGATCTTTTCCATGTATGCCCGGTAACGCTGGTTCCAGGGCTGGGAGACGATGGCCACATCCTTTTCATTCAGGATGTCATAAATTTTACTCACATCCTGGGAGCTGATGATATTTCTCAACCCTACACTCTTGCAACTGGCCGTGGGAATCATGATAACCATGCTGGAATCAAGAATCTTCATCACATAAAAGGATTGCTGCTTGTCCCCGACCTGCCGCTGCTCGATGGATTCTATCTTGCCAACACCATGGGCCGGATATACTGCCATATCACCAACGTTAAACACTCGTGCCTCCCTTTCGTCAATCATGGAACACCCTGTTCCTTTTTTCTACAAGGAAGCACTCCAGTACCGACGAATAAATGAAGATTAGGGGGCACTATACCACACTTGCCGGAATTATCAATTCAAACTTGAAAAAACATGATATTACAACATATTAGACTACGCCTGATCAGCATTGATCCGGTTCATAGCCACAGAAAGCCCTTCTTCCATGATCAGGCGTATCCCCATCTCCAGGCGGTGAAGCTCTTCGCGCATCTTTTCCGTTTCTTCCTGCGCAAAGCGGGAAAGGACAAAATCGCTCACCCTCACGAGGTTCTCCGGACGCCCGATCCCAACCCGCACCCGCACGAAATCATTAGTGCCCAGATGCTCAAGCAGGGAACGGATCCCGTTATGCCCGCCGGCGCCCCGGTTGGTCATGATCTTGGTTCGTCCCAAAGGAAGATCAAGATCGTCATGAATCACGATGATCCTGCTGGAGTCGACCTGATAAAAATCGGCAACCGCTCTTACCGCCACACCGCTTCTGTTCATATAGGTCTGCGGCTTGACAAAAAGGACGGGATACCCCCAGGACAGATCTTTCGCCGTTTCCGCCTGCCATTTTGTCCCCTTGAAGGCAAATCCGTATTTTCCCGCCAGATAATCAAGAAAAATAAAACCGATATTATGCCGGGTAGCAGCATATTCTTTCCCCGGATTTCCCAAGCCAACCACGACGTACACGGTATTTTCCTTTCTACAGGCAAACAATCAGCAAACGGCTGCAGCCTCTCTTTGCAAAAAAAAGCCGAAAAAAGGAAGCTCCTCTCTTCGGCTTTGACTACGCAGTATTGAAAAAAAAATTATTCCAGAGATTTTACTCTGCTGCGCCGGAGATAGACACGCAAACAGCATCCGGGTCACTCACGAGACTCACGCCCGCGGAAAGACCAAGCTCCTTGCAGGTCAAGGCTATACCCAGATCCAGAGGCGCAACATCCACCTCAATGACATCGGGGATATCAAGCAGCTTGCCAGAGACAGCAACCTTATTCTTGATGATGGTCATGTCGCCACCCATGTCAACGCCCTTGGCCTTGCCGACATATTTGAGCGGCACATGAAAAACCATGGGCTTATCAAGGGAAATCTCATAAAAATCGGCATGGATCACCGTATCCTGGACGGGATCGGTCTGAATCTCCCGGGTAACAACCTGGCGGACCGTTTTCTTGCCGTCTTCCTCAATCTCCAGATTGATGAAGGCATTCTTGCGGTGAATCGAGAGCAACCCTTTGGTGAGATCCTTGGTGTTGCACTCCAGTGAAACAGGAGCACCAAGCGGTCCATAAATAACAGCAGGGGTGTTCCCAGCCCTGCGCATTGTCCTTGCCGCACCTTTGCCAACACTTTTCCGGACTCGCGCCGTCATATCGATTTGTAACATTGCAATAATCTCCTCATATACCGATTCTCATACCAAAAAACCAGCAACGGCCACCATAGCGGCTGGCGGCCTCCGGTTGTATATATGTCTCTGTCTCTTTCACTACACAAATAATGAACTGACAGAATCCTCACTATGAATTCGCTTTATCGCCTCCCCCAGCAGCTTGCAAACGGAAAGCACCTTGATTTTCGGGCAATTCCGGGCGGCCTCGCTGAGGGGAATACTGTCGGTGATGATCAGGGTATTAATCTTGGATTTTTCCAGCCGGTCAATGGCCGGCCCGGAAAGCACCCCATGGGAACAGCAGGCATAGACATCCTTGGCACCCGCTTCGATAAGGGCATCAGCCCCCGCGCATAAAGTGCCGGCGGTATCGACCATATCGTCCAACAAAATCGCGGTCTTTCCGGCAACATCGCCAATGACGTTCATCGCCTTGCATTCGTTGGCCCGCTCCCTCCGCTTATCGACAATCGCCAGGCTGGCATTAAGCCGCTTGGCAAAGGCTCGTGTCCGCTCCACCCCGCCGGCATCCGGAGAAACCATCACTACGTCATTACTCAATTTCTGCGAGATGTAATCAAGCAGAACCGGGGCGGCAAAAAGGTTGTCCACCGGAATGTTGAAAAATCCCTGAATCTGTCCGGCATGGAGGTCCATGGTCAGAACCCGCCGCACTCCAACGACCATCATCATCTCGGCCACGACCTTGGCGGTGATCGGCACCCTGGGGGCAACCTTGCGATCCTGCCTGGCATAGCCGTAATAAGGGAGAACCGCGGTAATCCGCCGGGCAGAGGCGCGCCGCATGGCGTCAACCATGATCACCAGCTCCATGAGGTGATCATTCACCGGCGGACAGGTAGGCTGGATAATAAATACATCGCGGCCACGCACGTTCTCGCCGATTTCGACGAAGATTTCCCCATCGCTGAAACGACGGACTTCCGCCTTGGAAAGGGGCACCCCGAGGTAGCTGCAGATATCTTCGGCCAAGGGGCGGTTCGCGTTGCCGGCAAACACTTTCATATCTTTCATTATGTTGCCTGAATTTCGAGTTATCTTGTTTTGGCCGCTTCGAATATCCCCGCAAGCCTTGCGCGCCAGAAGAGAGGAATTGGCTGGGGCGGCAGGATTCGAACCTGCGAGTGCAAGAGTCAAAGTCTTGTGTCTTACCGCTTGACGACGCCCCAACTTCTTAACGCTTTGCCGTGCTCAGTGGTCGGGCAAGAAAGACATTCCGGCCGAAACGCTTTGCAAATCTAGCAACGCTCTGCTGCGCTTGCGCCTCGTTCTCAAAAAGACCAAACACGGTGGGGCCGCTGCCGGACATCAAGGCCCCATGGGCACCATCAGCCAGAAGCTCGTCTTTGATGCGGCCGAGCTCCGGATATTTTCGGATGGTCACGGCCTCTAACTCGTTATATAAAGGAAGATTCCCCGGCCCGGCACATGCATCATTACCATGCACGAATTCGCGGCCTAAGATATATGGATTGCCCCCCGTTGTCAACGTAAAATTCTCATACACCCACTTGGTGGACACGGGAAATCCAGGGTTTACCAAAACTATCCAGCCGGAAGGGGAAACAGCCTCGGCCTTAATCTCGTCGCCGATCCCGGTAGCCCAGGCGGCGGTACATTCATCAACAAAGAAAGGGACGTCAGCCCCCAATGGCCGAGCCAGACCAACAAGCTCCCCGGAAGAGAATCGGAGACCATAGAGCAAATTCAGCCCCCGTAAGACGGCGGCGGCATCACTGCTTCCCCCCCCTAACCCTGCGGCAACCGGCACCCTTTTTTCCAGGACAATATCAACGCCTCCGTCAGAGCCCAGGGCCGTAAAGAAACTTTTCGCGGCCCGGTAGACCAGATTGCCTTCCCCGGTGGGCAGATCGCTTCCCGGACAGTGCAGCGTGATCCCGGCATCACGCCTGGCCAGACGCAGCCGGTCGGCCAGGGTGATTTTTACCATCCTGGTTTCAAGGTCGTGAAACCCGTCCGGTCGTTTGCCCTTGATGGCAAGATAAAGATTAATTTTTGCCGGCGCCTCGCAGACAAGCTCCGCCGGGCTGCCGATCTCTTTGTTCAGCAAAGGTTTATTCCCCCCATTCCGAAGGCGCAAAAGAAAATCGCCTGATTTCAGAAATTGAAAACCAGGCGATCATGATTGGGCAAGTACGAGGAGAGGATCAGCCTTTGCTCTTCACATAACGCAATTTCAGGTCGGCAAGCACATGACCGAGAAGTTCCTCCTCCTTGTCGATCAAGTTCCCCTTGGTTTTATCCTTCAGCAACTGCAAGGTGCTGATGGTGTGCCTGGCCAAAGCCAAATCCTTGCCGGGCTGGCCGGTTTCCGGGTTCTGAATCTCACCCAGATGATAGAGAGCCGAGGAATTCAGCGACATGATCAAGGTGGTAAAAGTTACTTCAGGCAACACGCAGTTGCCGCTTTTTCGGATATACCCTTCCGGGCAGCATCCTTTTTCGTTTTTCTCGTTTTCAGTCATGGACGATCCCCAACGGGCAAGAAAAAAAGCTGCTAGGCTCCCACCAACTCAGGCAACTCAAGAACCATGGCGGCATGGATATCAGGCAGGGAACGAACCTTGTCCAGCACCGGCTTGGGCAACAAGACATCGGTGTTGAGCAGAATCACATTGAGGTTGAGATCACCTTCCCGCTGCTTGCCTACGGTCATTCTGGCGATGTTCACCCCTTCGCTGCCCAAGGTGGTGCCGAGCAAGCCGATCACCCCGGGAACATCGTTGTTCTGAACAAAAAGCATTGGCCCGGCAGGGAGAGCTTCCATGCGGAAGCCATTGAGGCGCACCAGCCGCGGCTCGTTCTTGCCGAATACCGTGCCGGCCAGAACGTTTTCGCCCTCGGTGGTTTTCACCCGGATGTTCACCAGATTAAGAAAATCATCACTCTTGCTGGTTTTTGCTTCAACCACCCTGATGCCGCGCTCCTGGGCGATGATCGGCGCATTTACATAATTAACGGCGTCTTGCAGGATCGGGGTAAACAACCCTTTAAGGAAGGCAACGGTGATCGGGCTGGTGACCATCTCGGAAAGGTCGCCGCAGTACTCTATTTGTACCTCCTCAACCCCGCCCTTGGCGATCTGCATGTGGAAGGAACCGAGCATCTCGGCCAGGGTGACGTACGGGCCGACCTTGGAGAGAACATCTGCGCTCACGGAAGGCACATTTACCGCATTGGTGATGGTGCCGCGGAGCAGATAGTCTGCCATCTGTTCGGCAATGGCCACGGCGACATTTTCCTGGGCCTCCGCCGTGGAGGCGCCCAGATGCGGGGTGCAGACGAAATTATCCAGGCTCAGCAGCTTGCAGTTTTCCCTGGTGGTAGGCTCCACCTCGAAGACATCCAGTCCGGCGCCGCGGATCTCTCCATCCTTCAGGGCATGGTACAACGCCTCCTCGTCAACCACCCCGCCCCTGGCGCAATCGAGGAAAACGCACTCCTTCTTCATCAGCTTGAATTCCTTGGTGGAGAGCAGATGCTTGGTCTCCTTGGTGAGCGGCACATGGACGGAGATGAAATCGGCTCTTTTGCACAGCTCTTCCAGGCTAACCAGCTCAACGCCGATTTTCTCGACCAGCTCCTTGGGCATGTGGGGGTCAAAAGCGATAACCTTCATCTTCAACCCTTGGGCCCGGTCGGCAAAGATACTGCCGATCCGGCCGATCCCTACAATACCCACGGTTTTGCCGGTTACTTCCCGGCCGGAGAATTTCTTTTTCTCCCACTTGCCTTCCTTCATGGAGGCCGTGGCCTGGGGGATGTTTCTGGTCAGCGACATCATCATGGCAATGGCGTGTTCCGCCGCGGTGGTGGCGTTGCCGTCCGGAGCGTTCATGACGATGATCCCCTTCTTGCTTGCCGCGGGGATATTGACGTTGTCAAGGCCGATGCCGGCCCGCCCCACCACTCGCAGTTTCGTAGCCGCTTCGATGATCTCCTCGGTAACCTTGGAGGCGCTGCGGATTACCAGCCCGTCGTATTCAGGGATTACAGCCTTAAGCTCCTCCGGAGAAAGGCCCGTTTTCACATCAACCTCAAGCCCGGCCTCCTCGAGAATCTGAACCCCAATGGGCGACAGGTTATCACTGATCAGAACTTTCATTATTTCTCCTTTGTTTATAAAAAGCGGCCAAGATCATTCCAGGACCTTGGCAATCAATACAGATAGTACGCCGACAATACCGACCAAAAAACCTGAAACAACCCAGATTTCCGGTCGGATAAAAAGCGGAATATTATGTGATCAGGGGAGTTTGTCAAGGATAAAACATGGGCGGCAGCCTTGCCCTGCCGCCCCCCTCCTACTCTTTGAAGCAGGCGGAAAAATCAGCGGGCCCTTCCTCGGGATCATCACCCTTCCGCTCTTCCTCCTGCAGACGCCGGTAATGCCGGGCCATCTCGCAGGCTTTCCGCAGCTCTTCATATTTGCGGGCAAAAAGCTTTTCCGGGAATCCCGGCTTGTTGAGATAGGTCACCATGTTGGTCAAAATATCGGCCACCATGCCTGCCACCAGCGCAGCCCGTTCAGTCTCGGCAACAAAGGTTCTCTCCTTGGTGGCACAAAACTTCACCGATCCCGCCATCTTCTCCCGGACCTCTGTCTGCAGGGCAAGATCCGCCTCGGGCAAGCGAGCGAAAAACCCCTCGTCAACCGGCAGCTCCGCTTCGCAGATAATCTTGATCAGCCAACGGTCTCCGACCATCTTTTTTGACTGGTCATAGACGGTTAAGGTCATCTTGTTTTCAAGACTGCGCTGCGCGATTATCTCCATGGCCAAAACTCCTTGCTCGCTGATTCGCTTGGGACAAAAACCCTTCCCTGCCATCTGCCTCTACACGCAACAAGGCGTAACTATCCGGCAGCACCGCATCTGCGTTGTTGCACCCAGAGGGTATAAGTTTCGTTTGAGCAGACAAGCTGCTCAACTCAGCTATATCAGCCTGCTCATGGGCACCAGCACACTTCGCCGGCTTCTGCCTAGCAGCTGCACCACTGCTGGATAGTTACGGTTTGGGTTGTTTTTGTTCGCTTCCGGCCTTGAGCTGGATAGTTACCACAAGGCTTGCCCTCTTTCCTGGAAACGGGTATATAACATATCTTTCCCTAAAGGGGCTAACTCCTTTATAATAATGCGGCTCAGCCTCAACAAAATACCCAAAATACGGCAGCGACCAACGGACGTAAAGCAGGTGCTTGTCTCCCCTCTTTCCCGTCCTCGGCTTTCCCCTCGCCCGCATACCAACCAGCTGGAACAGGCCATGAGTATCGAGATCTACAACACCAAAACCGGTCGAAAATCCCCCCTGCTCCCCCTGGAAGAGGGGAAGATCAAACTCTACGTCTGCGGCATCACCGCCTATGACTACTGCCATATCGGCCATGCCAGGTCCGCCCTGGTGTTCGACATGATCGTCCGCTGGCTGCGCTACCGGGGCTATAAGGTCACCTTTGTCCGCAATTTCACCGATATTGACGACAAAATCATCAAGCGCGCCCAGGAGCAAAACACCACCTGCGAAGAACTCTCCAGCCGCTTCATCACTATGTTTCACGAAGACATGGCCAGCCTCGGGGTTCTCCCCCCCACCATCGAACCAAAGGCCACCGAACATCTGCCGGAGATCATTGCGCTGATCGAAGATCTAATCAAGAAAGGCCTCGCCTACCAGGTTGACGCCGATGTCTACTACCGGGTGACCGGTTTTACCGGCTACGGCTCCCTTTCCGGCCGTAATCTGGAAGACATGCAGGCAGGCGCCCGCATCTCGGTGAACGAAAAGAAAGACCACCCCATGGATTTCGCCCTCTGGAAAGGGAGCAAACCGGGGGAACCCACCTGGGAAAGCCCCTGGGGCCCAGGCCGACCCGGCTGGCACATCGAATGCTCAGCCATGAGCCGAAAATACCTGGGCAACTCCTTCGATATCCATGGCGGCGGCAAGGATCTGATCTTTCCCCACCATGAAAACGAAATGGCCCAAAGCGAAGGGGTAACCGGGGAAGAGTTCGTCAAATACTGGGTACACCACGGCTTTGTCACGATCAAAGAGGAAAAGATGTCCAAGTCCCTGGGCAACTTTCTCACCATCCGGGAGGTGCTCGCCCAATTTGCCCCGGAAGCCTTGCGGCTCTTCATCTTTTCCACCCACTACCGCAATCCGCTTGATTATTCGGAAGCGGCCCTGCTCGATGCGGTAGCCGGACTCAACCGCTTGTACACCTGCCTGGCCGAGATCGAACAACTGCCCGCCACAGGAAACGATCAGGCTGCCGGCGCCGTTTCAAAATCGGACCGGGAGAAGATTGCGGCCCTGGCAGAGCGTTTCATAAAGGCCATGGACAACGATTTCAATTCGGCCCAGGCCCTGGGGCATCTTTTTGAAGGGGTGAAAATCCTCAACAAGATCCGCCAGCATCTGCCTGGCAGGCCGGCCAGCCTCGACCTGCAACTGCTCAAAGACGGCGCAATAACCACCAGAGAAATGGCCAATACCCTGGGGCTGCTCAGCGAAGAGCCGGTACGGTACATGCAAAAAGAGCAGGAAAAAATTCTTAAAACCCTCGCCGTAACCACAGAAGAGATCGAAAAGGGTATCGCAGAAAGAACCGCCGCAAGGGAAGCAAAGAACTGGGGCAGGGCCGATGAGATCCGCAACCAGCTTCTCGCCCAAGGCATTGACCTTAAAGATGGTCCTACCGGCACCACCTGGCAGGTCAGGATCCCGTAGTTCCCCCAGCATCGCTTGCTGATTACTCAAGCAATCAGATATCTCTTTGCATCGCTCTCGCGTTCTGGGCTATAATTAAGAAACACCTTTTTTGCCTGTTTCCATCAATGCGCCTGGAGGACTGCCATGAAGCGAGAGCCTGCGGTTGCTCATCAGTTTTACCCCGGGGACCCCGCCATCCTCAGACAGGCCCTTGACGGCCTCATCCCCACCACCGCCGCAAAACAAAAAGCCCTGGCCGTGGTCGCGCCCCATGCCGGCTATATTTATTCCGGGGCGGTGGCAGGGGAAACCTTTGCTGCGGTGGAGATTCCCCAGAACATCGTAGTGCTGGGGCCTAATCATCACGGCTACGGCGCGCCTGTGGCCGTGATGGATAAAGGGGCCTGGGAAATGCCCTTTGGCGAGGTGCCGATCAACACCGTTCTTGCCCGCAGCATCCTTGCCCAAACAGAATTGGTCGAGGCAGACACCCTGGCCCACCGGTTTGAACATTCCCTTGAGGTGCAGGTACCGTTTTTGCAGTACTTCCGCCCTGACATGACCCTTACCCCCATTGTGATCTCCCATCTTTCCTTCAAATCCTGCCAGATTGTCGGGGAAGCGCTCGCTGCCGCCATCAAGCTGTACGGCAAGCCCGTCCTCATCGTGGCCAGTTCGGACATGACCCATTATGAGTCCAGGCAGGCCGCCACGGCCAAGGATTCCCTGGCCATGCAGCAGATCAAGGCGCTTGCCCCCGAGGGGTTGTACAATACTGTGCTGGGCAATAAAATTTCCATGTGCGGCATCATGCCGACCACCATTGCCTTGATTGCCGCCCTCCGCTTGGGGGCTACCCAGGCTCGGCTCATCCGTTATACCGATTCCGGCGAAACCAGCGGCGACACCAATCAGGTGGTCGGGTACGCCGGCTTTGTGATTTCCTGAGCATAACGGTCCAGCAGCACCGCAGCTGCTTTGTCATTGGCCTGCTCGTGTGCGACAAGCACACTTCGCCGACCTCTTTGTCGGCACTTCTGCCGACAATTGACACACGCATCTGCGGCACTGCTGGACCGTTATGCTTTCTTCGACCTGTTGCCCCGGAACAAACCTACGAAAGAACCACAATTCTCCTTGACATAATCGACCTGTTCCTCTATTTTTCAACGGTTCTTTGTCCGGCACCTAATGGGGGATCGTCTAACGGTAGGACTGCAGACTCTGACTCTGCCTATCGGGGTTCGAATCCCTGTCCCCCAGCCAAGCAAACTTTCTGCAGCACTCCTAAACACCCCCTTACCGCAGGACCACACACCAGGCGATTCATTCTGGTAAAATGTTGCGCATCCACTGAGCACTCAGAAAAATTAAAAATGGGGTTACGGCAATTGACGTAACCCCTTGATTTTTCATATGCTACCATAAGCAGGGCTCGAAATCTTATGCCCGATGCGAAAGGATGTGTCTATCCTGATATATCAACGCCCTCTATCCGGTTTCTTGTCCATCGACCCACGGCTTCGCCCCACGCTTCCTCCACACACCCGGGCGCCCTCAGGTAGTGCGCTTCGCTTCGTTCGCTGTGATCAACTTACAGGAGGGCTTTCACCTCCAAGAATGCGCCATCCCTGCGCACAAAAAAAGGGAAACCAAGCATAATCGCTTGATTTCCCTTGATTTCTCACTTGGTGACCCCTACGGGACTCGAACCACAATTTTCAGTGGTTACCCAAAGTGACAACAAGAGATAAATAATTACTTAACATTATGAAATGACAAGCTTTTCTTACTGCATCCTTCTTATGCCGGATATCACTCATTTTCACTGTTATTCATTGTTTTTCATCACCAATAGACACAATTTTAGACACAGTAATCGCGACGCTGGAAGAAGTTATGATGTAGTAGGGTTGTGCAATGAGAACCTCAAACATGACCAGCCTGCGCCACCAGCCGAACACCCAAGGCCGCGCATACCCGGTTGATCGTGTCGAAGCGCGGATGCGCATCGGGGCGAAGTGCCTTGTATAACGCCTCGCGGGTAATCCCTGTGGCCTTGGCAATTTCGCTCATGCCTCGAACGCGGGCCGCCACCCCTAGTGCATGGGCAAGTTCCGCCGTGTCGCCGTCGGCAATCACCATGGTCAGATAGGCAGCAATATCTTCCTCACTTTTGAGATGTTCTGCCAGATCGAACTCTGGCAGATCGGCAATGCGGATTTTTCTGGTCATGTCTTACTCCTCAATGTTGGCCGCTATTTTCACAGCTTTGGCAATATCGGCGATCTGGGTGGATTTTTCGCCACCGCCGAGCATTACAATCAATGTTTCGCCGCGCTGAATGTAGTAAATGCGCCACCCCGGCCCAAAATGCTCTCGCATCTCGAATATGCCAGCGCCCACCGGCTTCACGTCGCCGAGATTACCGGTCTGCGCCTTGTCAAGCCGTCGAGCCAGCCGAAGACGTGTAACACGGTCTTTCAAGCCATTGAGCCATGCGGTAAATTCGGGAAGGAGTTTGATCGAATGCATAGTGAAAATGTAATCGAACGATTACAGGAAATCAAGGGCAATTTATGACTTCCATCCACCCAATCACCCTCCCAGCCACGCAGGCTCAACGCAAAGCTGAGTGGCGCGCCAATGTGAGTAACCGCGAGCCCGCCGAAGAAAACCGCGTCCACTCAAGCGTCTGGTTGAGCAGCCTCTTTCTTGAAATAGATATTTCTCCCTACATCTTCTGCTACCTTGCGCTGGATGAGATGTTCTCTCTCAAGTTTCTCCCCAAATTTTGCAACCTTTTGCACATAGCACCCCACATCATCTGCCACTTGGCGTGCCAGCAATTTGTCTTCTTCTTGTGAAGACCGTATCGCTCCAATAATTTTCATCTCTTCCTCTGTAAACGTTGAGCTGCCATATCCGCTAGACGCAACCTCTTCAAGATCAGCTTTATCTTTTGGACAAAATGTGAGAAGCTGTCCAGCTAGATATAGATCACTTTCTTTATATGCACTGCCACATAGGGGGCACTGAAACTTTTTTTCTTCGGTTTTAGCAAAATACTGATCGAATTCACTAAGAGAATTGTCATATGCAAACCGCTGCTGTCTTATTGTGTTTTTGTCTGTTCCATAATCTAGGTTGTTTTCTAGGCATGACCCATAGTCGAGAACGTAAAGACTGCGCGAAAGCTTTTCTTTCTTCGTGGTTCGCCCCTTCGTTATGAGATGAATTAGGAAGAACATATTTAGAAACCGCAATTTCTCCTCGTTTTTCGGCAAAACCATAAAATGGCTACATGGCGCATCCACTTTAGAACGTTCCTCTATAGCCCGATCAACTATAGCATTCCAAATTCCCTCACAATAACTTGGAATTGCAACCCCGCATGCACCAAAAAACTGATCCTGGTACGCTTTGGTTGCGTACTTTATGCCATATTCAATATCGCTTTTTCGAACGCGCGGTCGGCCAGACTGGAGGCACCTGTAAAATGCTTGCTTCAGAGCGATACCAATCGTTCTCGGCACGCCCATAGCAGAGCGGCTCAATTCAGTCCAGGACTCCTCAGGGTCATCGAATAAATTCTCGGGTGCGATATTAGCGTATTCCATGACTCTGGATACAATAAGATCTTTTGAAAGGTCACGTAGCCCACTCATTGCGGCATTCAGTGTTCCGCTTCTTTCAACAAATGCATCCAAATCAAGCGAAATTTGAAAAAGATCTCTTTGGAGGATAATGGAACTACCCAAGCTATAGTTATCTGTTATGGCCGAGACCTTGAGATAAACCCCAGCGTGATTCCCGAGTATCTTTCTGAGGAGAGTGGAAAAGCGTCTTTGCAAGTCTGCCGAAAGGGATGAAAACTCGTCAACTAACACAATGATGTGACTAATGCTACAGGCCTCTCTCAAATCCCCTAGGACTCGAAGAACATCTGCGATGGAAAGCCTACTTCTAACAGTAGTTGTCTTCTCTATTTCATATTCAGACTGTGAAGAGGATACCTCGGACAAATTGGCAGAAACACTGGCTCCCTTTTCAGTGAACCCGCCCCCAGCCTGTGAACCTTGACTTGCAGATTCGATCTCCTTTTTTCTGATCTTACGTGGGGCGGATTCTTCCTCAGTTCTGGGAATACCTGAGGTTATGATGGCGGATAGTCGTTTGAGAGCCTCTGCGGAATCTTTATGACGTTTTGTTTCCTCCCTTGCAAAAATCCTTCCGAAAATTCCTGGTTCTTCCTTTAGGCTTGGCCAATTTCGCAGCAGTTCCTCATGAATCGAGTCAACAAGTTCCGAGACGAAGACATGCTCGAATTCGATGAAATCGTTCGCTCCAGTGTCAGAGAGCGTATGGCATTTGCTTAAATCAAGATAAATTGCTAGCGTTCTTGTCTTTGCTCTTGATTCAAGAGATGGATTCCATGAATGTATGCACTCAATCAACCCTCTATAGAATAACGTAGTTTTACCCGTGCCACGTCGCCCGACGACCAGTTGATCAGATTCCCCTACAATTTGCCTTAAGTACCCAAAATAATCGACATAGTATCTCGACAACCTCTCAAGCTTCGAGGTATCTCTAAGAGGAATATAGTCGGTACGCAACATAGAATTAAATGCGTCTTCAATGTTATTCTGGAGATTATTATCCATAAGTCTCTCTTTCGTGGTTTATGCTCAACGTTTTCATCAGCGGACGGCGCCAATGAACTTGCCGCGTTAGCGCCACCGACGTTCACGACGCCCGCTGAATGATATTGTTAAGCAAAATCTTTTATTTATGGAGTCCTCTTTTGATTCTTTGAAATTTATCTAATTTTTTTATATCCAGCGCCTGACGGTAACAAGGATGAATTTCCCATTTTAGATTAAAATCTTGATTGGTCCTTGCTGACAAAAAGTCTGGCATCTCATGGAAATGATAATGCTCATAGCCACCATCGCCATCGTCTGATCTGGCAACAATAAAGCCAATTCGATACAGGAAATGGGCAATTTCGAGAGGAGAATTTACGAGGTTGCCTTCAATGTAGGTGTTTAAATGACTCACAATATGACTATTAACCCAGCTCATTAATTCTTCTCTGGTTAATAGCCTGTCTGCTCCCCTAAAAGCGGTAATAAGTTCTTCAACTTCACGACACTGGTGTTTATGCTCGGATACCAAATCAGAAATTCTTTTCTTCCCATACTCACCCCAAACAGCATCAATATCACCCTTCCGAATTTGCTTTGAATTTGATTTTACAGCATTTTTTTGAGCAATTTTACATAGTTGAATAGCCCATCTTGGGCGATGATATGAAAGTGTATAAATGATTTTATAAGTAAATACTTCTTTCTCCCCCCATGGCATTTTTGGGACGAAAATTAATGCAATTACCCTCTCTTCAAATTCATCATCTTGCTCTTGTTTATACCTAATTGGGAAAATAGCATCAGATCCTTCGCATTGCGATTTAACCCTAAGATAAAGAAGCCTTCTGAAGTCTTCAATTTCCCAGGTTATTTCGTTTACATATTGCTCCATTTTGTCAAGCGATTCATCAAATCTTCGGATTACTGGCCATACATCGCTTCTCATTGAAACTCTAAGGCGGACACCTTTTATATCTTGAATAATATACCGGCACGCAGAAAAGAAAGTACTCATTGATAGGCATTCTTGTTTAGAGTTTTGAAATGTGGCATCTAAATCATCAATTAGAATCCATACATTTATATCTTTTGCTCTTTTTAATATTTCAATTTCATCTTTAATAGATTGTTTTGTTGAAGTACCAGTGCCTAATATTTTTTCAAATCTGTCAATTAAACATCCGACAATATTACGAGATTTGTAACCATTAAGTTCTGCTGATTCAACTAATGTTATTTTGTCATCTGTAATTGCAAACCCGATTCGTTTTGCTAATTCTCTGTTAATAAGTGCACAGATCCGTATCATCCAATCTCGTATATATTCATTAGGTGTCTCAATTTTTGAAATAAGCCCAAAACTGTCACGTGTTAGATCAGCTCCCCGGCATTTTATAACTATATCAGCCGGACTCGTTTTGTTGATTTTATAGTAATTCCACTGGATCAGTGCCGATTTTCCTACACCCTTTTTCGCCGTAGCAACAAGGAATTTCTTTCTTTTGTCGAGATAGCTATTAAAAGATTCTTGTTCAACAAAATATGATGTCAATTCTTCCAAATCGACATCGTCGCCAGCTTCATTGCCAAAATCAAACTTTTTCAAAAGATTTGCTTTCATATAACCATTCCTCGTTTTGGTTCATGCTTAACAGCGGCGGCCACTGAACTCGCCGCGACTAGCGCAACGCTGCTCCCCGCCGTCTGGTTGACCCAATTGTTGTGCAATTTTATTTATCGTTTAACTCCCCATACAGTTTATTCAAACGCCATATCTTATATCTGTAGATTGGATTTAATGTTTTAGCGAATAAATTTCTTGTTTTTCGCTTAACAGAATTAATATTATTTCTAAGTAAAATTAATTTAACGTTATACATGTTGTCATCCATGTCATCGTCCAATCTGCAAAGGCCAGCTAAAATTGCAATTTGCCTTATTCTGTATTCGTCTAAATGGCTATAGCATATTCTTTTAATTATTTTTCTAGAGTAGAAAACAAAAATACAGTACTGCATAGGAGATACAATAATAAAAATAAATACAATTATAATTAAAACGAAAACAGGAATTTGACTGTTGTCAGGTAAAATAGCACTCCATGTAAGTAATGATAACGGAATCAATGTCCCTAATGAAGATAACATCAAGCATGTCCACAAAAAAATAGTATTAAGCAATTTAAAATTTACATAAACTTTGTACGATGCTTTCTTCAAAAATTTTTCATCAATTTCAGGGAGGTCGTCAATTCGACTATTATTTATTTCAGATTTTACGTGATTGTATATTTTTTCAATGTTATCAAAATACTGAGACACAACCACTACAAACACAGCGTTCACACCGAACATAATCTCCAAAAGACTTGATGAACCACTAATATTTATCATCTTAGACCACTCTTGCCACAGGAAGGCACAATAAGTTATTCATCAGATCTGTATATCACGCTAAAAATCAAGATATACGGAAAAGCAGAATGACAATCCAACAGGTGCACAGTCATTGCTCCCCCATAAAAACAAAATATTTGACAGCCTCACTTTCCTAGCCTATCCTACACGCAGTCTTCTTTAATCTCAAAGGGAATTTTATGCCTCGATTAAAAACCGTCGAATTGTGGCAGGTCAAGCCCTATTTGGTAGCTATACTGAGCCAGGGTATGGCCGGTTTTGCCGATGACCTGCACGAAATTCTTGCGTTTACCAAATCTCAAAAATATTTTCCCGGCCTGCCGGAACCATCCCCCAAGGAATGGCTAAAGCTCTATCGCAGCCATCGTTATCTTGACAAACAACTTTCCGGCCTGCGGCATTTCGGCGGGCTTCCTGAATTCTTGGTTAAATTATACGAGGCGTTCCAGGATAATCTCAAATCGCAGAGAATTGGCAAGGCACAACCAGCCATCCCTCTTGATGCTGAGCAACAAGCCATGGTTGACGCTACGTTGCGGGAGGGGCTTCGGCTTTTCCTTGCTGATTTTGAATCCGAAATCAAAGATGAGCCTTTAACCGAGAAATTCAAGGAAACCGTAAGAACTTATCTTGTTACCCAGGAATTTCATTTTCTGCTTAAAGTGACTTTGCCCTGCTTCGTTTGCTATCGCACTAGCCCCGCCCGATTACTCCGCCAAGCCAGACTTGGCAACGATGAAGCCCTTGAGAAGCTTATCCGCCTCGACATACTGGTTCTGTCCGATCCCCGCATTATTCTCCAGGCCTTCCGGCTTCTTCATAGTAACAAATATAAATATGAAGAGGTTATAGTTAGGGCCGTATCGGATGCCCCAAAGCCTAAATTCTCTCGCAGAAAGGTAAAGTACCTGTTGGCTGCTGCAATCTCACTTTTTTCTGAAGCCCTTGGGGCTCGACTTAACACCACGGAAATTCAAAAACTTTTTAATGAAATTGCTCATGATAAAAGTGGTGGGGAGGTCGGGCTAGATCCTGACTTTTCAGAGGACCCCGAGACTTTTGCCAGGAAAGTCAGAGAGGAGCGCGACAACTTGAAACCAATCCTATCCCCGGACAAAACTTTCTAATTTCCCGTCCGGGTAAGCCTGGCCTTTATGTGCTATTCCCTGAACCATGAAAACGGTCACAGGGTACTTCTCGACAACAAATCAGAAAGCGCATTTCGTCGATAGCGGCAATATCATTCTGCCCCTTCGTTCACTGCGGCGAGGAGAGGTTTTCCCCGCGTTGAGCGGGGATACCTCCCCTTGCCGCAAGACTTCCCGTTGGCTCGCAACAGCATTTCCCCTAGTTGAGCGTTGCCGCTCTCTCAGCTTGTCCGGACGCCAGGGCAACAAGGGGGGCAAATGACTAACAGCCCCCCTTCAAAAGTAAAACGTATTCCCGCTAATCCCTCGTCAGTATTGGCCTCCGGGGTCGATTCGCTCGTTTTAACAATTGATGTCTCCTGGAGCGACACATCCTTCTTTGAATATCTTGGCGGCCAGAAGGCCATTGCCAAGCAGGAAGGAAAGGATATCGCCGTCTTTCTTGGCGACCGGGAAAGCGAGAACCGCTTATTGTTCTCCCTAAAACCCTTTGGCCATAAAGGACATGAATGGATGCTGCAAGGCGATGGCTATTCACTTACCATAGGTGCCTGGCTTGAACCGCAATCACGGCCAGGCATTAACGCTACTATCCGCTCTGAAACCTTGTGGTCTCTTGGCCCAGAAACCGCCGTCAATATCCTGCTTGACCTGCTTGTTTCGTCTGGGGCTCGTATCCGGAAAGTTAAGCCCAGTCGTGTTGACCTGTGTGTTGACTACCTCATACCAGAAAAGCAGTGGTCAAGAAATCTTGATAAATACATGGTTGCCAGGGCTGCCGATGATGCGCAACGTCGCCGCCATAAAATTTTCTCAGGTTTCAGTCTAGGCAAAGGGAGTGTTGTTGGTCGCCTTTATGACAAGCCGCTTGAGATCAAGCAGAAATCAAAAAAGTTCTGGATGTATGATGTGTGGGGTATTGAGAAAGTGCCGGAAGGTTTCCGCATCATCCGAGTTGAAGGACAATTCCGCAGGACTGCATTAAAAGAACTCGCTATCGATTCGGCGACCGGTCTATTCGACCACCTTGACAATTTGTGGGCCTATTTTACAAAAATTTGGCTTAAATTTCAGAACAACCCCGGCAAGCATCACCTGTTGCGCAAGACTCTCCCTTTTTGGAAAACCATCCAGAACGGCTTTCACGGCGTACAGGATGCGCACCCCTTGATCCGCTGCAAGTCTCTTCAGACCAAGAAAAAACAACTCGCCGCCCAGTTCTATGGTCTCCTGAACAGCTTCATTGCCCTTGAACAAGAAGAAGCGGATGCGGCCATCGGCCAGGAGACCACCCTGAAAAACTCTTTTGCCAGGCTTGGCAACTATCTCAAGCAAGACGGCAAAAACGAATTTGAATTTAACATCGACATTGTCAGCAAACGAGCCAAGTACAACAAGGCCAAGGCAAAAATGAGCAAGACATACTTCCAGCGGCAGGACTTAGGCTTTCCCTGCAACCTGCCAATCAAGCCTGACAATAAGGGGCAAAGACATGGATGAATATCTCACCACTGAAGAGTTGAGCCAGCGCATCAAGATGGCCCCTGGCACGATCCGCAATCTAGTTTGGAAAAAATCTTTCATTGAGGGCGTCCACTATGTGAAGCCAAGCGCCCGCAAGCTGCTTTTTGTCTGGAGCAAGATAGAGCAATGGCTGCACGGCGGATGCCAACCAAGCATGCCGGGAAAAAGTTTAATCAACATCTAAGGACAGATTGACGCCTTCACAATGTTCGGGTATCCAATGACTATGAGTGATATCTGAACATTAAGAAAAGGAGGTGACGAGAAAAGCGGAAAGGGAGAGCATATGCAGCACGCCAACGTAATACCTTTATCCCGATACCGCGACAAAGAGAAACGAGAGCGCCAGCGAGTCAACAAAGGGAAAAATGGTTCTGTCTATGCCAGAAACGGCAAACTGTGGATTGATTTCCGCTACCTTGGGGAACGGGTCAGAGAGCCTTCGGGATTGACCGACACACTGGAGAATAAAGCCCGTGTCCGAAAACAGCTCAATCTGATCACGGCTGAAATTGCCAATGGCCTGTTTGTCTTTGGCGACCGTTTTCCTCACAGCACAAAGATCCATCATTTTGCTGAACTGGAAGGCAAGACAATCACCAAGAAACCGGACGAGGTGACCTTCGGCGAGTATGTCAAGCAATGGCGGCAGGCAATGGAGCCCGGAATGACCACCGGACAAAAAAGGGATTATCAAGGGCTGCTTAATTGCTACATCCTGCCCTTTTTTGCAGACCGATATTTCAGTGAATTCACATCGGTTCT
Source organism: Desulfurivibrionaceae bacterium (assembly GCA_041675585.1). Taxonomy (GTDB): domain Bacteria; phylum Desulfobacterota; class Desulfobulbia; order Desulfobulbales; family Desulfurivibrionaceae; genus Thiovibrio. The sequence goes on from JBAYTO010000029.1 coordinate 19,428, forward strand.
GACGAAAAAATTCCTTGCCAGCCTAAAAAGCACGATAAGCCGCCTTGGCAAGCCGCTATCCGCCAAGACCATCCGGAACATCATGATCCCGCTGCGGGTCATTACGAAGGATGCCTGCGACGAATTCGGCTGGGTCCATCTGCCCGACCCCTTCTCAAGAGTAAAATTGCCAAAACCGACAAAGTGCCGGGTAAGGCCGTTTAATTTTCAGGAGTGGGAACTATTCATCGAGCATATTCCGGAGTGGTACAGACCGTATTTCAACTTTGCCGTTCAAACCGGCCTGAGACCATCGGAACAGGTTGCTTTAAAGTGGCAGGCTATTGACGAAGAATTTATCCATATCGAACTAAGCCGGGTGCGGCAGGAGGAAAAAGAAGGCCTCAAGACGTATGAGAGCAACCGGATGATAATGCTTAGGCCGACATTGCGGAAAATTCTTGCCCAGCAGAAAGGGATGACAAAGGGAATCAAAAGCCCTTATGTCTTTTTGAATATGCACGGCATCAGGATTACGCAGGAGAATCTTCGTTCCGTTTGGGAGCTTGCCATGAAAAAAAGCGATTTGGCCCATCGCCGGATGTACGAAACACGACACACCTTTGCCTCGTGGGCTTTGGCGCTTGGGGAAACTCCGGAATGGGTAGCCCGGACATTAGGCCATGTAGACACATCCATGGTTTACCGGACGTACGGCAGATACATTCCGAACCTGACCCGGAAGGATGGCTCGGCGTTTGAGGGGCGTTTTTCAGAGCCTAAAAACACAGAAAGCAACCAAACCTTGGTCACAATTAGTCACAATTACGGACACAATTGCACTTACGGCGGTTGCTTATCTGGTCTAACAACTTGAAATTGTTACAATCTCACTTGGTGACCCCTACGGGACTCGAACCCGTGTTACCGGCGTGAGAGGCCAGCGTCCTAGACCGCTAGACGAAGGGGCCATGTTGTGCGCCGTTTTTTAAATGATGGAAGGGAGTTTGTCAATCTTTTATTCCTCTTCCTTGCTCAGCCCGCCGGGGAGAAACCCCGCAACCAGCCGGTCTTAATCCATAAATTTTCTGCCCGCCTGTTCCGCCCGCGCCAGGGTAGCCTCATCCTTGGCCATGTCGCTGCGGCTGTCCATGCCCTTGACGACAAACTCCCCGCCGTAGCTCAATCCCATGGCGTCAAAGCCGTACCTGGCGGTAAGAATCGCCCCGTCAAAAACCTTTTCCCCGTGGGTAGCGGCCACCGCCACCAGAAAGCCCTTGCGGCCTGGATCTTTGCGCCACTCGCCTTTTTCCTGCAAGAGCCGCTTTCGGTTCCACAAAGCCTGGCAGCGATCGACAAAGGCCTTGGCCTGGGCGGTAATCCCGTAAAAATAGATGGGGGAGGCGAGAATCACCCGCTGGGCGGCGAGGATCTTGGGATACAACTCCTGCATGTCGTCTCCCAGCACGCATTCCCCGGTCTTGTCGCAGCCGCCGCAAGCGATGCAGGGCTGAATCCGCAGATCATAGAGGCGGATCAATTCGACCTCGCCACCCCCCGCGGCAACCCCTTTTAAAACAGCGCGGAGCAGGGTCTCGGTATTGCCTTTTTTCCGCGGACTCCCGTTCAAAGCCAGAACCTTCATCTCATTTCTCCCTTTCGCAAGCAGCAACAGGCGGAGACGGCAGCCGGTTATAAAACAAGACCTCGTCCCGTAACGCCCGGGCTGTTTCAGCGGTTAAGAATCTGGCCGCGCAGCGCCAGCGCCAGTTCCCCTGCGAGGTGCCGGGAATGTTCATCCGGCAATCGCTGCCAAACCCCAGCACATCTTGAAGCGGCACCATCGCCAGCTTGGCCACCGAAGCGTAGGCCAGACGGAGAAAATCCCAATGCACCGGGCTGCCCGGCCGGCTGTGGGCATAGCGCATGGCCTTGGCCTTGCTGTCCTGCCTTACCGTCTCGCTCAAGTACCAGCCCAGGGTCGTATCGTTATCATGGGTGCCGGTATAGACTACACAATTCACCGTGCTAAAGTTATGGGGCAGATAGGCATTGTGTTCGTCTGAATCAAAGGCAAACTGCAGCACCTTCATCCCCGGAAAACCGAAGGCGTCGCGAAGCAGTTCGACCTCCGGAGTGATAACCCCCAGATCCTCGGCGATGATCGGCAGCTCGCCCAAATGGTTTTTCATCTCGGAAAAGAATGCCAGCCCGGGCCCCTTGACCCATTTCCCGTTGACTGCGGTCTCCTCCGAGGCCGGGATCTGCCAGTATGCTTCAAAACCGCGAAAATGATCGATGCGGACGGCATCCACTGTTTTACAGATATGAAGGAACCGCTGCCCCCACCAGTCGAGCAGGGGCTCATTTATTTCCCCCCGGTCGCTGTACCATTTAAAGAGCGGGTTTCCCCAGCGCTGTCCGGTTTCGCTGAAATAATCAGGGGGCACACCCGCCACATGGGTAGGCTGCCCGGTTTCGGGAACCAGGAGAAAACATTCCTGATGCGCCCAGACATCGGCGCTGTCCAGGGCGACATAGATGGGAATATCGCCGATAATCCTGATGCCATGGCAATGGGCGTAATCCGACAGGATCCGCCATTGGGAAAAAAAGCAGAACTGGACAAATTTATGAAAAAGGACCCGCGCCGCCAGGGTTTCCCGCCACTGAGCCATGGCCGCAGGCTGCCGGCGGGCAAGACCGTCCGGCCAGGAAAACCATGGGGCCTCAACAAACTTTTCCCGCAAGGCCATGAAAAGCGCATAGTCATCAAGCCAGTCCATTGTTTGACAGAACTCCGCGAAAGCTGCCGAATCACCGCCCCGCCGGAACTCTTGAAAAGCAAGCGCCAGAATCTTCTCGTTAAAGGCCCGGACTGCGGCAAAATCGACCAGGTATTCGGAAAAATCGGGCGGGACTTCCAGTTGCTCACGCCGGAGAAGCCCCGCCTCTACAAGCTGATATGGATCGATGAGCAAGGGATTGCCGGCAAAGGCGGAAAGGCTCATGTAGGGAGAATTGCCGGAGATGGCGCCCACTGTGCCGTACGGGAGGATCTGCCAATAGGCCTGACCAGCCGCTTCGAGAAAATCGATGAACTCAAAGGCACCCTTACCAAGGGTGCCGATGCCGAAAGGCCCCGGCAGGGAGGTAAGATGCAGAAGGACGCCGCTGCTTCGCTGGTTGTGCATGGTTGTCGCCCTCTCTATTTGATGAATGTCATGGCCGCACGGCGCAACGACCAATAGGATGCCTGTCTGTATCATACAAAATGGCAGCCCCGCACTCCAATGAAAAAATCCCGTAGCTATCCAGCAGTGGCCCGGAAATATTTTCCCCCGCAGCAAGCAATTGCCTATCCCGCAGCCAACCGGTATTATAAAAGAAATATCATCCGCCCCAAAAAAGGAGCCCGCAATATGAATCTTTCCAGCCTTGGCAATTTTATCGGGGGCATCGGTCTCTTCCTGCTCGGGATGCAACTCATGACCGAAGGCCTCAAGATTGCCGCGGGCAATACCCTGCGCGCCATTCTGGAACGCTCAACCTCCACCCCGCTAAGGGGCATCCTTTCCGGCGTTCTGATCACCTCGCTGGTGCAGTCCTCCAGTGCGGTAACCGTTGCTACCATCGGCTTTGTCAACGCCGGTCTCATGGATCTTTTCCAGGCCATCACCATTATCTACGGAAGCAATATCGGCACCACCATGACCGGTTGGCTGGTAAGTCTGGTCGGCGTTCAATTCGACATCAGGATCTTTGCCCTGCCCATCATCGGCTTCGGCATGCTCCTGCGCATCAGCAAAGGGCGCAGCCGCTATGGAGCCCTGGGGGAAACGCTGGCCGGCTTAGGCATTTTTTTTCTGGGAATCGACCTGCTCCGGGTCACCTTTGCCGGAACAGGAGTCAACCTGCCGCTCAAACTTCCGGGCCTCGGTATGGGAGGTCATTTCGCCTTCCTGGTTCTCGGCTTTCTCCTCACTGTGGCCATGCAATCTTCGAGCGCGGCCATTGCCATAACCCTAACCGCTACAGCCGGCGGCTTTATCCCCCTTGAAAGCGGGGCCTCCCTGGTCATCGGCGCCAACATCGGTTCGACCTTACCCGCCGCCCTGGCAGCGCTGGGCGCCACCGCCAACGCCAAACGGGTGGCCACGGCCCATGTCATCTTCAATCTGGTGACCGGCCTCGTGGCCATGCTGCTGCTTCCTTTTCTCCTTAAGGCCCTGATCATCTTCCCGCAGCTCCTGCATGTGCAAACAGACGCCACAATCATGCTGGCCCTGTTCCATTCCGCCTTCAATATTCTGGGGGTCTGCCTGATGTGGCCGTTCAGCCGAAACATGGTCATCATCCTCAAAAGGTACTTCCGCTCCCATGACGAAGACGAGGCGCAACCCCTTTATCTGGACAAAAATATCGCCGCCACTCCGGTGCTGGCCTTTCATGCCCTGGCCAAGGAGATTGAACGAATCGGCAATATTGCCCGCCGCATGGCCGAAAGCGCTATAAGCAGCGAGACCGGTCCCAGCTCCCAGCTTGACGCCGACCGCCATGTCCTGCTCCAACTGGAGCTCGAAGTGGGCAATTTCATTAACCTGATTCGCCGGGGAAACCTGCCGGAGGAGCTTGACCATGTACTTCCCAACGCCCTGCGGGTGACCAGTTATTACCGGGAGGTTGCGGATGTCTCGCTCAGGATCGCCCAAATGCAGCAACATGGCCGCCTGCTGGCAAATACCGCCCTGGCCCAGGAAATAGGACTGTACAAACAACATGTGGTAAAATTGCTTGAATTGACCGATGTGGCCAGGGAAGACTATGCGCCGGAGGAATGCGCCGCGTTGTTCCAGAAAACCGAGGAGATGTACCGTCATCTCAAATCAAGCCTGCTCAAGGCGGGGACCAAGACCCTGCTGCCGGTTGGGCTGATGGTCTCGCTCATCGACCTGATGAGCGATATCCGACGCATTGCCGACCAGATTGAAAAGGGCGCCATCTATCTGACCACCCTGACCAAGGCCATGCCGGAAGAGGTGGCGGAGACCGCCTCAGACCAGAGTGCGGCATAATCGGAATGCGTCACCGATACAAACCATGGGCCTCGATGTAATCGGCAACCACTCCGGAAACTCGATTACGGACAGCCCGACGCTGCCGGACCTCCTCCCGGATCTCGGTGGAAGAAACCTTCACCGGCGCCATGGCCACCGGATAAATGGCACCCTGGCTTGGCTCTCCCTGCCAACACCCTTGTTTTTCCGTAAAGGTATAGCCGGGGAAATTTGCCGCCACAGTCTGCCCGCAGGACTGCCGACCATGATCCGGTCGGCCGATCACCACGAAAGAGGCGTAATCCAGCAGCTGCCGGTTGGCCTTCCAGGTATGGATCTCGGCGAAGGCATCCATGCCGATGACAAAAAACAGTTGCACTTCCCTACCAAGGGTCTGGTGGAGAGCGCGCAGGGTGTCAATGCTGTAGGATACCCCCTCCCGTTCCGCTTCCAGACGGGAGACGAAAAATCCGGGGTGGCCGGCAACCGCCAGCTCAAGCATGGCGGCCCGATGCGTAAAGGCAGAGATAGTATAGGTCGGTTTGTGGGGCGGCAGAAAGGCAGGAACAAAAAGGATGCTCGAAAGGGCCAGCGCCTCCCGAACCGCCTCGGCAACGGCCAGATGACCATTATGCACCGGATCAAAGGTGCCGCCCAGAATGCCGACCCGTCTGCCGAGGTTGCGCGGAAGTTCCACCCTGCTCTCTCCGGAGTCCTGCTTAAGCGCGAACCTGGCCGTCTCCGTAGACAATAAACTTCCGGGTGGTCAACTCCTTGAGACCCATGGGCCCATAGGCGTGCAACTTGGTGGTGCTGATGCCGATCTCGGCGCCCAGGCCAAACTGCCCGCCGTCGGTGAATCGAGTGGAAGCATTGATCATCACCGCCGAGGCATCAACCTCGCGGAGGAAGCGCTGGCCATTGGTATAGCTGTTGGTGACGATGACCTCGGTATGCTGGGAACCGTACTGAACGATATGATCCATGGCTGCGTCAATATCCGCCACCACCCGGACCGCCAGGATCAAATCCAGGAACTCCATACCGAAATCATTAGACTGGGCAGCGATAATCTCCGGCAGAATCACCTTGGTCCGGGGGCAGCCCCGCAACTCAACCCCGGCTTTCTGCAACTCACACCAGACCTTGGGCAAAAAAGAACCGGCGATCTCCTCATGGACCAGCAGGCCCTCCAGGGCATTGCACACCCCGGGCCGCTGCACCTTGCCGTTCATCACGATATTCACCGCCATCTCCAGATCCGCACTGGCATCGACAAAAACATGGCAGACGCCCTTGTAATGCTTGAGTACCGGGATTCTCGAATTCTCCGCCACAAAGCGGATCAACCCCTCGCCGCCGCGCGGGATGATCAGGTCGATCTGCTCATCAAGGGCGAGCATGGCTGTTACCGCCTCACGGTCGGTGATCGGAATCACCTGCACGGCCGCAGCCTCAATCTGTTCCGCGGCCAGGGTCTCCTGCAACACCATGGCCAGGGCCAGGTTGGAGTGGATCGCCTCGGAGCCGCCCCGCAACAGGATGGCGTTGCCCGCCTTGAGACAAAGGGCGGCGGCGTCCACGGTCACATTGGGTCGCGACTCGTAGATCATGCCGATAACCCCCAGAGGGATACGCATCCGGCCAACGGTGATGCCGCTTGGCCTCTTGACCATCTCGTCGATCTCCCCCACCGGATCGGGCAGGGCGGCAACCTCACGCAAGCCCCCGACCATGCTGTCGATCACCTTATCGGTGAGGGCCAGCCGGTCGAGCATGGCTGAGGACAGCCCCTTGGCGCGGCCCGCCACCAGATCCTTTTCATTCTCCTGCTGGATATAGCTCTTCTGGCGCAACAACGCCTCGGCCATCTTCAGCAGGGCGTTGTTCTTGGCCGTGGTGGAAAGATTGGCCATATTGCGGGAGGCCTTTTTGGCCGCCATTGCCATCTGCCTGATAGTTTCCTGGATGGACATGTCGTACTCCTTGAGCAGCTGTAAACTGATAGCTGCAATCTATAGTATCACTAAATTATCGCGGTGAATCACCTCGTCGCTGTCCTTGGCACGCTCCAGCACCTGTTCGATCTGATTGGTCTTCACTCCCTTGATCAGGTCGATATCGCCAGAAGTATAGTTGACCAGCCCGGCTACCAGGGGTTCGTCCTGTTCATTCAGGCAATGAACCGGCGCCCCGATGCCGAATCTGCCCCTGACCTCAAGGATGCCTGAAGGAAGCAGACTTTTCCCTCCTTGCAGCACTGCTTTGCAGGCCCCGGCATCGAGAACCAGAAAACCTTGCGGCCGCAGGGTATAGGCAATCCAGTGCTTGCGGCTCGCCAACTTTTCCGCCTGGGGCAGAAAAAAGGTGCCGACCAGCTCTCCGGCAAAAAGCCGGGAAATAGTATCCGGCTCCCGGCCTGGGCCGATAAAAGAACACCCGCCCCGCGCCGCCACCATCTTGGCCGCCTTGATCTTGCTCCCCATGCCGCCGGTACCCACGCCGCTTTGCACCTTGCCAACCATCCCCTGCACCGCAGCGTCGATCCTGGCCACGGTGTGGACCGGCCTGGCTTCGGGATGGGTGAGGGGATTAGCGGAAAAGAGGCCGGAGACATCGGTCAGGCAGACAAAGATATCCGCCTCGGTTAGGTTGGTGACCATGGCGCCCAAGGCGTCGTTGTCGCCGAAGCGCAGCTCCTCCACGGATACCGTATCGTTTTCGTTGATGATGGGGATCAAACCCCAGTCCAGCAGGGTAAAGAGGGTGTTGCGGACATTGAGATAACGATCCCGATGGGACAGGGCGTCGTGGGTAAGGAGAACCTGGGCCACCTTCTGACCCAGCTGTTCGAAGATCTTTTCGTAGGAGCGCATCAGGCTGCTCTGGCCGATGGCGGCGGCGGCCTGTTTTTCCCGCAGGGTCAAGGTCCGGTCGCCAAGCCCCATCTTCCGGCGGCCAGCCGCGACCGCGCCGGAACTGACCAGGATCACCTGCCGGCCGCTTTGCCGCAGGGCGCAGATCTCCTTGGCCAAATTGTCCAACACGGGCAGATTCAACCCTTCGCCGGTGGTAAGCACGGCGCTGCCCACCTTGATCACCACCCGCCTGGCCCGGTCCAAAAACCGGCGGCGCAGTGCCAAGTCTTCGTCATGCTCCATCGCTGTGGTCATCACGTCTCTCTTAATGACGTCGCAAAAAACCGATCTACTGCGGCGTTGCGGCGCAACTTTTTGGTTAGAGCCTAGTTACGATCAAGCTCTGATTCATCTTCATCAGTAGGATGAACTTTTTGCGCGTCAATCTTGCGCAACTCCAGCATCTCTCCCAGCACTTCCTGCAGCTGGGCAAGCCCTTGCCCGGTAAGCGCCGAAATGGCAAGCGGCCTGACTCCTTCCGCCTTGAAAAACAGCTCCTGCAAGGCGCCAAGCCGCTGTTCGTCTTCCAGCAGATCAATCTTGTTTAGTACCACCAGCCGCTGTCGGTCCATCAACTCTTCATTGTAAACCCGCAACTCGTTTTCCAAGGTGCGGTATTCCTGCAACGGCTGCTCTTCAGCAGTGGAGGCGTCAATGACATGAAGAAGAATATGAGTGCGTTCGATATGGCGGAGAAACTTGTGGCCAAGCCCGGCCCCGGTGTGCGCCCCCTCGATCAGCCCGGGAATATCGGCAATGATGCAATCGTCATAGTTGGCCAGATGCATGACGCCAAGCTGCGGCTCAAGGGTGGTGAAGGGATAGGGGGCCACCTTGGGATTGGCGGCGGAGAGCTTGGAAAGCAGGGTTGACTTCCCGGCGTTGGGCAGGCCGATCAGGCCGATGTCCGCCAGCAATTTCAGCTCGATGCGCAACCAGTGCTCCTCGCCTTCTTTGCCTTTGGTGGCGATGCGGGGCGCCCGGTTCTGGGCCGAGGCAAAATGAACATTGCCTTTACCGCCCTCGCCGCCACGGGCGGCAAGAAAACGATCGCCCTCGTGCAGCAATTCGGCCAGCACCTCACCAGTTTCCGCGTCCTTGAGAATGGACCCCAGGGGAACATACAGAGTAAAGTCCTCCCCCTTGCGGCCATACATCCTCTTGCCCCGGCCAGGGGTGCCATTCTGCGCGAGAAAGTGGGATTTAAAACGAAAATCAAGAAGAGAGGCAAGCTTGCGGGAGGCCTCGACTGTGACCGAGCCCCCATCACCGCCATCACCCCCGTCGGGGCCACCTTTAGGAACAAACTTTTCCCGTCGGAAACTTAAACAGCCATTGCCGCCGTCGCCGGCCTTGACAAAGAACTTTGCTTCATCGATAAACGCCATCGTCGCCGCCAGTAAAAGATTTCTGCCGGAGACTGCCGCGGCACGGTACAGTGCAAACGCAACAGTGAGCACACACTATTTAGGAGCCGTTGCGAAATAATCTGGATAATTCAGGGCATTACCTTACGGCTCCTTATGCCGTTTAGCCCAGACGAAATACCAAGGTTATTTTCAACAACGGCTTCGGAGCCGTCACGAAACAACTCTGCCTCGTATTATACCTTACGCCGCAATTTCTACTTTGGCTTCAACCGGGTAAATGCTGACTCTTTTTCTGTCACGGCCAAAATCTTCGTATTTCACTACGCCGTCAATCTTGGCAAACAGGGTGTAATCACGACCCAGACCGACATTCTTTCCAGGGTGGATTACGGTGCCAACCTGGCGGACCAGGATATTGCCGGCCCGAACAACCTGCCCGCCGAATCTCTTGATCCCTCGCCGCTGCGAGTTACTGTCACGACCATTTTTCGAGCTGCCGCCCGCTTTCTTATGTGCCATAATAACACCTCGTGTGGTTCAATCCTGATGGCGCTATCCACACACATCAGTTATTTTTTCTACTACCCAGATCGTTTCCAGTTCTGCTCAGGCGGAAATTTCCTTGATCTCAAGGGAGGTGAAAGGCTGACGATGGCCAGTTCTTACACGATAGGCCTTGCGGCGTCTCTTTTTGAAGATCAAAACCTTTTTGGCCTTGTCCTGCTCCACGATGCAGGCCATGACCTTGGCCCCGCGGAGAACAGGCTGGCCAATTTTGACCTCCTCCCCGTCGGCGATTAGGAGAACATCGGACAATTCAATGGTATCACCAATATTGCCGGCAAGTTTCTCAACCCGGACCCGTTCGCCAGGTGCAACCTGATACTGTTTACCGCCGGTACGAATGATTGCGTACATAATTCCTCCAACAACTGAACTCTTCAACAGATAAACGGCTGATGCCAGCCGACTCGGTGAACAACGCTTCTTTTTTTGACCCGCACCGCAACAGCCTAGATTGCTGCTGAAAACCATCGGGCAAAACCTGCCTGAACAAGCCGATCTCGCCTGGTGCGTGAAACCGATCTTAATACCATACAGAGCTAAGTTGTCAAGCAAGAATATTTCCATATTCCTGCAAGACCCTTCCCTGTCTCACTCTTTTCACAGCCTGCAACCTGAGTGATTATTCCCTGCCCCAGCAGATTTCGTATTTTTCCAGATGGACATCCCGGACCGGCGTAACAATAATCTGCTTGCCTGTTGCACCTTGAAGGTAATCAATGGTCGCCGCCTCCTCCTTAAGCATCATGTCCGCCACCTTAGGATGCACCTTCAAGATAACATTGTTCGCCACGGCATTTCTAGCGTCGCGCTCCACCTTGCGGAAAATCTCATAACAAATGGTCCGGTTTGACTTCAACATGCCATCGCCATGACAGTAGAAACAAGGCTCGCACATCATGTGCCGCAGATCCTCCCGGTTGCGCTTGCGGGTCATCTGCACCAGACCGAACTCGGAAACCCTGAGGATGTTGATCCGACTCTTGTCCTTTTTGGCTGCCTCCTTAAAGGCGGCAAAAACCTCATTCCGATGGCTCTCCTCTTCCATGTCGATGAAGTCGACAATGATGATGCCGCCGATATTACGCAACCTGAGCTGATAAGCGATTTCCTTCACCGCCTCCATGTTGGTCTTGAAGATGGTTTCCTCCAGCCCGCTTTTGCCCACATAACGGCCGGTATTTACATCGACAACCGTCAGGGCCTCGGTGGTTTCGATGATGATGTAGCCGCCGCAGCGGAGCCAGATTTTTTTGTCCAGTGCCCGGTTGACCTCCATCTCGACGCCATGGGCGTCAAACAGGGGCATCTGGCTGTCCGCGAGTTGCACCCGCCCCCGCAACCGCGGGGCAAAAGTTTCCACAAAATGCTGCACCCGGTTGAAGGTTTTTGGGTCATCGACCACAACCCGATCCACATCCGGAGAAAAAATATCGCGCACCACCCGCAAGGTGATGTCAAGATCCTCATAGACCAGACTCGGAACAGGAGTCTCCCGGGTCGCGATATCCTGGATTTCTCCCCAGGTATGCAGAAGAAACTCCATGTCCGCTTCGAGATCTTCATTGGTGGCGTTCTCCGCCACGGTCCGCACGATAAAGCCGGTGCCGGCCGGTCTCAGGGTTTCGATGTCCTGCCGGAGCTGCTTGCGGACGGTTTCGTCTTCGATCTTGCGCGAAATCCCGATATGGTCGGTCATGGGCATGAAGACCAGATTCCGGCAAGGCAGGGTAATATTACAGGTCAGTCTGGCCCCTTTGGTGCCCAGGGGCTCCTTGCAGATCTGCACCAGAATCTCCTGCCCCTCGGTTAGCAGATCACCGATGTTCAGGCCGGGAGTGCGCCGAGAGAGAGATTCGGAGGGCTCGTTGCCGCAACAAGTGCATTCATAAGTCGGATCGCTTTTGGCCAGACATTTTTCAAAATCATCGGGACTGATATAAACATCATCCACATAGAGAAAGCCGGTGCGATCCAGACCGATATCCACAAAGGCGGCCTGCATGCCGGAAAGAACCCGAACCACCCTCCCCCGGTAGATATTGCCCACCAGCCCCTTTTCCCGGGGCTGCTCCAGGTAAAACTCCACCAGATTGCCGTTTTCCACCAGGGCAATCCGGATCTCGTAGGGTGTGGCATTGATCAGCAGTTCGGTAGCCATTAATCTCACCAGACAGAAAAATTTAAAAAGTTAAAAAAACTCATACCGCAACGGCGCAGAGGCGCAAGGTTTTTATCCATTTATTTCATCATGTTGCCTTTGCGCCTCTGCGTCTTGGCGTTACGTGTTCTACTCTTTATACCCAAAGGGCATAAGTTTCGTAAGAGCAGACAAGCTGCTCAACTCAGCTTTTCACCCTTCGGGTATAAGTTTCGTAAGAGCAGACAAGCTGCTCAACTCAGCTTTTCACCCTTCGGGTATAAGTTTCGTAAGAGCAGACAAGCTGCTCAACTCAGCTTTATAAACCAGCAACTTTTCATTTTTCATTCTTCACTTTCCACTGACCAGCCAGGGTTCGCTCGCCACCTTCAACACCCTGGCCCGACGGATCTCTTCTTCGGGCAGGATAAAAAGCTTGGCTGCCACTTCAAGGGGCTTGCCGCCCGGCTGCCCAGGCGCATTGAACAAGGAAAGCTCCAGCTGGCCCTCTGTAGTCAGCCGCAGACCATGCAGCAGTGGCCGCAGATCGAGCTGCCTTTCCAGACCCTTGCGGACAACCACCACCGGGAAACTCTCCTGGGCCATGACTCGATCCAGCTCCGCCTGGGCCGGCAGGGCTGGCAGCCGGAGATGGTAGGTGGTGACCATGGTGCCTGGATGTTCCTTGCCAGCCAGCACCGCCTGACTCACGACCAGCCCCTCGGGAAGCTGCCTGTTCATCGCCGGGACAAAGGCGGCGAGATCGGCAAGCGGCTCCCAAAGATCGATGAGGACAAACTCCGCCAGGCTTTCCGTGCCCAGGGGTAAGGCCGGACTGAAGGAAACCTTGGGGGTGGGATTGAACCCCTGGGAAAAGTTCAGCGGCAGCCTGGCCCGGCTGAAGGCCCGGAAAAACACCTGCAGCAGCTCCAGATGGCTTAGCAGCCTGGCATTGCCCAGCCGGGAATAGGTGAGCTTGTAAACAAAATGCTGGCGAATGACCTGTTTGCTCGGGAAAACCTCCGGCTGAGGCGTTTCCTGGGCTGCCACCCCGGTCCCGCCCTCCTCCTTTTTGCGACGATGCACCACGGGCTTGAGGATTTTCAGGTCGCAGACTCCGCATTGCTGGCAGCCATGCACCCGGCAGTCCGGAGTATATTCTTCCCGCAGAGCCTTGGCGTATTCCTCGGCAAAAAAATCATCGCGAACCCCGACGCCAAGGTGCTGCCATGGCAAAGGCTCGTCCACCTCCCTCCGGCGCAGGTAGCTCTCCAGCTCCAGGCCGCAGGCCGCCGCAGCCTCCTGCCAGCGAGTCAGCTCAAAGTGCTCGGACCAGGCGTCCATGCGGGCACCCCGCTGCCAGGCCTCCTCCAGCAAGCGGCTTAACCGGCGGTCGCCCCGGGAAAAAACCCCCTCCAGAAAACTCATCCGCGGATCATTGCGCTTCAGGGTGCAGTTCTTGCCGTAGAGCCGTTTCTTGATTGTATCCATCCGCGCATAGCCCTCGGCCATGGAGAGCTGCGGCTCCCGCTCAAACACGGTATGGGGCTTGGGGACAAAGGTGGCGGCACTGACGTTCACCCGGCAATTGCCGCCTTTCCCACCCTTGAGTACCTTCTGGGCCAGGGCCGGGATCGCCGCTACATCCTCCTCGGTTTCGGTGGGCAGGCCAAACATGAAGTAGAGCTTGATCAGTTTCCAGCCCAGGCCGTAAGCGGCATCCGCCGTAGCCAGCAGGTCTGCCTCGGTAATCCCCTTGTTGATCACCCGCCGCAGCCGGTCGCTGCCGGCCTCCGGGGCCAGGGTAAAGCCGGTCTTGCGCACCCTCTTGATCTGCTCCATGATCGCCGGGGTGAGAGTACCGACCCGCAGGGAGGGCAGGGAGACGGAGACATGCTCCCTGGCAAAGCGGTTCATCAACCGGACAAGAAGCTCGCTTAAGCAGGAATAATCACCGGTGGAAAGCGAAAGCAGGGCCAACTCCTCGAAGCCGCCCTCGGCAATGCCTTTTTCCGCCAGGGCAAAGATCTTCTCCGGGGTGCGTTCCCGCACCGGCCGGTAGATCATGCCCGCCTGGCAGAAACGACAGCCGCGGGTACAGCCCCGGGCGATCTCCAGGCCGAGCCGGTCGTGGACGATCCTGGTAAGCGGCACCAGGGGGGGCTGTTCGATGCTGGCGCCCTCCAGGTCGGCAAGAATCCTTCGCCGGACCAGCCCAGAGCCGGAAAGGGTCCGCATCCCGAGAAAATTGCCGCTTTCGTCGTAGCGCGGCTCAAAAAAAGCAGGGACATAGATCCCCTCGATCCGGCTGAGCCGCGCCAGCACCGCCAGTCGGTCTTCCCCGGTTTCCTTGGCCAAACGCACCGCCTCGGCGATTTCGAGAATCGCCTCCTCCCCGTCTCCGAGAAGAATGGCGTCAAAGAACTCGGCCACCGGCTCGGGGTGAAAAGCGCAGGGCCCGCCGCCGATCACCAGGGGATGCGCCTCAGTCCGGTCCGCACTGCGGAAAGGAAGCTGCGCCAACCCGAGAATGGTGAGGATATTGGTATAGCAGAGCTCATAGGGCAGGGTAATGCCGAGGATATCGAAATCCGCCACCGGCCGCTGGGATTCCAGGGAAAACAAGGGTAGATGGTGGCTGCGGAGCAGCTCCTCCAGATCGCGATCCGGGGTATAAACCCGTTCGGCCAGCAGGTTCTCCCGGCCATTAACGATATGATAGAGAATCTGCAAGCCCTGGTGGGACATGCCGAGTTCGTAGAGATCCGGGAAGGCCAGCACCATGCGGAGGGCAACAGCGTCCCAGTCCTTTTTTACCACATGCAGCTCGTTGCCGCCGTACCTGCTGGGTTGCCGTACCTGCGGCAGCAGGGCGTCTATCTCGTTATTCATTCATAATTCCTGGCAACAGTTCAAGCACCACATCTGCTTTGTCATCGGCTTGGCTTATGTGCACCAGCACACTTCGCTGACCTCTTCCGCGCATCTGCGGTAATGCTGAACAGTTACAACATTAAAGTGTTAAGCCCATTTTCGGTTCAGGGCTAAAATTCTTGCGTAAAAACCGGCCAGTTATGGTCGGTTGATCGTTTGAAGTTGGCCAGAGCCAAGACAAAAGATCCTGGCAACTATCCAGCACCGCATCTGCGTTGTTATCAACCTGCTCATGGGCACCAGCACCCTTCGCCGACTTCTGCCCAGCAGCTATAGCTGAGTTGGACAGCTTTACCTGCCCAAACGAAACTTATACCCTTTGGGTGTACACCACTGCTGGATAGTTACAGATACTATTGATTATTGCACGGGAACCAGGGTAAAGCCTGCAGGCAGCTCCACCCGGAAATCGTCCGCGCTGAAGCTGGCATCGGGCAGCCAGTCCTCCAGGGTAAGTTCCATGAGTGCCCCGTTATGGTTGGCGTGAATACTGATCAATCCAGGCAGTCTACAGCTATCCGACCCGCCTCCCGGTACTTGCACATAGTCGTCATAATGAACCTCGACTATAATCCGGCCATCCTGATCTGCCACCAGATGCCGCCTGATCACCTGCCGGACCGGGTCGAAAAGCACATGCCGCCGATGCGCCTTCCCGCTGAAAGCCTCCGTGGCGTAAGCAAGCTCCAGCCACAGGCCATGCCCTTCCTGGTCTTGAGCCACGGAAAAAATCCGCAGCCTCTCCGGCGCCATTCGACCAGCAAGCCAGTAGAACCCGTGCTCCGGATCAAAGCCCTGCGGGGCATATTTTTTAAAGGCCTCCGCGGTAACCAGACCATCATAGCCCTTGCCTTCCGGCACCGAGACATAGCGGAAAAAAGTTCCGTCCGCAACCAGGATCATCATGGGCTGCCCCAGGGGATTGAGGCCGGTAAATTTTAAAAAAGCAGGGGCCTTGGCCTGGACAAAGCCAGAGATCACTCCATTCTGCAGCACCGATCTCAGCGAAACACGCACCTGGGCATCAAGACAGCAAGCGCACTCCTGTTGCCGCGCCATGGCCTCCCGAAACAGGGCGACGGCTTGCTGCTGCTGCAATTCGGCAAGCGGTCTGGTGGCCGGCATGGTGGCGCATCCGCCGCAAAACAGCAGAAAAACAACAACCCCCCCCGACAAGATGCAAAGAAGACTACGATTCATTTTCTGCCGTCGGCCGGACCGTCCTTGAGAGACAAGGCCTCCAGCTTGCGGCGGACCGCAGCCTTCTTGTCTTCCTCCACATGGAGAGCAAGAGACTTCACATAGGCATCGCGGGCTTTGGCGCTTTCATTATTTTTCAGATAGGCATCGCCGAGATGCTCGTAAATGGTCGGATCATCTGGCGACAACGCCACCGCCAGCTCCAGCTCCCGCACTGCGGCCGGGTAATCCCCCAACTGGTAATAGACCCAGCCCATACTGTCCCGGACAAAGCCATCCTTGGGCAGCTGGGCTACGGCCTGCTCGATATAAGCCTTGGCCTCTGCCAGATTCCTACCCTCCTCGGCCCAGCTATATCCCACATAATTCAGGGCCCGGGCATGTTTTGGATCCCGCTTCAGCACCTCTTGCATCTGGTGCATGGCCCCGGCCTGATCATCAAGTTTGTGGAAAAACAGGGCATACTCGTAATACGCCTCCGCATTGTCTGGGAAATCGACAAAGGCTTGAGTAAACACCCCGTGGGCCTCGGCAATCTTGTTCTGGCCTGCGTAGAGCATTGCCAGGGCCACGTAAAAATTGAGCCGCCGGTTCTGTTTGTCGGCCATTCCCTGTTGCAGAGTCTTCTCCGCCCCGGAAAAATCCTTTTCTCCCTGCATGATTCTGGCCAGCATGATAACCGATTCCTCATAGGCCGGACTTGCTGGTCGTACCTGACGGAGCGTTTTCTTGGTTGCCGCTAGATCACCTTGCTGGTAATAAGCCAGAATCAGCAACGCCCTGGCTTCGTCTGCCTGGGGGTCTTTCTCGATGATTGAGTTAAGTCTGGTGATGGCCTCAAAGCGTCTCCCTGTGTCGAGAAGAATCCGGCAGATGGCAAGTTCTACCTTAACCGGATTAGCCGAGATATCCCGCAGATTTTCCATCTCTTTCAACGCTTTGTCCACTTCTCCCTGCCGGAAATAGGCATTGGCGAGAAAGCTCCTGGCCCTTTCATCAGAGCCATCTGCTTCAATGACTCGCAGGTAGATGGCGATGGCCTCCGGATAGCGCTTCTCCTGTTCATACAATTCCGCCGCTTCATAAGCCAGCATCGGCGACCAGTTTATAGCCAGGGCTTTATTATAAGCTTGTTCCGCCTTAGCAAAAAGGTGCATCTCCTGGTATAGTTTGGCAAGATAATAGAAACCGGTATAGGATTCAGGGTTTAATACCAACAATTCTTCCAGAACCTGCCGCGCTTTTTCGTAATCTTGCATACGGGCGTACAGCCCGCCCAACAGCAGCCGGGCATTGAAGTTCTGCGGATCATCGGTCAAGATAGCCTGATAGATTTCGACCGCCTCTCCAAACCGCTCCATGACAGTGTAGAGATTGGCCTGGATTGCGCGGGCTTCAAAATTTTTTGGATTCAGAGCGATGAGCCTGTTCACCCAGGCAATAGCCTGGTCCCGTTGCCCGGTTTTAACAAGCAGGCCTACCAGGGAGCGCATAACGTGCCCAGCCTGCCGGTCGCAAACCAGCGCCTGATTGTAAGCGTAAATGGCCTCATCGTAGCGCCCTTCAATCTCGGCCGACTTGCCCCAGAGAAAATTATAATAGGAACAGCCCCTATCCACCGCTTCTTCATAAGGTTCCAGCTCCGCGGCGAAAGGCGGTTGCCCTGGTACCCCCTGGATGGTCGGGGCAGCGCAGGAGAGGCAACTGAGGGACAAACCACCGGCAATCACCAGACGCTTCAGCATACAGTCTCTCCCCCCTAAAGCGGAACCCTTGAGAAACTTCATGATTCCCCTGCCCATACTTTCGTAATTCATAGACACGATCACCTTCCCCACGGTAAAAGCTCGGCCACGTTTTCCATGACAAGGGCATGCACCGTTGCGGCCCCCCCGGTTCCGTCAATGCGCCGGATATTTGCGCCTTTCAGCTCGGCAAAAATCCTGGCCACCCGAGTCAGAGGCCCTTCCTGTTCAAAATCGTTCAAGGTCTCGCCCCGGAGCTGCTGCACCCGGTGCACCCCCAGAGACACCGGCACCACAAGCATAATAACCATATCCGGCACCGGCGCAAACAATTCGTTTGCCGCAATGATTTTTTGCGGATCATGTCCGGCCGCGCCCTGATAAGCCGCAGTGGAATAATAGTAGCGGTCGGTGAGCACCACCTGGCCACTAGCCAGGGCCGGGGCGATCACCTGGGCCACATGTTCACGCCGGTCATCAAGAAAAAGGGCCAGCTCCTCCTCCGGGGTAACGCTCTTGCGGTTTTTATACAACTCTCTGATTTTGCGTCCATACTGCCCGTCCGTGGGCTCACGGGTCGTAAGCACGCTCAAACCTCGCTGACGCAGGGCCTCGGCCAGCAACTCTATCTGGGTGGTCTTGCCGGTTCCGTCGATTCCTTCAAAGGCAATAAGCAGTCCTTTTCTTTCCATCCCGTGAAATCCTTTATACACAGCGATCAGCTGCCAGCTTCCAGCTTACGGCTTACGGCTTACGGCTGCCAGCTTCCAGCTTTTTCCTGTTGGTCACAATGATCTCAGCCAGGGAGACTGCGGCAGCCAGACTCGCGGGATCAGCCAAACCCTGGCCCGCGATATCATAGGCAGTGCCATGGTCCACCGAGGTTCGAACCATGGGCAGCCCCAGGGTCACGTTCACTCCGTCACTGAAATGAAGCAGCTTGAAGGGGATCAGCCCCTGATCGTGGTACATGGCGACCACCGCATCAAATTGGCCGGCCGCAACCTTATGAAATACCGTATCCGGCGGAAACGGCCCCTCAACCAGCCAGCCGGCCCGGCGACCGGCGGCAACCGCCGGAGCAATGATCCGTTGTTCCTCGTCGCCGAACATGCCCTCTTCTCCGGCATGGGGATTCAACCCCGCCACAGCCAGACGGGGCTCCGGCACGCCAAAATCATCCCGCAGAGCCTGACCGGTGATGGTGATCATCCGCAGCACCGATTCCAGGGTAATGGCGGAGGGCACCTCTGCCAGGGGCTGATGGATGGAGACCAGGGTAACCTTGAGCCTGGCGCCCGCCATCATCATGGCAAAATCCTTTGCCCGGCAAAGCGCGGCCAGCATCTCGGTATGCCCGGGGAACCGATAGCCTCCTGCCTTAAGCGCCGCCTTGCTGATCGGGCAGGTAACCAGGCCGGCCAATTGCCCCTGCCGGACAAGCCGGGCCGCTTCCTCGATATAACACCCCATGGCCCGGCCTGTTTCCTTGGTGGGTTTGCCCCAAACAAGGGTGTCGCCAAGATCGGACAGAGAGAGAACATTGAGCGCCTTCGGCTGGCAGGGCGCACCAGGCTGCCAGTCAACCAGCGGAATCTTAATGCCAAACGTTGCCGCGTAGCGGCGCAAGACCCCGGCATCGCCGATAACCACCGGCCACCGAGCGAGTTGCGGCCCGGCCTGGCTCAGAAACCGCAGAATGATCTCCGGCCCGATGCCCACCGGGCAGCCCATGCTAATCCCCAGGGGAGGTAATTTCCCTTTATCCGAAGTCCGCACGGTCACACTCCATAACTCAGATCAAAGGCGTTTTTCACCAGCTCGATTACCGGCGCAGCCCCGCCGGCAAAACTGATCGCCACCACATCAAAACGGGCCGCCTGCCCTTCCCGGCCATTTTCGGCCAGGTACAGCAAGGCCGTCTTGGAAATCTGCCGACACTTGGCGGAAGTCACCGCCTCAAAGGGATGCCCGCACTTATGGCCGCGCCGGGCCTTGACCTCGACGAAAACCAGGGTTCCCTGCTCCTCGGCGATGATATCGATCTCGCCCAGCTTGGTCCGATAATTTCTGAGAATAATCCGGTAGCCCTGCCGGGAAAGGTACTGACAGGCAAGGGTTTCTCCCAGCTGCCCGATGGATATTTTATCGGAATCCCTCATTTTTCCGCCCAATTGCGCACCGGCCCGAAGCTCTGCCGATGGATGGGACAGGGTCCGATTTCCCGGATAATCAGACGATGTTCGGCTGTGGGATAACCCTTATGTCTGGCAAAGTTATACTGGGGGTATTCGAGATGGTACTGTTCCATGATCGCGTCCCGGGTCACCTTGGCGACAATGGACGCAGCGGAGATGGAGGCGCTGCGCGAGTCGCCCTTCACCAGGGCCTGTTGCGGCAAACTCATCGGCACGGTGAACTTCCCGTCAACCAGCAAAAAGTCAGGCAAACCGGGTAACCTTTCCACCGCCTTTTTCATGGCCAGCAGGGAGGCTTGCAGGATATTGAGCCGGTCGATCTCCGCTGCGGAAACGATGCCCACCCCGATTCCGGCCTCAATCATAACGAGGTGCTGCGCCAGCTCCTGGCGGACCCTGGCGCTCAATTTTTTTGAATCCTGGAATTGCTGATACTCGCAGTGAGGCGGGAGGATGACGCAGGCGGCAACAACCGGACCGGCCAGCGGCCCCCGGCCTGCTTCGTCGGTTCCGGCCACGGTGGCGTAGCCCTGACTGAGCAGAGATCGTTCAATGGCAAAGGTGTCTCCCTCGGGAGAAGCCGGCCACAGTGTTATCGCCTTGGGCAAGACGCACCACCTTGGATGTAAGCCGTTGTATCAAAATGATGTCGTCATCTAAGTGATCCAATCGGCTTAAGCCGAAAGAACCACGAATGAAAGGGCCACGGTTTCCCGTGGCCCTGCAATTACGGCAATATGAAAGAGCCCCGGAACAGGAAGCCGCGCCATGGCCGCTCCGATTCCGGACAACCGGCAAAAACTAGTTGATGCCTTTTTCCCTGATTCTCGCTGCCTTGCCGCGCAGATTGCGCAGGTAGTACAAACGGGAACGGCGGACCCGGCCCTCGCTCACCAACTCGATCTTGTCGACCCGGGGAGAACAGAGCGGAAAGGTTTTTTCCACGCCAACCCCATGGGAGATCTTGCGGACGGTGACGCTGGCTCCCATGACCCCTTTGCGACGGCGGATAACAACCCCCTGGAAAAGCTGAGTTCTTTCCTTGTTGCCCTCAATGATCCGGACATGCACCCGTACGGTATCGCCGGCCCGGAAGTCCGGGATGTCCTGCCGCATATTCTCTTTTTCAATCTGTTCAATGATGTTCATGATTTTTCCTCTTTAAACCCCTTATGGTAAGGTCCACTGGGCCAATATACACGCCCATGCTGTTTTTTCAATGCTTACCTAATACTCTGTCCAGGACAATGGCCGCAGCCGACCGGACAGAAAGATGATTATATTCGCCATACCCGGCAATGGGCGGCAGCAGAGCATCAACGTCGGCAAATACTTCCGGCGCCATGCCCCAGCCGGTGCCAAACAAAATCAGGTGCGGCTCTCCGGCAAGAATCCGTTGCCGCGCCCGGGAAAAATCAAGCTGCTTGGCCTGCGCCTTGGCGCTGGTGGCCAGGACCATCGGCTTTTGCTGCCATTTAGCCTCTACCAGAGCGTACATCTCTGCCAGATCATGACAGATCCGCACCAGCGAAAGGGCCTCTTTGCGTTTCGGGTTATAGTCCGCCCCATGCCCTGTCTGCCAATGCGCCAGAATATCCCTGACCAGCGCCTGCTGATCCGCGAACGGCGTAACAATATACAAGGTGTCGATGCCAAAGGTCCTGCCTGCCCTGGCAATATCATGCAGGTCCAGATTGGTCACCGCCGAACCGATGGTCTCCCCGTTCTTGTTACAGACCGGATAATGGACCAGGGCCAGATCAAGCCGCAGGGCTGGTTGCCCCGGGCTTTTCCCATCTAATTCTCCGGCTGACTCTTCCAACCGCTCTCCCGCAGTCTGGCAAGAAGCCCCTGCCGCTGTAAAATCTTCAACTCGGCCGGGCTGAAATGCAGACCCGCAACAAGATCCGGTCGTTTGACCAAAGTCCGCTCAACCGCGGCAACCAGCCGCCATTCGGCCACTGCCCCGTGATCCCCGGAAAAAAGCACCTCCGGCGCAGGTATTCCCTCAAAAAACCTGGGCCGCGTATACTGCGGATACTTGAGCCCGCCCCGGCTGAAGGTGTCATAACCCGCCGAATCCGCACATCCCAGCACCCCCGGCCTCAGCCTGGTGATGGAATCGATGAGGATCATGGCTGCAAGTTCGCCACCGGTGAGGATATAATCGCCGATGGAAATTTCCTCGTCCACATACTGGGCGGCGAAGCGTTCATCCACCCCTTCATAACGGCCGCAGACCAGAAGCAAGCGCGCCTGCCCGGCCAGCTCCTCGGCAATCGCCTGGGTATAAGGCCGTCCCTGAGGGCTCAGGAGGATCACCCGTCCCGGTTGCGAAGCCATGCCCTGCACCGCCTGCACCGTGGCAGCCAACGGCTCCGGCTTCATCACCATGCCTTCCCCACCGCCAAAGGGGCGGTCATCGGTCATGGCATGCTTATCGAGCGCGTAATCCCGGATGTTGTGGCAGGCGATGGTTATCTGCCCGGCCTCCTGGGCCCTGCGGATTATCCCCTCCTTGAGCGGAGAATCCAGCAACTCCGGGAAAATCGTCAATACATCAAATCGGATGGTCTCGCTCACCGGAGCTTCAGCTCGCATCGTCCGAGGCTCCACCCGCATTCATTTCCAGTAACCCCGGAGGCGGCGTGACCATCAACGCCTTGCCGTCCGGCGCAAGGCCGGCCACACACTCACCAACTACCGGAATCAGATACTCGCCGCCCGCCCCGGTAATCACCAGGATATCATGGGCGGGGGTGGCCATGATCGAGTTGACCAGACCCAGCTCCTGCCCGTTATCACTGAGCGCGGGCAAGCCAACAAGTTCATGCCAATAAAAGGTTCCTGCCCCGAGGACCGGCAAAAGCTCCCGGTCGATTCGCACCTCCCAGCCGCGCAGCCCTTCCGCAGTACTTCTGCCCGAAAGTCCGGCAAGCTGCAGGAGAACCAGGTTGCCCAAGGGGCGGCACAGCTCAACCTCATACGACCTGGCCGACCCCTGGCAAGGTTCAACCATGGTCAGCAGCCGGTAGCCGCAAAAATCATCCGGGTTGCCGGAAAAAGGGTAGACCTTGATCTCCCCCTTGATGCCGTGGGCCTTGACAACCTTACCCACCGCAATCTGCCCGCCATGGGCAACGCCGACATCGATAATTTTCAAAAAGCCTACTCCGCTATCTCAAGACGGGCCTTGCGGTTGTCCTTACCGGCGGCTGCGGAAAGCAACGAGCGGATGG
Source organism: Desulfurivibrionaceae bacterium (assembly GCA_041675585.1). Taxonomy (GTDB): domain Bacteria; phylum Desulfobacterota; class Desulfobulbia; order Desulfobulbales; family Desulfurivibrionaceae; genus Thiovibrio. The sequence continues at coordinate 42,772 of JBAYTO010000029.1, forward strand.
CCCTGGCGGTGCGGCCCTGCTTGCCGATAACCTTGCCCAAATCCTCCTTGGCTACCCGCAACTCAAGAACAACAACGCCATCGCCTTCCGTCTCGGCAACCTGAACCGCCGCGGGATCATCAACCAGCGAAGCGGCTATAAACGCGACCAGATCCTTCATGGGGTATTATTCCGCCACTTTGGCGGTCTTGGCCAGCAGGCTCTTCACTGTTTCGGAAGGCAGCGCGCCCTTGTCGAGCCAGACCTTAACCCGGTCCTGCTTGACGATAACCTCGGCAGGCTGCTTGCAAGGATCGTAGGTGCCGACCACTTCAAGAAACTGGCCGCCGCGGCTTGCCTCGGCATTGGCAACGACAATGCGGTAAAAGGGTTTCTTCTTGCGGCCCATTCTGGTCAAACGAATCCGTACAGCCATGTTGTTTCCTCCTGTGTGTTATTTACTGAACGCCAAGAAGCAAGAAAGCTCTTTTATCAAACCAAGCTGTTTTCTTTGCGCCCTTTGCGTCTCCGCGTTATTTTTTCCAATACTACCGAACAAACTTATCTCTACCGGAACAACCCCTTGGGCCGTTTCTTTTTCTTCGGCCCGCCGACAAAGGCGCCCAGCCCGCCGGGCTTGCCGCTCATTTGCTTCATCATCTTGAGCATGTCCGTGTAGCTCTTGATGACCTTGTTCACATCCTGCACCGTGGTGCCGCTCCCTTTGGCAATGCGCGCTCTGCGGTTTGCATTGAGGATGGCGTGGTTGCGCCGCTCCTTGATGGTCATGGAATTGATGACCGCCTCCACCTTGACCAATTCTTTTTCATCTGGCTTGGGCATATTCTTGAGCTGCTTGATCCGGCTCATCCCCGGAATCATGCCCATGATCTGCTCCAGGTTGCCCATTTTCTTGATCTGCTGGATCTGCTCAAGAAAATCCTCCAGGGAAAACCCCTCTTTCTTGAGCTTCTTGGCAAGTTTTTCCGCCTTGTCCTTATCAACAACCGCCTCGGCCTTTTCGATCAGGGTCAGCACATCGCCCATGCCGAGGATCCGGGAGGCGACGCGGTCCGGATGGAACGGCTCCAAGGCGTCCAGCCCTTCGCCCATGCCGACGAACTTGATGGGCCGTTGGGTCACTTTCTTGATGGAGAGGGCCGCGCCGCCGCGGGCATCGCCATCCATCTTGGTCAGGATCACGCCGCTGATGGCGAGATCGAGATTGAATTTTTCCGCCACCGTCACCGCATCCTGGCCGGTCATGGCATCGGCCACAAAGAGGATCTCGGCGGGCTCAACCGCCTCTTTGATCCGGGCCAGCTCAGCCATGAGTTCCTGATCCACATGGAGCCGGCCGGCGGTATCGATAATCAGCGTATCATAGCCACTGCTCTGGGCGGCATGCACAGCTTGCCGACAGATGGCCACCGGATCCTGGTCGGTGGCGGAAGGATGCACCCCCACCCCGAGACTTTCGCCGAGAATGGTCAGCTGCTCGATGGCCGCAGGCCGGTAGACGTCGGCCGGCACCAAGTAGGGCTTGCGCCCCTTGCCCTGCAACATTTTGGCCAGCTTGCCGGAGGTGGTGGTCTTGCCGGAACCCTGCAAGCCGACCATCATAATGACCACGGGCTGACGGCCGCTGAGCTCAAGAGTGGCGGTCTGCCCGCCCAACAGCTCGACCAACTGGTCGTGTACAACCTTGATCACCTGCTGGCCGGGAGCCAGGGAACCGACTACTTCCTGGCCGAGCGCCTTCTCGGCGACCGTGGCGACAAACTCCTTGGCAACCTTGAAGTTGACGTCGGCTTCCAGCAGGGCCATGCGCACTTCGCGCAGCGCCTCCTGGATGTTGTCCTCGGTCAGCCTGCCGTGGCCGCGAAGCTGCTTAAAAACATCATGTAATCGGTCTGAAAGCGACTCAAACATATTTAGTCAATCACTCAAGCAGCCCCGAAAAAACCCGGCAACCGCGATAATTCCTGAAAAAAGACACACCTCACCCTTTCCGGGCCGGAAAACGGACAAAGATACTGTGCCGGAGGCAGGATGTCAAGCCCCAATCTGCCCGTAATTTCTCCCAATCCCCCGAATGCGCCAACGCATCACCGGGGCATCAGCGCGAACACGCCCCAGCCCAGGTATTCACGCGTGTAAGCGGCGTAGCGCTCGGGTTCCGTGGTCAGTTTGGCTCGAACCTCTTTGGCTAACTCGTCCTCGGGATTGGCTTCAAGCCATCGGCGCATGGTGAGCCATTTGGCCGCCTCATATCTGTCCCAGCCGTCTTGGTCCGCCAGAACCATTTCCACGACGTCGTAGCCAAGGCGGCCGAAAGAGGCAAGAAGTTCAGGAAGCAGGAGAAAGTCGGAAATTGAGTTGGCAAGACACCCCTTGGCAACATCTTCCGTCGGCGGCAACTGCCGCCAGTAGGGCTCGCCGATGAGGATGATCCCTCCGGTGCGCAGGCTCCGCGCCAGAAGCTCGATAGTGCCGACGACGCCCCCGCCGATCCAAGTGGCGCCGACACAGGCTGCCACACTGGCCTTTTCGTCAGAGACATGACCTGCAGCATCGCCATGGATGAACTTGACTTGGTGGGCGACGCCGAGTTCTTCAGCACGGAGTTTCGCTTGCTCGGTGAACAACGGGCTCATGTCGATGCCGGTGCCGATGACGCCGTGATCGCGTGCCCAGGTACACAGCATCTCCCCCGAACCACTGCCGAGGTCGAGCACTCGGGCCCCCGATTCCAGACGCAGCGCCGCGCCGAGCGTGGCGAGCTTTTCGGGGGTGATCGGGTTGTGGATGCGGTGCGCACTCTCAGTGATGTTGAATATCCGTGGGATGTCCATTGTGGAAAATTTCCTTACGGGTGTGAATAGATTCGGTCAGGGCATACCGTTTCGCATAACCAACGGGCCACCGAAACTAGCCCGTCAGGCCACCAACGTTCTTCCCGTCTGTGTTAATGCGCTTGTTCGCTGCCCATTACTTATGATTTCGAAATGTCCTTTTCAACCCACAAACCTGAACTATTAAAATATTTACCCACCGAACATTAATATTAAACGAATTTCCTCTTTTGCTCCGGGCCATCATCTTGTTTACCCCAAGAAAGGGGAAACAAGACCGCTCCTAACGCATTGCATGCTTTATTTTTCCTGATTGCGGGGCAATGGGGATGTTATGCGGAATACGGATAAATCGTGATAGTTCTTATTCGTCCGCTGTTTCGCCGCAATTTCTGAGCAACATATGCCCCGTCAGCTACAATCGCATGTACCTAACAGATTGTCAATGCTGAAAAAATACGAGTATTGCTGGTATGCCCGGAGAGAAGCAGGGGAGTATTTGAATGGATAGGCAGATAAGGCGGGAACCAGAACAGGATTTCCCGCCTTTCCCCCTTCAGAGTTGCGGTTTTCTTACAGCTCTTCCAGCATTTTGGCCAGCCCCTCGGGGGTGTCGAACTGAAAACAGCGGTGTTCGTAGTCAGACGGGATGATCTTGCCCAAAAGCCCGGTGAGCACCGTCTTGGGGCCGACCTCGATAAAGACCCGCGCCTCCTCGGCCATCAGCCGTTCCACGATCTCCAACCAGCGGACGGTGGAGGCGATCTGCCGGGCCATAATCCGCCGGATCGCGGCAGGGTCGCTCTCGGAAGCGGCAGTGACGTTGAAGAGGACCGGCGTGGCCGGGGCGTTGAAGGTCACCTTGGCCATGGCCGCCTCGAAATCCGGGACCGCGCCGGCGATCA
>JBAYTO010000030.1:0-45265 GCA_041675585.1 Desulfurivibrionaceae bacterium
ATGATGGACGAATACATCCTTGCCGCCGTCCTGCTCAATAAAACCAAAACCCTTTGAATCATTAAACCATTTAACTGTGCCTTCTGCCATCTTGTACTACTCCTTTGTGCTCGGTTCCACGTAGGAACCACTTTGTTATAAAGCCGAAATATCGTTTGATATCACGACTGGAGGTTTGGTTGCCCAAACCGATTTACCGTCGGTGTGCGGGAACAGGGATGCCAAAATCAAAGGACGATGCCCTGGTGCGCTTGTTTCTCCCAGATCCTGCAGGGGCAGGTTTTTTTCTTATCGGCCTTTCGCCGTGAGCCTTGAGTGGTTCTTCAAGATCGTGAGCCTCGGCGACAAAACCGGGAACATCCCTGCGGATCATCTTTTTACCCAGGGTGCGTTCGATGGACAGAATCATGCTGCCGTCTTCGCGGGACGCCAGAGTAAGGGCTTCCCCTGTTTTGGTGGCCCGACCGGTGCGGCCGGTTCGGTGCGTATAAGCTTCGACCGTGTCCGGGACATCATAGTTGATAACATGAGAAATACCGGAGACATCAATACCGCGAGCGGCAATGTCCGTGGCAACCAGAACCTTGAAGGTCCCATTCTTGAAACCGTCCAAAGCCTGCTGGCGTTTCTGCTGGGACAGGTTGCCCTGGAGAGAGGTTGCGCTGTGCCCGGATTTTTCCAGGTGCAGGGCAAGGCTTTTTGCCTTGTGTTTTGTCTTGGTGAAGATCAAGGTGGTTTTCGTCTCCTCCTGGGCCATGATGCTTTTCAACATGGCGGTCTTATTCTCTTTGGTGACCTGGAAGAGTACATGGGAGATGGCCGTCACGGCCTGGGTGTGATTGATCTGGACAACTGCCGGATCGTTCAGGATATCTTCCGCCAGGTGCCGGATTTCCGCAGGCATGGTGGCGGAGAAAACGAGATTTTGGCGGTGGGGCGGCAGATGCTTCATGATCCGCCGGATGTCCGGCAGGAAACCCTTGTCAAACATATGGTCAGCTTCATCAAGAACCAGTACCTCAACCTCCCGGAGGTTTATGGCCTTGTCATTAAGGTGATCAAGCAGACGGCCGGGGCAGGCAACGATGATTTCCGCGCCTTCTCTGACTTTCTTGATCTGGCCTGGCTTGCCGACTCCGCCATAGATAACAACGCTGCGCAGTCTGGTTTTTCCGGCCATGGTGCCGATATTTTCATGAATCTGTTCAGCAAGTTCCCTGGTTGGGGCAACAATAAGCGCGCGCACTTTTTTGCGGGGTCCGGCCTGGAGGCGTTGCAAGAGCGGAAGTACAAAGGCGGCGGTCTTGCCGGTGCCTGTCTGGGCAAGGCCAAGGATATCGCGGCCGGCGAGAATGGGAGGCATGGCCTCGCGCTGGATGGGGGTTGGAGAAGTATAACCGCAGGCCTCTATGCCGGCAATTATCTGGGGGTGAAACTGAAACTCATCAAAACTCATTAGAACTCCTTTGTTCAATTGGCGATGCGGCGTAATGGGGAAAATGGAGCTGCATCGCGTAAAGCAGCGTCTTTCTCAAGATCACTGAGATATTTTTGTTATGCTTGCTAGACATGCCGGAAGATGTCGGGGGAGTGACGATGGAGTGCGTCAAGGATAAAATCGCCAATGTGTTCGTCCAGATGTTCCACTTTTAACGGGTATGTTTTCTGTGTATGTGGTCGGCAGAAACTTTTAGGAGACTGACGAAACAGGGGGGAAATAACACGGCTGGATGGATATCATGAAGAGGTATTACTTCTTTTTAAAGTTATTTTATTTTTATCAATATATCCACCCTTTATTTTTTGTGCAACATAAAAAATGCGGGGGTAGGTATAATTATTAAAAGGCACAAACAAGGAAGACCAAGAATGGATAAAATCAACGGGTATTGTCGGATGAAGGTAAGGACAAGATGCGAAAAATCAAAAAGGAGATTATATGAAAACATGGACTATTGTTGTTTGGGCGCTCTGTTGCGGTTGTCTGCTTACAAGTTTGGGCTGTGCCGCCGCCGTAGTGGGCGGCGGAGCGGCAGGTGGCTATGCGGTGGCCTCGGATGAAAGGTCAGCCGGGACGATGCTTGATGATGCCGCGATTACCACCAAGGTGAAAGCCGAGCTTGTCGGCGATAAAAGCGTCAAGGCCCGCAATATTGATGTCGATACCGTAGCGGGAGAGGTGGTTCTTTCCGGTTATGTTGATTCGCAGCAGGAGGCGAACAGGGCAGGTGTCCTCGCCAAATCGGTGCATGGCGTTGTGCGGGTAAAAAATGAACTCCGGGTTGGTTCCCGCACTATGGGGCAGGGGGCTGATGATAAGATTCTTGGCGCGAAAATCAAGACGAAGCTCGTAAGGGAGCCGGACATCAAATCGCTCAACATCGACGTGGATGTCTATTCTGGTTCCGTCAATGTTGGTGGCGTTGTTGCGAATCAGGAACAGAAGAATAAGATTCTTAATCTGATTCGTTCCGTAGAGGGTGTCAAGGGCATTGTCGATAATCTGCAGGTCCGGTGAATGTAGAGGTTTTTTTTAGGTTGGCGCAGTCCTTCCGGAAGAATGACAGTTTGTCCCTGTCCAGTTAGCACCGCATCGGCTTAAGCCGGATAGTGACGATAATTTAAGTGTATTTCGAACAGGCGCCCAATCAATGTCGATGTCTTGTGCTAATTTATGTGTTGTTCTGGTCGAGCCCAAAGGGGCTGGGAATATAGGATCCGTGGCCAGGGTCATGAAAAATTTCGGCTTCGGCGAGTTGCGTCTGGTGCAGCCGCGGGCAAGTCATCTCGGCGCGGAAGCCCGCAATATGGCGGTGTCCGCCATCGACCTTCTCGAACAGGCCAAGGTGTATGAAAATCTGGCTCTCGCCCTGGCCGACAGAAACCTGACCTTGGGCACAACCCGTCGATTCGGCAAATATCGGGAGGAGCTGCTCCTTCCGGCCGAGGCGGCCGTAACCATTGCGGCTCTGGCAAAAACCGCCAAGGCGGCAATGGTTTTCGGCCCTGAGGACACGGGGCTTAAGACCGATGATCTGGATCTCTGCCAATACTGTGTGACGATCCCCACCCATGCGGAGTTGCCTTCCATGAATCTGGCCCAAGCCGTGGCGGTCTGCCTGTATGAGGCCTCCCTGAAATTTTCAGACCCTGCCGGGGACAAGAGGCGGGGAAAGCGGCCGGCCCTGGGAAAGAACCTGGAAGCCATGTTTGTCCAGATGCGGCAGGTGCTTTCCGAGGTGGGTTTTCTCAATCCGCAGAATCCGGAACATCTGCTCCGCGCATTTCGACGGATGCTTGCCCGTCAGGGTTTGACTGAGCATGAGGTGCAGATCCTCCGCGGCCTGTGGGATAAAATTTCCTGGCTGCATCACAGGAAAGACCGGGGCTGAAAGAGAAGAATGCCCCTTGGACCCCCACCATCACTCAGTTTTGCTGTGATAGGCGCAGAACAAGGTTATTTGCCAAAGCCGCAGATGGGATAAACGCAGGTCTTGCATTGCCGGCAAAGGCCGCCATGCCCCAAGCGGGCAATATCCTGGCGGGTTATTTTCTCCCCGCACAGCACCCTGGGCAGGATCAGGTCAAAAATAGTGATCCGGTGGAACATGCCGCAGGCAGGCAACCCCAGCACCGGCACCTCCCCGATATAGCCCACGAGAAACATGGCCCCCGGCAAAACCGGAGAGCCGTAGACGATGTCCTGGGCTCCGGCCCTGGCAATGCCCTGCCTGGTTACATCATCCGGGTCCACGGACATGCCGCCGCTGGTGATGATAAGATCCGCGCCCGCATCCAGGCAGGCCTTGATCTCCGCGGCGATGGTCTCGATATTATCCGGGGCAAAGCGGACCGCAACCACCTCCGAGCCAAGCTTTTCCAGTTTCTTGCGCAGCACCGGTTCAAAGGCATCCTTGATCCGGCCATGAAAGACTTCGTTGCCGGTGATGATCAGCCCGGCCTTGGCCTGTTTCAGTTGGGCAACCTTGAGGATTCCCCCCGCCTTTTTGGCGATCTCCACGGCAATGTTGACGACCCCTCTTTTGGAAACCAGGGGGATGAGCCTGGTACCGGCCAGCTGTTCGCCCTGCTTTACCGGGGTATTGTTGTGCAGGGTGGCGCACATAACCTCGCCCAGCAGGTTGAATTGATACAGAGCCTCGACCTCGACCTTGAGCAGCCCGTCATGGGCCGCGACGATGTTGAGCTTGCCTTCCACCGGCTCTCCGGAAACCGAAGTGCCCTGGCCGGCCAGAGCTGAGGCCATCAGTTCGGCCGCCTCGTTTTCATGGATGTCATCTTCGCCCAGCTCCAGCACGTAGATGTTTTCCTTGCCCAGGCTTTTCAGGCGTTCGACATCCTCGGCCTTGATGATGTGGCCTTTCCGGAAGGCCCGGCCCTTGAATTCTTCGCTGCGGATTTCCGTAATGTCGTGGGGCAGAACCATGCCAACGGCCTGCTCCACCGGGATTGTTTTTGTCATGTCGTGCTCCAGTTGTGCTTGATTGGGCAGATTTGGATTATTTTGTAACTACACCAAGATTCAGAATTCAGGAGTCAGAATTCAGGAGTCAGGATTCAAAATACTGCGTGAATATTACTTCAGGAAATAGATTTTCACCTTGGAAAATGTTGTTGTTGGTTTCCTTGTGCTGGCTCCTGAATTATGACTTCCGACTTCCAGGCAGTTATATTATTTCGTAGTAGCGGCCCAAAGCACAGGGCTTGCACAAGGGTTTGCCGTTTTCAATAATCTCGCGGCAATCCTGCACCCAGTCGCCGCAACGTTCGCATTGCACCCGGCGGATGGGTCGGCCGGGCATGTCTTCTTCCGGCACGGTGATCTTGACTGCCTGAATCCTGAACAACTCTGCCTCGGGCATGATGCGGTAAGCTTCAAGCTGCTGCTTGTATTTGTCGCCGATTTCCGGGCAGTATTTCTTCGAGGTCTCCCGCGATTCCTCAAGCGCGGTAATTCGCACGGCCTTGTCGGTCTTGAGGTTGACGAAGGTCGCAGCCATGATCCCGTAATCGAGCCATTTGAGAGAGCGCTTGCCCAGAGAGCAGCCGGTAACGCTCTGGATGGCGTCGGTGGCGCAGCGGTCGATCTCCACCAGCACGTAAAACTCCTTGCGCTGGGCCTTGGGATCGTCGATGCCGATCTCCCGCAGGCCGATGATGGACATGCGGACCCCGATGACCTGGCCGGCGCAGATATGACCATGTATTTTTGTCGATTTTTCAAGAAGTTGCTCAAATGTTTTCATGTAATTTCTCCGGTATTTTCAGGCGCTATTCCCAGATATGAAATTGCAGTTTAGGCGAAAGGGAATAATTTTGCCATAAAGAAGAATGCTGGCGAAATTTTGACTGATATGCTAGATATCAAACCTTCAAGGTGCTCCAGAAGAGCTTTATAGGGAACCCCGTGCAATTCGGGGACGGGCCCACCGCTGTAACCGGGGACGCGTTTCGCAATCACGCCACTGTTTTTCAAATGGGAAGGCGCGAAACAAGGATGAGCCGGAAGTCAGAAGACCTGCCTTGAAAAATTATGCCGCATGATCGCTGTGGACAAGTGATTATGTAATGATCTGCCGTGGATGAAACAGGGACTCCTCGGATCGAGAAAATCGGTCCGGGGATTTTTTTTGCCCATGGAACAGCACCTTTTCAAAGAGTTATGGCAGCACCTGCTCTGGCCCCTGAGCCGGTTGATGTTCTGGGTTTCGCTGGGGATTGTGGCGGCCAATTTCATCGAGGCCCTGAACTGGACCCCGAGGCTTGCCCGGCTGACCAGGCCTCTGGTCCGGCTGGGCCGGCTCTCCGCTGTTTCCGGGGCCAGTTTCAGCATGGCCTTTTTTTCAGGGATCACCTCAAACACCATGCTGGCCGAGGCCTTTGCCCAGGGGCGTCTTGCCCGTCGGGAGCTGGTCCTGGCCAATCTTTTTAACAGCCTGCCCCGTTTTTTTCTCCACCTGCCCACGGTGTTTTTTCTCACCGTGCCGCTGATCAAGGGGGCGGCCTTCCACTACCTCGGTCTGACCTTAGGGGCGGCTCTGCTTCAGACCGGCCTGGTGGTGGCGGCCGGCCGCCTGCTCCTGCCGCCTCTTGCCGAGGACGGCGAGAGGATTGAGTTGCCGGAACGGGATAAGGTCGGCTGGCGTGTTGCGCTGCAGAAGGGGATCGAGCGTTTTCGCCGGAGAATCGGTCGGCTTTTTTCCTTCATGGTGCCGGTGTATGTGCTTTTTTTCTTCCTCAACCGGCAGGGGGTGTTTGCCGCCATTGAACAGTTTCTCGCCGCCGAGGTCTGGTTTCTCGCCTGGCTCGACCCGCAGAGCCTCGGCATTGTCATGGCCCATGTCGGCGCCGAGTTTACCGCCGGGCTGGCCGCAGCCGGAGCCTTGCTTGCCGACAACAGCCTGGGCCAGCGGGAGGTAGTTCTCGCTTTGCTGGCCGGCAATATTCTCTCTACCCCGGTCCGGGCGGTGCGGCATCAGTTTCCCTATTACGTCGGCATTTTCCCGCCGGGGCTGGCCCTTGAACTGGTGGGGTTGAGCCAGGTGCTGCGGATGCTTTCCGTGGTCGCCGTTGGGCTGGGCTATTATTTTATGACCCTTGGCTAGATTGGCCCTGTATGATGTTCTTTCTTGTGTGAGGTAAATCGCCAGTTTTTATAGAAACTGCAAGTGTGTTGTCAATAAGGCGCCCATTGGGCTTAAAAGGGAATCCCGTGCAAATCGGGAACGGTCCCGCCACTGTAATTTCCTCCCGCTTCCAGCGCGAAACGGGAACGCCGGTTCTCAGGCCACTGCCTCCGTCATGGGGTGGGAAGGCGAACCGGTTTTGGGAAAAGTCAGGAGACCTGCCTTGTTGATTGTTTTGCTGCAACCTTCGAGGAAAGGTTTCCGGCCTTGCGTGTTCGGCAGAGTGGCAGGGGAGGATACCGTCTTTTTTGAAGGAAACTTATCAACCTTTTATAAAGATGGAGAAGAAGATGCGTTTGAAAAAAATGTCGCACAGTATTGTCTGGTTGCTTGCCGTTCTGTTTTTGATGGTTGGCGCAACGGGCGCTCAGGCGGCCCCGGTGGAGAAAAAAGCGGTGGTGCTGGCGGTGTTCGGCACCAGCCATGAAAGCGGATTGCCTGGCATCCTCAACATCCGGGCGCAGGTGGAGAAGGAATTGCCCGGCATCCCGGTGCGATTGGCCTTCACTTCGAACATCATCCGGAGGATCTGGCAGGAGCGTCGCAAGGATCCTGCCTATGCGGGACAACACCAGGAGGTGCCCGCAGAGATTATCAATGTCAAGGGACCCCTTGCCACCATCTCCGATCTGCAGGACGAAGGCTATGCCTATATCATTGTCCAGCCGACCCATATCTCGAGCGGGGAGGAGTTTGCCGATCTGGCCGCCTATGTGCAGGCGTTGAACAGCATCAAAACCGTGAAGAAACGGAACATGCCGTTCAAGAAGATCCTCCTCGGCAGGCCTGCCCTGGGAACCCACGGCATCGAGTACGAGTATCGGCGCGATATCGAGCAGGTGGCCGCTCTGCTGGCTCCGGACGTGGAGATGGCCAAAAAGGCTGGGCGGTCGCTGGTCTATTTTGCCCATGGCAACGAGCATTATTCGACCGGGGTCTACCTGGAGTTCGAGCAGGTGATGCGCCGTCGCTACCCTGGGGTGACCATCCATGTGACCATGGTCGAGGGCTTTCCGGACAACGCCCGTCTTTTCGATGAGCTGGCTGTGGACAAAACAAAAAAAGTACTGCTCAAGCCCTTCATGACTGTGGCCGGCGATCATGCCAAGAATGACATGGCCGGGTCTGAGCCGGATTCCCTGAAAAGCCAGCTTGAAAAGCGCGGTTTCGACGTGGCTGTCTCCCTGGTCGGGCTGGGGGAGTCCGATGGTTTTGCCGCCATTTTTGCCCGGCATGCCAAGGATGCCATGACTGATGAGGGGATCTGAGGACCAATGAGGCACAGCGGATACCAAATATGGATGCTTACTCTGGCCCTGGCGGCAGCCACCCTCGGCGCCATCGTCTATGCCACCGGCCTTGGCCATATCGCGGTGCCGGCCGGGGAGATCGTCCGGATGATTGCGGCCAGGATCACCGACAATTCATCGCTGCTGGCCGGGATTGACCCGGTGTTTCCCTTTGTGGTTTTTGATGTCCGCTTGCCCCGTATTCTCACCGCCACCCTGGTCGGCGGCGGCCTGGCCATGAGCGGTGTCATCTATCAGGGCATCCTGCTCAACCCGCTGGCCGACCCGTACACCCTCGGGGTTTCCTCCGGCGCGGCCTTTGGCGCGGCCCTGGCCCTGGTGGCAAACTTAAGCCTGATGGGTCATTTTTCCGTGCCGCTCTTCGCCTTTGCCGGCGCGGCCTTCACCCTGCTGGCGGTGCTCTATCTTTCCAGCTTCAATGGGCAGATTTCGGCCAATACTCTGATCCTTTCCGGGGTCATTGTCGGGGCGATTCTGGCGGCGGGGATCAGTTTTTTGAAATACCTGGCCGACGAGCAGGTGGCGGTGATCATCTTCTGGCTGATGGGCAGCTTCGCCTCCCGCACCTGGCTGGATGTGGGCGTAGTGGCGGGAGCGGTGTTCTGCGGCTTGGCGCTTTCCTTTTATTATGCCAGGGATCTTAACATCATCAGCCTGGGCAGCAGGTCGGCTGATACCCTGGGGGTTGAGAGCGGCCGGGTGCGCTGGATTCTCTTGCTTGGTGCTTCCATGGTGACGGCGGTCTGTGTCTCGGTTTCCGGGATCATCGGCTTTATCGGCCTGATTGTGCCGCACCTCATGCGGTTTCTGGTGGGGCCGGACAACCGGAAGCTGCTGCCGGTCTCCGTTTTGGCCGGGGCCTTGCTCCTGCTGGCGGCCGACACCATAACCAGGGCGGTGCTGCCGGTGGAGGTGCCCATCGGGGTACTCACCGCCCTGATCGGCGGCCCATTTTTCTGCGTGATCTTCCGCCGGCGGCAAAGGAGGGCAAGATGACCGCAGCCGGAGGCTTTGCCCTGAGTGGGGTCGGCTTTGCCTACGGGGAGACCACGGCGCTGGCCGATCTGGACATCACCCTGGCGCCTGGCAGGTTTTACGGAATCGTCGGCCCCAACGGCTGCGGCAAGACCACCTTTCTCGACCTGCTCACAGGGGGGAAAATTCCTGATCGGGGAAGCGTCTCTTTCCGGGATCGGCCGGTGGCGGAATACCGCCGCCGTGATCTGGCCCGGCTGGTCGCCCTGGTGCCCCAGGATTTCGCCATCGATTTTGCCTTCACCGTGCAGGAGGTGGTGCTCATGGGCCGACATCCCCATATCGGCCGTTTTGCCTCGCCCGGGGCGGAGGATTGGCGTCAGGTGGATGCGGCCATGGCGGCCATCGGCATCAGCCATTTCAAGGAGCGTTTTGTCAATGAGCTTTCCGGCGGAGAAAAACAGCGGGTGGTGGTGGCTCGAGCCCTGGCCCAGCACACTCCTTACCTCCTTTTTGACGAGGCAACCTCCAGTCTGGATGTGCAGTATACCATGCAGATCTTCAACGTGGCCCGAAGGCTGGTGCAGGAAGAGGGTCGGACGGTGATTGCGGTGATCCACAACCTGAATCTGGCCGCGGCCTACTGCGACGAGCTGATCTTTATGGAGAAAGGGAGAGTGGCTGCCTGCGGGCCCACCGACACGGTGCTGGCTCCGGCCCTGATCAAAAAGGTGTTCGGGGTGGAGAGCAGAGTGGCGTTTGACGAGTTTAGCAACACCCAACAGATATCCTTTCGCTACTGGAGTTAAATCATGCAAACATACACCAGCACCGCAGCTGCTTTGTCATCGGCCTGTACGCATAGGTGTGCTATAGCTTACAGTCCTCTTTGTCGGCACTGCTGCCGACGATTGACACGCTGCATCTGCGGCACTGGTGTACGTTTGCAGCCTCGGGAAAATTTTCATTTTTTGAATCAGCAGAGGAATGATTTATGCTGACTATGCGCCTCATTTTTCTTGTTTTTGCCGTCCTGCTGGCCGGTTTTCGCCCGTCCGCTTCGGCCGCTGCTCCAACCACCTTCCAAGACAGTGAGGGGAGGACGGTCACCGTGGGCCGTCCCTTCACCCGGATCATCTCGCTCTATCCGGCCCATACCGAAAACCTGGTCAGCCTGGGACTCGACGGGGAGATCATCGGCATTGAAGGAGGGGCTGAGGATCTGCCCCAGCTTAAAGACAAGAAGCATTTCAACTTCCGGGAAGACCCGGAGAAATTCATTGCTGCCCGGCCCGACCTGGTTCTGGTCCGGCCGATGATCGAACGCTCCGCACCGCAGCTGATCGCCACCCTGCGCCAGGCGGGGATTACGGTGGTCTCCCTCCAGCCCAATACGGTGGCGGAGATCTTCGATTACTGGCGAGCCCTCGGGATGCTCACCGGCAGAACCAGGCAGGCCGAGGAGATGGTCGCCACCTTCCAGGCGGAGCTCGCGGCCATCCGGAAGATTGTTAACAAGGTGCCGGAAAAAGCCAGGGTCAAGGTTTATTTTGAGGCGATCCACGCCAAGATGAAGACCTTTGCCCAGGAGAGCATCGCCATATATGTGCTGGGGCAAGCCGGGGGCATCAATGTTGCCGCGGACGCCAGCCAAGTCCGGGAAACCAATATCGCCGCCTACAGCAAGGAGCGGATTCTGGCAAAAGCCGGGGAGATTGAGGTTTTTCTTGCCCAGCAAGGGCGAATGAATCCGGTAACCGTCGAGGCCATCATTCAGGAACCTGGCTTTCAGGCAATCAAGGCGGTGCGAGGCAACCGGGTCTTTCTGGTGGACGAACGTCTCGTTTCCCGGCCAACCTTAAGGCTTGTCGAAGGGATAAAAACCATCGCCGCGCTGCTTTATCCCGAGCTTTTCCCCGGCGGTCCGCGAAAAAAGGGGGGCGGGGATGGCCGGTGATCGGAGTTCGGCCATCCTGATTGCCGGCACCGGCAGCAACTCCGGCAAGACCACCATTACTTTGGGTCTGCTGGCTGCCCTGCACAATCTGGGGTTGGCGGTGCAGCCTTTCAAGTGCGGCCCTGATTTCATTGACCCTGGTTTGCATCAGCTGGCCTGCGGCCGGGTTTCGAGGAACCTGGATCTGTGGATGATGGGCGAACTCCGGGTGCGCGAGACCTTTGCCGCTGCCCGGCAAAGCAGCGGCGCCGATATCGCGGTGATCGAAGGGGTCATGGGCATGTTCGACGGCCAGGATTCTTCCTCCGCCGCCCTGGCCAAGACTTTGGGCTTGCCGGTGGTGCTGATTCTTGATGTGCGTTCCGCCGCGGAAAGCGTGGCTGCGGTTCTTAAGGGCTTTGAAATTCTTGATCCCGAGGTGGCGCCGGTGGCGGTGATTCTGAACCGGGTTGCCAGCCCGCGGCATCTGGCGCTGGTGAGCGGGGCCATCCGCAAGCATTGCCGGGCCGAGATCCTGGGGCATCTTCCCCAGAATCTCGATTTCGCCATGCCCGCCCGGCATCTTGGCCTGTTTACCGGAGAAGAGCAACCGCTCAGCCCCGAAGCCCTGGATCGCCTGGCGGCAACGATCAGCGGTCAGGTCGATCTGGCGCGGCTGCTGGAGCTGGCCGCCGGCGCGTCTGCAACCCAAGTGGCAGTTGTCCCGGCCCGGCAGGAGCAGGTTCCGGTGCAGGCCCGGATCGGGGTGGCCAGGGACCGGGCCTTCTGTTTTTACTATGAAGATAATTTTGATCTGCTACGGGCCTCGGGCGCGGAACTGGTTTTTTTCAGCCCCCTGGAGGATCGCTGTCTGCCCGAAGGGCTGGACGGGCTCTATCTTGGCGGCGGCTACCCGGAGCTTTATGCCCGGGAGCTTTCCGGCAACCTCACCATGCGGCAGGCGGTTTTTGATTGGGCCCAGGCCGGCCGGCCGCTCTATGCCGAGTGCGGGGGCTTCATGTATCTGAGCGAAGGGATCGCCCAGGAGGATGTCGGAGTGCTGCCCATGGCCGGGGTGTTTCCGGTGACATCCAGGATGCAGAAAAAGCGGGCCAGCCTGGGCTACCGGGAGGTGCGTCTGGAAAAGGATTGCTTCTTCGGCTCGGTCGGCACCGTGCTGCGGGGCCATGAGTTCCATTACTCGGTGATCGATGCCATGCCCGCCCATATTGAGCGGATCTATGCGGTGAATAGCAGTGGCAACGGCGACGACAGCCGCGAAGGCTATCGCTATAAAAATGTTTTGGGCGGCTATCTCCATCTTCACTTCGGCTTCAATCCGGAAATGGCGGGAGAATTCGTCCGGTTCTGCAAGCAGGGAGGGGAGAAATGAAAAGCAGCATCATGCAGATCCGCCCGGAAGAGATCGAGGCGGAAAGCTTTCGAATCATCGCCGAGGAGCTTGGCCCCACTGATTTTGACCCGAGAACCTTCAAAGTGGTCCAGCGGGTGATCCACGCCACCGGGGACTTCTCCTTTGCCGAAAGCCTGATCTTTCATCCCCGGGCGATCGACGCCGGGATCGGAGCGCTCCGGGCGGGTCGTAATATCCTCACCGATGTCAACATGGGCGCGGCCGGGGTTAGCAAGGGACTACTTGCCCCCTGGGGAGGCAGGGTGATCTGCAAGGTGGCCTCGCCGGGCATTGCCGAGGTGGCCAAAGAGCGCGGGCTGACCCGTTCCGAGGTGGCCATAGAGCAGGGGTTGGCGGAAAATATCGGTATCGTCTCGGTAGGCAACGCACCCACCGCCCTGCTCAAGGTGATGGACTGCTGGCCAAATCTGGCGGAAGATCTTCGTCCCGGCCTGCTGGTCGGGGTGCCAGTGGGCTTTGTCAATGCCGCCGAGTCCAAGGAGTTGCTCAGTGAAAAGACTTACCCCTTTATCACCTGCCGGGGACGAAAGGGCGGGACTCCGGTGGCAGTGGCCATCGTCAACGCCCTGATCCGTCTGGCTCGGGAGGAGTAGCAAACTTATGGCGCGCAGACTGCGAAGCGGCTATACCACCGGCGCCTGTGCCGCCGCGGCGGCCAAGGCGGCGGTGCTGCTGCTGGTGGGAGATTCGAGGACCGAGAGGGTGGAGATTCCTTTCCCCGATGGCAGCCGGCATGGCTTTACGGTGCATCAGTGTGCGACCAAACACGGGCAGGCCTGGGCCTCGGTAATTAAGGATGCCGGGGATGATCCTGATGTGACCAACGGTGCGGAGATTGTGGCCGGTGTTTCTTTTTTGCCGGAAGGCGTATCCCTCGCTGACTGTGTCCGGCTCGAGCAGACAAGCATTTTTCTCTGCGGCGGGGCAGGGGTCGGCCGGGTAACCAAGCAGGGACTCGCGGTCAAGCCCGGAGAACCGGCGATCAATCCGGTGCCGCGTAAGATGATTCTGGCGGCGATTTTGGAGGGGTTGGGGCCGGAAACGGGCAAACCAATCCGGGTTGAGATTTCCGTGCCCAAAGGCGAGGAGCTGGCGGAGAAAACCCTGAACAAGCGGCTGGGCATAGTGGGCGGCCTTTCGATCCTCGGCACCACCGGCATTGTCCACCCGGTGTCCGCCGAGGCCTGGACCGCCACGATTGAGGCCTCTCTGTCCGTGGCCAGGGAGACCGGGCTTGCCGAGGTGGTACTCTCCACCGGCCGCACCTCGGAGAAGGGGGTGCAGACCATGATCTCCCTGCCGGAGGAGGCCTACGCCATGATGGGCGATTACCTGGAATTTTCCCTGCTGGCTGCGGCCCGGCGTGGCTTTGCCGTCATCCATCTGGCCGGGATGTGGGCCAAGATCATGAAGGCGGCCTTGGAGATTCCCCAAACCCATGTCCGGCACGGCGCACTGGAAGTGGCGGACGGAGTGGCGCTTCTCGCACGGCTGGGAGCGGACCCTGTCTTGCTGGCGAGTCTCAAGGGGGTCAATACCGCCCGGGAGATCCATGTCCGGTTGCAGGAGCAGGGGAGGGACGATCTGATCCGGAAGGTCTGCGAGGCGGCCCGGCGCTATGCTCAAAAGGTCTCCGGCCTGGAGGTGCGGGTCTATCTGGTGAACAACCATACCCAGGTGGAGCTGCATGTTTAAGCTTTTTCTCATAGGCGTCGGCTGCCAGGGGCTCACCGGGGAACAGAGTGCGATGCTGGCCCGATGCAGGCTCATTGTCGGCGACCCCCGTCATCTTGTTTTGGTTGAGGAGATGGCGGCGGATAAATATCCCATCTCCCCCCTGACTCCAGCCTTGGAGAGCATCCGGCTGGCTCTGGCCGGCGGGGATGTTGGGGTGCTGGCCAGCGGCGACCCCCTATTTTTTGGGATCGGGAGCAGGCTGCTCAAGGAATTCGGCAGCGAACGGCTGTTGATCCTTCCGGCGCTTTCCACCATGCAGGAGGCGTGTGCCAGGTTTCATCTGCCCTGGAATGATATGGCGCTGGTCAGCCTCCATGGCAGAAAGGCCCTGCATGTGCCCGGCCTGCTCCTGGCACGGGAGAAGACCTTTGTCTTCACCGATCGACGCAACACGCCAGCCAGCTTGGCCCGGCAGCTTGTTGATTATCTGGAGCTGATCGAGGATGAACCCCTGTTGGCCGGGTGTCGAGTGCAGGTGGCCGAAAACCTGGGGACTGCGGAAGAACATCTTTTCTCCGGGACCCTTGCCGAGGCGGCGCGACAGGACTTTGGTGAGCTGAATGTGCTGATTATCACCCGTCCGGTCGCGGAAAAGGAGGATTTCCCGGTGTTCGGACTTACCGAGGCGGAGATTGTCCACAGCCGGGGGTTGATCACCAAGGATGAGGTGCGGGCTGTGACCCTGCACGCCCTGCGGTTGCCGGGCACCGGGGTGTTGTGGGATCTCGGTGCCGGCAGCGGCTCCATCTCCGTGGCGGCGGCCCGGATGCACCCGGGTTTGATCGTCTATGCCGTTGACCACACGGCAGAGGCCATGGCCAATATAAAAAAGAATATCCGCCAATTCGGCTGCTATAACCTCATTCCCATCCAGGGCGAGGCCCCGGAGGTATTGAACGGCTTGCCCGTCCCGGACCGGGTCTTTATCGGCGGCAGCGGCGGCAATTTGGCGGAGATCATCGGCCAAGTGGCCCATCGTCTCCCAACCGGCGGCAGAATGGTGGTGAACGGGGTGACCGGGCAAACCGTGGCCGAGGCACCCCAGTGGATGGACGAGTACGGGCTGCGGGTTACCATAAGCCGGGTGCAGATTGAACGAACGACTTTTCCAGCGAGCAAACCGGGAACGAATTTAAATCCCATAACCGTGATGACAGGTTGCAAATGAAGGGAACATTGTATGTAGTTGGCGTGGGGCCGGGTGATCCGGAGCTTATGACCCTCAAGGCGGTGCGTATCTTGGAGCGTTGCGGGGTGTGGCTTGCCCCTGCGGCGAAAAAGAACGGGGAGAGTACCGCTCTGGGGATCGTGGAAGGGGTGGTGGACCGCAAGGACAAGGAGATCATCACTCACCATTTCCCCATGAAAAAGATCCGCATGGGTCAAGCGCCGGACCCGGAGGTGAAAAAGGCCTGGGACGCGGCGGCGGCCCAGATCGTGGCTCATTTACAGGGTGGCCGCGATGTGGCTTTCCCAACCCTTGGCGATCCGGCTATATACAGCACCGGCTTTTATGTCTGCGAAACCCTGTTTGCCCTGGCCCCTGATCTGCCGGTGGAGATTATTCCCGGAGTTTCTTCCATCGGTGCTTCCGCTGCGGCGGCCGGCCAGCCGCTTTGCCTGGGGGACGACCGGCTGGTGGTGATCCCGGCCACCTTTGAAAATGGCCGCCTGCGGGAAACCCTGGAGCAATTCGATTCGGTGGTTCTCATGAAGGTACACCGGGTGATGGATCGATTGGTGCCGCTGCTTACAGAGATGAATCTTCTCGACAAGGCCGTGTTGGTCGAGCGCTCCAGTCAGGGTGGCCAGCGGATTCGTCGGGATCTGACCACCGCCCTTCAGCCCGATAATGAGCCCCATTATTTCTCCACCATCATCGTGAGGAAATCATGATGGAACGCTTTCCCGTCTCTTTCGTGGGGGCCGGGCCCGGCGACCCGGAGCTGATTACCGTTAAGGGCCAGCGGCTGCTGCGGGAGGCAGACTGCCTTGTCTACACCGGCAGTCTGGTGCCCGAAGTCCTGCTGGCCGGGGTGACCGCCACGGTGCACAATTCCGCGGGTCTGAACCTGGACGAGGTGATGGCGCTGGTGACCACTGCCTGGCAGCAGGGGCAAAGGGTGGTCCGGCTCCATACCGGCGACCCCTCGATCTACGGGGCGATCAACGAGCAGATTGCCCGGCTAATGGCCGCCGGAATTCCCTTTCAGGTCGTGCCCGGGGTGAGTTCCGCCCTGGCCACCGCCGCAGCTCTGGGCACCGAGCTGACCCTGCCCGAGGTCTCCCAGACAGTGATCATTACCCGGAGGGCAGGGCGGACCCCGGTGCCGGAGAAGGAAAGCCTCTCCTCCCTGGCAAGCCATGGGGCCACCATGCTGATCCTGCTCAGTGTCGGCATGATTGCCGAGGTCGTGGCCGAGTTGCTTAGCGGGGGCTACCAAGCGGAGACCCCGGCGGCGGTGGTGGAAAAGGTGAGCTGGCCGGAGGAGCGGATTCTCCGGGGCACCCTGGCCACCATTGCAGATCAGGTCAGGGAGGCGGGGATCACCAAAACCGCGATCATCGCGGTGGGGGAGGTGCTGGCCAGCTGCCCGCCTCCGGTCCTGTCCAAGCTCTATGACCGGCATTTTGCGCACGGTTTTCGGGATGCGGCTCAGTAAGCGATGCAGATCGGGATCCTCGCCATAACCGAAGGCGGCAAAAGGCTGGCCGCCGATCTGGCGGCGAAAATGGTTTCGGCCCGTCTTTTGCCGCAAGAGGGCGGGGTGGCACATACCCTTGCCACCCACTGGCGAGAACTTGACGGTTTTGTCTGCATCATGGCCGCTGGTATCGTGGTGCGGGGTATTGCCCCGCTTCTGCAAGGCAAGGAAAGCGACCCCTGCGTGGTGGTGCTGGATGAAAAGGGGCACCATGCCGTCAGCCTGCTTTCCGGCCATCTGGGCGGGGGCAACGACCTGGCCCGCCAGGTGGCGGCCCTTTCCGGCGGCGAGGCGGTGATCACCACCGCCTCCGACACCCTGGGGTTTGCCGCTCTTGATCTCTGGGCCAGGGCGCAGGATCTGCTCTGCGAGCATAAGGAAGGCTTGACCAGGGCCAGCGCCAAGCTGGTCAACAGCGGCAGCTTGAGGATTTATGCCGAGGTGGCCATTGCCTCGCTGCCCCATGGTCTGGTGGCGGTGGCAGGACCGGAGCAGGCCGAGCTTGTGGTTTCGTCGCGGATCGCTGATTACGGCATGGCGCTGGTGTTCCGCCCCAGGAATCTGGTGGTCGGGGTGGGGTGCAACCGGGGGGTTCCCATAGGGGAACTGAGGCAGGCTTGTGAGGAGCTGTTTGCCGAGCAAGGTCTGTCGCAAATGAGTATCCGCAACCTGGCTTCAATCGATCTCAAACAGGATGAGGAAGGACTGCTGGCTTTTGCCGAAGAGCGCGGCTGGCGGCTGGAATTTTTCAGCAAGGAAGAGTTGAACAGGGTTAAGAATATAACGGTTTCCGAGGCGGCGCTGCGCGCGGTGGGGGTGGTCGGCGTGGCCGAACCCGCTGCCCTGCTCAGCGCACAGAGTAACGATTTACTGGTTGGGAAGAAAAAATGGCGCAATGTAACCATGGCAGTGGCCAGGGTAAACTTTATGTTGTCGGAACAGGACCGGGCTCCACAAGGCAGATGACCCCGGCGGCGGGGGAGGCCCTCGCCGCGGCCGAGGTAATTGTCGGCTACCAGACCTACCTTGATTTGATCCCCGAGTTTCTCGCGGGCAAGGAGGTGATTGCCTCCCAGATGATGAAGGAGGTTGACCGCTGCCGCAAGGCGCTGGAGCTGGCAGGGGAAGGCCGCATCGTGGCCCTGGTTTCTGGAGGGGACCCCGGCATCTACGCCATGGCCGGGCTGGTTTTTGAGATGGCCAGGGAGCAGGGTGGTGCGGTCGAGATCGAGGTGATCGCCGGGATCGCCGCGCTCAATGCCTGCGCCGCCCGTCTGGGTGCGCCGCTGATGCATGATTTTGCTGCGATCAGCCTTTCCGACCTGCTGACCCCCTGGGAAAAGATCGAAAAGCGGCTTGAGGCCGCGGCAGCCGCGGATTTCGTCGTGGTGATCTACAACCCGAAATCTAAGAAGCGGGCCGAGCATATCGTCAAGGCCCGCGAGATCCTCCTGGCGCATCGCGCCCCGGAAACCCCGGTGGGTATCGTTACCGCGGCCACCCGCGAAAATGAGAGGATCGTACTCACTACTCTGGAGAAGATGCTGGCAAGCGAGATCGACATGCAAACCACGATCATCGTCGGCAATTCCATGACCTTTGCCTGGCAGGGGTTCATGGTCACGCCCCGCGGCTATGCGGCAAAGTATGGATGGTAGAAAGCTGGCAGCCATCAGGCCTACGGTTGTCAGCGTGAACCAGGAACTCTCTGGTTTATCCTCGGAAAATAAATGGTGTTCGCCCTTATTGGCCCCAGGTAATCATTCCTGGTTCAAGCCAGGTGCCGGACTGTTTCTCAGATGACCAGCCAACCTGACTAAAGCGTCTGCAGTGAGCCCTGATGCATTTTGAGGCGACGCTGTGTTTGTCTGGCCAGTTCCGTATTATGGGTTACCATGACAAAGGTAATGCCTTCCGTTTGGTTCATGGATTTGAAGAAGTTTATCATCTCCTGCTCGGTCTCTTCATCCAGATCGCCGGTCGGCTCGTCCGCCAGGATCAGTTTCGGATTGTTCATGAATGAGCGGGCGATGGCAACCCGCCGCTGCTGACCTCCGGAAAGCTGGCCGGGAAAGGCGTTGATCTTGTCGGCTAAGCCGACAGAATGCAGCAATTCCGCAGCCTTTTGTTCAAGCTTTGGCGCGGCCGTTCGTTCAGCCGCCGGCACGAAAATGGTGGGCAGAAGCAGGTTCTCCTTTATCGTCAGCATTGGCAAAAGGCTCGCGAATTGGAACATGAACCCGATTTTCCGGCACCGGTATTCGGATAAGCCGTCACTCCCCATTGCAGACAGGTCCATGTCCTCAAAATATATCGCGCCTGAAGTCGGCGTGGTTATGCCGCCGATCAGGGAAAGCAGTGTCGTCTTTCCTGACCCGGAATGTCCGACGATTGAGATAAAATCCCCACGTTGGATGTCGAGCGAGACATCTCTCGCCACAACCAGGGATTCATCCCCAACCTTGTATGTTTTTGTAACATTCTGAAGCTTAAGCTGAGACACGCGTTACTCCTGTTTTATAGCGATGAGAGGTTCCAGTTTTTTAAGACGATTAAGCGGTGAAAGCGCGCCAAAGATGCAAATTCCGGTTCCGAAAAGCAGCCCGGCTGAGGCAATGATCATTCGGTTCAGCAAACTGATATCGATGGGGAGATTTTTGAGGATTGCGAAGTTTTTCGCCAGCAGGATCGACAGGGAGGTGCCGACTAAAATGCCGGCTATGCTTCCTATTGCTCCCAGAACCAAAACCTCAAAGAGAAACAGCTTAACCACATGCCCCTCTTTGGCGCCAAGGGCTCGCATGATCCCGACCTCCCGGACCCGTTCGTTGGCAATGGCCGTAAAAATGGCCCAGACCAGGAACAGCGAAAGGATGGTGGAAAGTATCATGGTGAAATAAAAGATATTGCGGATATCCCCCAGCGTGGCCAGGAGGCTTTTGCCGATATCCTTGCGCATCACCACATCCACGGCAACGAAGTTGTTCTCGATCTCGGACATGACCTTGTAGGGGTCTGTCCCTTTCTTGAGCTTGGCAAAGATCACCGATATCTGGTCAGTCTTTATTTTAGCGCTGCTGTTTTTGATAATGTCCTCGATATTTTCGTCACTGATGAAGATCGCGGTATCGAGGCCGGAGCCGGTCTTGTCCAGCACCCCGACCATCTTGAAAGGATTGCCGAACAGCTGGGCTTCCATTTCGACCAAGCCAAGGGTGATATTGAAGGCGGATTCGTCGCCGACAATCGCCTCACCTTTTTGGAGCTTTCTGCCGAGCTTGTTTTTGAGCCAGGGCTTGACCACGAAGTCGGTCTCCTGGTCGAAGGCGACGACCATCGACTCCGGCACCGAGCAGCAGGCGCCAGCCAAAGAGACCAGATAGGTCTGGTGGGATACCTTGTCGATCCCGGCTACTTTCCGGATCTGGTCGATGAGGGATTTATCCATGTAAAAAGACCGGATCCGGTTCTCGACCAGGATGTCCTCGGCAGCCCCCCGTGCTCCGGTGGGAACCACCAGCAAGTCGGCGCCGAGACGAGCTGAGGTCAGCTGGATGCTGGCATTGACCCTGGTCACGAAAGAAAGGGCAAAGATCAGCGCCGCCACCATCAGGGTAAGCGCCGCCACTAGGATTGTCGAGCGGAGAGGCCTTCTCCGGAGATTGCGGATGGCCAGGGATGCGAAGGTAAATCGATCAGGCATATCGTTCTCACATGGGAAGAATAAGAAAACCTTCTCTCCGGCGTGCGCCGGAGAGAAGGTTTTTTGTGTACCACAAATCGACGTGTTAGTAAACCGCCAATTACTTCCAGTTGATATCTAGACCGCAGAGAACAGCGTTCTTGTCGCCGAGCCCCATGCTTTTATGACATGCCTGACAGGTTGAGGTCATCTTTTCACCGATTTTCTTCGCGGTAGCGTCATAGACCATGAAGGTACCATCGGTAATATGCAACTTATCGCCGTCCTTGACAATTGCCTTGCCATCAGGGTCACAACCTTCCGTCAAGGAGCGCACGGTCAGGATGGCAAACTTATTGTCTTTGGTTGGCTTTGCATCATGGATCTGGGCGCCTTCCGGAGCCATCTTTTCGTCCACCAGGCTCAAGGTGGCGGCATCAATGACCCAGAGGCGGTCGCCAACGGACTGAAAGATCAATTTCCCGTCATCCGAGTAGGTTTGACGGAAGGTTATGCTCTTGCCGGGGGCGCCCTTCAAGGACGCTTTTTTGATCTCTTTGAACTTGCCGCCTTCCAGGGCCGCCATGTCAACAAGAATGAGATCGATGTCGCCGGTGCCCTTGCCATCCTTGGTCAGGTTCAGCGCGAGCAGGAAGGTCTTATTGTCGGGCGAATTGGTGCCATGCACGAACTGGTAGGAGCCCTTGGGATAACCGAGATCGCTCACGAACACCCGGTGCTTCTTATCCAGGGTTGCTTTGTCGAGCACATCGACATAGCCTTCCGAGCCCATGAAGACGGGCATATAGAAATTCTTGCTCTGGCCGGAAGCGCAATATAGCGGCATTTTGGCCTTGCCGCCGTCGGCACGCGGATCCGGATCCATGGCAACGTCCTTGATCACTTTGCCGGTCTTGAGGTCTGACTTGCCGACATGCTGCTTGCCGTTGACGTCAAGCTTGTAGGTGGACCAGAAGAGAATGTTACGATTGTTTGCATCGATCCGGGCATCGTGGGTCAGGTAAGAAGTTTTGTCGCCGATTTCAACTCGGTCCAAGTCGTTGATCTTGAGCGGGTCGGCGGCATTGTTCGGGTTGATGGTGACATCGGCCTTGGCAAAATGGCCGCCGTGGCCCGCGACATAAACGGTGCCGGTGTAGGTCTTGCCGGCGGCAACGGCCGATGTCGTCAGAGTGTCAACCGTGTTGAAGCTCAGGTAACTCAAACAGACAGCGGTGCCGACGATAAGAGATTTACGCCATGTGGATTTGGTGAATTGCATCGTGTACTCCTCCTTAAGAAGTTGCTGCGGTTTTTTCTGGCCTGAGCCAGGCATCTGTGGTAATTGACCAGCCATGGTCATGTTGGTCCGGAGGCCGGATATCATTACCTCTGCGGCAAATTGTCTCTGCGACAAAATGCCGCATTTGTTCTTGTGATAATACCACTAGGTGGTATCTTGGCAAGAGCATTTTTGTGGTGGTTGCAAAAAAAAATTAATATGGAAACAGTGGCTATGGTTGCATGCAGGAGTTGACCAAGCCCTGGCTGGCCGGGTAATACCCAGTTTTTTAGCTGTGGGCAAAAGTCACGTTTACCTGCAGGGAAAAGATTTCCCTGCCCCTGACTTTTAGTTTTAATCCCGTAGGCCATCTGAAAATTTTATCTCCTTAGACTTGGTTAGCATATATATGTTAAAAAAAATCCTGCTCCTGTTTATTCTCGGCTTCGTGCTGCTTGCCCTTGTCGCCTGTTCCGGGGACAATCAGTCCGCAAGGAAAATGAAAATAGGCGACCCTGCCCCTGAGTTTTCCGGAACCGACCTGAACGGTCGCCCGTTATCCCTCGCGGCGTATCAAGGGCAGCCGGTCATTCTTCGTTTCTGGTCCACGGAATGCAAATTCTGCCGGGCCGATACCCCGATCTTCAATCAGTACTTTGAAAAGTACAAGGATGCCGGGTTGCGGGTGGTCTATATCAACCGGCAGTCCGACGAGGCAACGGTGCGCCGGTTTGTGGCGGACCTGGATATAGGTTTTCCGGTGCTTCTCGACAAGGACGGGGCGATTTCCGCCCGTTACAATATCAAGATTGAGCCGCAGACCATTTTTATCAGTCCGGACCACAGGCTTTTGGGCGCCATCCTCGGAGGGGTCAGCGAGGCTGAGCTGTTAAAGATCTTGGGCGGGTATCTTGATAAAAATACAGCAAAACGGCAGGTTGATTGATAATGGCAAGGTTGATTCTCGGGAAATTTTTTTCTGGAAAACGTGCCATAATTGCCTGCGTGGTTTTTATTATTCTGCTGGAAACTCCGCTTCTGGCCCAGCCCGCCAAGGAGATCGCCCCAAAGGAGCGCTGCCCGGTCTGCGGAATGTTTGTCGCCAAATATCCGGATTGGGTGGCCCAGATCCGACTGGGCAACGGCACGGTGAAATTTTTCGACGGGGTCAAAGACTTGCTGGCCTTTTCCTTCAACCCTGCTTCCTTCGGCGCGTCCGGGCAGACTGTTCAGGAAATCTGGGTAAAAGACTACTACACCCTGGCCTGGCTCGACGGCCGCAAGGCCTTTTATGTTATTGGCAGTGACGTTTACGGCCCCATGGGCCATGAGTTCATCCCCTTTACTTCGGCTGCCGCAGCGGAAAGTTTTCGCAAGGATCACAAAGGCACCAGGGTGGTGCGCTTTGACGAAATTACCGAGCCGTTGGTGCAGTCCCTGCGCCACGGCCAGAAGATGCTTTGATGATGCGGCCCGCTCTGGTTTTTGCCCTGCTTCTTTGTCTGCTCCTGGTCCTTGACGGGGCGCTGTTCATAGATGGCCTGGTCAGGCGCAAGGCTGAAAACGCAACCCTTGCCCAACTGGCGGTGGCCACCAGCGTGCTGGGGCTCACCGATCTGGCGGTGGCCACCGAGGCCCGCTATACCCGGCATCCGGCGGTGAGCGATCCATTGGCTCCCTTCATGGATCATCCCGGGGCCATCGAACATTTTCCCACCGGCGCCTTTTGGCTCCCACCTTCCCGTTGACCGCCATGGCTCAAAGCAACCTCGAAAAACAGCTCAATATCCTGGACTATGCCCTTTCCTCTCTGTGGCGGCGGCGGCTGAAAAGCCTCAGCGTGCTGCTGGTCTTTGCCGCGGTGATATTTCTGCTCGCCTCCTTCCAGATGGTGACCAAGGCCTTGTCGGACAAAGCGAAGCAGGTGCTGGTCCATACCCCGGAGATCACCCTGCAAAAGATGTCGGTCGGCCGGCAGGAAGCCATCCCTCTGGCTTACCGGGACCGGCTTGCCGGAATCTTCGGCATTCGTCGCGTGGTGCCCAGGATTTGGGGCTATTATTTTGACGAGGTCAGGTTGGCCAATTACACGGTCATGGGCATGGCGGTGGAGGAGATGCCGGAAGGCGGTCGTCTCGATACCGCCCTGGTCGGCGGCAAAATGCCTGGGCCGGATGGGCAGGGCAGAGTAGTTATCGGCCAGGCCATTAAAAAGGCCATGGCCCTTGAAGGGCGGACGACTTTCTCCCTTTTCCGGCCGGATCTTTCCTTGAAACCCTTTGAGGTCAGCGGCGAATTCTCCTCCGACACCGACATCCTGACCAACGACCTTATCGTTATGTCCCTGGCCGATGCCCGCGATCTCTTCGCCATCCCCGCCGGACTGGTCACCGACCTCTGCGTGTATGTGGCCAACCCCCAGGAGATCGGCACCATCGCAAAAAAAATCTCCGAGGCTCTGCCCTCGGTCCGGGTGCTGACCAGGCCGCAGATCCAGAAGACCTATCAGGTCGTTTTCGGCTGGCGTAGCGGCTTCGGCTCCATCTGCCTGCTGACGGCGCTGGCCGCCTTTGTCATTCTGGCCTGGGACAAGGCCTCCGGCCTTTCCCCGGAAGAGCGGCGGGAAATCGCCATCCTCAAGGTGCTGGGTTGGCAAACCAGCGATATTCTCGTGGTCCGTTTCTGGGAATCGGTGCTGGTTTCCGGCCTGGCCTGCATGGTGGGAATGACCGCCGCCTACATCCACGTGGTCTACTTTTCCGCCTCCCTTTTCCGGCCGGTGCTCATGGGCTGGTCCGTACTCCGACCGGATCTGCATCTTCTCCCCAGGCTGGCGGCGGGGGATATTTTGCTGACCCTGGCTTTCACCGTGATCCCCTATCTGGCGGCCACGGTGATCCCTGCCTGGCGAAGCGCTACGGTTCCCGCCGATTCGGCGCTGGGAGGCTGAGCGATGCTGATCGAGCTTTCCGGGGTGAGCAAGATCTACAACCAGGGCCGGGCCAACGAGGTGCGGGCCCTGAGCGACATCGACCTTACGGTGGAGCAGGGAAGCATGGTTTGCCTCAAGGGGCCGAGCGGCTCGGGCAAGAGTACTCTGCTGGCCATCATCGGCTGTATCTTCCCGCCCACCAGCGGCAAGGCCGCCATTGCCGAGCGGCAGCTGGCCCGGCTCCCGGATCGTTTTCTCACCCTGCACCGTCGGGAGACCATCGGCTTTATCTTCCAGCGCTTCAACATCCTCCCGGAGTTGACTGTGCTGGAGAACATCACCCTGCCCCTGCTGCCGCTGGGGGTGCCGCCTAAGGAGCGCCGGCAGCGGGCGCAAGAGCTGCTGGCGCGCTTTGCCATCAGCCACCGGGCTCAGTTCCCGGCCGGGCAGATTTCAGGCGGCGAGCTGCAGCGGGTGGCCATTGCTAGGGCCTTGATCAACAACCAGACCATTATCCTGGCCGATGAACCCACGGCCCATCTTGATACCGCCCTGAGCCGGGAATTCATGGAAATCATGCGGCAGCTCAAGGAGGCTGGCAAGACCATTGTCATCGCCTCCCACGACCCTCTGGTCTTTGAGCATCCGGCCATCGATCGGACCGTCACCATTCAGGACGGCAGAATTCATGTTTCTTAATCCCTGGAGTCTGGCGCTAAGTCTTTGCAGCCTGGTCGTGCTGGTGCTTGGCGTGGTAGCAGGCCGGACAGCGGTGCGGGTTCTGCGTTTCTGGGAACCGGGCAGCGACAGCAACCGGCAGATCCGGCTGGAGAACGAGATCTGGCTTTCTTCCACCTTGATCGCCTACGGTCTGGGCTTCCAGATCATCACCCTGATCCTCTTCGTCCTGGCGGCGGATGAGTTCTGTCAGGTCATCGTCGGGGCCATGTGCGCCACCGGCGCCCTGCTGGCCAATCCCTACGGCATGCCCGCGCTGCTGGTCAAGTTGGTGGGCGTTTTCTTCTACGGCTTCTGGATTCTTATCCATCAGCTGGACATTCGCTCGGAGCAGTATCCCCTGGTGCGGCCAAAGTATCTGGTCCTGCTCCTGCTTCTCCCGCTGCTCCTCCTTGATGTAACCCTGCAAACTCTCTATATCGCCGGAATCAAGCCGGACATCATCACCTCATGCTGCGCCGTGGTCTTTAGTGAGAGCAACGGTGCTACCACCAACCTGCTGAGCGGCTATTCGCAGCAAGGGTTGCTGCTGGCCTTTCTCGGCTCCATGTTTGGCCTGGCGGTATTGGGGGTGGGCTTGCTGCGACGGTGGCACCCTTGGCTGGCGGGGCTCTACGCCGCGGGCTGGCTCTGGTTTTTCGGCCTTTCTCTGGTGGTGATCACCACGGTGATCTCCTCCTATGTCTACGCCATGCCTTACCATAAATGTCCTTTCTGTCTTCTCAAGCCGGATTACCATTATTTCGGCTTTGCCCTTTATGGCGTCCTGATTTCAGCCACCTTCTTCGGGGCCAGCGCGGCGTTTGCCGGTCTGGTGCGGGGCAGGGCAGGTCTGGCTGGGGTGGTTGCTCGCTACCAGCGGCTGGCGGTGCAGCTTTCCCTGGTTCTGCTGGTGATTTTCTCAGGGTTGTCCTTCTATCACTATCTCAAATACCTGATCAGCGGCGGCGAAGGGTAGGCAGAGCGAACAAATTCCCATTAGGCAATCTGCAGCATGTTTGAATTGCAAACATGGCTCAGCTTAAAGGAAATCTTCCCTGCGATCCGAGCGAAATTGATCCTGCCACAATATTGTTAGTCAATGCGGGGCGCGCCGATAATGTTCAGAGCATCTTTTCAGAAAGAGGGATCGCTGCAGTAGAGTCGGCGGAATTTTTCCATTTCCCGCTCCACCTCCGGAGCAAGTTTGAGGTCATAGCGGGCGACATATTCCGCCGCCATGCGGTGGGTGTTGAAAATGGGGTAGTTGAGAATGAGATTGTCGATGCATTTGTCGATATATTGGTCATGCAGGGCTGGGTCGTAGAAGAGCCGCAGCATTTCCGGAAAAACAGTATAGAATGAGGCCGAGTCTTCATTATAAAGAAGAGATGAGGGCTGTTCGCTGAAATGTTCCGGGGAAACGGATTCTTCATAGCCGAACTTCCAGCCGGTCCGGCCTTCGTGGTAGCCTTCAACCCACCAGCCATCCATGATGCTGACGTTGGGCACCCCGTTCAGGGCTGCCTTCATCCCGCTGGTGCCGCTGGCTTCCAAGGGGCGTTTGGGGCTGTTCAGCCAGGCGTGGCAACCGGCAATCATCATCTTGGCAAGATGCATGTCGTAGCCCGGAATGAATACCAGTTTGGCCAGGCCATTACTTTTCAGGTACAGTTCTTCCTGGACAGCCAGGACGTTTCTGATCAAGCCCTGCCCAGGCTCATCCGAGGGATGGGCCTTGCCCGCATAGATAAAATTCACCGGCCAGTTATTTTCCGTAATCATTGCCGCCAGCCGATCCAGGTCTTCAAAGATCAGATCCGCCCGTTTGTAGGTGGAAAAGCGGCGGGCAAAACCAAGGGTGAAGGCCGTGGGTTCGAGGGTGGCTTCCTTTTCGCTGCGGTAGGAAAGGTAGTTGGGCGGATCAATCCAGGTTGCCAGGCGCTGGTTGCGATGGGTGACGAGCATCCGGTTTACATAATCTACCAGAATTTTGGTGTCCGTGCGCCAGGCCTGCTCAAAATAAGTGCGGAACCTCTTGTTCTGGTGCAGGGCTTCCGCACTGGCAAAAACGCTGGGATCTCTCCGCCAGTTGCGCAATTCGGGGAAACTGTCGTACAGTTCCGCCCTGGCATTGCTTGTCCAGGTTAGATGATGTACTCCGTTGGTTATCGCTGTGATTTTGTCTGCATATTGAGGGAACTGTTTTTGGGTTACCTCCTTGTGAAGGCGGCTCACGCTGTTGGCGGTCCGGTTTAGCTTCATGGCCATAGCGGTGAAGTTGTAGGCGTCCGGGTTGTTCTCGTCCAGCGCCAGGAGATTCATTATGCGCTTGCAGAATGGGTCGATCAAGTCTTCATACACGGAAATGTTGAAGCGGTCATGTCCGGCCTTGACCGGGGTATGAATGGTAAAGACAAGGCGTTTGGCGACTTCGCTTGCGGCAGTGAGGATATCGTGGTCCGTGGTTTTTTCTTCATACCGGCGGCCGTGTTTTTTCTGGAGAAGCTGAGTGATCAGGGCAAGAATCACGCTCACCCCGTGCTGCTCGTTTAAATGAATGGTGCGGGAAGTAAGACCAAGGGCTTCCATTACCGGGATAACGCCGGAGCCCAGGAGTCGGCGTTGGGTGGCTTTTACCTTTTCGGAACTGCTGTCGTACAGGTGCTGGGCGGCGTCTTTAATCCAGGCAGGAGACTGTGGCGTTTGGTAATCAAGGAGGATTTCCGGCAAAAAGGAGTCGAGGCCCTCATTTATTTCCATCTTGAGCCATAATTGGGCGTGGGCCACGGATTGTATCCCATGACGGTCATAAAAAGGAACTTCAATGGTGAGAGGTTGAGCGGGGGATTCCGGGTCGTGCAGCAGATACAGTCCGGGAGTATTTTCCGGTTGCCATTCTGAGGCCCAGGCCACCTGACCTATTTTTGAATCGACCATCTGGGAAAAATATCCCTTCCGGTACAGCAGGGAAATCCCGACTGCCGGAATTTTGCAGTCGGCAAAACTTTTCAGGGTGTCTCCGGCAAGGATGCCGAGGCCGCCGCTGTAATTGGGGATTTTCACTGGACCATGCAGAAACAGCTGCAGGAAATCGTTTATGATTTTGTCTGGATGTTCGGTTATCTCCAATTGCCTGAGCTTGTCGCGCACTGGATGAAAAACATCCAAATCCGCCCCTATTTCCATGGAGATGTAGGCGACTGATTCTCCGGTCGGGGAGGTGAGTGCTTGCCAGACCGAGTCGAGAACCTTTTGGGAAACCCCGAAAAAAGTGCCGAACCTGTTTGTGGCAAGCATCTCACGGAGATGATGCCTGTCCTCGGAGTAAAGCATTGTTGTGGAGGCCGCCGATTTTTTCGGCTTGATGCTGCCTGGCGTTGTTTGGGATAATTTCATCTGTCAACGTAGACTCGTGGAAATAAATATGGATAAGGTATTTTGGTTGGACGTATAGAAAAAAATAAACTAGCATCACTTTATCTTCCTTTATTAAATACAAGATATAAGTGTTCTTCGAGCCACGCAAGCGAATTGTGCGGGCAGTTTCAGGGGTGTTTTTTGATTGGGATGAAAAATAAGACTGTTCTCTTGTTAATCTCTCTTAAGGTGTAAAAATATTTAAAGAAATACGTTGAAAAGTTAGGGGTGGTCGTGTTATGATTTTTCGCTGTATTGTGTTGTTTTGGATTTTCATAGCGGGTTGTTTTATATAAAAATTTGTTACAGGATCTAACTGGAGGAAGGAGAAAATGAACAAAGGTATTATGCGGTATCTGACAATGGCATGTGTGGTTGTTGCTCTTTTTGTTGGCGGTTGTGCCAAGCAAAAGGTGCAGAGCGACAAAGATATGGTGGCTCCCAAGGCCGAGGTGAAGGCTCCGGTTAAGGCTGATACCGGCAAGGGCATGGGAAAGGAAGAGTCTCTTGCTTCGAAATGGATTGGTGGCGACAGCGGCGCAGTTCTGGAAGGACGGACCACCGCCCCGATGCTGCCTATCTACTTTGACTTTGACAAATCCGATATCAGGGCAGACCAGAGTGATCGGATCAAGAAAGACGGCGATCTCCTGATCGGCTCGGCACAAGTCAGGGTCCGGGTAGAAGGCAATACCGATGAGCGTGGCACCAACGAGTACAACATGGCCCTCGGCGAAAGACGTGCCGTGACCGCCGTGAAGTATCTTGTCAATATGGGCGTTGCGGAAGGCAGGATTGACACCCTCAGTTTTGGCGAGGAAAAGCCTCTCAACTTTGGTCATGATGAAATGGCCTGGTCTCAGAATCGCCGCGATGACTTTGTTATTGTCAAGTAATCGTCTTCTCTAAGAAGATTGTCGCAATCCGGGATGGGGACATGATATGTTCCCCATCTCTTTTTTTTGCCTTGTAGTCCCGCGGGTTATGGAGCGATTGTCGAAAATTTTCTGCTGATAGCAAACCGGAGATGTGTATGAAGATTAAATTTATTAGTGGACTGTTGTGTGTGTGTGTGGCGTTGTGCGCTTCTTCGGTTCTTGCCCTTGCGGCTCCGGAACGTGGGAAGATTGCCACCATCAGCATCCAGAAAATTCTTGGCAGCTCCAAGGCGGCGCTGGATGCGCAAAAAGTTTTGCAGTCAGAGGTTGACAAGTTTCAGGCAAAGTTCAAGGTGGAAGAAGATGCCTTGGCCGCCATGAAAAGCGAAATTGACAAGAAAGGTTCTGCTTGGAGCGAAGAAGTTCGCGCGGAAAAAGAGAGGGAGTACCAGAAGAGACTTCGTGACTATGGCCTGAAAACCGAGGATGCAAAACTTGAGATCCAGCAGCTTGAGAAAAAGCATATGGAGCCGATCTTGAAGCATCTTAATGATGCTATCGCTGATATCGGCAAAAAAAATGGATATTCCCTGATTCTTGAGAACACCATGAAAGGGCTGCGCAATAGATCAGGATTGCTCTATACCGATGATGCCCTTGATATCGGCGATCTGGTTCAGAAAGAGCTCGATAGCCGTCTAAAAAAGTAGTTATTCTTGTAATTGCCAGGCAGCACCTCATCTGTGCCAAACAGTTACGCAGGGATGTTTCCGTCTGTTTTTCGATGTGAGTTGAGTCGTTTTTAAAAAGTTTCCAACAAAAAGAGGCGCTGCGGGGATTATTACCGCAGCGCCTCTTTTTGTTGCTCTTCTGGCAGGGGAACAAAAAAGATCAAGACCATGCCGGGAAGCGAGAGCAGAAAGCTGATTCCGAAAAAATAGCCATACCCTGCCCACGCGGCGAGAAAGCCGCTGGCTACCCCGGCATACAGGCCACTGAAACTCATCAGCCCTGTGCCGATGGCGTAATGTGCCGCCTTGAACCGCGGCTGGCACAAGCGCATGAGGAAGACCATTAGTACTGCGGTGCCGAGGCCTCCGGCGAACTGATCAAAGGCATGCACGCAGACTACGGCAAAAAGATTGCCCCCGCCGATTTCAGAGGGGAGGGGATTGCCGGTGTTGAGCAGCACAAAGCCCTTGAGTTTCAGTGCGATAAACATATAGGTCAGATTGGTGAAATTCTGGGCAAGCAACAATGGCCAGATCATTTTTTTCAGTGAATACTTCGAGATGAGCCAGCCGCCTAGCATGGCGCCGACTATGGAGAATGGTAGGCCAACCCCGCCGGAAATCCAGCCGTAATGCTGCTTGATGCCCAGATCGACCATGAACGGCGCAACCATGCTGGAAAGCATGTATTCCCCGGTCTTGATCAGGACGATAAAGGCCAGGATTGGGCCGATTTTTTTACGATCCATAAAAGAGAAGAAGGCCTCGCTGAAAAAGGCGTTGCCCTTGCGCCGAAGCCATTTTTTAATTTCCCTTCGTCGAAAACCGACAATTATGAGGGCGATTGCTAGGAGCAGGCTGACCGGGGCGGCGGGATCGATATTGAGCCAAAAATCGTGGCACGGCAGCCTTTGCCAGGGGATGGCTTGGTAAATCAGGCGCAAAGCGATCAGAGCAAGGGCGGCAACCACGGCAAGCCTGAGCAGACGGCCTGTTTTCGGTTTCGGCAACAGCAGGGACATGGGAAGGCGGGCAGCTTCGCTTTGGGGCAGATATCGCAGATGGTAGGCGAAGAAAAACGCCAGAATGAGAGAGGATCCTCCAAAGGCTAGAGGCCAGCCCATGGTTGTCCCAATGGTGGCGATAATTCCGGCCCCGGTCATCATGGCAATACGATAGGCCATGACTCGATAGCCGACAAAACGTGCTTGTCCGGGAGAGTCAAGGGTCTCCAGATAATAGCCGTCAATGGCGATGTCATGGGTGGCGGCCAGGAAACTTCCGACAAAAAGGGCCAGGCCGATGAGGAGAGTGGCTTGGGGCAGTGGGGCAAGAGCGGCGGTGATCAGCAACAGCCCTGCCAGAAAAAGCTGCATCAGGAGAAGCCACTGGCGTTTGGTGCCATACCGATCAACTTGCGGCGCCCAAAAGAATTTTAGCGCCCAGGGCAGGCCGAAAAGGGAAGTAAGGCCGATGCTCTCAAGGCTTACGCCGTTGTCCCGAAAGAATACTGCGGAGACGGTGCGAATAATTGAGTAGGGCAATCCCTCGCAGAAGTAGGTGGTAAAGGTCCACACCTGGGGAATGGCTGGAGCGGGGCCGGAGATCTTGTTTTTTGTTGCTGTCATGGTGAGGATAACGGCCCCAGGCTTTCAATCGCGAGAAATCTGGGCCAAGGCGGTTGGCATGGGGTTGAGCAGGTAGTCGGCCCTTATGTTGCCGAGGCTGGCGAAGATGGTGGCCTTGAGGGCGGAATCCTCTTCGTACAGCGGAGTGAGCCAGGCCCGGATCTTTTCCCTACGGGAGTTGGCGGCAAGAGGACAAGGGTTGGCCACGGGGGTGATGCCCAGGTTTTGCCCCAGCTCGACGATGCGTTTTTTTTCCACCATGGCCAGGGGTCGGATAAGGGTCAGCTTGCCGCCGAACAATTCCTGCCTTGGCGCCATGGCGCTGAGATTGCCGCCGTAGAATAGATTAAGAAAAAAAGTCTCGATGATATCTTCCTGGTGGTGGCCGAAGGCAAGCTTGTTGCAGTGATGTTCTTTTGCCAGGGAGAAGAGCCGGTTGCGGCGTTGGCGGGCGCAATGATAGCAGCCGCTTTTGCCGTTTTCTGCGGTGATCGCCTTGTAGCCGAAGTCGGTTCGTTCCATCAGCATTGGCAGGTCTATGCGGCAGATCTGTTCTTTTACCAGTTCGTATTCCGCCCCGCCAAACCCCATGTCGAGCTGCACCGCCAGAAGTTCATAACGGATAGGAGCCTTCTGGCTCCATTCCTTCAGAAGCCAAGAGAGAACCAGACTGTCGATGCCACCGGACACCGCGATCATCACCCGGTCGCCATCGGCCAGCATCCGGTAGAGATGCATGGCCCGGCCGACAAGGTGATTGAGCTGTTTTGGTATGGCAAACACGGACAG
This sequence comes from Desulfurivibrionaceae bacterium, assembly GCA_041675585.1. Classification (GTDB taxonomy): domain Bacteria; phylum Desulfobacterota; class Desulfobulbia; order Desulfobulbales; family Desulfurivibrionaceae; genus Thiovibrio. Next base: position 32,865 of record JBAYTO010000030.1, read on the forward strand.
GGCTACTTTTCCAAATTGGGGCAGTCGGCAATTTTCTGCTGGAAGCCATCGCTGGCAAGTTCTTCGGCGCTGAGCCATTTAACGCCCCGCTTCAATTTTTTAAAAAACTGAAACATGTCGTCAAGCAGAGGTTTCTGGGTCTCGTCGAATACCCCGGAACACAAGGTCCGGCCGGTTTCCGCGTGGATCAGCTTATAGTCAAAAGCGACCGAAGCCGGGCTGACGATGGAGGACTCTATCCCCTCCCGTTCGGTAAAGCGTTGCAGGGTGAAGAGAAGAACGGCGTCAGCTTTCGTGGTCCGGCAGATGGTGACGGCTGCGGTTGTCCGACAGCGGGTCATGTCCTTATCAAGAGAATCGCGTTGCCCCTCCGTTAGAAGAGTGACCTCTTTCCTGCCGGAAAAATGTTCAGCCAGCATGGTGTCTAGGAGTTTGCGGCCCTTTTCAAGCTGTTGCAGGTCGTTTGGCGAACGACTGCCCTGCCCATTCGCGTCGACTTCCGCAGGAAGCACCAGGATTGTTTTGACGGGGAGTAAATCTTCGGCCTGGACCTGGGCGGAGGTGCGTGCGCAGCCGGAAAACAGGAAAAGTAAGCCCAGGCTGGCAAAAAAAACGAGATGTGGTTTGCAGAGTGTCACGATTGTTACTCCAATGTGAGAATTATAAAGACCCTTTGGATGAAACTGGGCCTTGGGCGCGGGAATCCATGGTGGTTGCCTCGTCAAGGGCCCGGCCCAGGGCCTTGAAGATTGCTTCGAGAATGTGGTGGGTGTTTTCACCGTGGACCATTTCAACATGCAGGGTCAGGCCGCCGTGCAGGGCAAAGGCGCGGAGAAACTCCTTGGCCAATTGGGTGTCGAAGTCGCCGACCTTTTGCTCCAGAGAGGGAACGCCATAATGGAGATAAGGTCTGTTGGAGCAATCCAGAGTCACCCTGACCAAGGCCTCATCCATGGGCAGGGCACAGAAGCCGTAACGCCGGATGCCGCCAAAATCCAGGAGGGATTTTTTCAGGGCTTGTCCCAGACAGATGCCCAGATCTTCAACCGTGTGATGCGCGTCAACCTCAGTATCTCCGGAGGCGCGGAGAGCAAGATCAAAAAAACCATGCACGGCAAAGAGAGTTAGCATGTGATCCATGAAGGGTACCCCCGAGGCACACTGGACCTGGCCTGTCCCGTCAAGGGCGAAAGAAAGAGCGATGTCGGTTTCCCTGGTTTTGCGTTTCACTTCGCTTTGGCGGGCTCTTTGTGCGGCCATGGGTTGCTCCTGCAATTGACTGGCTGCTTGTGCCAGTAGTATTATGGTAAGAGAAAAAATAATAAAAAGTAAGGATGATTGTTTAGTAACTACCCAGCTTAGTGCCGGAAATGAACAAAAACCACCGAACAGTAACTGTCCAGCAGTGCCGTACACCCAAAGGGCATAAGTTTCGTTTGGGCAGGCAAGCTGCCCAACTCAGCTATAGCTGCTAGGCAGTAGCCTGCGAAGTGTGCTAGTGCCCATAAGCAGGCTGATAACAACGCAGATGCGGTGCTGCTGGATAGTTACATTGCTTATACCAAGATCTAGCGGCTTCAGGCAACAGGATTCCCTCTATTTATCAGGGAAATGATTGTCACGGTCCAGGCCATTCTATTTTTCCTTTTGAAAGGGGGTGAAGGGGTTTCTGTTTTTTTGCCTGGGGCTCAGGGAGCTCTGGAATCGTGGGGAGGCTTATGGTATTATCGGTAAAAATTTTGAGGTGAGAGCCGGGGAGGTTTGATTTTTTCCCTGTGAATTTTATTTCCTTTAACAAGTCTCCTCTCCGGGGACGCCTGTATAAAGAGGATTACCGCATGAGTTTTGACCAGTTAGAGAAGGTGGCAAAAAACAGGAGCGTGCTTCCCTCCCTTATCCTTGTTGGCGTTGGAGTGCTTTTCCTGGCCTTGGCGGCTCTCTTCTGGTTGGGGGGGGAATGGGAAAAGCCACAGGTGGTGATCAACGGGGATATTTCCCATCTCGGCTTGAGCAGACAGATTTCCTTGGCAGTCAGTGATGCCGGGAGTGGTCTGCGTTCCGTTGAGGTTGCCATGATCCAGGGGGGCAAGAAGGTGGTGCTGCTCACAAGAACCTATCCCAGAGCGGGGTATCTCTCTGGAGGTGGCCCGAAGAAAATCGAGGAGAGTTTCGAGTTAACGCCCAAAGCCCTTGGCCTTAAGGATGGCGCAGCTGAACTGGTGGTGACGGCAACTGATTTTTCCTGGTGGAACTGGCTTAGGGGCAACGTAACGATCCACACCTCCGCCCTGGTTGTTGATACCAAGCCGCCGACGGTCAGCGTGACGGATTCGCCCCAGTATATCAAAGGCGGCGGCGCCGGGGTGGTTGTCTACCGGGTCAGCGAACCCGTCGGCCGACACGGGGTGTTGATCAACTATAATGTTTATCCTGGCTTTCCTCTGCCAAAGCGGGGTGAGGGGGTCTATGGCGCCTGCCTCGGGTTGCCGCACGATATTGCTGCGTTGGAAAAGGCCTTTGTGGTTGTGGCGGATAAAGCCGGTAACGAGGCCAAGGCTCCACTCATCATGAATCTGCATGTGCGCAAGGTCGTCAGCGACAAGCTTACCATCAGCGACGGGTTTCTCTCCGCCAAGCTGCCGGAATTCGCCGGTCACTATCCGGAGCTTGCCGGTACCCCGGTCGAGCAGTATATCAAGGTGAACAACGATATCCGCAAAGACAACTATCTAAAGATTCAGGAGGTCTGCGCTAAATTTACTCCCGAGCGCCTCTGGGATGGCCGTTTCGGGCGGATGGAAGGTAGTCCGAAGGCTGGATACGCCGATCACCGTACTTACCTGTACAATGGCGAAAAGATCGACGAGCAGGTTCATCTGGGGGTTGATATCGCCTCGGTTCAGCAGGCCAAGGTCGGCGCCGCCAACCGGGGGCTGGTGGTCTTTGCCGAGTATTTGGGAATTTACGGGAATACCGTCATTCTGGACCACGGCCAGGGGATCTTCAGCCTGTACTCCCATCTGAGCCGGATTGAGGTGTCGGTGGGCACCATGGTCGAGAAGGACATGACGGTGGGCCTTACCGGCACCACCGGTATGGCGGGGGGCGATCATCTCCACTTCAGCATCCTGGTCAACGGGGTTTTTGTCGATCCGCGGGAATGGTGGGACGAGGAGTGGCTGAAACTTCATATGTTGAGTGTGCTCTAAGCCTTGTCCAGGATCAGGATTCTTCCGGAAAATCTGGCCAACCAGATCGCGGCCGGCGAGGTTGTCGAGCGGCCCGCCTCGGTGGTCAAGGAATTGCTGGAGAACGCCATTGATGCCGGGGCCAGCCAGGTCGCCATCCAGGTGGAAGGGGACACCACCCGCCTGATCCGGGTGCTTGACGACGGCTCCGGCATGGATCAGGATGATGTCCTCCTCTGTCTGGAGCGCCATGCCACGAGCAAGATCACCAGCCTTGCCGAGCTTGGCTCCATCCGCTCCCTCGGATTTCGAGGCGAGGCCGTGCCCAGCATCGCCTCGGTTTCCAGGCTACGGATTACCTCGCGTCTTGCGGCCCAAGCCCTGGGAACCCAGGTTGATCTCCGTTTCGGCCGCCTTCTCAAGGTGCATGAGATGGGGGGGAGCGCGGGCACATCCTTTGAGGTTACGGATCTTTTCGGCAATGTCCCGGCCCGGAAAAAATTTCTTAAATCCCCCCGAACTGAACTGGCCCATATCGAAGAGGTAGTGAAGAATTATGCCCTGGCCTGTCCGGAACTGGGGGTCAGTTATTCGGTTGACGGCCGTGAGGTTTTTCGCCTCCCTGCCGGGCTTGATACGCCCCGGAGCAGGGCGGAAAGGATTTTTGGCAAGGGGGCCGGGTCTCTGGTCGAGGTTGGCAGGCAGGCCCTGGACGAAAATGAACCAGGAGTTTCCGGCTATCTTTTGCCGCCGGACGCCCCTGTTGCCGCCAAGCTCAGGCTCTTTGTCAATGGCAGGGCGATCCATGACCGGCTGATCGCCCATGCGGTGGGCGAAGGGCTCCAGAACTATCTCATGAAAGGGCGGGGGGTGGGTGGGGTGATTTTTCTGGCCATGCCGCCTGCAAGCGTAGATGTGAACGTTCACCCCACCAAGCAGGAGGTCAGATTCCACAAGCCGGCGGCGGTGCATCAGGCTGTGGTCGCCGCGGTTCAGGACGCCATGGAGGATTATCAGCAGACCCTGAAAAAGGAGATATTCAAGATCCCTTCAATTGCTCCGGACATGGGGCAGGCCAAAGTGCCCCCGGTTATGGTCTATACGCCGGTCTCCGCCGGTCCGGCGCCTGCGGCGCGGGAACCGTTGCCGCTCTTTGAGGCCGTGCCTTCTCCCCGCCCAGGTTCCGCCGGCGCACAAAGTCCTGTAGCCGGCGAGGGCGGACTGGTGCATGAAATGAAGTGCGATGTTGCGGCAGTGCAGGGCCAGGCTGCCGCCGGGTCCGGGAAAGAGTTGGTTCCTTCGCCAAGCGGACTGCGCTACCTTGGGCAGTTGCTGAACACCTATCTTTTATGTGCTACGGAAAACGGCCTGTTGGTCATTGATCAACATGCCGCCCATGAACGGCTGCTTTTTGAGACCCTGAAAAGGCAGTTTGCCGGCAAAAAGATTGTCCGTCAAACTCTGCTGTTTCCAAAGGTTATGGAGTGCACCCTGGAAGAGAACCAGATTCTCAGGCAGTATGCGGAGGAGATTGGTGCGCTTGGGGTTGAGATCGATGATTTTGGCGGGGGCAGCCAGGTGGTGAAGGCCGTTCCCGCAGTGCTTGGCCGTTTTCCGGTTGACGAGGTGATGGCCGGGATTTTTGCCCGGTTTTCCGAGGCAGGCGCCGGAAAAGGCGGGGTGCGTGCCGAGGAGGTTCTTTCCGATATGGCCTGCAAGGCAGCGATCAGGGGTGGGCAAAGCCTGAGCCCCAGGGAAGTCGAGGCCCTGCTGGAGGAGATGCAGCGGGCCGAAGTTTTTTCCCATTGCCCCCACGGCCGGCCGGTGGTCAAGAGCTTTACGGCTCACGAGATCAAGAAATGGTTTTATCGCGGCTGAGTGTAATTAGGGTTCATCCGGAAACTAGAAAAATATCGCGCAAGCGGTTGGGAAAATGTATCCTTCCCCTGAAACTCCGGCGCTGCTGTGCAGCGGTAATTTTTTAACAAGGAAGAGCTGATGACAACCCCCATAAGCCAAACAAATTTTGCCAATCTCCATCTGGTCCATCGCGGCAAGGTCCGGGATCTCTACGAAGTGGAGGATCATCTGCTGATGGTGGCCTCGGATCGAATCTCCGCTTTTGACGTGGTCATGGATGATCCCATCCCAAACAAGGGGGCTATTCTGACCAAGCTTTCCCTGTTCTGGTTTGACTACCTCAAGGACATTGTCCCCAATCATCTGATTACGGCAAATGTTGCGGAATATCCGGTTGCTTGCGCCCCGTATCTCGAGCAGCTCGCAGGCCGGAGCCTGCTGGTGAAAAAGGCCAAACCCCTGCCGGTGGAGTGCATAGTCCGCGGCTATCTTTCCGGTTCATTCTGGCAGGCATATAAGAATGATCAGACCGTTTGCGGCTTTGCCTTGCCCGCCGGGATGCGGGAGTCGGACAAGTTTCCCGAGCCGCTCTTCACTCCGTCCACCAAGGCGGCGCTTGGTACGCACGACGAGAACATCTCCCTGGCTGAGATGGAAAAGATCGTGGGCCGGGAGCAGACCTCCATGATCAAGGATATTTGCGTACGTCTCTATAAAAAGGCGGCGGATTATGCGCGCGGTAGGGGGATCATCATTGCCGACACCAAGTTCGAGCTTGGCACTTTCAACGGGGAGATTATTTTAATCGATGAAGTGTTGACCCCGGATTCATCCCGGTTCTGGCCCCAGGACAAGTATCAGCCGGGTGCCGGCCAGCCGAGTTTTGACAAGCAGTTTCTCAGGGACTATCTGTCCACCCTCGATTGGGGGAAAAATCCGCCACCGCCCAGGTTGCCGCAGGAAATTATCGAAAAAACCGCATCACGTTACCGGGAGGCGCTGGTCAAGATAACCGGCGGAGATATTTAAAGCTGAGTTGAGCAGCTTGCCTGCTCCGACGAAACTTATGCCCTCTGGGTGTAAAATGTGCGAGGTGGAGTGATGTCGAGGCCCGTTGTCCGGGCCCTGTCCAAAACCGTTGTTTTCATCCTGATGGCCTTTGTCCTGTCCGGGCTTGCCGGTTGCGGGCTTCCCGGGGGGAAGACCGGCGAGGGCGTCAGGGATTTTTTTACCCCGACGGATGTCAGCATCATCCGCCATCATCTGCAGCAGTACCGCAATTCCCTGCGGGATTTCACCGGCCGCCTGTACGCCAAGAATCCCAAATATGAGAAAGATCCCGACCGGCAGCGGAGAAAGGTTGAGGCCATTTTCGCTCCCCTGCCCATCGGGGAACAGGTGTATGCCTACAAGCCATCCCACGAGATACTCACTGCGGCGTTTGAAGGGGAGGTTGCCGAACCGGACCGGGTATACCTGTTAAGTCTGGGTCTGTGGAAAAGCATTCAGGAAGCTTATAATATTAAAAATGGGGATTTTTTTCTGAGCGCTCTGCAGGTTTCCCTGGAGCGTTTGCAACGGCTCCATCACAACGTCAGTCAGGTGAACTGGCGGTTGAAAACGTACAAGGACAGGAGCGGTAAATTGTTGTTCATCACCAACCAAGCAGGGAAAGACGGCTACCTAAATATGGGCTATGAGGTTATCATGACCCGGATACTCACCCGCATTGAAGATGACATCATCATGCGGGGAGGGCTGCCGGGGCAATACATCTTTAAAATGTCCACCATGTTTGTCGGAATCGTTATCTGAGGGCGGAGTAGCTGTCCAGCAGCACCGCATCTGCGTTGTCATCGGCCTGCTCATGGGCGCCAGCACACTTCGCCGGCCTCTTCCTAGCATCTGCGGCACTGCTGGGCAGTTACCTTTACAACCCGGATTCCTTCAGTTTTTCCACCTGTTCTTTCTGCTCATCCGACAAGACTTTTGGCACTGCCGCCAGGATTTTCACCAGCAGGTCCCCCCTCTCTCCTCCCGAGCTGTCCGGCAAGCCATGTTTGCGCAGGCGAAGTTTTGCCTGAGGCTGACAGCCGGCCGGTACCTTGACCTTGAGCTGCTTTCCCTCCAGGGTCGGGACGTCCACCTCCGCGCCAAGCACGGCGGAGCTGTAAGGTATTTGCAGATCCATACTGAGATGGGAACCATCCCGGCTAAAGGTTGGATGCGGTTCGACCCTGATCAGCAGATACAGATCCCCTGGTGGGCCGCCCATGGGAGAAGGGGAGCCTTTGCCGGAAATCCGCAGTTTCTTGCCGCTCTCTATTCCGGGGGGGATTTTTACGGAAACCTTTTCCGCCGCGGAGCCGCGGCCAAGGGAGATGGTTTTTTCGGCGCCGGTCAACACCTCAGTGAGGGTGATGGGCAGTTCCAGGGAGAGGTCGTTGCCCTTTACCTGTTGCGGCTGGCGGAAATTCTGAAAACCCTGGCTGGTGCGCCCGCCTGCCCCAGGCTGACGGAACATATCTTCGAAACCGCCGCCGGAACTCCGGAAAGTGGCGCGGCCCCCGCCGAAGTTGATGCCGAATTCCCGCAGAATATCGCCCAGGTCTGCATTGCGAAAGATATCTTCCTGGGAATAGCGTTGCTGGAAACCGGCGGAGCCTACAGTGTCGTATTGCTGCCGTTTTTCCTTGTCTGAGAGAACGGCGTACGCTTCGCTGATTTTTTTAAACTGTTCCTCCGCCTCCTTGTTTCCCTTGTTGCGGTCCGGGTGGTGCTTAAGGGCAAGTTTGCGGTAGGCTTTCTTGATTTCTTCCGGAGAAGCGGTTTTTTCCACACCGAGTAATTTATAATAATCCATACCTGGCCTGTCTGTCCTGGCGTCTTTCGTTTAAATGTTTTGGTAAATAACCCGCTGACAGGCTGTTAAAAAGGCCAGGGATGGTCTTTTTAACAGCCTGGGAATCCATTTCTTACGATGCTAAGATATTAAGTGTGTTTATCGTTTTGGGCAAGCAGTGTTTTTAAATTAGCCACCTCCAGCAAATCAGGGGAGAAAACCCATAAAAAACGGTGCCAATTTTTAATCTTCTAACTAATAAAAGTTGCATTTTAACCACGTGTCTGCGTTACAATATTGTTTACAAGCCGACTTGTAATTGAAATAGCCTCACAATCTAGGAATGACATTAGTTGTATTCGATTCCTGGATGGCGGAGCCGTCATTTTTTGACGAGACCGGGAAGTGCAGCCGGTTGAAAAAGGGGCGAGCGGATTAGTCCAGGTATCAGGAGAAAAAGTTGGATGAAATCCGTTAATGAAGAAGCCGGGAATGTGAACACTCCCGCGCACACTTCGGACAATAGATAACCGGGTGGTCCATGGAATCCTGAACTCGGGGGGAAGAGGACTTTTCCTGGAAGGCAGAATAACCACGCTGGAGGCTGGGTCTGTGAAGAACCTTGAGGAATTCCTTGTCTTCAGTCTTGATGATCAGTATTACGCCCTCCGGCTTGGCGCGGTCGAGCGGGTGGTGCGCGCGGTCGAGGTCACCCCGCTGCCGAATGCGCCGGAAATCGTACGCGGGATAATAAATGTGCAGGGACGCATCGTTCCGGTCATCGACCTACGTAGGTGTTTCCGTTTTCCCGAAAGGGAAATCCGTTTGAGCGACCAGTTCGTTATTTCTTCCGTCTCGCAACGGGAGGTCGTATTCGCAGTGGACGAAGTCCATGGCGTGGTCCGCTGCACCGAGGAGGCGGTCGTTCCCGTTGCGGAGATTTTTCCCGGGATCGGAACCGTCAAAGGGGTGATGAAATTCACGGCCGGTATGGTCATCATCACTGACCTTGACAAGGTGCTCTACCCGGTCGAAGAGAGCCGGCCTGACGAGGGGCTGACAGAGCTTGACTGCCTCGGCACGGAGACCGGAGATAAACTGTCGGAGCGGGGAAATGGGTGTTAGCGGACTCCAGACAATGGATATCCCTGCAGACTTGGCGGATGACCTGCTGGCGCGGTTCAGCGACTTCGTTGCCGCGTACACGGGGTTGCATTTTCCGCGAAAGCAGTGGCGCGCCCTTGCGCGGGGAATGGCTTGCGCCGCGCGGGAGTTCGGCTTCGAGGATACGGAAGCATGCCTCCGATGGATCATGACGTCGCCCCTCTCGCGGGAGCAGATCGAGATACTGGCACGCCACCTCACCGTGGGGGAGACGTATTTCCTGCGGGAGAAAAGGGGACTGGAGATTTTCGAGGAGGAGATCGTGCCGGAAGTGATCCGTACCCGCCAGGGAGACGAGCGGCATCTGCGGATATGGTGTGCGGGATGCTCCACAGGCGAGGAACCCTTCTCTGTCGCTATCATCCTCAAGGCCATGGGCGCGGCTTTGCAGGACTGGAATATCTCGATCCTCGGCACGGACATAAATCCCCAGGCGCTGGGCAGGGGGGCAGAGGGGGTTTATGGCGAGTGGTCGTTCCGCAGTCCTCCGCACGACTTCCGGGATAAATATTTTCGCCGGACCGGGGAAGGGCGTTTCGAGATTATCCCCCAGATCAGAAAGATGGTGAGTTTCTCCTATCTCAATCTGGCGGAAGACGTCTATCCCTCGCTTCTGAACAACACCAACGCCATGGACGTGATCTTCTGCCGCAACGTGCTCATGTACTTCACCCCGGATCGGGCCAGAATGGTCGTCGAGCGTCTGCATCGGTCCCTTGTCGACGGAGGTTGGCTCGTTGTCAGTCCCTGCGAGGCCTCCCAGTTCCTCTTTTCGCAGTTCAAAGCGGTTAATTTCTCCGATGCGATTCTGTATCGAAAAGAGAGCGCGGGCGCTGGGGGGCAGGGAGCGGTTCCGAGGGATCGGGGCTCGGCCGAATCCGGGCAATTTGTCCCTATACCTTTGCCTGCAGGCATCCGGTTCCCGCCACCGCCTCTCCGCGCCCAAATCCCTCGACCTCCGTCCCCTGATTCCCGCCCCTCGTTCTCTGCCTCCCGATCTCTGCCCCCATACGAAGAGGCTCTGGTGCTCTATGAACGAGGCTGCTACCCGGAAGCGGAGGAAAAGCTCGCCGCGTTCTTGACCGCCAATCGGGAAGATGCCGAAGCGACAGTCCTGCAATGCCGCATCTGCGCCAATCAAGGGAAACTGGCCGAGGCGCTGGGGCTGCTCGAGCAGGCGATCGGTGTCGACCGGCTCAAGGCGGGGCTGCATTACCTTCGGGCCATGATCCTTCAGGAGCAGGGCGCCACCGACGAGGCGGTCGCCTCGCTGAAACGGGCGCTCTACCTAGACCAGGATCTGGTGCTCGCCCATTTTTCACTGGGTAATCTCGCTCTGCGGCAAGGAAAGATAAAAGAAGCGCGGAAACATTTTGCCAACACCCTCTCGCTCCTCGACCGATAGGGCCCCGCCGATATCCTCCCCGAATCCGATGGCTTGTCGGCGGGGAGGCTCAGGGAGATCATGCGAACAACAGCTGTCAGCACATAAACCCAAGGGGTAACGCCTATGCAAGAGACGAAAAGGGAAGCATCATCGAGAAAGGCCTCATCCGTAAGGCAAGGCATGCCCGGGAGCCGACATAAGTTTTGGCTGCGGGCGGCTCCACGAGAAGAGCGGCAGTTGAGCCCCGAGGAGCAGCGGCTGATCCTCGGGGAGAGGGCTCTGGCCCTGGCCAGGGAGCCGGAAAAGGAAGAGACGGCCGCCAGTCTCGAAGTCGTCGAATTCCTCCTTGCCTACGAGCGGTACGGGATCGAGTCTTCCTATATCCGTGAGGTTTACCCGCTCAAAGATCTCACCCCTCTTCCCTGCACGCCGCCTTTTGTCCTCGGCATCATGAACGTGCGGGGAAAGATTCTCTCGGTGATCGATATCCGTAAATTTTTTGACCTGCCGCAAAAGGGGCTGACCGACCTCAACAGGGTCATCATCGTGCATGACGATTTCATGGAATTCGGCATCCTGGCGGATGCCATCCTTGGGGTGCGGCTGATTTTGGTGAGAGAGCTGCAAACATCACTTCCCACCCTGACCGAGATACGCGCCGACTACCTGAAGGGGGTGAACGAAGAGCGGCTGGTGGTGCTGGACGGAGGGGCAATCCTCTCCGACCGGCGGATTGTCGTGTACGAGGAAGCAGCTGGCGGCGCAGGATAAAGGATTGATTTTGAAAACCGAAAACCCATAACCGATATCAGGGGGGTATCCTATGAAGTGGTTTCTGAATCTTTCAACGCGGGCAAAAATCATCTTAAGCTTCGGGCTGATGCTTATCCTGCTGGTTGTATCTATTGTGACAGCCTATACGGCCATCAGGGCGATCAACGAATCGCAACGGGAGCTGGTCCGGAGCGGCTTCGAGTCAACCCTGCACCTGATGGAAATCAGGGCCGATCAGAACCGCACGAGAGCCCAGTTGCTGGAGATGATGATGACCGGTGACCGCTCCAAGCAGCAGGCGCTTGCCCAGGATATCAAGGAGCAGTCCGCGGACATGGACCAAAAAATTAAGGAACTCATGGGATTGAAGAAAGGCGATCCGGAATTCCTCTCGAAAATCCATGAGTTGAATTCCATCCGGGAAGCATACCGGAAAACGCGGGATGAAGAGCTTTCTTTGATTTCCACGGGGAAGAACGAGGAAGCCATGCAGCTCGGGGTGAACGTTCAGGAGGGACGTTACAACAGGATACGCGCTCTTGCTCGGGAACTTGGCGGGCAGGAGATCGAGCAGGCCCAGCAGCAGATAGTCCGGTCCGAGCAAAGGGCAATGATTTCGTTGTTTATCTTCCTGGCCATCGGGATAAGCGCCTTTTTGTTCAGCATGGGAATGACAACAATTCTGACCAGGATCATAGCCATCCCCCTTACCGAAATCACCCAAATTGCCGAACGGGTTGCCATGGGAGAATTGGACATCACCATTCCCGCGGTCAACAGAGAGGATGAGGTGGGGATGCTGGCGCAGACCTTTCGCCGGATGGTGGAAAATATCAGCGGAATGGCGGGCATGACAAAGCGGATTGCCGGAGGCGATCTTTCCGTAAGGATTACTCCCCAGTCGGAAAAGGATGTCATGGGAAATGCCCTGGGCATCATGGTGGATGGCCTGCGGGAGATAACGCGGGAGATGATCGAGGGGATCAACGTCCTTGCCTCCGCGGTCAGCGAGATCATGGCCTCCACGGCCCAGGTGGCTTCCGGCGCTACCGAGACCGCCTCTGCGGTGAGCGAGACCACCTCCACCGTCGAGGAGGTGAAACAGACCGCCCAGGTGGCGAGTACAAAGGCGCGAAGCGTTTCCGAGGCCGCCCAGAATGCGGTCCGGATGGCGCAGGGCGGCAGG
>JBAYTO010000031.1:0-43236 GCA_041675585.1 Desulfurivibrionaceae bacterium
GTTATTCTTCAACAGAGATTCTGATCTCTTTACTGCAATATAAACTCCCGAAGCCGAAGCTCCGGTTTCTTGGGGCCCATCTTCTACTTTGCTCACTATTCAGTTTTCAATGATCGCTGCGCCAAGGGATCTGACCCGAAGTCAGTCTTGGCCTCCGTCGTTGCGGAGAGCGGCAAATTAGTCGATCCCGTCCCCTCCGTCAACCATATTTTTTATTTTTTATTCACCAACCGAAAAAAATCACCCTATTCCGTTGAAATAAACTGAAAATTTTCTTGTTGACCTCCCTTACTCGCTTGTGACTTAATATAATATAGACCCTTTTTCCGTAACTACTAACCCAAAAATAAAGGCTCGTCGCCTTGGGGGGTGACCATGCATGAAGCGCTTTTCTACACCAAACCCGCTGACCACCCTGGCCATGTCCGCTGCCTGCTCTGCCGCCACCATTGCCTGATCGGGGAAGGCCGCCGGGGAATCTGCAGAGTTCGGGAAAATCGGGGGGGGGTTCTCTACAGTCTCAACTACGGTCGCTTGATCAGCGAAAACATCGACCCGATCGAAAAGAAGCCCATCTTCCATATGTTGCCCGGTTCCCTTTCCTATTCCATTGCCACGGTGGGCTGCAACTTCCACTGCAAACACTGCCAGAATTACGAGATCTCCCAGTATCCCCACCTTCATCCGGATATCCCCGGCACCCTGCGCACCCCGGCGGAAGTAGTCGAAGGTGCGCGACGATCCGGGTGTCAGTCCATCAGCTATACCTATGTGGAGCCCACCATCTTCTATGAATTCGCCCTCGATACCGCCAAACTGGCGAGGGAGGCAGGCCTGAAGAATATCTTTGTCAGCAACGGCTATACCGGGCCGGAAGCCACCAGGGACCTGGCTCCGTATCTTGATGCCAACAATATAGATCTCAAGGGGTTCACCGACAAATTCTACAAGGAGGTCTGCGGCGCCCGGCTGCAACCGGTCCTCGACACGATCCGACTGATGAAGGAGCTGGGGGTCTGGGTGGAGGTCACCACCCTGGTGATCCCGGGCTGGAACGATTCAGACGAGGAACTCACCGACATCGCCCTTTTTATCAAAAGTATTTCCGCCGACATCCCCTGGCACGTCAGCCGGTTCTGGCCCACCTACAAGATGACCGACCGCCCCCCCACCCCGCATTCCACGGTAATCCGCGCCAGAGAAATCGGTCTGAACGCAGGGCTGAACTATGTCTATGTCGGCAATATCCCAGACGACACCGGAGAAAATACCTACTGCCCAAACTGCAAGAAACTGGTCATCGAACGGACCGGCTTTACCATGACAAGGCAAGAGATGACCGGCGGAAACTGCAACCACTGCCAAGCGCCCATCGCCGGCATTTTTTAACCGGATGACGGATTGTTTGAGCGGATTATCAGTGCTTTTTTTGTAGTTTCATGACTAAACGAAACCCCTCACCAACCTGGTCCATTATCGCACTTGAGATGGGTGTGAAAGACAAGGTCATCGGCGTAACGGATCATCTCCGCATTTGCCATTCTCCCTCTTCAGTTGTCCGGCATACTCCCTTTACTGGAAGAAACGCAGGGTCTCAAGGGTTGCCACAGGAACCCGACTCTTCTATCAGCATGATTTTTGACAGCACAAACTAAGAATCAAGCGAAAAAAATACTACTTGTTAAAAATTATGCCGAGATATCAACCGAGTAGCTTGACCGAACACATTTGCCTTCCCGTTTGAACTTGCAGGCAAAGGTTGGATTAATATAAAATAGTATTATGCATCCTTTGAACAGAGGGGCGATAAATTTGTCCCCTTCTACAACTTTCTTGACGGGAGGAGAAAAATGCCGGTTCCATCAGTGTTCATAGCGGTATGTCTGGTTGTTACGATATTTCAGGGGGTCGGGCTTGCCGCCGGTCTTAACCCCGAGATGACTAAATTTGTGCAGGGGTTAGAGGCGCAGGCAAAAAAAGAGGCAAGTGGCTTTACCGGCTTTGATTATGAAAGAGGCAGAAGACTCTTTTTTGATGAGCGACCCAACGACAAGACCGGCACGATCGCCTGCGCCACCTGCCACACCGCTGATTTGAAGAAGGCAGGGAGGACGCTCGTTGGCAAGGTTATTGAGCCGCTCGCCCCTTCAGTCAACAAACTCAGATTGACCAATGTCAAGGATGTCGAAAAGTGGCTCTCGCGGAACTTCAAGCAGGTGTACGGCAGGGAGGGGACTGCTCTGGAAAAGGGCGACGCCCTGATGTTCATCAGCGCCCAATAAGCGAATAATCAAGGAGCAAACAGATGAATCTTTTTAATAAAGGTATTCTTTTCGCCGGGCTGTTTTCAACCATCTTCTCTTCCTTCGCCATGGTCGCTGAAGGGCATGCGGAGGGCTCTGCTGAGATATTGGGGCAGGTATCGAGCGCAATTTACCTCAAGGAGTGCGGCGCCTGTCATCTTGCCTACCAACCGCAGTTTCTTCCCAAGCGCTCGTGGGAGAAGATCATGGGCGCCCTTGACACGCATTTCGGTGACAACGCAGCCCTTGATGAGGCGACTCGGGCTGAGATACTGGCCTATGTCGTCAAGAACAGCGCCGAGACAAGTTCAGCAAAAGTGTCCCGCAAGATACTTGCCTCTCTCGGCAGCACTGAAGTCCCGCTCAGAATAACTGAGACCTCGTACTTCAAGAGAAAGCATCGCGAAGTGCGGGCCGAGGTCTTCAAGAGGAAGTCAATCGGTTCGCCTGCAAACTGTGGCGGTTGCCATGTGACCGCGGCAAAGGGCGACTACGACGAGAACAAGGTGAAGATTCCCAAGAACTGACCCGGAGCAATGTTCAGCATCCATGATGATCAACGGAATAATCCATATGTAAGAGAGGCCATGTGATGAATAAAATCAAGGTCCGAGACCTTCAGACCCGGATCTTTCATTGGTCCCTCGTGGTCTTTATCCTGTGCTCTCTTGTCACAGCCAACATGACCCGTTTTTTCGGCTTTAATCTGGTCAATCAAGATGCCTGGCTTTCCTTTCATCTCGGCGTCGGAACTGCCGTAGGAATACTCCTGGCCTTCAAGATATTCTGGGGGTTCTTCGGGTCCCACTACTCAAGATTCAGCTCTCTGCATCTATCTCGGCAGGATCTCCTCAGATATCTTAATTCCGTAAGAAAAAATATTAAGACTTCCTACCCTGGCTATAATCCTGCGGCCTCGTGGTGCGTACTCTTGATAATCGTCTGCGGAATGTTGGCGGTGCTTTCAGGGGTTGCCGTTTTCAGCCTTGATGAAGGCAGGGGGGTGTTCAGATTCCTTTACCGTCATTTTTATGAGTTTGCCACCCCCTTGAAGCTGGCGCACCTTGGGGTTGTTTATCTTCTGCTGGCAATCATCTTTGCCCATATATCGATTGTTTTGCTCGAGGCGCTAAAGCACAAGACGGGCATTATCGCCGCCATGTTTACAGGGGAGAAGCCTTCCTCTGCCAAAGGGATATCCTTGACTACGACCAAGCCCTTGACCCTGCTATCTTTCGCATGGGTACTGTCTCCACTCTTTGCGGTATTTCACCTCTCTACCGCAATGGGCACAACGCAGCCGGCGGCACTGGCCATCCCCCCCATCTACAAAAAGGAGTGCGCTGCCTGTCATATGGCCTTTCCGCCCAATACGCTCCCGGCGGAAAGCTGGAAGAGCATGCTGGCAAATCTCCAGGACCATTTCGGAGACGACGCCTCCATCGATGAGTCCCTAAAAAGAGAAATCGAGCAATTTCTTGTAAAAAACGCGGCGGAGTACTCCCTTGAGGAATCGTCGATCAAATTCATCCGCTCAATCGGCAAGGATAATCCTCCCCTGAGAATAACCGCCATCCCGTATTGGCAAGAAAAGCATAAGACGATACCGCAAGAGATCTACCGGCGTGGGAGCATTAAGTCCAAGATAAACTGCATCGCCTGTCACAAATGGTCAGAATACGGCGCCTTCGATGACAGTGACATCCGAATTCCAAGGAACTAATGGTTTGCCCAAGGGCACAGAAGCAAGGTATACGGCGGGCATTAAAAATAATAATAGAAAAGAATGCTCCCTAGGCTTCCCAGGCCCACCGTAATGAGGAAGGGTACTCCAAGGCTGATCATGTATGAGCATACAACAACATAGGTTTAGGCTTGGCATTTTATGTAGAAAGTCAAAATGTCAAGCCTGCCCCCCCTGCTGCTCGCCGCCTGGGTGACCAAATTGTTCGCTGATTCATCTATTTTTATATTTTTTTACCACTTCTTCCATGTCAATATTTTCAAGGGCTGCCACAACTGCCGCATATGCCTTCTGAGAGTATCTCTTGTGAATTTGTGACCCGATTTTTATGATTTTAAAGTATTCATCTGACTTTTGAAGCTTAAGATGCCAAACCAAGGCAAGCAATTTATACATGGTCAGTCCAACCTTGTCGGCGAGTTTTTGTGCGCCTAACGAGTAATAGTCGAGTTCATTGACCCTTTTTACCGCAAGGACTGTCGCTCCTGGTGTGCCCTCTGGTACAAGATGAACTGCATCTCCTTCCTTTTTCGTTATCCGAATATCGACATTTATACCGGATCCGGTTGTTTCTAATTGAAGGCTGGCAACCCCTGGGAAAATATCTTGCCATGATTTTCCATCTCTTACGTCACGAACCATTTTCCTTAATTCAAATTCGTCAGGCTGAGATCTAATGCCTTCAAGGGAAGCCTCAACAATGGCAAGTGATTTTAGTTTTGACTTTGCTTCGATTTGGCGGCGAGAATTTGTTTTTAATAATTTTTGGATTTCTTTGAAATCTGCCTCTACCATTGTATGCAAATCTCTCGGTGGTTCTGTAGATACCGGGAGTACCCTTTCCGGCATATAGGAGGTCAATTCTTCTTTAAACTCTTGCCTAAGTAAATCTCGAAAAAGAGTTACACCCGCCTGACTGTACATATAAAGTTCTTGCTCAGACAATTCTACAATATCGTGCTGTGCAGCATCGCGGAAACTGTTGATAATTTGAATAGTTAGCCCCTGTTCTTCTGTTAAACATTTGACTTCTGGTTGAGAGATGCATTTTCTTACACATTTTTCGTGGCCAATTGTTTCTCTCTCGTATGCTTCTCGTATCTTGCCACCTTTATGCAAAATTATGGCTTTTAGTAATAATTCAAAGGCCCTGTCGAGGAGAATTAAAACCGCTTCTTTTCTCCCTCTGTCCCATGGATTATTGAAATGACTGATGGACAAAATCAACGAGTCTACCGCCTTTTCGAAAAGTAATTTTGCTTGTTTCTTCATTTTTATTTTTTACAGCGAACATATTAGACAGAATTATGGCTCATACACGGAATCTGGAAATTCTGCATAGCAACCTTATCATATGGATATCCTGCCAGAATCACTGGCGGTTTTTGCTGGTAAGGCAGAAGAAGGCAGGATGGCAGCCGGTGGAAAATATTGCATCATCATGATAGGCAGACTGTAGCAACATTCCGTGGCGTTGTACAAGGAAAAATCATCGGCAGGCAGTGGTTGGGACAGAAGCTTTCCCGTTGTAGGCGTTGAGCGGGGGGCATTGCTTGCTTGCTATCTTTCAAGTCAGCCGGACGGCCTCAGCAAGATGCAGCACTCCGCTCAGCGATCCTCGGCGGCCGCTTCGTTTTTGGCAAAAAAACCGCAGGCCCGCTCCCTGGCTTCTTCCAAATTGTCGCTGGATTGCACGGCCGAGGCCAGGTGATGGCCGAATGGATAATTTTTGGCGAAATAATGGGTGAATTCCTTGAGACGGCCCAGCCTGCGCTCCGGCAGGAAGCTTTCCTCAAGCAATTCGATGAAGCGCAGATAGAGGGCCGGTTTATTCACCGCCCCGACCTCCGGCCCGAGGCCGTACAGCCCATGGGCCAGCTCGGCGAAGAGCCAGGGGCGGATCGCCGCACCCCGACCGAGCATGAGGCCGTCCGCCCCTGATTGGGCCAGACAGCTTTTGGCGTCCGCCAGCGAGAAGATCCCGCCGTTGGCCACCACCGGGATCTTTACCCAGCCCTTGACCTTGCCGACCCACGGCCAGCGCGGCTTACGGACGAATGGCTCGCCCCGCAGCCGGGCATGGACGCTCAGCAGGTCGATCCCCTCCCCCTCCAGCATCCGGCAGAAATCGCGCAGCCTTTCCTCATCCAGGGTCTCGCCCAGCCGGATCTTGGCGGTAAGGGGCAGATCGGTTTCTTTTCTCGCCGCCGCCACCAGAGCCCGCACCAGGGCGGGCTCCTCCATAAGCCGGCTGCCCGCGCCCATGCGGCGGACGGTGGGGGCCGGGCAGCCCAGGTTGAGGTCGATGGCCTCGGCTCCCAAGGTGTGGAGCTTGGCGATGGCCGGGGCGACCTCCGCTTCCCGGCTGACCAGGAGCTGATAGGAGAGAGGGGTTTCCTGGGGGCTGCGCACCAGATAAGGAGAGATTTGCGGATTTTCCGAGGGCAGCCGGGCGGCGGAGAGCATCTCGGTGGACAAGAGGCCGATGCCCCCCAGCTCGAGAATGAGCCGACGCAGGGCCGAGTGGGTCAGTCCGGCCATGGGGGCGAGCAGAAGCGGCGGGGAAATCTCCAGGCCGCGCAGACGGATGGGGCCGTTCATTGGCTGAAGATTCGCTTGGCCAGCCCGACAAGCTTTGACTCGTGCTTCCGGAGAAAATCGAGATCAACCTGCCCGATCAGCTCCGGCCGCTGTTCGAGAAGAAGAGAAATGGCGATTTCCGCGCCGCCCATGGTCAACTCCTGACAGCTTGCCCCCTTGCCTTCCTTCCGGCGCTTCAACAAAACCCGGCAGCAGGTGACCCCGAAACGGGCCTTGAAGCGGTCATGCGCCTCTTTGACCAGCGACTTGAACTCCTTTTTTTTCATTCCCCCTGCCCGGCGCGGGCCAAGAAACAGCCCCAACCCTATGCCCGCCCCGGCCAGCCCGCCGCAAACGCAGCCGGCCCCGCCCATGCCATGACAAAAGCCGGAGCCGAGGCTGGCCGCCACCTCTTCGCTCAAGGGGCCGCCCAGCGACTGATTGTGCAGATAAATAACCGTTTCGGAGCAGCAGTAGCCCCGCGCCTCATAGATATTGCCGGCCCTCTGGCCAAACAGCGCCACAATCTCGGCCGCGCTTTCCTGATTTTTCATCTTTTATCCACAAGCAAAAATTGGCTCAAAACTTATCAATCCGGCCTTGGCCGGAAATATTCGCCCCCACGGCACAACCACCGCATATAACACAAAATTTCTGCCAAATCATGCAGAATTCCGGTTAGCGCCGCAGGTCGCGTTTGAGCAGGGTCAGCATGATAAGCAGAGTGGCAAAAATCATGAGAACCGGGCTGAATATCCACATGAACAAGGGGACAAGAAAATAGTAGCCGCGCATGCCCATGGAAAAATGGATCCCGGAAGAGCGGAAAATCCGGGAGAGCAGGAGCGTGGAATCACCGCCCTCTATCTCGTCCAGCTTTTCCTTGGGAATGTTGAGGATGAGGGACATATAGTTCACTTCCCGGATATGGCTGGTAAAGTTGAAAAAGCAATACCACAGGGTCACGATGATCAGCAGCACCTTCAACAGCTCCACCGCTGGTTCCGCCGGCGGGCCGGGCCGGAAAACCCGCAATGTTTCCAACAGGCCGTGCAGATTACCCAACAGACTGAAGGCCCCCATGATGAGAATGATGGAGGTGGAAGCCAGAAAAGAAGCGGTCATGATGTTATTGCGCAGGGTCTGCACGGTGACCAGGCTGTTTTTGTCGCCGGAATGAACGGCGATCCAGGCGTTGCGGTAGGCCTGAAGCTTGCCGAGATAAAGCCGATCGGGCCGGGCGCGAAGCATCAAGCCCAAGAAGGAGCGGTAGCCAAGCACCGCCAGCCCGAAGAGCAGCAAGGCCAACCAATCGAGAACAGAAATTCGGCCGCACAACTCCAGAAAAGGGGAAACGGCAGGAAGCATTGACGACCCTCGCTATTGTCTTATTTTCCCAATGTTAAAAGAGGCTCGCAACCCTCAGACGGTAGTTGCGAGCCTCTTTGTTGTAACCAATCACGGGGGGAAAAGCCCCTAAAAATCAAAACACCACGGAATAAGCGGCTACAGGGTGCCGCAAGATGTGGTGCCCTGTGGCCGCTTACTGTCTGCTACCCCTTGGTGAAAACAAGCCCTGTCTCGCCGCGGTCCACCACGATGGTGTCGCCCTCAACAAAGGTGCCGTCCAGGATCTTCATGGCCAGGCCGTCCTGGACATAGCGCTGGATGGCGCGCTTGAGGGGCCGGGCTCCGAAACTGGGGTCGTAGCCAACCTCGATCAGGTACTCCTTGGCCGGTTCGGTCAGGCTGACGCTGTACTTCTGCTCGGCCAGCCGTTTGGTGAGCAACCCCACCTGGATATCGATAATCCGGGCGAGATGCTCCCTCCCCAGGGAATGAAAGATGATAATCTCGTCGATCCGGTTTAAAAATTCGGGCCGGAACTGGGCATGGAGGATGGCGTCGATCTGGGTCTGCATCTCGGCGCGGCGGCTCTCGCCCATCTCCATGATCATCTGGCTGCCGAGGTTCGAGGTCATGATCAGGATGGTGTTCTTGAAATCCACGGTCCTGCCCTTGCCGTCGGTCATTCGGCCGTCGTCCAATATCTGCAAAAGGACGTTGAACACATCCGGGTGGGCCTTCTCGATCTCGTCAAAGAGGATGACCGAATAGGGCCTGCGCCGCACCGCCTCGGTGAGATAGCCGCCCTCCTCGTAGCCCACGTAGCCCGGAGGCGCGCCGATCAGGCGGGCGACCGAATGCTTTTCCATGAACTCGGACATATCGATACGGATCATCGCTTTTTCGGTGTCAAAGAGGAAATGGGCCAGGCTCCGGGCCAGCTCGGTCTTGCCCACCCCGGTGGGGCCTAAAAAGATAAAGGAGCCCAGGGGCCGGTTGGGGTCCTGCAGCCCGGCCCGGGCGCGGCGCACCGCGTTAGCCACGGCGGTGATCGCCTCGGTCTGCCCCACCACCCGGCGAGCCAGTTCGACATCGGCCTGGACCAGCTTTTCCTTTTCCCCGGAGAGCAAGCGGTCCACCGGGATGCCGGTCCACTTGGCCACCACCTGGGCGACATCCTCCTCGTCCACCTCTTCCTTGAGCATCTTGCGATCCTTCTGGATCTCGGCCAAATGGGCGTTTTCGCCGGTCAGTTGTTTCTCAAGCTCCACGATTCTGCCGTAACGGATCTCGGCCACGCGGCTGAGATCGCCCTGGCGTTCAGCCTGCTGCTCAGCCACCCTGGCCTCGTCAATGTTGCTCTTGATGGTGCGGATTTTCTGGATGATATCCCGCTCCAGATGCCAGTGGCCCTTCATCGCGGTCAGGGTTTCATTGAGTTCGGCCAGCTCCGCCTCGATCTTGGCCAGCCGCTCTTTCGAGGCGGCGTCGCTTTCCTTTTTCAGGGCCTCCCGCTCGATCTCCAGCATGATCTTCTTGCGCTCCACCTCGTCGATCTCGGTGGGCATGGAATCGATCTCGATCCGCAGCCGGGAGGCCGCCTCGTCGATGAGGTCGATGGCTTTGTCCGGCAGAAAGCGGTCGGTGATGTAGCGGTTGGACAGGGTGGCCGCCGCGACGGTGGCCGAATCCTTGATCCGCACCCCGTGGTGGACCTCGTATTTTTCCTTGATCCCGCGCAGGATGGCGATGGTGTCGTCCAGCGACGGCTCCTGGACCAGAACCTGCTGGAAGCGGCGCTCAAAGGCCGCATCTTTTTCAATGTATTTGCGATACTCGTTCAAGGTGGTGGCGCCGACGCAGTGCAGCTCGCCCCGGGCCAGAGCGGGTTTGAGCATGTTGGAGGCATCCATGGCCCCTTCCGCGGCCCCGGCCCCGACCAGGGTGTGGATCTCGTCGATGAAGAGGATCACCTCGCCGGCCCGCTTCTCCACCTCTTTCAAGACCGCCTTGAGCCGGTCCTCAAACTCGCCCCGGTACTTGGCCCCGGCCACCAGCGCGCCCAGATCGAGGGAAAGCACCTGCTTGTTGCGCAGGCTTTCCGGCACGTCGCCGTTGACGATCCGCTGGGCCAGCCCCTCGACGATGGCGGTCTTGCCAACCCCCGGCTCGCCGATCAAAACCGGATTGTTCTTGGTCCGCCGGGAAAGCACCTGAATCACCCGGCGCACCTCGTCATCCCGGCCGATTACCGGGTCAAGCTTGCCTTGCCGGGCCACGTCGGTAAGGTTGCGGGCGTATTTTTCCAGGGCCTGGTACTTCTCCTCAGGGTTGGGGTCGGTGACCCGCTGACTGCCGCGGATGGCGACCAGAGCCTGCAAAAAGGCCTCCCGGCTCACCCCTTTGCGCTTGAAGGCCTGGGCCGCCGGAGAATCCCGGTCGTCAAGCAGGGCGAGGACCAGATGCTCCAGGCTGACGTACTCGTCCTGCATCTCACCGGCCACCTTGAAAGCCCGGTCCAGCAGGGCCTGGAACCGTTTCCCGGCATAGGCCTGGGTGTAGCCGCCCCCGCTCACCTGGGGCAGCTTGATCAGCAGCGCCTCCATCTCCTGCCTCAGCTCGGCCGGGTTCACCCCCATCTTCTGGAGAATGGGAACCACAACCCCTTCGGGCTGGTCGAGAAGAACCTTCATCAGATGCTCGGGCTGCACCTCCTGATGTCCCTTGCTCTGGGCCAGATTCTGGGCAGCCTGCACCGCCTCCTGCGATTTCACCGTGAATTTGTCAAACTGCATAGCCGTTGCTCCTTAAGCAGAAGGAAATGGACACCCAAGCGCCCCGCTCTGTATTGCAACTAACCGTAAGCTCACCCCCAACCGCTGTCAAGGGCGGCACGTCAAACTATTGACAACTACAGTCCGAACTTGATTTGCCCGGTATGTCCGACCAGAAGAGGCACCAGGGTCACTGGTCCCGCCGTTGGCGGGATGCCCGAAGTTTATGCCCCGCAGGGGGTACTCCTCGATGCTGCCGGGGCTTTGCAAACTCACGGAGTTTATGCCCCTTGCGGGGTACTCAAACCGTGCAAATCCCCTTTCGGTAGCCTCTCTGGTACTCGGCTGCGTGCCAAGGGGAATTCTCTTCCCTCCCCATTTGTCCTGCCGCGCCTCGCAGGCGGGGGCGAAAAAGACGCGGGAACTGTCTGAGGGCGAAGCCCGAGTTTTTCCGCGTCCCGCCCCCGGCGAGAAGCAAGGGAAGCCCGCAGGGCCAGGACTGGTTGGGGTGCCCTTTTCTTGTTTCTTCTTTTGGGCATGCAAAAGAAGAAAAAGGGAGCAACGGAAATGTCATCGTTATTATTTCCGTCATTCCCGGACAAACCTTTTTACCCAGCCACCCCACATAACCTTTGCATTCCCGAATCTCTCGGGGATATATAGAGCTTGCCTCTTTACACTCCATCATCAGGATAGCACATGCCCGATCTTGCCGTGCTTATTTTCATTATAACCTATCTCGGCGTAGCCCTTGGCCGGATTCCCGGCCTGATGCTGGACCGAACCGGCATCGCCCTGCTGGGGGCCATCGCCATGATCGCCAGCGGCGCGGTGCCGCTTACGGCGGCCATGGCGGCCATCGACCTGCCCACCATTATCCTGCTTTACGCCCTGATGGTGCTTTCCGCCCAGCTCCGGCTGGGCGGCTTCTACACCTGGGTCATCCGGCGCACCACCGGAATCCTGGGCCGGCCCCGGCTTTTTCTCCTAGCCTCCATGCTGGCAGCCGCCCTGCTTTCCGCCCTGCTGGCCAACGATATCGTCTGCCTCGCGTTCACCCCGGTCCTTTGCCTCGTTCTACTGAAAAAGGGACTCAACCCCCTGCCCTTTCTCCTGGGCTTGGCGGCGGCCAGCAATATCGGCTCGGCCGCCACCATCATCGGCAACCCGCAGAACATGCTAATCGGCCAGGTCGGCGGGCTGCACTTCGGCAGCTTCCTGATCTGGTGCGGGCCTCCGGCGCTGATCGCCCTGGCCGGCGCCTACTTCATTCTCTGCCGGATCTACCAGGGCCGCTTTGCCATGGCTCCGGCGCCCCAGGCCATAGAGCAGACCGCCGAATGGCCCGAGTTCGACCGCTGGCAAAGCAGCAAGGGATTGCTCGCCATGCTGGTTCTGGTCGGCCTTTTCTTCACCCCCATTCCCAGAGAGCTTTCCGCCATCACCGTGGCCGGCATCCTGCTGTGCAGCCGAAAGATGCACTCCCGTCGGATCATGGAACTGGTGGACTGGCATCTCCTTACCATGTTCTGCGCCCTGTTCATCGTGGTCCACGGCATTGCCAGCCGCAACATTCCCGGCCTGCTCATGGAGGCCATGAGTCAACATGGCCTGACCATCACCAATCTTTTTGCCCTCACCGGGATCTCCGCTCTGCTGAGCAACCTGGTCAGCAATGTGCCCGCCGCCATGCTCCTGGTCCAATTCCTCGACCCTCGTGTGCCGGAGCAGTGGTATGTCCTGGCCCTGTCCAGCACCTTTGCCGGAAACCTGGTCATCATCGGCAGCATCGCCAATCTCATCGTCATCGAGCAAGCCAGGGAATTTAAGATCGAGATCAGCTTTAAGGAACACGCCCGGGCGGGTATCCCGATCACGCTTTTCTCTCTGCTTGTTCTGGTTTTGCTGCTATATTCAGAAGCCGTAACCAGATAAGCACGGTATCCTGCCTGGTTCGTTGCCGCCTTTTACTCACCTCTTTCAGGGAACTTCCCGTATGAAAAGCCTCTGGCTTGCCACTCTCAGCGAAAAAAACCTGGGGGTCATCCAAGACTGGCTGTTCCGCCATGTCCTGACCTACGATAACCTTGTCCAGGCGCTGGTTATCGCCTGCGCCCTGCTGGTCGCTTTTCTGGTCGGCAACAGAATCAAACAAAAATTTTCCGGGCCCGTTCTGCCCCAAAAATTTTTCGGCCAGCTCATCGCGGCCGTATTGCCTCTTGTTGCGCCTTTGCTCTGGCTTTTCCTGCAACTGCTCTCGCTGCTGGTCGCCGTGGAAGCCCAATGGCCGCACGATCTGCTCACCATTGTCGTCAATCTGCTAGGGGTTTGGATCATTATCCATACCACTTCCCTGTTTTTCAACAACACCGCCTGGGTCAGACTGATTGCGGTCCTCGCCTGGACCCTTGCCGCCCTCAACATCCTCGACCTGCTGGACCCGGCCGTCAAGCTGCTCGACCGTCTCTCCCTCAAGTTCGGCAAGATGCAGATTTCCCTGCTCACCATGCTCACCGGCTTCCTGACCCTGGTCCTGCTGCTTTGGGGGGCGCGGCTTCTCTCCCATCTGCTCGAAAAGCGGATCCGGGAGAACTCGGCGCTCTCTCCTTCCATCCAGGTCCTGTTCATCAAGCTCTCCAAGATTACCCTCATCACCGCCGCCATCCTGGTGGGGCTACGGAGCGTCGGCCTCGACCTCACCGGCTTTTCCATCTTCACCGGCGCGGTCGGCGTGGGCATCGGCTTCGGCCTGCAAAAAATCTTTTCCAATCTGATCAGCGGCATCATCCTCCTGCTGGACAAATCGATCAAGCCGGGCGACGTGATCACCGTGGGCGAAACCTATGGCTGGGTAAACTCGCTCGGCGCCCGCTATACCTCGCTCATTGCCCCGGACGGCAAGGAATTCCTGATCCCCAATGAGGATCTGATTACCCAGCAGGTGGAAAACTGGTCGTTCAGCAACAGCACGGTCTGCCTGAAGATTCCGGTGGGCATTGCCTACAGCTCGGATGTGCGCAAGGCCATGGCCCTCTGCGAAGAGGCGGCCAGGCAGACAGAAAGGATCATTTCGGAGCCGCCGCCTCAGTGCCTGCTCGTCGCCTTTGGCGAGAGTTCCGTTGATCTGGAGCTGGGCGTCTGGATCAACGATCCGGTCAACGGGGTGAAGAATGTGAAGAGCGATGTGCTGATAAAGATCTGGGAGACCTTTCAAAAGGAAGGCGTGGAGATCCCCTTTCCGCAAAGGGAGATCCACCTCAGAACCATGCCGCCAAAATTGGAGGCATAACGCGGGAAAAAAGGAATGTCCCCTCTCCCCCGGCGGGAGAGGGCTAGGGAGAGAGGGAACGTCCCTGGTCCGAAGCCATCGCCAAACCGGACACTACTCCGTTACACCTCGAAGGCCTGGTGTGGGTCCGGAATCTCCACCTGGGCAAAGCCCAGCTCCTGCCGCAGGCTCTCGGCCAGGGCGGTGGCTGCCTCCTCTTCGCCGTGTACCACAAAGGTTCGGGCCGGTTTCTTCTCCATGGCCCCGGCCCAGGCCAGCAGCTCATCGCGGTCGGCATGGCCGCTGAAGCCGGTCAGGGTTTCCACCTTGGCCCGCAGTGGAAACTCCTCGCCATAGATCTTGACCGTTTCCTCCCCCTCGACAATTTTACGGCCCAGGGTATGGGGCGCTTGCCAGCCGGTGACCAGGATGGTGTTTTTCTGGTCGCTGATGCGCCGCCGCAGATGATGGAGAATGCGGCCTCCCTCCATCATGCCGCTGGCGCTGATGATGATGGCCGGCTCCCGCAAAAAATTAAGCTCCTTGGACTCCTCCACGGACTGGGTGTAGCTCAGGGTGTCAAAGCCAAAGGCATTGCTGTGGTTGCCTGCCAACAAAAATTCCCGAATCTCGTTGTCATAGGTTTCCGGATGCAGCCGGAAGATATCCGTGACCCTGGTGGCCAGCGGGCTGTCCACATAAATGGGGAGCCTGGGAATATCGCGCTTCAAAAACAGTTTGTGCAGGGCATAGACCAGCTGCTGGGTTCTCCCCACGGCAAAGGCCGGGATCAGCAGCACCCCGCCGCGGCGGTAGGTGTCATTGACAATTCGTTCCAGTTCTTTTTCCGACTCGGGATAGGGCGGATGCTGCCGGTTGCCGTAGGTACTCTCCATGATCAGGATATCCGCCCCTTCGCTCAGGACCGCCGGATCCTTGATGATCGGGATCCCGCTCCGGCCGATGTCCCCGCTGAAAACCAGGCGGAGATCGCTCCCTTGCTCCTGGTCATGGATGTCGAGAATCACGTTGGCGCTACCCAGCATATGGCCCGCATCCACCAGGGTAAGATAGACCCCGGGCACGATCTCCCGTCTGCGGTTGTAACTGATGCCGACGAACTGGTCCATGGCCGCGGCCGCATCCTCCCTGGTGTAAAGCGGCTCAAACTCCTTCTGCTTGTTGCGCCGACGCAGCTTGTTGGTAAACTCCACGTCTTTTTCCTGGATAAAGGCGGAATCCATGAGCATCACCGCGCAGAGATCGCGGGTGGCGGAGGTGCAGACGATATCGCCGCGAAAGCCCCGTTTTACCAAGCTAGGGATGTTGCCGGAATGGTCGATATGGGCGTGGGACAGAACCAGGCAATCGATATCCTTGCCCGCGCCAAAGCCGGTGCGGTTGAGTTCGAAGGCCTCCTTGCGCTTGCCCTGGAACAAGCCGCAATCAAGAAGAATCCGCTTGCCGTTTACCTCGAGCAGATGCTGTGATCCGGTAACGGTTTTCGCCGCGCCGTGGAAGGTAAGTTTCATGGCTGTGCTCCTGTGTTGGTAAAGGTGGTATACCTTCAGGATACAGAACCGGCGGGGAAAACAGAAGAAAATATTTGGTGCGCATGGCTCTGCGGATGCACGGGCGGCAAACCGTTCCGCGTGTTATCCGATCCTGATTTTTCCTCGCATGTCTGAAACGAAGATAATTCTTGAATTGCTCCATGGTGTCAGGCAGACAGATAATACTCCGGATAAAATTAGCCGTGATTATATAGCTTGCTCGATAATATTATTGTTAGGCCAAGAACCTGTATCGAACCAACAATGATGAACCCAACCTTTCACGCTCTGCTCAAGGCGTAAGCTTCGACCGCCAAAAAACGCAGAAATTTTTGGGTGACTTTTTTTGCTGTAGACTTTTTGCTTGTTATGCCCGCTAATTTTGCTGTAACCTGACATTCGTACTGTGCAGGTTATAGTGGGGAAGAAGCCGGAGAGGTAACAATGCTTGGCTCGACTGAAGTTTCCGTCGCGGGACAGTGAGGCGAGAAACTGCTTGAAGAATACCCGACAATGAAAGAAATGAATGCGGGAACAGGGTCCGTAGAGAGATAAGAAGCAGCGGCCCTCTGCTTCTCTCAAAAGCTGCTTTTCAAAACCCACTAGCGAAGTTGAAAAATCGCAACAGAGGGGGAAGTCATTCAAGGCCACCTTGATGTTGGATAAGCGTGGTCGTTTACTTGCTTTCTTGCTGGCAACTCGCTCGCCTCGCTGAATCGCCTGCTGCACCGAAAAGATCCTTAACCACTTGACGGATTGGACATGAAACGATTCCTGCTCGCGGTGGTGTTCACCCTGTGTCTGTGTTTTCCCCTGTCCGGGCATGCCGCATCGGATACGCCCATGGCCATTGTCGACGAGCAGATTGCGGCGCATGTCGGGCAAAGCGGGATATATGTTTTGGAAACGGGCATGGAGGCGCTGGTGGCTCGTGCCTGGCTGGCCGACCATGCCCGGCATTCGATTGAGGTGCAATACTTCATCTGGAGTACGGACAATATCGGCATCCTGGCCTCGGAGGCCTTGCTACGCGCGGCGGATCGCGGGGTTCTAGTGCGGGTTATCGTGGATGATCTGCTCATTGATGCCCCGGACAAGGCCCTGCTCGCCCTGACAAAACACCCCAACATTGATATCCGCATCTATAACCCGAAGCATTCCGTCGGCACCCCGATGCACAAGTGGGTATTGAACGTGGTCACGGATTTTCGCGGCATGAATCAGCGCATGCACGACAAAACCTTCATCGTTGACGGTAAGCTGGCCATTACTGGCGGGCGCAATATGGCCAATGAGTATTTTAACTACCATCATGAATACAACTTTCGCGATCGTGATGCTCTGGTATTGGGCGAGGTGGTCAAGTCGATGCGGGAAAGTTTCGAACGTTTTTGGAGCAGCGAATTGAGCGTGCCTGTCGAGGAGCTCTATGACGGCCTCGGGTTGATGCAAAAAAATGTGCAGGTGGATGATGAGGAGATAAAACGTCTGTACAAAGAGTTGCACGTGTATGCAGGCTCGGAGAACAATTTCTCCCCCGAGGTGCGTGCCGCCATCGAGGCCGTGCCGACAGCTTTTCCCCGGCTTGCCGAAGAGCTGGTCTGGGATGAGGTAAAGTTTATCAGCGACAATCCCGGGAAAAACAAGAACAAGATCAGTTTGGGGGGCGGGGGATTGAGCAGCATCGCCCTGGCGAAACTGATCGAGGACGCTCGTGGCCATATTGTTATCCAGTCACCCTACCTGGTGTTGTCCGACAAGGCCATGGAACTGTTCGGAAAGGCCATCGCACGGGGGGTGCGCGTACGGATCAATACCAATTCCCTGGCCTCCACCGACAATCTTCAGGCCTTCAGTGGTTATCGCAAGCAGCGGGAGGCCTTGCTCAAAATGGGGTTGGAAATTTTTGAATACAGACCCGATCCGGAGGGGCAGAGCCGGCTGCTGCAGCAGGTGGTGAAGACGAATGCCGCTTCTCCCATCATCTCCCTGCATGCCAAGACCATGGTGGTGGATTCGGAAACCGTTTATATCGGCACATTCAATGTCGATCCGCGTTCGGAGAATCTCAATACCGAGGTCGGGGTGATTGTTAAAAATCCAGGACTGGCAAGCGCTGTCGAGGCCAAGATAGAAACCGATATGCAGCCGAGCAACAGCTGGGACGCAGCGAAGGACGACCCCGATCAGTATGGGTCGCTTGCCAAGCGCAACAAGGTACGGATTTGGCAGTCTTTGCCAATCAAGCCTTTGTTGTGAAAAATGGTGCCTGGTTCTAACCGGAACTTATTTCCCTGGCCAACAGAAAGCCCTTGTCAATTGATTCATCTTCTATATGGTGGGTGGTCCGCGCCCAATTCAAAATTAGGGAAGGGCGGACGTTGCTTGCTCATTAGCTATCACCTTGGCTTGCCGTGGCGGGTGGCCGGCCAAAAAAAACAAAGGAGAAGAGGATGCATGGGTTCAAATTGTTTGCTCGGATAATTTTAGTTCTGTTGCTGGCGGGCTCTCTTGCCGGCTGCGCCGCCTTTTATGGTCGTCACCGAACGAGTCACTTTACCAGCAGTGTAGTTGAGTACCTTTACCAGGACAAACAGCAAGCCGATACACCTACTATCCCTCGGCTTTCCTTGCCCCTGCGAGTGGGGATTGCCTTCGTGCCGACCTCGAAGAACAAGCCCTGGCGCGGTCGCTTGAGCGAAAAAGAACTGATGGAGTTGATGGAGCGTATTTCGGCAGAATTCAAAAATCTTCCCTTCGTCAAAAGCATCGAAATGATCCCCTCCGCGTACCTTACCGCTGGCGGCGGTTTTACCAACCTCGACCAGATTCGGGCGATGTACGGAGTCGATGTGATCGCATTGCTCTCCTGCGATCAGGTACAGCATACCGACGAGGGCCTCCTTTCGCTTTCGTACTGGACAATTGTCGGCGCCTACCTCGTCAGGGGTGAGAAAAACGATACCAACACCATGCTTGACGCCGCCGTTTACGACATCTCAAGCCGGAAGCTGCTTTTTCGTGCGCCGGGGGTCAGCCAAGTTCGCGGCTCGGCAACCCCGGTGAATCTGAGTGAGCAATTGCGCGCCGATTCCGTGCAGGGTTTTCAGGGCGCAGCCGACAATCTCGTCATCAACCTGCGGGATCAGTTGGCGCAGTTTCAGGTGAGAGTCAGAGAGAAACCAGACGCCTACACGGTTGTTCACAAGCCCGGTTATACCGGCGGCGGCAGTATCGGGGCGTTTTTCTCCCTCCTGCTGCTTGCTTTTGGCGCAATCGCTCTGGTCGCCGGTCGGAGGGGCTTATGTCGCGGTTTCCGGCCATAACCTTGGTGATGGCCTCGGCTGCCTTGGTTATCCATGCCGTTCCGCAGCTTCAGCGGGATTGTGTCTATGACCGGCACCTTGTTCTTGCCGGCCAGTGGTGGCGCCTGTTCACCGCGCCTTTTGTTCACTTTTCCGTAAGCCATCTCTGCTGGAATCTCTTGGTTTTGGTCGCGGCCGGCACTACTGTTGAACTTGAAGGATACCGGCGATTCGGATGGGTGGCGCTGCTGAGTATCGCCGTTCCCGGCGTCTTGTTTCTGGCAAGCAAGCCGGAATTGGCTCGGTACGGTGGGCTTTCGTCGGTGGCGGTCGGCGCTACCGCTTATCTCTGCCTCCATCGGGCGGCTCGACTCGATGGTGGCAGGTGGCTGTGGATGGCGCTGTTTGCCGTTTTGCTTGGCAAGATCCTCGCGGAATCCTTACTTGCGGCTCCGCTCTTTGCCCGATCTGCCGAAGTCCCTTTCATGGTTCTTCCGTCCGCCCACCTCATCGGCCTTGTTGTCGCAACCCTACTCTTTTTTACCGAGAAGCATCGTCGCTGGAGAGCAAAGGAGCAACCTAAGGGGTTGACATTTTGACTTTCAATACCCAAATGTCAAAAAGTTAAACCCACTCTCCCACGAACTTTCGACCATGCGCTTTCTGTGGTAACCTCGCTGCTGCCAAAGGCAGCTTTTAACGGAGTTTTACGCAAGTTACACAAAGGAGGATCTGGGCGTGCATATTTCAAACGATAAGGGCCGACGCGATATTTTGTGGGGTATCGGAATCGCTGCGATATTACTTCTCGCGGCCATTCTCTATTATCTTAATCCCGCTGTGCGCCTTGAGGACGCCTACACAACCAACGTCAAGAAAAAAGAAATATTGTCCCAGATGCGCATTAATCTCCTTAAATCTGTGGAAATGGAGAAAAACGCGGTCATGTCCCTGACCGATGAGGAATCCCAGGCGTTTGCCGACCAGTCACTTTATGCCTCGGCGGCAGTCGAACAAAACCTGAAGCAGCTCAACTCGCTGATCGACGCAGTCCCCATGCAAGATGAGAGGAATCTCGTCACTGAGTTCAGCAACTGCTGGACGGAAATCGGCAAGCTCGATCAAGTAATTTTGGCGCAGGCGGTACAGAATACGAATCTCAAGGCGGCAAGCCTTTCGCGAGAAGAAGGCGCCGAGGCGATGCAGCGGTTTGAGCATGCCCTTAATAATGTGACAACCTCTTCTTCAGGGCCTCCGAAGGAAGACCGAGTCTCCAGAGCTATAAGCCGCGCAATTATTGCCGGGCTAAAAATTTACAATTTCCACAGTTTTCACATCGCCGAGGCAAGCGATGAAATAATGGATCAAATCGAGACGCAGATGAAAACGGAGGAAAACTTGGCGTCAAAATCTCTTGCTGAACTTGCCGGCATGGTCAATGAAAAAAGCCGGCCTGCCTTACTGCAGGCGAAAACAGCTTTTTCCGAATTTATGGAACTGACTGCCAAGGTGATCAAACTGTCCAGAGAAAACAGTAACGTCAAGTCACTGGAACTCTCGCTCGGTAAAAAACGCAAGGTTACCGCGCAATGTGACGAGATCCTTGGTGCGCTCCAAGAGATTTTGCAAAATAGAACTTCCCAGGCGACAAAATGAGGTAAAATGGGAAAGGAGACTGCACAAATTTCAAGTTTTGATCTTAGTGGAGAAGTGACATGACCACACCAGCAAAGAACACGATTTGTCTTTGGTACGACCGCGACGCCGAGGACGCGGCGCGATTTTACGCCAGGACCTTTCCCGATTCATCCGTTGGCGCGGTGCACCTTGCCCCGGGGGACTTTCCCTCAGGGAAGCAAGGGGATGTGTTGATGGTCGAGTTTACCGTGATGGGAATCCCCTGCCTCGGGCTCAATGGCGGACCAGAGGTCAAGCATAACTGGGCATTTTCGTTTCAGGTCGCAACCGCTGACCAAGCCGAAACGGATCGTTATTGGAACGCCATCGTCGGCAACGACGGCGAAGAGAGCGCGTGCGGCTGGTGCAAGGACAAATGGGGCCTGTCCTGGCAGATTACGCCGCTGGCTCTAACGGAAGCGATAGCCGATCCCGATACCGCTGCCGCCAAGCGCGCGTTCGATGCGATGATGACGATGCGAAAGATTGACATCGCCGCGATCGAGGCGGCGCGCCGCGGCTGAGATGCGGGCAGTCCAACATTACGCTTTATAGGGTTATAACTGCTTTCTTGAACTAGTTACATTTCCTCGACACACACTCGGCAACGCCCGGTTTTTTTGGCCTGATAGAGCACTTCGTCGGCCCGCTGCAGCCACTCGTCCTTGCTCATTTCCGGATTCCACTGGACAATACCGATGCTCACCCCAAGCTTGCTGCCGTCCCCGGCATTCAGTTCAAGGGCATCTACAGAGGCGCATAAACGCTCGGCCAACATCCGGGCCGCATCAAGGGCCGTATCCGGCAAGACCAGCACAAACTCATCACCGCCCATCCGCACCAGGAGATCGCTGTTACGCACCATCCCGGTCAAGACCCTGGCCACCATCTGCAAGGCGGTATCCCCTGCGGCATGCCCAAGGATATCATTGATTTGCTTGAAATGATCCAGATCCATGCTGGCCACGGTTATGGGCCTGGCATGACGCCGGGCGGTTTCCAGCAGAGGCCCGATGCGTTCCTCAAAGGCCCGCCGGTTATCAAGGCCGGTTAGCGCATCCCGCCTGGCTTGGGCAAACAGATCCTCATACATAAAGGCGCGATGCAGGGGCTCTTCCAGAACCTCCAGCGAATCCGCCAAAATCTGGGCCTCCTCTGCTTCAATGCAGGTTCCCCGGCGCAGCAACATCAGACAGCCCTGGTGGGCGGCAGCAGTGTCAACAGCCAAGGACAGCTGCCATTGCTGGACGAAAAATGGTCCCCATTCACAGCAGGCGCCGTCCAGGGAACAATCTATCTTCTCAAAGACTTCTTCGGCGGTCTGCATGGCAAGACGCCGCTCCGGACCGTGGCAGGAACAGATAATATGCACCCTGCTCCGGTCAAGACTGCGGTAGGCAATCAGATCATGCTCT
The DNA here is from genome assembly GCA_041675585.1 of Desulfurivibrionaceae bacterium. Taxonomy (GTDB): domain Bacteria; phylum Desulfobacterota; class Desulfobulbia; order Desulfobulbales; family Desulfurivibrionaceae; genus Thiovibrio. The sequence continues at coordinate 21,967 of JBAYTO010000031.1, forward strand.
ACCAAGGGGGTCAACCACACGGAAAAAGCCGCAATCATACTTTGAATATCAGTGGCTCCAGCCAGTCTGGCGTGTAACCCGTTGACCTGTTTCAACCATTCCGATTGCCGGCGGTAACGATCAAGCTCAACCATTAAATGATCCAGGTTAACCGGCGCTGTCATTTCCAGATCAGAGAGAGATATTGCAGCATTCATGGCAAAGGCTCCTTGCATTGAAAAGATTGTTTAGCCAATAATCAATGCCATTTTCATGCCAGACTATTGGGACATTCTTTTTCATAGCCTTGCCCAACAAGGGCGAATGCCAATATGACTCATTATCAATTTGGAATTATTAAATAAAAAAATCTATATAAACCAAGACAAAGGTATTTGCTGGACGATTTCCCATCAGAACACGCGGAAAATTTTTCCCGCCCAATGTGTCGGTCTGTTGACACCATGCCCTCTGTCGTCCATGAATGTGACATTTCTTTCCGCAGCCGGATAATCGTTTTCTTGCATCCACGAGCCGGGCGGATATCATGGAAAAATACTCCAGCCAATTCATGCCAGGGAGCCGCCCGCATCCATGCCTGCCCAGACCATCCGCCGCATAATCCATCTCGACATGGATGCCTTTTACGCTTCGGTGGAAATCCTGGACAATCCGGCCCTGCGGGGGCGACCAGTAATAGTGGGCGGCAACTGCGACCGCGGCGTGGTCTGCGCCGCCTCTTACGAAGCCAGGAAATTCGGGGTCCATTCCGCCCTGCCCATCCTCAGCGCCAGAAAGCTCTGCCCGCAAGGGGTGTTTCTCCCGGTGCGCATGTCTCGCTATCAGGAGGTGTCTTGCCGGATCATGGAGATTTTCCTGCGCTTCACCCCGCTGGTGGAGCCACTTTCCCTGGACGAGGCTTTCCTGGATGTTACCGCCAGTCAGAGCCTGATGGGCACGGCCGAGGAAATCGCGGGGCAGATTCGCTGTCTGGTAAGGGAAAGCATCGGCCTCACTGTTTCCGCCGGGGTCGCCTCCTCGAAACTGGTGGCCAAGATCGCTTCCGACCTCAATAAACCTGACGGCCTGACCATTGTCCCCCCAGGCCGGGAAGAAGCCTTTCTCGCCCCGCTGCCCATCGGCCGCCTGTGGGGAGTGGGCGGTGCCACCCGTGCGGCTCTGGCCCTGATCGGGGTAAGGACCATCGGCGACCTGAGCCGCATCTCTCCGGCCATCCTCACCACCAAATTCGGCAAGGCCGGAATGATGATGCGCGCTTTCGCCGCCGGGATTGATCCGCGTCCCGTGGAACCTGGGCAAGCGGCAAAATCCATAGGTCATGAAGAGACCTTTGCCGAAGATTTGCGCGACCGGAAAAAAATCGAAAAAGAACTGCTGGCCCTGTGCCTAAAGGTGGGGAAAAGGGTGCGGGACAAGGGGCTGGTGGGCAGGACAGTAACCATCAAGGTGAAATACCGGGATTTCGTCCAGGTGACCCGCTCGCTCACCCTGCCCGAGCCGGTGGCGGACGACAGATCGCTATACCATACGGGCTTGGCCCTGCTGACCAAAACCGAAATCACCCTGCGCCCCATTCGCCTGCTTGGGATATCGCTGGCAAATCTCAGTCCGGCTACGGCATCAGGCCAGTTGGCCCTTTTTAGCCAAAGCCGGGACAGAGGCAAAGACCACCGCCTTTATCAAGCGATTGACGCCATCAGCGACCGATACGGCAGGGGCAGCATTGTCCCGGCAAGTCTGGTGGAAAAAGAGGAAAAATAACCGGAGATTTTTAATACTTCAAGCCGACCCGCTCCCGCACGAGATCCAGAGTGGCAATCGCCTTTTCCCTGGCCTTGCCGGCGCCCTGATGGAGAATTTCCCGAACCTGGCCAGGTTCGGCCAGCAACCGCGCCCGCTTTTCCCTGGACTCGCGAAAATATTCCCAGAGCAGATCGAGAAGTTCCAGCTTGATCTTGCCGTACATGGCTCCGCCGTTCACATAAAGGCCGTGTACCTCGGCCAGCCGATCCGCCGGGGCGAACAATTTATATAGGCTGAAAAGGTTGCACTTTTCCGGATCCTTGGGCGCTTCCACCGGAGAAGCGTCGGTGACGATGGCCATGACCTTTTTCTTCAACTCCTTCTCGCTGGCGAAGATGGGGATGGTGTTGCCATAGGACTTGGACATCTTCTGCCCGTCCAGACCGGGAATGGTGGCCAGGTTGTCGTCGATGACCGGTTCGGGCACGACAAAGGTTTCGCCAAAGGTGTTGTTGAACTTGATCGCTATATCGCGGGCCACCTCCAGATGCTGTTTCTGGTCCTTGCCCACCGGCACTTTCTCCGCCTGATAGAGGAGAATGTCGGCAGCCATCAGCACCGGATAGGAAAACAGGCCATGACTTGAAGCAACTCCCTTGGCAACCTTGTCCTTGTAAGAGTGGCAACGCTCCAGCAACCCCATGGGGGTCAGGACGGAAAGAACCCAGGCAAGCTCGGTGACCTCGGGGACATCAGACTGCACCCAAAAGATGCAGCGTTCCGGATCGAGGCCCAAGGCGAGAAAATCGGTGGCCGCCTCAAGGGTGCCGTTCGCCAGGCGCTCCCTGTCCTGCACCGAGGTGAGGGCATGCAGATCCACGATAAAGGCATACAGTTCGCTGGTATCCATGCTGGCGATCATGGATCGCATCATGCCAAAATAGTTGCCGATGTGAAGCTGGCCAGAGGGCTGGATCCCGGATAAAATTCTCATTATGTTCTCTCAAAGGTAACGGACAGTCGGTAAATGGCAAGAAGTCCCCAAGCAACAACTGAGGCAATCGCGTCTTTCTGCAATTTCCACAGACTTTTCTGCCCCATGCGTGGTAAAAGTTTCAACCCGTTCTTGCGTTCTTAAACTTATTTTTGGCGATTGACAGCCTTATCGGTCAACGGTACATCTATGCCTGCATAATCGGCAATATGACAATGGAGACCAGCATGAAAAAACATACTTATATCCAGGGGATATGCGCCCTTATTTTCCTGGTCGGTGGCTGCACCCTGCCTGCGGTGCATGACCCGTCTTTACGTACGGACAAGAAGACCCCGACAGACACAAGCTCTCAGCCGGCAGAAGCAACCGCCCCAGTTCTGCTTGAGACAAAAGGAAAACTGCTCCCCAAGGACCATGCGGCGCAACCAAGCAAGGAAAAACCGCCGGGCAAGACCGTTGCCCCCCCGGCCCAGGAAAAACAACCGCCCCCCCCTGTACCACTGCCGCCTGCCCCGCCGCATCCCCAGGTTTTTACGGATTATCAGACAGGCCTGGCTTTCTCCTACCAACACCCCTGGCGTCTGGTCTCAAACAAGCGCGAGGGAGTGATCCTTGGCAGGGACGGCCATTTCCAACTGACCGCCCGTTTTGCCACCCTGACCAAGGATAAAGACAGGGAGGAGCAGATTGGATATTTCTATGTCCCCAACAACAGTCTCCGCGGGTCAATCGGCAAAACCTTGAAATCCATTCTGGGGATCGAAGGCCAGCAAACAAACTCGGCGCCTCCCCTTGATGTGCTGCTTACCCAAAAGCATTTTCCCGACCTCATCATCGAAAAACGCTACCGGGGGAACAACGGCGGAGTAATCGTCCAGAACTGCCGTCACAAGCGGCTTCCAGGCCAGATCCAGGTGTATCACATCTTCATCGGAGACAAGGTCGCTTCATTCAGCCTGGCGGGGATGAAAGACCGCCGGCTCAAACTCGAAATGCAGCAGATTGTCTTCTCCACCAGAAAACCATAAGAGTCAGCAGAAAAAGCCCGGAAAAAATCCTCTTCCCACAAAGTAGAAAAAGGATTTTTTTATCAATCCGCCGCAGGATTATGAATTAAGGTACTGCCTGATCCCATCGGCAATGATCTTGAAAATCTCGACGAACCGCTCCTCGTTGCGTTCAAGCAAGGTGATCCGAAACCCCTGCAGCTCGGTGGCAAAAGAGGAAAGCGGCACCACGCAGACGCCGGTTGCCCCCAGCAGGTAGTAGACGAAACGCTTGTCACAGGCGACATTCGGCCCGCCCACCAGACTTTCCACCTGAGCCCGGACCTCCTTGTTGCCGATGGACAGGGTCTGCCGGCTGTTCAGCCTTCCTTCCTTGAAAACCACGCTCATGTAGAAAGCCCCGTTAGTCCGGTTCACCAGTACCCCGTCGATATCCTTGAGAGCATCATAGGCGATGTTGGACAATTTTTCGTAGCGGCTGATCCTTTCCTTTAGATAGGGTACGTACTGCGGATGGTTGAGGATGGCCGGAATCGCTCGTTGCGGCAGGGTGGTGGAGCAGACTTCCACCATCTTGGCGTTGAGAATAGACGTCACATACTTGGCGAACATGGGATCGCGGTCACCATTGTAGACTTCGATCCAGCCGCAGCGGGAGCCGGGCCAGGGCATTTCCTTGGAAATACCCCGCATGCAGATGGCCGGCACATCTCCGATCACCTCGGCCAGGGGCAGAGTTGTCTGGCCGTTATAGATGATGGCCTGGTATACCTCGTCGCAGATCACAAACAAGTCGTATTTCCTGGCCAGCGCCACCATGCCCCGCAGGATCTCCGCTGGATAAACCGCGCCGGTTGGGTTGTCCGGGTTGATGATCAGGATGCCGGCCACGGCCGGGTTGTACTTGATCCGTTTTTCCAGATCATCGAGATCCGGATACCAGTAGTTGTTGGGATTGAGCCAATAGGTTACCGGCCGGTCTCCGGCGTGGGCCGCTTCCGCCGAGGAATGGGTGGTGTAGCTGGGCGAGGGCACTACCACCCGGGCGGTCGGGCGCAGAAAACCGAAAACCTTGCTGATCGCGTCGCCGAGGCCGTTGAAAAAGATGATATCGTCAGGGCCGATCTGCGCCCCGCCGCGCTTGTTGGTCCGGTCGGCAAGAAACTCCCTGGTGGCCAGCATGCCCCTGGTCGGGCAATAGCCATAGGTGGCGTCCTCCATAACCAAGTCGGCAACAACCTGCTTCATCCATTTAGGAATCTCTTCGCCCTTAGCAATGGGGTCGCCAATATTCTCCCAATAGACCTTGGTCCCCAGCTTCTGCAACTTCTCGCCAACAATGACGATATTGCGGATCTCATAGGTCAGTTCCCCTGCGCCGCTATGCAGGATATCAGTACGCATCTACGCAATCTCCCTTAAAAAAAATCGTGGCTGTATTTATTGCGGCGGGCGAAATCTGCAAACAAATCAGGAGAGTAGAATCGAGGGTATGGCAGCACCCCTCGCCCAGACGCAAGAATAAAGGGTATTTATTAACACCAGCCCTCGCCAGAAGTCAATAAGTCCTTTACCGAGGCCGTAACATTGCCGATAGATAAGATAACAGCTGGGCATGGAGGCCCATCCATCAACCCACACAGGCAGGAGGACTCGGAATGGCAATCATTCGGTTTTCGATTCTCGGCGAGGTGGTTAGCTTCGGGGGCAGGGAACGGCAAAAGATCACGAGCAGCGGCTGCAACGAACCATACAAGGACCGCTACTGGTGTCCGAAAAAAAAATGGTTCAACAAGGAGCCCTGTCCCTTTCTCTGTCTGCGGGAATGCGAAAATTACCAGGCCATGTGCGGGGTGATTTAGAAACTCCGCCCCGCCTGCTCAGACAGCGATATGAATTCTGGAGGCAGGCCGCAGGAGTCCGGCCATGATGGCGGCGGCATTGCGCGCCGGTGCCGGAAGCGTTTTTCCGGAGGCGCCTTCCTTGCCCGGCTGATTCCCGGAAGCCGCTCCTTTTTCCCCGGATTCGGCTGGCGCCTTGCCCCATGCTTCTCCCTTGGCCTGCTCCAGACGGATCATCTGCAACTCATGACCGGCCTCGGCAATCATCAGGGAGGCACTGGCCGCGACCTTCCGGTCTTGGGGAGAGGGATCTGCCGGAGCCAGTGCCGCAGCCCGCACCGTCTGCATCTTACTGATGGTTGCCTCGGGAGTCGAGGCCTCACCGGTATCGATGCCAACCTCACCGCCAACCGCATACTGCTTTCCGTCCGGCCCCTTGGCATACTGGAAGCTGGCGCCCCCCGTGGCATAGGAGCCGGCGGCGGCCAGATGCGCCATTTCGTGGGCCCTGACCTTGGTATCGATCAAGTCAAGCTTAGCAACCTGCAGCCGCTCCGCCTGGGTGAGAGGTTCGCCGTACAGGCCTTTTGGCCCGATTGCGGTCGGGACGCTTTCCCCAGGAGACTCGCTCCCTTCCTGTTCCGCCTCCTCCTGCCCCTTACGGACAGCGGCGGCGTCGACCTCTTTGCCTGCTCCTGAAGCTGGTGCAGCCGTTTCTTCTTTCCCTGCGGCAGCCCCGGGGGGTGCGGAAACATCTTCTTTCGGGCCGGCCTGTTCCGTATAGGCCCGCGCCGCACAGGCCGGGCAGGTTTTGCAACCGCAGGACTTGATCCCTGCCTCCCCGGTTCGGCTTGCAGCGGCCAGATTCTTCCAGGGTTGCCCCTGCACAAAAATATCGGCCGCGGCATTGGCTTGCCCGGCGCTTACCGCTGTTCCACCGGAAATGGGAAGCGTATTTCCGCTCCCACTGACCGCGACCGGACTAAACCCTGAAAGAAGAGCGTTGATCCGCATAATCTCTCTCCCCACTTCTATGCCTACTCAATATACAAAAGACAGAATTCCCTGATCTTTTATCGACAGCCTGCCCGCCGAACTTGAGCATTTTTTGATTATTATTTCATGGGGTGGGGGAGACCTGTCCAAGCCGATCATTTCGCAAAAAAACGGATTGGCCACCGATGGTGTTCAACCCGTTTTGCCATGAATTTTTTGCCGGAGGCTATTCTTTTCCGGTCCGTTCGGCCAAGGGTACAAAGGGGCGCCGCTTGGGGCCGACATAGATCTGCCGGGGCCGGCTGATCCGCCAGTCCGGATCATCCCACATCTCTTTCCAATGGGCGATCCAGCCGGGCAGTCGACCGAGGGCGAACATCACCGTGAACATGTTGGTGGGGATGCCGATGGCCCGGTAGATGATGCCGCTGTAAAAATCCACATTGGGATAGAGATTGCGTTCCACGAAATACTCGTCTCGCAGGGCCACCTCTTCCAGTTCCTTGGCGATCTCCAGCAGGGGGTCGGAGATGTTCAGCGCCGCCAGCACGTCATCGCAGGCCCTCTTGATGATCAGCGCCCGCGGATCGTGAGTTTTATAAACCCGGTGCCCGAAACCTACCAGCCGAAAAGGATCGGCAGGATCCTTGGCCATGGCGATATACTTTTTATAGCCCCCGCCTTCCGCATGGATCCGGGAAAGCATCTCCATCACCGCCTGGTTAGCCCCGCCATGCAGCGGTCCCCACAGGGCGTTAATGCCGGCGGAGATTGAGGCGTAAAGATTAACCCGGGCGCTGCCGGCCACTCGCACCGTGGCGGTGGAGCAGTTCTGCTCATGATCGCCGTGGAGAATCAGCAGTTTGTTCAGGGCCCTGACCACCGTGTCGTTAATCTCGTAAGGAGCGACCGGCGAATCAAACATCATGTTCAGGAAATTGGCGCAATAGCTCAGATCGTGACGCGGATAGACCAGGGGCTGGCCCATGGATTTCTTGTAGGAAAAGGCCGCGATGGTCCGCACCTTGGAGATCAGGCGCGCCGCCATCTCCTCGATTTTCTCCAGCGGGTTGTTCAGCATCTCCGGGTAAAAGCTGCACAGAGAACTCACCATGGAGGAGAGAATGGCCATGGGTGGGCTGTTTGGCGGGTAGCCGTCAAAAAAACGGATCATGTCCTCGTGGATCATGGCGTACTTGCCAAGCATCTGGCTGAACCTGCCCAGTTCAGTCTGGGTAGGCAGGTCCCCGTGATCCAGAAGATAGGCAACCTCGACAAAGCTGCAATGCTCGGCAAGATCCTCGATGGCATAGCCGCGGTAGCTGAGAATTCCCTGCTCCCCGTCGAGAAAGGTGATACTGCTGCAACAGGAGCCGGTATTCATGAAGCCGCTGTCCAGGGTGATGTACCCGGATTTGGCACGCAAAGACCGGATGTCGATGGCTTTTTCCCCCTCACTGCCGACAATGATCGGCAGCTGGTAGATCTTGCCGTCGAGCTTCAACTCTGCTTTTTCAAGACCGATAATCACATTTCCCATAAGTACCCTTTGCCGTTGTTCCGCAATGTTAACGGCTGTTCGCCTGTGTTTTCGTGAAAACCATAATGAAAGATCATCCCGAATCGATTAATATACTTGGATGCCTTTTTTTTTCAACAAGTAAGAAACCTGGATCAGCCGCCCGCAAGGAGAGCCGTGGCAATGCACGAAAAAAACAAACTGTACCGGCAGCGGCTCAAAAAATTCATCGAAGAGGTTTCTCTGTACCCGGTTTCCTGTGAACGGCTGGCCAGAGGCCGCGACGACCTTGCCTGGCTGGATAACGTACTGGCCGGGGGAGCAAAGATCGTCCAGTTGCGGGACAAGGACTCCGACGGTCTGCGCCTTTTTGAAAAGGCCAGAATCTTCCGCAGGAAAACCCTGGAAGCCGGAGCCCTGTTCATTGTCAATGACCGGGTGGATATCGCCCTGCTAAGCGATGCCGACGGGGTCCACCTCGGCAACAGCGACCTCCCGGCGGCAGAGGTCCGCGCCCTGGCGCCGGAGCTTATCATCGGGGTGTCCTGCAACAGCGAAGAACAGGCCGCCACCGCCGAAAGGCGCGGGGCCTCCTATTTCAACATCGGCCCGCTCTACCCAACTAGAACCAAAGCCGGCCTTTCTGCCTTCCTGGGCCCTGAGGCCATCCCAAGATTCAGCGCCCGAAGCACCCTGCCCTTCACGGTCATGGGCGGCATCAAAAAAGAACACATCCGGGAGCTGACCGCCCTGGGGGCCAGACGGCTGGCCGTGGTAACGGCCCTGACCGAAGCCGACGATATCGCCGCGGAAACCAGGGCCTGGCTGGCTGCGATCAAGGAACGGACAACGCTTGCCTGAATAAATTTAAAACAAAGGAAGAATCAGTGCCCACCCTTAATCAACGACTCGCCGACATCAAACTTCTCATGCAATACGCTGTCCCCCAGGCTGGCCTGACCAAAGCCACTGCCCTGGTGGAAAAACACGGCACCGACCATGTGAGCCTGAACATCTTCCACGCCTTTTACAGCTATCTGCCAGAGGGGCTGGAAGACGCCATCACCGTCCTCCGCCTGCTGGACCGCAGACAGGGAACCTTCCTGGTCTGCGCCAGCACCGGCATAGCCGACTATCTCTATCTGGCCACCAGCGAACAGGCCGAATTCCTGGGGCCTCTTGCCGAGGGTATCTGGGAGGAGGAGGTGCTGGCATTTTTCGATCTTGAAGACCGCGAGGCCTTTCTCAAAAAATATGCGGAGCTGGAGACTTTCCCGGTCTATGTGCCGGCCCATCTCCATCACGATCTCTGCCCACTCTGCCATGCGGCGGACGGCGAGTTCCACACCCTGGGCTGTCCGGTGGAGATCTGCCCCTGGTGCGGCGGACAGCTGACCTCCTGCGGTTGCCGCTTCACCCTGCTGAATCGCTCGGACCTGAAAAGTGAGGCCCAGCTGGAAGAGCTGCTGGGCCTGCTCAACAAAAAAGGCCGGGTTCCATTTTCCGCAGAGGAACACCGGCCCGCTTACCCCCTCACCCCGCTGGACCTGAAAAACTGAGTGCTGAGTGCTGAGTGCTGAGTGCTGAGTGCTGAGTGCTGAAAACTAACCGCGTCCAATTGCAAACACGATTCTTTTGGACACTACTTTAAATTTTTCAGGTACCTGTAGAACGGTGAGTCCGGGGAAATCACCAGCCGGGTGTTTTCCCCCATGGTGAGGCGGTAGGCATCCATGCTCCTGGAAAAGGCGTAGAACTCTGGATCCTGATTGTAAGCCTGCGCATAAATTCTGGAGGCTTCAGCGTCGGCCTTGCCTTTGATCTTCTGAGATTCACGAACGGCCAGGGAGCTGACCTCCCGCAACTCCCGCTCAAGCTTGCCGAGGATCTCCGATTTCAGTCCCTCGCCGGTGGAGCGCTTTTCCGCGGCAATCCGTTTGCGCTCCGAAATCATCCGCTCATACACCCGCTGCTGGACAGTGTCGATGTAGTTGACCCGCTTGAACATCACATCCACCAGCTCAATGCCATACTTGGGCGTGACCTTGGAGGCGGCGGCATGGATCATGGCCGAGATCTTGTCCCTGCCATATATTATCTTCTCATCCTCGCCCACGGGCCCAAAGCCCATGGCTTCCGGATCCCAATCCGAACTGCGGATGATCTCCACCAGGTCATTCTTGTTGACCAGATCCCGGACCGTGCCGTCGATGATATCATCAAGAATGGTTTGGGCCCTGGTCTCGTTGTTGACCGCCTGCAAGAACACCAAGGCATTGGAGATGCGCCAGCGCGCCGTGACATCAAGATAGACAAAGGTCTTATCGTTGGTGGGAACCTGATTCGGATCCCCGTCCCAGATGAGAATCATCTTGTCGAAGAAGGTCACCTCCTGAATAAAAGGAATCTTGAATTTAAGCCCGGCCTCGGTAATAGGCTTCCCCACCGGCCGGCCAAACTGGGTAATCACCACCTGCTTGCCCTCGGGCAGGATAAAGAACGCATTGAACAGCGCCACTCCCCCCGCCGCAACCACCGCTATCGCAACCACACGCAGTATTTTATTCACTGGCTTCCCCTGTCTTTTTTTGGCCTGTGCAGATTACTGAACGAAAAAAATCATTTTTTTCTAGGGCGTCTTAGGTGTAGCCTTGGAGCCACCTCTTACATCGAGAAAAGGGAGGATCCCCCCCTTATCTCCGTCCACCACATAGATCTCGGCGACCTTGGGTAGAATCTCCTGCATGGTCTCCAGATACATCCGCCGGCGGGTGACATCCTGCCCGCCCTTGTATTCCTTAAGGATGGCCAGAAAGCGGGAGGCCTCGCCCTGTGCCAGATTCACCCGCTCCACTGCGTAGCCCTGCGCCTCTTCCAGCATCTTTTTCGCATCGCCCCGCGCCTTGGGCACTTCCCGGTTATAGGCTTCCTCCGCCTCATTCACCAGTCGCTTCATATCCTGATCCGCCTCGTTGACCTCATTGAAGGCAGGTTTTACATGCTCCGGAGGATTAACGTCCTGAAGCTGGACCGTAACGACTTTGACCCCGGCCTGGTAGCGGTCCAGAGACTCCTGAACCTCACGCTGGGTGGCCGCCGCCAGCATCTCCCGGTTGCTGAGCACATAATCAAAGGTCATGTTGCCGACGATGCGGCGCAGGGCGACCTCGGAAATATCGCGAACCGCCTGCTTGACATCCTTGACCTTGAAGGCAAACAAGATGGGATCCTGCACCTTGTACTGGATGATCCACTCCAGGTCGATGACGTTGCGGTCGCTGGTGAGCATGAGCGACTCGGCCTCGTAGCCGGTTTTGGCAAACTCGGTGCGCTGACCCGGGGTCTTGGTTCGGAAACCGAACTCCTCCTTACGGACATTTTCCACATCGACCTTGATGAGCTCGTCCATGAGCGGCAGCTTAAAATTCAAGCCTGGCATGGCGGTTTTGGAATATTTGCCAAAACGCAGCAACACGCCCTGTTCGCCGGGAGCAATGGTATATAAGGCGGAAAAGATGATATAGCCCAGGAAAAGAATCCCGATAATCATGCCTGGCCCGCCGAGGCGGCCAAGGAGGTCTGCGCCGGTGACAGACAGGCCTGGACGCCCGCCACTGCCGGTGCCGCCCTTATTCCCGCCTCTACCGCCCTCGAAAAATTCCTTGAGTTTGTTTAGCAGGAGGGCAATAAGCTCTTCCGGGGTTTGCGGACCTTTCTTCTTGCCCCAAGGGGACTGCTGATCCTGATCATCCCAAGCCATCGGCACAACTCCTTTTTGAAAAAGAATAGCCTCTCCAGATCAAGCACTGGAAGGTTCATAAGCAGACAAAATCCAATAAATTCCGGCCTGATCTCCATGCAGAATTTAGCAACATCCATCCACCCTGCCCTCACTTGAGGGTTTACCCTACCAGCCTTTCCAGGGACTGTAAAGAGCATACAGCCAGGATGCAAACACCGTTGCCAGGCTGCCGACAAAAAGCAGCCATTGCCAGACTGACGCAAGAACCCGCTCCCCGGCCAGCCCACGAGCAGCAAGAATCATCCCAACCAGAAGGCCGACGGTGACTCCCCAGAAATGGGCGCCCAGATCGGTCCTCTCCCCGGAAGAGCCCATGAGCGCCAACAGGCCTGCCGCGCTGCCTAGGGCCAGCACCATCTCTTGCCAACCGCCGATCCGGCGCAGACGCAGGCCGCTCAACATGCCGACCATGCCGAAAACCGCGGTGGAGAAGCCGATGGAATGATAGGGATTATCATGCAAAAACATATTGATGGCATTGGCGATGACAGCGGTCAGCAGCACCGCGAACCAGGCAATGCCGCTGCCGAGATACCGGCAGAGACAATAGAGCAGCAGGCCGCCGAAGAAAATATTGCCGAGCAGGTGGACGCTGTCCGCATGCAGAGTCAGAGCGGTAATCAGCCGCCACCACTGCCCGTCGCTGACCACCAGAGCCCGATCGAGTACGCCGCTGGCAAACCAGTGGCTGTGGCCCTCCCAACCGCCGGTAATGGCATAAAAAACCGCCAGACCGCCCATAACCGGCAGCACGGTCGGCGCCTTCTCGACCATGACTTCCCGTTTGATTCGCGCTGCCCGTTCCGGCGGCCAGTTGCGGTTTTCTTCCGCATAAAGCCGCAACTCTTCCATGGCGTGGGAAATGTTTTCCTCTGAAACCAGAAGCTGCCAGCCGGCTTCGCCATGCCGCAGGCTATGCTGGATCTGGGCTGCGTACAAAACCAGGGACCAGAGCTTGACCAGATCGACATCCGGAGTCACCCCGACAACGACTATTCGCGAAGAGGGGGCATGCTCGAGCAACTCCATTTCCCCGGACTGTACGCCCATACGCTATTCCGCGCCGGATCGCAGCGCCTCGCCCTGAGCTCCCTTTCTGGAGAGCAATACGATATCAACCCGCCGGTTGAGCTTCCGGCCTTCTTCAGTGAGGTTATCGGCAATCGGACGATACTGAGCATACCCGATCACGGACAGCTTGGCGCCATCAAAGCCGCGCTTCTCGATGAGATAATGGACAAGACTGTTGGCGCGGGCCGTGGAGAGTTCCCAGTTGGAAGGGAAGAGCGAGGAATTGACCGGCACATTATCCGTATGGCCTTCAATACGGATGGGGTTTGGAGAACCTGAGATGGAGGCGGCGATCTTGTCCAGCAGAGGAATGGCCTGCGCCTGAACCTTAGCGGTGCCGGAGGGGAAAAAGCCAGCCTCCTTCAGACTGATCACCAACCCTCGTTCGCTGACAGTCAACCCAACCTCATTTTTGGCGGCAAACTCCTGAAGGTTAGCCTGAACCTCATCTTTTATCCGGGAAAACTCCCTGGTCTCGGCGCCAGAGGCCTCATCATGCCCCTGGAGCAGCGACGACTGGTCGAGCACTTCGGGGATCAGGCCAAAATCCCTGGCGCCAATAACCTTGGGTGGAGGGGGGGATATCTGATCTCTGGAAAAAGAGGCCTGAATGGAGGCCTGCACCTCCTCCATTTTTTTCTGGTCCACGATGGACATGGCGTAGAGCATTACAAAAACGGCAAAAAGAAGAGTGATAAAATCAGCATAGGAAACCAGCCACCGTTCCAGTTTTGGTTCCTTCTCGTGAGCTTTTTGCTTTTTTAGTCTGCTCATGAGCTTCCTCCCCCGCCGCGGCTGTAAAGCAGCATCCCGCTGGTCAGGGTAAAACCTCGCAGTCGTTTCTCGATCATCCTGGGGTTTTCACCTTTCTGGATGGCGAGAAGACCCTCGATAACCATCTCCCGCCGAAGAATCTGCTCCTTCAATCTTTTCTTGAGTTTGGTGCTGATGGGAATGCAGACAATATTGGCGACCATCAGGCCATAAATCGTGGCCACGAAAGCCACGGCAATCCCAGCGCCGAGTTTGGAGGTATCGGAAAGATTGTTCATTACATGAATCAAACCCAGAACCGCGCCGATGATGCCAATGGTTGGGGCAAAGCCGCCGGCGGCCTCAAAAACCTCGGCGCTGACCTTATGGCGTTCTTCAAAATTGGTTAATTCGATCTGCAGGACCGAAATGACCTCCTCGGGGTCCAGACCGTCCACCACCATTTCCAACCCCTGCCCCAAAAAACGATCCTTGACCTGCTGCGCCTCCTGCTCCAGGGTTATCAGTCCGTTCTTTCTGGCGATGCCGGCAAAACCGACCAGCTTGCCGATAAGATCCTCCGGATTTTCTTCCTGGTGGGAAAAGACCATGGCGGCGCTACGAAAGGCTCGGAGAAGATCCTGAACAGGAAAGGAGACAAAGGTTGCCCCCAATGTCCCCCCCAAGACAATGACGGCCGCAGTGGGCTGAAGAAGGGCGGCAAGGTGGCCGCCCTCAAGAAGCTGGCCGCCGATCACGGCCCCGAAGCCCATAATCAGGCCGATAAAGGTAGCTATATCCATATACCCTGCGACTCCGTCAAGTTATCCAAGGAGAAATGCACGCATTATAGCACGGTTTCCCCATCACGGGTCAACAAAAAGAGAGGCAGCTGGCACAGACTCGGAACCAGGTTATTTTTCATCCAGAACCTTTCGCACCGTCTGGGCCAACTCCCGCACCGAAACCGGTTTCATCAGGTAGGCCCGGATGCCCATGGCCTGAGCCTGTTCCTTGTTGATCAGTTCGCTGAAGCCGGTACAGAGGATAACGGGCAGGTCCGGACGGATGGCCAGAACCTTTTTGGACAGCTCAAAGCCGGTCAGGCCGGGCATGGTCAAGTCGGTAATCAGCAGGTCAAAGCCCGCGGGATCGTGTTCCAAAAGGTCCAGGGTCTCCAGACTGCTGTTGGAAATGGTGATCTGGTAGCCGAGATTTTGCAGGATCACCATCAGCATCCCGGTAATCATCTCCTCGTCGTCCACCACCAGCAGCCGCTCCGTGCCGGTTGGGATGGTCTCCCGGCAGACCGCCCCGATCTGTAAAATATTCTCTTCCGCGGCTCTGGGCAGATAAACATTAAATTTCGTGCCCCGGCCCGGTTCGCTGTATACGGTGATCTGTCCATGGTGGCTTTTGACAATGCCGTGGACCACGGAAAGCCCCAAGCCGGTCCCTTCCCCCATGGCCTTGGTGGTGAAATAGGGCTCAAAAATCCTGGCCAGGGTTGCCTGGTCCATGCCGCATCCGGTATCGCTTATCTCGAGCAGTACATAGTCTCCCGGCTCGAGCTCAAAGCTTGCCACCTTGCTGTCTTCCTCCCCTACCGTCACTTCCGCGAGACTCACCCCCAACACTCCGCCGGTCTCCCGCATGGCATGATAGGCGTTAGTGCTGAGGTTCATGATGATCTGATGCAGCTGGGTCGGATCGGCCAGAATGGCTCCGCACTCGGTGGAAATATCCTCGCGGATTTCGATGGTGGATGGCAGGGAGGCCCGCAGCAGCTTGAGGGCCTCCTTCACCACCAGATGCGGCTGCAGGGGCTTCCGCTCCTTGGGAGATTGGCGGCTGATGGCGAGAATCTGCAAAACCAGTTCTTTGGCCCGCATAGCCCCCTTGATAACCTGTTGCAAGTCGGCGGCCAGGGGATCGTGCGGAGAAATCCTGGTCAGGGCCAGTTCGGTGTAACCGAGAATGGGGGAGAGAATGTTGTTGAAATCATGGGCTATGCCGCCGGCCAGGGTGCCGATGGCCTCCATCTTCTGGGATTGCCTGAGTCTTGTTTCCAGTCGTTGCCGCTCTGCTTCATTCGCTTTTCTCCCCGTGATATCCCGGTCTATGCCGCGATAGCCGCAGACTTGCCCTCGTTCATCAAACACCGGCGTACCGCTTGACTCGATGATAATACTTGTCCCTGATTTAGTAAGACAGGTATTTTCCACATTCCGGAAATGACTGCCGGAGGCAACGCACTCGTCAAAAATCCGGCGGGCTTGCTCCTGATTTTCCGGGGCGTCCAGCACAGTAAAAAAATGTTTCCCCAACAGCTCTTCCGGAGCATATTCATATAGATCCCTGCATATCGGTGAACAATAGAGAAAACGTCCTTCGCGGTCAACTTCCCAGACAAAATCGCTGGTTGTCTCCACCAGGGAACGGAACCGATACTCCGAGACGGCCAGATCCTTGCGCTGCTTTTCGGCTAGTCTGGCGAGAGCCCACTTGGCCGTAAGAGAGAGGGCTAGCTGTCTGAGTTCGTCGGGGTCAAAGGGTTTACGCAAAAAAAGCAGCTTTTCCGACGAACCCACCGCCCGGACAATTTCTTCAATGCTGCGATCTGAATAAGCGGTGACAATAACCAGTTCGATCTCCGGGTCCAGGGCTCTGATTCTCTTTGCGGTCTCCATCCCATCCCAGCCGGGCGGCATTCGCACATCGATAAAGGCCAGGGCGAAGGGCTCATTCCTGCTTACCGCCTCCTGGACCATAGCGACCCCTTCCTGGCCCTGTGCGGCGAAAGACAACGAAAAAATTGCGACTGCCGGATCATCATCCATTTCCGGGGTGAGCAGCCGGTTTATTTTTTCAGCGGATGTTCCGGAATATCCGCTTTCAGGAGTCAAAACCAGCCGATATGCCTTCCAGACATCCCGATCGTCGTCAACAACCAGAATACGCCGGTCCTGTTGCCTCATATCCCGTACCATTATCTTGCTTCGCTCCTTTTGGGGCTACACGGCAGCAGGGAAAAGCACCTTAAACCGCGCCCCTTTCCCCGGCCCGTCACTTGCAGCCTCAATAACTCCGTTATTGGCAATCACGTAGTTGGCGCAGGCATGCAAACCGAAGCCGCTGCCTCGTTCCTTGGTGGAATAGCCAAACTTGAAAAATCTTTTCTTTTCTTCTTCTGTAAATCCGCAGCCACTATCGGCAACGGAAAAGAGGACCATCAGTTGCTCATTCTCATGACGAGTCCCGGTGGTAATGACCAACTCCCGTTTTTCCACCTCGGAGCCATCCATGGCTTCATAGCCGTTCTTGATCAGATTTACCAGAACCTGGAGCAGCTTGGTCTCCTCCACCTTAACCGGAGGCACCTCTTCCAGATGCATTACCACGGTAATCTTGCGCTTGGCAATATCGTCACCCAGAATTTTCAGCGCATCCTTCACGAGATTGTTTATGTCGAGCAACTCACAGAAATCCATAATCCGCGCATAGCGCATCTGCAAGCGGATAATGCTTTCTATGTGCCGATGTTTGACGATAATCGCCCGAAGCTCGCTGACGGCACGGTCCAATTCCTCGGTAATCCCGAGGGGCAGATAACGGATGATATTAAAGCAGCGCTCTTTTTCTGCCGGGCTGAGCTCCCTCTTTCCCTCAAGAAAATCGAGGATCGGCGCAAGGGATTCCGCCAGCCTGTGACGAAGAGGGCTTTCGGCCAGATGGTTACACAGCATCGTGGTCCCCACCTGCGCGGGCGTAATGGCGTTGCCGATGTTATGCAATACGCCTATCGCAATCTCGGCCATGCCTGCTTCGTGGGCTTGCCGAACCATGATGTCTTGCGCCGTCTGAAGTTCCTGAGTCCTTTCGAGAACCTTCTTTTCAAGAGAGTAGGTATACTCATCGAGCTGTTGCCGCATCAGGCGCAGTTTTTTGGTCATGCGATTAAACGACCCTGCCAGATCGGCAAATTCCCGGCAAACCATGTCCTGCGGGGCTATTTCCCGGTCAAGATCCCCGGCCGCTACCTGCTGCACCCCGGCATGCAGCGCCCTCGTCGCCCGGACAAAATAACGGGTCGTGGCAATAACCATGGTCAAGCCGGCAAGAAAAAAAACAGACAGGACTGCAACAATATAGATAGTGACATGGCTCATCTGCGCAAGCCATTCCGTCTTCGTCCTGGCTATTTCTTCTTCCAAAGGCGCCAACGAATAGCCGCAACGGATTATACCCCAAAGCACGTCGCCACTATAGACGGGGAAAACCGTTTCCAGAACGCCTTTACTATTGCCGTTTTTTTCCGTCGGCCAGAAATATTCAACCGGGATAATGCCGCTCGGCCTTTGCGCCGGAAACTTCATATTCATCAAAGAAGCGGCCTTATTATCAAACTCCCCTGTCAAACGACTACCAACCAGATTAATATCACTATGCGCGACAACATTCTGGGAAAGGTCCATGATCATGCAGTAAAGAATTTCCGGATCGTCCCTGGCTACCTCGACAACCAGATTCTGTAAAAATGTAAAGTCATAACCGGCCACTGCCTCCCTGACGCTCATGGCCGTACTTCGAGTCAGGGAGGCGCTCCTGATGACCAGGCTCTGGCGGATCATATTGACGTTGCGCTCAAGCTGAACGTCACGAAGCTGCGCGGTTTCACGGAGAATAAAATAACTGAAGAGAGGAAAGAGCCCGCAAAGCAGGAGCAGATTCATCCCCAGCAGGTATACGCTGATTGTCGGCTGTTTCCGCATAATTTCCGTAAGCGGTTATTTTGACTTCCGGGCCACTCCCCCCGTGCTCGGTTACTAATTTCCTGAAGCTTGAAGGGGAACGCCACGCAGTTTCGCTGTTTCGTTTTCACTGTAATAGCGGATAATCGGAAATAGCAAGATGAAATCTGCACAAGGGGAGGAATGGTGCCTGCCAAGGCAACCCGCGGATCAAGGCGTAAATCGGAGGGGAAATACCTTGGGAGCCTGAACTCCGCACAAAAAAAGGCTCCGATCAATGCCGCAAGATCGGAGCCTTCTTTACCTGCCAGGCGCAGGAAGATCAAAAATGGCCGCTTATCTGGGCAAAGATTGCCCGGCCCTCGATGGGATAGTCGTTGGGGATATAGGCCCCCTCTGGGGCCGCGGCCGCATAGGGGCTGGGGATGCGGCCGACTTCGTCGAAGAGGTTGCGAATCCCTGCCGCTACCTCCAGGTGGTTGCCGATATTTTTGCGCCGGACCAGCAGGTTGACCACCTCATAGTCGCCGATGTCGCCGCGCGGGTCACCTTTAGCCCGATGGCGGCCGCCGATCCAGTAGAGCTGGCCATCCAGGGACCAGTCCGGCATAAAACTCCAGCTGGGGTTAAGAAAGAACTGCATCTCCGGGGCGTCTGGCACTACCGCGTCGATTTTTTTGTTTACCGAACGCTGATAGGCGAAGTTGCTGCGCAGCCGGAAATCCTGATGCAGCCGCCAGTCCATCTCCAGCTCGAAGCCCCTGCCCTCCTGTTCGCCGTAGTTGGTTAACACCTGGGGCAGAGTGGTGCCGGCCTGCTCGATGAGTTCCGTGGCCTGATAGTTGAACAGGCTGAAGATCAGGCGAAGATCCCTGGTGGGCTGGTAGTCAAAAGCCAGTTCGATGGTCTCGATCTCTTCAGGCACAAGAGAGGAATTCCCGATAGCCACCGGGTTGTTTTTTACGTATTGTTCGCCAAAGGAGGGGGCGCGAAAGGCCTGGCCATACATCAGCTTGGTGGTAAGGTCGTAGCGGGTCTCCCAGACCAGGGCCAGACGGGGGTTGATGGTGGAGCCGAAATCGGAGTACTCATCGTAACGCAGGCCACCGGTCAGGGTCCAGGCCGAGGCAAGCTGCCACTCATCCTGCACCAGGACGTACCCCAAGGTCCGGCTGGCCTTGTCCATAAAAATATAGGCCGGGTCGGTCACATGGACCATTGGTCCTGGGGGTACGGTAGCGCCTGGCACTGCGAAATTCTTGTACTGGTCCCGATCCAAATTGTAGGACTTGGCCCCCGCGCCGATCCGGAGCTGGTGACTGCGAAAGCCCTTGTACAGGCCGCCCACCTCCAGCCCGCCGTCCAGCGAGGTGTAGATGGGGTTACCCAACTGGTTACGGAAGCTGGCCGGAAAATATTGTAGCATGGAATCCCTGTGGGTATGGGAGTAGTAAGCCCGGCTGGTCAGTTCCCAGTCCTCGATGAGTCGATCGTTGTGCCAGGCAAGATCGGCGAGCAGGGACCCGGTATCAAGATCATTGCCATAGGTGACGGCTTGGGAGCCCCCCGGACCACCGCTCGCCTCCTGGATGGTCCCGTAAAGGCGGAGGGTCCAGTCTCCCTTGCGCAGCATCAGGTGGCCGTCGAGCTGTTCGTTTCTGGTGTCGAGATAGCCTGGGGCGTTGGAGAGGGTGCCGGCGCCGACGGCATAAAGGAAATCCCGCTTGATTATCCGGTCCTTGTCGCCGTCGGTTTTGCGGGATTCAACCCCAAAGGCCACATCCCAGCCGCCGTACTGGCCGCCGTGCTGGACCCAGAGATCGGAGGTTTTAAAGGAGCCGTAGCTGGCGCCGGCCTCAGTGCCGTTGATCTCGAAGTTATCCTTGGTGATGACGTTGACCGTGCCGGCAAAGGCATCTGCGCCGTGCAGGGCCGAGCCCGGCCCCCGCACCACCTCGACCCGGGAGATCATGGCCACCGGCATCTGAAAACACGTAAAACGGCTACCCTGATAATTGGAGGTGAAGGGCACCCCATTAATCAGCAGTAGCACCTGGGGATTGAGGCTGGTGTGCACCCCGCGCATCGACCAGATGGAGTGAAAAAACTGACCGCCGGAGGGCTCCACATGCAACCCCGGCACCGACTCCAGCACCTCGTCCAGGGTGGTGGCGCCCAGCCCCTTGATATCCTCGGCGGTGATGACCGAGGCCACCGAGGGAGCGAGATGGACCGGTTTAAGCGAGCCGGTGGCGGTGAGGAGCAGCCGGTCGGTGCGGTAGACATCCTCCTCTTGCGGCCCCCTGCCGAACATCTCGGTAAAGGTCCTGGCCTCGTCCGGGTCGATCGCAGGGGGGGACTCCGCCGCCATGGCCAGGGTAAAGCAGGACAGGCAAGAAAAAAACAACGCTGTCGCAGCTCGTTTTTTGCACATCCCTTTTCCTCCTTCGCTTTCCCTGCCAGGCACAGGAAGATCAAAAATGGCCGCTTATCTGGGCAAAGATTGCACGGCCCTCGATGGGGTAGTCGTTGGGAATATAGGCGCCCCCTGGGGCCGCGGCCGCATAGGGGCTGGGGATGCGGCCGACTTCGTCGAAGAGATTGCGGATCCCTGCGGCCGCCTCCCAGTGGCCGGCGATATTCTTGCGCCGCATCAGCAGGTTGACCACCTCATAGTCGCCAATGTCTTGCCGCGGATCGCCCTTGGCCCGATGGCGGCCACCGATCCAGTAGAGCTGGCCGTCCAGGGACCAGTCCGGCAGGAAACTCCAGCTTGGGTTCAGGTAAAAC
>JBAYTO010000032.1:0-42196 GCA_041675585.1 Desulfurivibrionaceae bacterium
CCCTTGGCCCGATGGCGGCCACCGATCCAGTAGAGCTGGCCGTCCAGGGACCAGTCCGGCAGGAAACTCCAGCTTGGGTTCAGGTAAAACTGGAGCTCCGGGGCGTCCGGAACCACCGCGTCGTCCAACGTCTCATTGATCGAACGCTGGTAGGCGAAGTTGGCCCGCAGCCGGAAATCCTGATGCAGCCGCCAGTCCATCTCCACCTCGAAGCCTCTCCCCTCCTGTTCGCCGTAGTTGGTTAACACCTGGGGTAGAGTGGGACCTACCATCTCGATGAGTTCTGAGGCCTGATAGTTGAACAGGCTGAAGATCAAGCGGAGATTTTTGGTTGGCTGGTAGTCAAAGGCCAGTTCGATGGTCTCGATCTCTTCCGGCACAAGGGAGGGGTTTCCAATAGTCACCGGGTTGTTCTTGACAAACTGTTCTGCGAAGGCGGGGGCGCGGAAGGCCTGGCCGTACATCAGCTTGGTGGTCAGGTCGTAGCGGGTTTCCCAGACCAGGGCCAGCCGGGGGTTGGTGGTGGAGCCAAAATCGGAGTACTCATCGTAACGCAGGCCACCGGTCAGGGTCCAGGCCGGGGCGAGCTGCCACTCATCCTGCACCAGACAGTACTTGAGGGTCCGGCTTGCTTTGTCGATAAAGATATGGGCCGGGTCGGTCACATGGACCATGGCGCCGAACTGGTCGGCTCCGGCGGCCGGGCCGAAATTCTTGTACTGGTCCCGATCCATATCGTAGGACTTGGCCCCCGCGCCGATCCGGAGCTGGTGGCTGCGGAACTCCTTGTACAGGCCGCCCACCTCCAGTCCGCCATCATTGGAGATGATTATGGGGTTGCCCAGCATATTGCGGAAGCTGGCCGGATAGTACTGGAGAAAGTTATCCTGCTTGATATAAGAGTAATAGGCCCGGCTGGTCAGTTCCCAGTCCTCGATAAGCCGGTTGTTGTGCCAGGTAAGATCGGCAAGCAGGGACTTGGTATCATTATCATTCCCATAGGTGATGGCCTGGGAACCTCCTGGGCCGTCACTGGCCTCCTGCAGGCTGCCGTAGAGGCGGAGACTCCAGTCTCCCTTGCGCAGCATCAGGTGGCTATCGAGCTGTTCGTTTCTGGTGTCGATATAGCCTGGGGCGTTGGAAAGGGTCCCGACGCCGACGGCATGAAGGAAATCACGTTCGATGATCCTCCCCTTGTCGCCGTCGGTTTTGCGGGATTCAATGCCAAAGGCCACGTCCCACCCCCCATACTGCCCACCGTGCTGGGCCCAGACATCGGAGTTATTAAAGGAACCGTAGCGCGCTCCGGCCTCCGTACCGTTAATCTCAAAGTTGTCCTTGGTGATGACGTTGACCGTGCCGGAAAAGGCATCCGCGCCATGGAGGGCCGAGCCCGGCCCCCGCACCACCTCGACCCGGGAGATCATCGCCACCGGCATCTGATAGGTCGAGTAGCGGCTGCCCTGATAGTTCCAGGCAAAGGGCACTCCGTTGACCAGCAGCAGCACCTGGGGATTGAGGCTGGTGTGCACCCCGCGGATCGACCAGATGGAGGAAAAATATGTGCTGGCGGACGGCTCCACATGCAACCCCGGCACCGACTCCAGCACCTCGTCCAAAGTGGTGGCGCCCAGCCCTTTGATATCCTCGGCGGTGATGACCGAGGCCACCGAGGGGGCGAGATGGACCGGCTTGAGCGAGCCGGTGGCGGTGAGGAGCAGCCGGTCGGTACGGTAGACATCCTCCTCCTGCGGCCCCCGGCCGAACATCTCGGTAAAGGTTCTGGCCTCGTCCGGGTCGGCGCTCGTAGGGGGGGACTCCGCCGCCCTGGCCACGGTGAAACAGGACAGGCAAGAAAAAAACACCGCTGTCATCGCTCGTTTTTTACCCATCCCCTTTCCTCCTTCACGCCATTGAAAAAAGATGAAAGAATTTTCTCGGCAAAAATCCTCCATGTTTCCTTTCATATGTATAAGAGACGCACCAAAAAAGCAAGGAGCCGGCCAGCCGGATCATCGCCCCGGATATCTGAAGAGTTAAAAATGGCAGCTTATTTCTCCGTATATTGAGCGGCCCTCCATGGGATAGTCGCCAGGGATATAGGCGCCCCCAGGGGCTGCTGAGTTATACGGACTCGGGATCCTGCCTTCCTCGTCAAAGAGGTTGCGCACTGAAAAGGCGCCCTCCCAGTGTTTGGCGATGTTCATCCTGCGCAGGGTCAAATTGACTAGGGCGTAGTCGGCAATATCGTCGCGCGGGTCGGCCTGGGCCCGGTGGCGGCCCGCCACCCAGATGTATTGGCCATCCAAGGACCAGTCTTCCGCGAAGGTCCAGCGTGGGTTGAGGTAGACCTGCATCGCCGGAGCATCGGTGACCACGGCATCGGTCGCAACGTTTTTTGAGCGTTGATAGGCGAAATTAGCGCGGAGCCGGAAAGTTTTCAACGCCTGCCAGTCCATCTCCACCTCAAAGCCCTGGCCATCCTGGGCGCGGTCGTTTTTGTATTGTTTGTTGACAACATCGAGGATATCCGTGGCCTCATAGGTGAAGAGGTTCAAGCGCAACTGCAGTTGTCTGGTGGGCTGGTAGTCGAAGGCCAGCTCATAGGTCGTGATTTTTTCCGGGGTAGCCCCGGGATTGGCAATGGTTACCGGGTTGTTGGTGACGTAGAGTTCGGCAAATGATGGGCTCCTGAAAGCCTGTCCGTAAAGGAGCTTGGTGGTCAGTTCCGGGGTGGTCTCCCAGACCAGGGCCGCCCTCGGGTTGATCGTGGAGCCAAAGTCCGAGTACTCGTCATAACGGACGCCGCCGGTAATAGCCCAGCTGCGGGCAAACTGCCATTCATCCTGGACCAGACCGAAGAAAAGGTGGCGGTTGGCATTCGGCATATATCTGAGGGCAGGAGGAATATGCACCAGATCGCCATAGGGGACGGTAACGCCGGGGCCAAAATTACGGTACTGGTCAGCCTCAAAATCGGCGTTTTTTACCCCGGCCCCAAGCCGGAGCTTGTGGTCTGCGAAACCCTTGTAGACAGCGCTGGCCTCCAAGCCCCCATCATTTGAGGTCTGGATCGGCTCACCTATCTGATTATGATAAGCGGCCGGATAAAACTGGAGAACCGGATCGATGTAAATATAGGAGTAATAAACCCTGCCGCCCAACTCCCAATCGGCGAACTGGTGGTCGTTGAGGTAGCTCAAGTCGGCGAGCAGTGATTTGCTGGCTAAGTCATTACCGTAGGTCACGGCCTGGCCGCCGCCCCCCCCACCGGCGCCCCCTTGCAGCGTACCGTAAAGGTGGAGGTTCCAGTCCTGCCTGCGGAGATTAAGGTGGGTGTCGAGCAGTTCATGCCGGCTGTCCAGGGGGCCGGGAGCAAGGGATTTGGCCGCTTGCCCGATGGCGTGCAAGTAATCCTTATCTATGATCCGCCCGTTGTCGCCTTGGCTCTTTTTCCATTCCACCCCCAGGGCCAGGTCCCAGCCTCCATACTGGCCGCCGTGCTGGGCCCAGGTATCGATGGAGTTAAAGGAGCCGTAGCGCACTCCGCCTTGGGAGCCGTTGATCTCGAAGTTATCCTTGGTGATGACGTTGACTACCCCTGAATAGGCATCAGCGCCATGGAGGGCTGAGCCTGGCCCCCGGATCACTTCGATGCGGGAGATCATGGCCACCGGCATCTGATATGTTAAGGGGCGGGAGCTGGTATAGTTGTGGGTGAAAGGTACCCCGTTAATCAGCATCAGTACCTGGGGGTTGAGGGAGGTATGGATGCCGCGGATCGACCAGATTGAGGATAAATAAGAGTTGCCGGAGGGCTCGACATGGAAGCCGGGCACGGTTTCCAGGGCCTCGTCCAGGGTGGTGGCGCCCATGGCCTTGATGTCTTCGGCGGTGATAACCGAGGCCACCGAGGGGGCCAGATGGATGGGCTTAAGCGAGCCGGTGGCCGTGAGCAGCAGCCGGTCGGTGCGGTAGACATCCTCCTCCTGCGGCCCCCGGCCGAACATCTCGGCAAAGGCCTTGAGCTCCTCCTGGCTGGCGGTCGCTAAAGGAAGATCCGCCGCCATGGCCACAGGAGCGCAGGCCAAACCCAACCAAAATACTGAAATCATAATTGGTTGGCGACCCATTCTCGTTCCTCTTTTTTGCCGGGGAAAAAGTTCGTCTGGAAAATCCTGAAAATCTCAAAAAAAGAGCTCATTTGCCAGAAAGAATCCGCCTGAATGTATCAGGCTGGCTGAGACAGAGAATAGCGGAAACCGCCTGATCAGCTCACCGGATAATGGAAGTAGCTATATTCAGCGCCTCGGGGGGGATAGACAGATCAATGCGTTCCGCGGTCCTGATATTGACGAAGAGCTGGGTGCCGATGGGCTCCATCGCCCCAATTACCCCGGGCTTCTGACCATGCAACAGGATGTTGCGGGCCATAGCCGCAGCCTGGGCGCCAATCTGAAGAACATCCGGGTTGATGGTAAGCGCCAGGCCCATTTTGGCCAGATTCTGGCTCTGGCCGACACAGAGAAGCTTATCCTTGAGGCAGCGGTTCTCGAGCCAGTCCAAGTTTTCCAAGGTATAGACCACGGGATCGTTCAGCACCCAGAAGGCATCAACCTGGCTGGAGAGCCGTTTGAAAACACGCTGAAAATCTCCCGAACGTTCGATGGGCTCGGCGACCAGTTCCAGCCCGAGCAACGCGGCGGATTCCTTGGCCTGATTGAGGATTGCTTCAGAACGAGGACTGTAAATAATGCCAATCCGCCGTATAGACGGGGAAAACAAGGTCATATTGATGAACTGGGCGCCGGGCGAAATTTCAGCTACAATCCCGGCAATATTGCTGCTGCCCTGCAGCAGCTTATAACGTTTCCAGTTCAACACCATGGCAAAAAGAACCGGAATATCCTGACGATCCTTAGTCCAGATTTTTGCCGCATAAGCGGCTTTGGCGCCCAAAGCAAAAATCAAGGCAGGCCTGGCCGCAAAAAGTTTTTCCTTCAACCCGGGATCATGCGTAAGGCTGCCATGCAGGTTAAAAACCTGCACCGGCAGGCCAATTTCTTCGCTGAAGATCGCAACCTGCTGATCATAGGCCTTTTCGCTGTCTGAAAGCAGAATGGCAACCGGGCCGCGGGGCTCCGCAGCCTGCGCAGGAGTGGCAACCCAGATGCCAAGGATCATGAGGATCAAGCTGAGTAGAGCAGCTTGTCTGCTCCAACGAAACTTATGCCCTCTGGGTGTAAAAAACGATTTCTTCTTGTTCATCAATTTACTCAGCATTGGGTATCCGCCACGTATCAATTTTGAGCATATCCATAATATGTGCTGCCGGCCCACCGTCCTTGCCGGCAAGCAAAACCTTGCGCATCCTGTCGACTTCCCGGGCCGAAACCGCGCCATTAACATAACAAAGCACCGGCAGGGGAACGGGATTCGAAACGGCAATGACTTTGACCATTTTAAAAAGACGCGGGTTAATGCTGCCGACATGCTCAAGATTATCCTGGGAAACAAGGGCGGCATTAACCTGCCGCAAAGCCAGGGCAAAGATGGCATCGGAATCCTTGGCCGTGGTAATAAAATTCAGCTCTTTACCGCGCAGGCCGATCCGCTTGAAAATCGCCTCATCCAACACGGCAAGCCCGGCCTGCCCAACCGGCGTCATGGCAATGGTAGTGTCGGCCAGCTTTGCCGCCGTCAAATTCGAATCAGCGGCGACGAGCAATACCTTGCGGTAAGTGGACACCCCTCGACGGACCGGAAGCAGAAATGGCTTGAATCGTTTATCATTGCCATCCTGATGAAGATACCATTCCGGCAGAAAGATAAATGCGGAAGCATCGCTACGCACCTCACGATCAAAATCCTGGAACCTGGCAAACGGCTGAAAGGAAAAGGGGAAACCTGATGCGGACAAAAATGCATCCATGGCCTCCTTAAGGCCGGACAGGTTGTTGTGAATGGAATCAGGATTGAAATAAAGAAAATTAGAAGGCGGGATTGCGCTGCCCGATCTGAGCGGCACGCAAAACAACAACATCGTCACTATTAGAGCTGCTATGGGCTTACAACACCAGCGCATCCGTAATCACCATATAAAACGGAGATAAATCAATTTTTCGACTATAGCATATCAACAACATCTGCCATAGTATTTAATTCAGGCAGGCAAGAAATCGAGCCCCGCCAATGGCCGAAAAACGCAATGGCCTCACTCCCTGAGTCGCGGCACAACTCAACCTCACATTTATGAAAAAGTACTGCTGGCCAGAGAGGGGTAATCCAGGAAGCAAAGGTTTAGCAAATGGCTAACAGGGAAAAAAAAGGGCCTGGTCAATCTGACCAGGCCCTTGATTTTTCGCTGGTGCCGAAGAGAAGACTCGAACTTCCACGAGGAAACCCCCACTAGGCCCTGAACCTAGCGCGTCTACCAATTCCGCCACTTCGGCACGTTGTGAGAGGCGATATTAATTTTATCGGGTGGTGTTTGTCAAGACAATTTAGGAGCCGTTTAGAAATATCATGTATTTTCTCGATCCTTTCTTTACGGCTCCTTATGCCGTTCGCGGAATCACAACAATTTAGGTCATCATTTATCAATGGCTTAGGAGCCGTTTAGAAATATCATGTATTTTCTCGACCCTTTCGCTACGGCTCCTTATGGATATCCCGCCCTGACGGCTTACCTGGTCCGCCATAAAAATCACAACCGGCCCCGGCTTGACCTTTTCCCGGTTGTCGCCTATTGTGTGGGCACACCAAATCAGGATGCCAACACCATGGATATATATACGAACATCAGCGACATACCGGGGCCTTTTCCCAGAGCCGCAGTCACCATCGGCAACTTTGACGGCGTCCATCTTGGCCACCAGATTCTCTTCTCCGAGGTGGTCAGCCGGGCTTACCGCAACAATGGCCCCAGCGTGGCCGTTACCTTTGAGCCGCATCCGCTCAAGGTGGTCCGCCCAGACATCGGCCTCAAACTCATCTCCACCCCGGAACAGAAAAAAGAACTCATCGCCCTGGCCAACATCGACAAGCTGGTCATCATCCCCTTCACCAGGGAGTTCGCCGCCACCCCAGCGGAAGTATTTGTGGATCAGGTCTTGCGCCAGGCCATCGGCGTCCGGGATCTGGTAGTCGGTTACGACTACGCCTTCGGCAAGGGCCGCCAGGGGGATATCCCCTTTCTCCAGGCGCAGGGCCAGGGCAAAGGCTTTACCGTCTCGGTGGTGGAGCCGTATTATGTTGACGGCATGCTGGCAAGCAGCACCAAGATCCGGGAGCTGGTGGGGCTGGGCAAGATGAGCGATGTCAAGAAACTGCTGGGCCGCTATTACCAGATCCGGGGCGAGGTCAAGATGGGCCAGCAGCGAGGCGGTCCGCTACTTGGTTTTCCCACCGCCAACCTAGCCATTGCCGAGGAGGATCTCTGCCCTCGCCTGGGCGTATACGTCACCCAGGTGATTTACGACGGCAAATGCTACGGCGGCGTACTCAACATCGGCTACAACCCGACTTTTTCCGGCCTCCGCCTTTCCGCCGAAACGCATATTTTCGATTTTAATCAGGATATTTACGGCAAGCCGATCAAAATAAACCTGCTCCGCTTCCTGCGCGGGGAAATGAAATTTTCCAGCCCCGAAGAGTTGGCCGGCCAGATCCGCCGAGACGTAGCCGACGCCAGGGAGATTCTCGACAAGGCCCGGAAGGAAATCCGGCTGTCCTGCGAGGAAAAATTCAACCACTGAACGCAAAGAAGGCCGGGAACATCTGTTCCCGGCCTTCTTTGCGTTGCGAATGAGCCTCTTGCAAAAGGCTCCTCAATGTTTCCCGATCAAAAATCCTCGAATGTATCCTCATCAAACGGAATAACATCCTTGGCCTGTTTCTGAACCGGAGCGACAATGGCCTTGGACTTCTTCACCTGGGCCGCAGCATTGCCCGCCGGTTTGGATACGGAAGGTGCGCTCAAGGCCGGCGCGGATTTCCTCACCTGCGCCCTGCCGCCCGTTTTCGTTGCCGGGGCGGCTTTCATCATGCCGGGAGTAGCGCCGCCCTGCACCAGATGATCCAGATCCTCCACATACTGTTTCATGAACCGTGCCTGGGCGCTCAACTCTTCCGAGGCGCTGGCCGCCTCTTCCGAGCTGGCCGCGGTCTGCTGGGTCACCCGGTCGATTTCGCTTATGGCCCTGTTCACCTGATCCAGGCCGGTGGTCTGCTCGTTGGAGGCATTGGCGATTTCATCAACCAGACTGCCCACCTTGGCCGCCACCTCGGCAACTTCGCAGAAATCGTCATTGGTCTGGACGAGCAGCCCTTCTCCCTCCTTCACCTTTTTCACGGTGCCTTCGATAAGATCCGCGGTATTGCGAGCCGCTTCCGCCGCCCGCATGGCCAGGTTGCGGACCTCATCGGCGACTACGGCAAAGCCGGCTCCGGCCACGCCGGCCCGGGCTGCCTCCACCGCTGCATTCAAAGCCAGCAGATTGGTCTGAAAAGCGATCTCGTCAATTGTTTTGATGATCTTCGAGGTCTGCTCGCTTGCCTTGGAAATTTCGCCCATGGCCACGGTTTGCGCAGCCATGGACTGATTGGCCTTGCCCATCACCGTATTCACCTCGCGCATGAGGGCGTTGCACTCGGCGGCGTTATCGGCATTGCGCCGGGCCATGGTCGAGACCTCCTCCAGGGAGGCGGAAGTCTCCTCCAGGGAAGCGGCCTCCGCGGTGGCGCCGTCGGCCAACTGATGGGCCGAGTTGGAAAGCTGCCCAGAGGAGGCAGTAACCTGACTAGCGCATTCCTCCAGCCCGGCTATGATTCTGCCGACCGGCGTGATGACGAAACGGGCCAGGCACCAATATACGGTAAAACAAAGGGCCAGAACCGCGCAGCCGATGGCAATGACAATGACCAGTCCCAACCGCCATGAAGCTGCGGTAAGCTCTTCCTGGGTACTCCGCACCAGCTCCTCGATGCGCTTGGAGACCTCGGCCGAGTTTTTCTCAACCCCGGCAAAACTCAACCCCACTTCGACGAAACCGATGGTTTTGCCCTCGAACAGAATCTCCTTGCTGAGGGTTTCCCTGGCCGACTCCTGGTCCTTGGCCTGGGCGAGCACGTTTTTATCCTTGTCGTAAAACACCACGGAGACAATTTCTTCGTCTTTCTTGGCGTTGTCGGCCATTCTGGTCATGGAATCAAAATCATACCCGAGAATCAGGGCCTCTCCCGTCTGAGACAGAAGCGCGGCGATGGACTCCCCTTTCTGTCGCAACTTTCCGGTCAGCAGTTTTTCCTGCTCTGCCTGCTCGGATTTCAGCCGGCCGACAAAGTCATCCGCCTGCTTACCCTGAGAGCTGCTGGCGGTGTAAACAGCCACCACCGCCAGTACAGCCATCAAAACCTGTGCCAGGATTGAAACAATAAGAATAAACCTGGCGGCAATTCCTCTTTTTTTCGAAGCCATCTGATCCCCCGGATTCGTTAATTGGCAAAAGCCCCGTATTTAAGAGCTTTCAGGCATTCCCGCACACTTTTGAAATCAGCGGGGGGAGCCCAACCCACGATATCGGCTTTTTTGGCCGCATCGGAATCCGCCTTCACCGCGATGAGCGCCTCGCCAAGCTTCTTCACCTTGGCGCCATCGACATGCTTTACCGCGGCCATGGGCCACTCGGGATACAACTCGGTGCTGCGCACAAAGGGAAAGCCGTCTTTGATCTCATTGATGATCCTGAAGTCGGACATGACAATTTTCCCTTCCTTTGCCATGGCTTCCAAGGTGTCGGTCCGAACGGTTCCGGCATCCATGACCCCGTTCTTCACGGCCAGAACCACATTGTCATGCTTGCCGCCTTCCTTGAACTCGGCAAAATCCTTCTTATAATCGATGCCGTTCTGCAACAAAAGCCGCATGGCCATCTGGCCGCCGCCAAAGGAAGAGGCCTTTACCACCATGAACTTCTTGCCTTTCAGGTCGGCCAGGGTCTTGATGGGGCTGTCCTTGCGCACCAGGATCACGCCGCCGAACTCCTTGACCGGCTTGCCGCCCGCCGAGTTGACCTGCATGGCCACGGCCTTGGCGCCGTACAGTTTCTCCATTTCCACGTAAAAAGCCGAGTTGGCCAGCACGAAATCGATCTTGCCGCCCTTGACCATCGGTTCGATGGCGTTAAATTCCAGGGGCACGATGGTAACCGGTTCACCCATCTTGCCGGTGAGATACTCCCCGGTAGCGGCCCAGTTCTCCATGACCTTGGGTGCACCCCGCAAGGCAAGAATACCGACCTTGATTTCCGCTTGCGCCACCGCGGCAAGCATGGCACTGGCCAGCAGGGCTACCCCCATCATTCCGATCTTCTTCATGCTGCTTCCCATGGCTCTACTCCTTGCTGTATTGTTTCATAGTTTCCCGGACAATCCGGAACGGACAGGGACTACCAGAAACATTCCCCGGGCAGAGACGTGACAAATGCCAGGGGAAGGGTAATGAGACAAGTGGCACAATCTATTCGGAAATCACTGTATAATTTTCAGCACCATGCTGTCAAAAATAATTTCTCTTCTGACAATGCCTTCTCCCGGCCTACTGCGTCAGACAAAGGCCGTCCCGGACCAGAATGGTCCGGTCGGCATGGTGACAAGCGTCCGGATTATGGGTCACCATGATGATGGTCAGCCCTTCCTTGTTCAGCTGGCGGAGCAGGGCCATGACCCCTTCGGCCGTTTCGCTGTCGAGGCTGCCGGTGGGCTCGTCGGCCAAGAGGATGGGCGGCCGGTTGACAATGGCCCGGGCGATGGCGACCCGTTCCTGCTCGCCGCCGGAAAGCTGATCCGGCAAGCGATCCGCCTTGGGACCAAGCCCCACTTTTTCGAGAACCGAGCGGGCCATCCCGTCCTGCTCTTTGGCGGAGATGCCGGTGATGGCCATGGGCAGCTTGATGTTCTCCAGCACCGTCAGGTAAGGGATGAGCTGGAAGGACTGAAAGATGATCCCGATATATTCGCTGCGAAAATCGGCCCGCTGCTCGCTGCTCAACCCATAGACATCCAGGGAATCGACCAGAACCTGCCCCCGGCTGGGATGGTTGAGCCCGCCCAGTACGGCCAGCAGGGTGCTTTTCCCTGAGCCGGACTGCCCCATGATGCTGATGAATTCCCCATCGTCCACCTGAAAATTCATGTGTCGGATGGCGCTCACCGTATTTGCCCCGGCCTGATAATCCTTGCCGATATCCCGGATCTCGATGAGATGCTTTACCGGGTTTTCTTTTGCTTGCATGACTTCTCCTTTACAGGGCCCGCAGCGCTTCGCTGGGGTCAAGGCTGCTGCCCTTCCTGGCCGGATAGAGGCTGGCCAGCAGGCTGAGGGAAACGGAAAGCAGGATGGCCAAGGCGCCGAGGGAGAAATTCACCCCGGCAAAGGTCCCCTTGGGGATAACCAGGGGCAGCACCGCCCAGGCGATGAAGTTGCCGCTGAGAAAACCCAGAAGGCCGCCGAGAAACCCGACCACAATGGCTTCCAGCAGAATGATCTGCATGACATGGCCCCGCCGGAAGCCGATGGCCCGGAAGATGCCGATCTCGCGAGTCCGCTCGTTCACCGCGCCCATCATGGTGACAAAAACCAACAGCGCGCCGATGAAGATCACCAGCCCGGCAATGCCGTAGCTGAAGGCCTTGAACAGCTCGATGGACTGCATCTTGGCCAGCACCGCCTGTCTGAGCGCGGTGACTCTGGCGGTGGGAAATTTTTCGGCGATCTGCAAGACCAACTCGCTGATCGGACAATCCCGGCAGAAGGCGGCGATCTCCACCAGGGAAACGATGCCCTGCTTGCCCAACACCTCCTGCACGGCATGAAGGTCGCCGATGAGCAGGCCATCTTCCGCACCCCCGGTGGGCTGGAGGATGGCGGCCACCTTAAAGGTCCGGCTGCCAAGGGGCACGGTGTTGCCGAGGGCCAGATCCAAAACGGCGGCCGCCTCGGCTCCGACAATCAGCTCATCGGCGCCGACTGGGGCTGTTCCCTCCAGATGCCACCAGGTCTTGAGCGGGAGTTCCACCGCAAAATCAACCCCCATCAGGAGCACCTGTTGCCCCATGACCCGGGCCGCCCCAAGAACCTTGGGGGCCACCGCCCCGAGGTTCTCCCGGTTTTCAATCTCCCGGATCCCGACCAGCTCCTTTTCGGCAAACTCCTGGGCCGCATACTGAACCCCGCCCACCGTGATCCCGCCGTAGCTCAGGGCCAAGTTCTCGCTTTTGGGAACCATGACGATATTGGCGCCGAACCGGTCCAACCGGTCTTCGATATCCCTGGTCATGCTTTCCGTGATGGAGAGCAGGGTGACAATGGTGGCGATCCCCAGCACCAGGCCGAGCACGAGAAAGATCACCTTGCCCTTGCGCCGCCTGAGATTGTTATAAGAGATATGATAGAGCTTCATCGGTTTTTTCCTGCACAAGCATGGCCGCCGTTACCGGCCGCCGGTTGCCGCAGCCTCCTTTTTCATGGTGTGCATCCTCTGGCTGTGGCCGACCTCATTGAGCAACACCGCCTGCGCTCCCTGTTGCAGAAAAAAGGCGGAAATCCTTGCCGTATCAAGCTTTTCCTTGTTGAAGGTCACCACCACCCGTGAGCCATGGGGATCCAGCACCACCTCGCGCACCCCCTCCTGCTTTTTGAGTTCCGCCAGAACCTGCTCCGCTCCGGTCCTCTCTCCGGACAATTTGTAAATGGCATCCTCCAGCTGGCGGTTTTGCAGAAAGGCGATGGCCCTGGGGATTACCACCAGCCCCAGGCCAAGGAGAATGGCGAGGGATAAAATGGTCACCACGCGGCCGAATTCCAGGCCCCGTTTTTTCACCCCCAAAACCCGCTCCCGTTTTTCCCGGTATTTTTCAAGATCGTAAGACATCAGCGGTGTCACCTCATCCTTAGTTTCCAAGACCAGAGACAGTAACTGTTCAACAGTGCCGTAGCTGCTAGGCAGAAGCCTGCGACGTGTGCTTGCGCACATGAGCCAGGCTGATAACAACGCAGATGCGGTGCTGCTGGACAGTTACTACTTTTTGAATTTGCAATACCAGCTATTCTGATCGATGTCGGCCATGGCGATCACCAGCTTGTCCCCTTCAATGGCCCTGGTCAGGGGAGCCGGATTGCAGCCGCCCTTGACCTCGTTGATCTTGGCCGAGGGAAAACGCATGCCGCAGTTCTGGCAGACCATCTCGTCACCGCTCTGTTCGTAGCCCTTACCCGCCCGATAGCATACATCGCAGGCATCCAGGGCCGCACGGATGACGCCGTCATTACTTTTCAAGACAAAGAAAGTCACCATGACGCCGTCGGTGGCCCCAACTTTGAAATGGTGCGCCTTACCGTCATTGACGGAAGCCACTGGAATTTCCAGCCGGCCATTGCTCGGAGTGAGTGTTTTCACCCTATCCCCCCAAAACCCGGCCATGGCCGTGCCGATCAGCATCACCAGCATTGCCCCAGCCATCACTGCTACAGATATTTTTTTCACCACGTTTCTCCTTGTTTTTCTTATGGCTTGCCGATGCCGAATATTTTCCGGCCAAGCTCTCCCCAGGATGCCGCCGTTGCCGAACAGCCTCTCGGCCCGCAACCGGAGCAACCCTTCGCCGCTGCTTCTCCGCCTGCCGAGGCAACCTGCTCCGGCACTGCTTTTGCCGGATAGCCGAGATCGCCCAACACCCGAACAATGGTTTCCTCGCTCAGGGGCGGCCGGTGCTCGATGCGCAGGAGACCTCGATCCAGATCCGCCTTCATCTCCACCATCCCTTGCTGCTTGAATAGTGCTTCCCGGATGGGGGGCAGACAGGCGGAGCAAGATATTCCCACCACCTGAAAGGTGGAGCTTTCCAGCTTCCCGGCAAAAGAGGGAGAGTTGCCCAATCCCCACCAACCCCAGGCCAGGATGAGAAGTACCGCCAGGGTGCCAAAGATATAGCGTTTGATGTTTCTCTTTTTCGTTTCCATTATTGCCTCCCGTTATCTTTAAACACCATCCGGACAAAGCAAACGCCATGCCAGCCGCGCAAAAAATTGCGGCAACCCTTTGCCTGAAAGTGTTTTATGGGATGAGGTTCAACTGGAAAGCAGGGAGGGACGACGGAATTATGCAGAATATTAGCCAAAGAGCTTAGAGAATATTCTTCATCGGAGACAGAAAATCGGTAGCAGGCAGAGCCCGGCGATGCTAGCTGGTGCCCATGTGCAGGCCGTAACTGCCCAGCAGTGCCGCAGGTTGCGGTGCACCCAGAGGGCATAAGTTTCGCTAGGGCAGACAAGCTGCCCAGCTCAGCTATAAGCGGGACGGCGATGCGTACTTCAGTACGTGAGCCGGACCGATCGCCGCAAGATGCGGTGCTGCTGGGCAGTTACTAGATTTTGAATTTTTCCAGGCGATAGATCAGAACATGGCGGGGAATCTTGAGCAGGCGGGCAGCCTCGGAACGATTGCCGTTGGCCTTTGCCAGAGCCTTTTTAATCAGCCCCTGCTCCACCGCTTCCAGAGAAAGGCCCTCATCCGGAATTTCCGGAAGCCCGTTTGCGGTTGCCGGCTGGGGAGCGGCAGCAAGCTGAAGTTCAGCCGGTTCGATGAGCAGCCCCTTGCGCAGGATAACCGCCCGCTCGACAATATTTTGCAGTTCGCGGATATTGCCGGGCCATGGATGGGCCTTGAGCCTGGACAAGGCCTCGGCGGAAAAGCGCACCCCGGCGGGAGCGCCCACCTTCAGAAGAAAATGGGCCACCAGCCCCGGAATGTCCTCCCGCCGTTCCCGCAGGGGCGGGAGATGCAGGAGAATAACCCCCAGCCGGTAATAGAGATCCTCCCGGAAGGTGCCCTCGCCGATGGCTGCGTAGAGATCACGGTTGGAGGCGGCGATCAACCGGACATCCACCGCCTCCGGCTGCTCCGCGCCGACCGGCGCCACCACCCTCTCCTGGATGGCGCGAAGCAGCTTGGCCTGGAGATCCAGGCGCAGTTCGCCGATCTCGTCGAGAAACAGGGTGCCGCCGGCGGCGGACTGAAATCTCCCCTTGCGGCTGCTCACCGCGCCGGTGAAGGCGCCTTTGACATGGCCGAAAAGTTCGCTCTCCAGCAGATTTTCCGGAATGGCGGCACAGTTCACCGCCACCATGGGTCCCTGCGCCCTGGGGCTGTGCTGATGGATGAGCCTGGCCAGCACCTCTTTGCCGGTGCCAGATTCTCCGGCAATGAGCACGGTGGCCTCGCTGTTGGCCGCGCGCCTGGCCGTATCGAGCAACTCACGCATGGCCGGGTTGGCGGTTTCCATGCCCTCGGTGCCGGTGAGCCGGTTGACCTCGCCGCGCAGCTGCTGTTTCTGCTCAAGCAGCGCCCGCATCTCCAGGGCTTTACGGCAGGAAAGCCGCAGGGCCTCCCGGTCAAAAGGCTTGGCCAGAAAGGTGAAGGCCCCCTCCTGCATGGCCCTGACTGCCAGCTCGATGGAGCCGAAGGCCGTGATCACCAGCACCGGGGTAAGGGGCGACTCCTTTTTCACCGCCGCCAAAATCTGCAAGCCGTCCAGATCGCCGAGCTGCACATCGGTAATGACCAGATCCGGGCTGTGCTGATGAAAAAGTGCCAACCCTTCCCGGCCCGAGGGTGCGGAGAACACGGTAAAGCCGCCGCTGCTCAGGTTATACTCCGTAACCCGCCGCAGGCTCGGATCATCATCAATCAGCAGGATCCGGGGTTTCATGCACTTTCCTCTGCTGACAGTCTTACCTCGGCGCCGTTTCCGGCGGGCAGGAGAATCTCGAAGCAGGCCCCACCCCCCGTACGGTCCGTGACCCGCAGGCTGCCGCCGTAGCTCTCCACGATCTTGCGGCTGATCACCAGACCGAGACCGGTGCCGTCGGACTTGCCGGAATAAAACGGAGCGAAGATTCTTTCCTTTTCCGCCTCCGGTACGCCAGGCCCATCGTCGCAGAGCGAAAGCAGCCAGCTTCCTGCCCCGGCACTTTCGACCGTCAACCAAATCTGCCCCCCCGTACCGACTGCGTCCAGGGCATTGAGCGCAAGATTCAGGAACACTTGGGAAAACTTGGCGCCCTCCACCAGCAGCTGCCGGGCCTCGTCATTTTCCGGCAGGCTGATATGCACCTGTTTTCCCCGCAGCTGTCTTTCCAGCAGGGCGCCGACGTGCCGGGCCACCGCGGCCAACGGTTCAAGATGCTCTTCCTTTTCCTGGGGCCGCCCCTTGGCATAAAGAAGAATCTCCTCCACCGTATTTTGCAACCGGCCGGTTTCCTTGAAAAGGATATCCACAAACTCCCGCTTGGGATGGTCTCCAGGAAATTCCTCGCGGAGAATCTCCGCTGTGCCTTTGATGGAAGCAAGGGGATTCTTTATTTCATGGGCCAGGGAGGCGGAGAGCCTGCCCAGGGCGGAAAATTTCTGGGCCGCGGCCAGCCGGGTCTCCGCCTCGATGAGCTGGGCGGTTTCTTCATGGAGCCGGGCATAGGAGGCCTGGAGTTTTTCGGCCAACTGCTGGTAGCCTTCGCGCAGCCGGATCTGCCGCCCGGAGATCACTCCGACCAGCAGACCGGCCGCCAGATAGAGAACAATCTCCATCAGCTCACTGAGCGCCTGCGAGCCGTGGCCGACATAGAGAAGAACATGGGGAATAAAAGCGATGGAGGAGAGTACGGCCAGAACCAGGCCGCCGGCCACTCCAAACCAGAGGCCGCCGAGGACGATGGGAAAATAACTGAGCCGCCGGTAGATGTTGTGGGACAGATGGAAATCGCCGGGGGTGAAAAGATGGAGCAGGCCGATGGCTACAACGGCAAGGAGCAAGGCCGGGAAAAGAAACTTACGCATGCCACCTCCGCCGAAAAATTTGTAACTGAATCAGGGCAGGCCGTCACTTAAGAGCGGTAATCCGCGTTGATCTTCACATAATCCAGGGAGAAATCGCAGGTGTAAATATCCTTGCGTCCCTCACCGGCATGCAGGTCGATGGTGACCAAGAACTCGGGTTTCTTGAGGACCGCCGTGGCCCGAGCCTCTACCTCGCCGCCCTGGCCCAAACCGTGCTGCACCATGCGCACATCGTCAAAGGCGATGTCCACCAGGTGCTGGTCAAACTGGGCGCCGGAGCGGCCCAGAGCGGCGATGATCCGGCCCCAATTGGCATCCTCGCCAAAAAAGGCGGTCTTGACCAGACTGGAGTTGGCCACGGCCCGGGCCGCCAGCTCGGCCTGCGCCTCCGAGGCCGCTCCCTGGACCCTTATGGTCACCAGCTTGGTCGCCCCCTCTCCGTCCCGGACGATCATCAGGGCCAGCTCCTTGCACAGGTCTTCCAGGGCGGCGGCAAAGGCCTGCACCCCCTCGGGTCGGTCCTCGGCAAGGGGCGGATGGTCCGCCAGACCATTGGCCAAAACCAGCACCGTGTCGTTGGTGCTGGTGTCGCCGTCCACGGTTATGGCGTTGAAGGTTTTAGCCACCACCTTTTTCAGGGTGGACTGGAGGAGATCGTGAGCAATCGCGGCATCGGTGAGGATAAAGGAAAGCATGGTGGCCATGTTGGGCATGATCATGCCCGCGCCCTTGGCCATCCCGAGAAGCTTGACCGGTTTGCCGTCGATGAGGACGGTGCGCACTGCGATCTTCCGCACCGTGTCGGTGGTCATGATTGCTGAGGCCACCTCAGTAAGGCCGTCGGCGGCAAGGGCTTGCGCCGCCTTGGGAATCCCCCGCTGAAAACAGGCCAACTCCAGTTGCTGACCGATGATGCCGGTGGAGCAGACCTGTACCAGCTCCTGGGCGATATTCAAGGCATCCGCCGCGATGGCCGTAGTAAAGCGGGCCAGCCGCATGCCTTCCTCGCCGGTACAGGCGTTGGCAATGCCGGAATTGACCAGAATGGCCTGGGCCTTGCCGGTTTTGCATCGCTCCATGTCAAGGAGCACCGGCGCCGCCTTGACCAGGCTGGTGGTGAACACCCCGGCCACCACGGCTGGCTTGTCGCTGACGATCAGGGCCAGATCAAGCCTCTCCTTGCCGCGGATCCCGGAGTTTACCGCCGCTGCCCGGAACCCCTGGACTGTAAAATCTTCCGTAACCATCTCATTGTAACTAATCACGAAGGACGCCTCCGAAGGTCCATATGCTGATTAAAGTTCCGAGTTCCGAGTGCTGAGTTCCGAATACTCGGTACTCAGCACTAAGCACTCAGCACTAATCATTTATTCCCGCCGCTCTTACCGCAGCACCGTTTGTATTTCTGCCCGCTGCCACAGGGGCAGTCGGAGTTGCGCCCCACCTTGTCACCCTCGCGGGAAAACGGCTTGTGTTCGGCCTCATCTTCGTCGCCGCGGCTCAGCTGCATGGGCTGCCGCTGCTGCCGCTGCTCGCGCTCCAGCTCGGCCACCTCATCGTCCCGCACCAGCTGGAGGCGAAACAAGGTGCTGACGGTCTGGGACTTCATGGTCCCGATCATCTCGCCGAACATGTTGAAGCCTTCCTTCTTGTACTCATCCAAGGGATTCTTCTGCCCATAGCCGCGCAGGCCGATGCCTTCCTTCAGGTGGTCCATGTTGAGCAGGTGCTCTTTCCAGTGGTGGTCCACAATCTGCAGGAGGACCACCCGTTCCAGATGACGCATGTTGGCAGCACCGATCTCCTGCTCCCGCCGGGCATAACGCTCTTTCAACGCGGAGAGGATCAACTCGGCAAGGGAGGCCGGATCCAGCTCCTTTTTTTCCGCTTCGCTCCACTCCCCGGCAAAGCCGAACAGGGCAAAGATCCTTTCGGAGACTCCGGCCCAATCCCACTCTTCCGAGGCGACCCTTGTCTCGGCAAATTCATGCGCCACCATTTCGGCCAGCTCCGGCAGCATATCGGTCACTACCTCATGGACATCATCCGTACTTAGAACCTCGCGGCGCTGACGGTAGATAACCTCGCGCTGCTTGTTCATCACGTCGTCATACTCGAGCAGGTGCTTGCGGATATCGAAGTTATGCCCCTCCACCTTGCGTTGGGCGTTTTCGATGGCCCGGCTGATCATGGCGTGCTCGATGGGCTCATCCTCTTCCATGCCCAGCTTGTCCATGATTCCCGAGATACGGTCGGAGCCGAAGATCCGCAGCAAGTCGTCCTCCAGGGAGAGGTAAAAACGGGAGGAACCCGGATCGCCCTGCCTGCCGGAACGTCCGCGCAGCTGATTGTCGATCCGCCGACTCTCGTGCCGACTGGTGCCGAGGATATGCAGGCCGCCCAGCTCAACCACCCCTTCACCCAGCTTGATGTCGGTGCCGCGCCCCGCCATGTTGGTGGCGATGGTAACCTTGCCCTTCTGTCCGGCATCGGCGACGATCTCGGCCTCCCGCTCATGCTGCTTGGCGTTGAGTACCGCATGGGGCACTCCCTCTTTTTTCAGCATGGCCGAGATCTTCTCGGAAACATCGATGCTGATGGTGCCGACCAGCACCGGCTGGCCTTTTTTGTGTAACTCCTGAATCTCCCTGATGATGGCGCGATCCTTGGCCTTGGCGTTTTTATAGATGACATCAGCATAATCCCGGCGGATCATGTTGTTGTGGGTGGGAATCACCACTACGTCGAGGTTGTAGATCTTCTTGAACTCCGCTGCCTCGGTGTCTGCGGTGCCGGTCATGCCGCCGAGCTTTTCATACATCCGGAAGTAATTCTGAAAGGTGATCGAGGCGGGGGTCTGATTCTCCCGCTCCACCTTGACCCGTTCCTTGGCCTCCAAAGCCTGATGCAGACCATCGCTGAACCGGCGGCCCTCCATGGCCCGACCGGTGAACTCATCCACGATCACCACCTGATCGTTGCGCACTAGATAGTCCACGTCCCGCTTGAAGAGGACATTGGCCTTCAAGGCCTGGTTCAGATGATGCAGCCACTCGATATTCCGGGGATCGTAGAGGTTGTCCACCCCGACCAGCTTCTCGCCCAGGGCCACCCCTTCCTCGGTTAGCGAAACCGAGCGCGCCTTCTCGTCCATGGTGTAATGCTCGTCGACCTTGAACTTCGGGATGATCCGGTCCGCCCGCTCGTAAAGCTCGGTGGACATCTCGGCCGGGCCGGAAATAATCAGCGGGGTTCTTGCCTCGTCGATCAGGATGGAGTCCACCTCGTCGACAATGGCGTAGTGGAATTCGCGCTGGCAGAAATCATTGAGATCAAACTTCATGTTATCGCGCAGATAATCAAAACCGAACTCGTTGTTGGTGCCGTAGGTGATGTCGCAGGCATAAGCCTCCCGGCGGGCCGCGTCATCCATCCCATGCAGAATGGAGCCGACAGAAAGCCCGAGAAAACGGTAAAGCTTGCCCATCCATTCGGCATCGCGCCGGGCCAGATAATCGTTGACCGTGACCACATGCACCCCCCGGTCGGTAAGGGCATTGAGATAGACGGCCAGAGTGGCGGCCAGGGTTTTCCCCTCACCGGTTTTCATCTCGGCGATCTTGCCCTGATGGAGGATTATGCCGCCGATAAGCTGCACGTCGAAATGACGCATTTCCAGAACCCGCCAGGCCGCCTCCCGGCAAACGGCAAAGGCCTCGGGCAACAGGCTGTCCAGAGTTGCCCCGGCAGCAAGCCGCTCCTTGAAGAGTCCGGTCCTCGCCGCCAGAGAGGCATCATCGAGTTTTTTGACCTCTGGCTCAAGCTGATTGATCGCCGCCACCAGCGGCTGAATGCTTTTGAGAACCCGCTCATTCTTGCTGCCAAAAATCTTTTTCAAAACAGAACCGAACATATTTCCACTCCAGGAGGTTAACGCCGCCGGCATGCCGCAAGGCACACCCCGGCGCGACCATCGTTTTTTACGATTTATTTATACCCAAAGGGCATAAGTTTCGTTTGAGCAGGTAAGCTGCTCAACTCAGCTTTTCACCCAAAGGGCATAAGTTTCGTACGAGCAGGCAAGCTGCTCAACTCAGCTTTTCACCCAAAGGGCATAAGTTTCGTACGAGCAGGCAAGCTGCTCAACTCAGCTTTATCTTTCCCAGATCAGGGCTTCTTCGTTGCAATCAGGGAATTTCGGACACTGAATACAATCACTCCACACCTTATGGGGGAGTTCGCTCTTATCAATAGCCCTGAATCCGAGCCGCTCAAAAAAAGCGGGCTGATAAGTCAGGGTAAAAACCCTGGTAATGCCGAAATGATCGGCCTCGGCCAAGCAGGCTTCGACCAGCTGTCTGCCTAGCCCCTGGCCCTGGGCTTCTTCCGCCACGGCCAAAGAGCGGATCTCCGCCAGGTTTTCCCAGCAGACATGCAGGGCGCAGATCCCGAGAATCTGCCCGGCGGGGGAATCATCACTACCTTCCTTGACAAAAACCTTGAAATCCCGCAGCTGGTCGTAGAGAGAACTCAAAGAGCGGCCAAGGAGCAGATCCTTGTTGGCAAAATGCTGCAACAGGGCATACATCACCTTGACATCATCCATCCTGGCATCACGAATCATGAATAATCTCGCAAAAAAGGAAGAAAGCCACAGGTCCGTAACCTGTAATCAAAGAGTACCAAGCAATAACCGTTGTAATCACGGCTTTTTGCGATTTCAACAATCATGACGGTTTCAAAAATTTTCCGCCCGCCAAGCCGGAATAATTCTGTTCATTCTACCACATCCACCGACAAAAAAAATCAGGGGGCCGGGAGCCGGGAAGCCGGCAGCAAAGCGATGTAGGCCTTGACCTTTTCCTCTTTT
The DNA here is from genome assembly GCA_041675585.1 of Desulfurivibrionaceae bacterium. Lineage (GTDB taxonomy): Bacteria > Desulfobacterota > Desulfobulbia > Desulfobulbales > Desulfurivibrionaceae > Thiovibrio. The sequence continues at coordinate 21,763 of JBAYTO010000032.1, forward strand.
TCCAGCTTGACGATAAGCTGATTGGCCTCGGCCAGTTTGTCAAATTTGCCCACATATATCCGGAGAAAAGGATCATCCTTATCCTCGGGTGGCAAGAGAAAGGCCTCATAGCCCCTTTCCCGCCAATGAGCCAATTCCTGCTGTGCCCGGTCCTGATCAGGTACCGCAGAAACCTGCAGGGCAAAGAAGGAAGGCTCGGCCGCAGCCCATTCCGATTCGGAAGCAGGGGCCTGTTCCGGCGAATCTTTCTTTGGCTCGGAAGAAGCGTGGGGCTCGATAACGGCCGTTTCCGGATGCAGCACCCCGGCAATCTCTGCCAGAGAGGTCTTTTCCTCTCCTGGAGCAGGCTTAAGGATAGTCTGCCCGGCCCAGATGCCGATAATGAACATCCATAAAAAGATGCAGCCGGTGACCAGGGTCAGGCTGAGCATCCCCAACAACCCCAGCTCAAAACGGATAACAAATCTGCCTTTCTTGCTCGCTGCACTCATAAACTAATTCTCCGTTGCCCGGAAACCCAGGACAACCCCTCCCATGCTGATCTTTGCACCAGGACAGTCTATGCCCTGCGTAACTATCCAGCTCGATGCCGGAAATGAATAATACCACCAAACCGTAACTATTCAGCAGTGCCCCAGGTTGCGGTAAGCGGAACGGCGAAGCGTACCTCAAGTACGTGAGCCGGCCCGATCGCCGCAAGATGGGTTGCTGCTGGACAATTACAACCTCACATGGATTCCGGGGCGCTCACCCCAATCAGGGCAAGGCCATTGCGCAAGACGATCCGCAAGCCCATGGCCAGCCAGAGCCTGGCCCGGCTCAATTCCTCATCCTCGGCGGAAACGATCCGGTGCTTATTGTAGTAACTATGGAACTGCCCGGCAAGGTCCTGGAGAAAAAAGACCAGCCGGTGCGGGGCGAGATCAAGGGCCGCGCCCTCCACCAGAGCTGGGAAAGAGGCCAAGGCCTTGAGAAGCTGAGTCTCGTCCTCCAGGATCAGCCTGTTAAGCGGCGCCTCTGCCAGACTACCTGGGGCAACCCCCTTGGCCTCGGCCTGCCTGCGGATGCTGTGCAACCGGGCATGGGCGTACTGGACATAATAGACCGGGTTTTCCTGGCTGGTCTTGGTGGCCAGATCCAGATCAAACTCCAGCTGGCTGTCCGCCTTGCGCATGAGAAAAAAGAAACGGGCCACATCCGGGCCGACCTCGTCGAGCAATTCGTCCACGGTGACGAAATTGGCCTTGCGGGTGGACATCTTCACCTGCTGTCCATCGCGGAGCAAGGTGACGAACTGGTGCAGTACCACGGTCACCTTGCCCGGATCATAGCCCAGAGCCTTGACCCCGGCCAGCACATCCGGCACCGTGGCGATATGGTCGGAGCCGAAGATATCGACCATCCAGTCAAAACCGCGCTTAAATTTCTCCCGGTGGTAGGCCATGTCCGGCAGCCGATAAGTAGGCTCGCCGGTGGATTTGATGATCACCCGGTCCTGTGGCAGGTCGAACTCGGTGCCCTTGAACCACACCGCCCCGTCCTGATCGTAGGCCAGCCCCTTTTCCCGCAGGGAAGCGACCACATCGTCAACCAGGCCGTTTTCATAGAGGGAATGTTCGTTGTAATAGTTGTCAAAGACGATGCCCAACCGATGCAGGGTTCCGTTGATATCGGCAAAGATTACCTGCTCGGCCTTGTTCTTGAAAGGGGTGACCTCCGGCTCATCCTTGAGGGCATCGCCCTGCTCCTCGATGAGCGCTTGAGCGATATCCCGGATGTACTGGCCCTGATAGCCGTCTTCTGGAAAGGTGAAGGGCAACCCCAGCGCCTCCAGATAGCGGGCCCGGGTGGATTCGCCCAGTACCCGCATCTGCCGGCCGGCATCGTTGTAATAATATTCCCTGGTGACCTGATGGCCGGTGGCGGAAAGGAGGCTGGCGATGGCATCGCCTAAAACCGCCTGCCGCCCGTGCCCGACGCTCAAGGGGCCGGTGGGATTGGCGCTGACAAACTCGACCAGCACCTTCTTGGCCTGTCCGATGCTGCTCAGACCAAAGGTTGCGTCCTGAGCGCAGACCTCGGGCAGTACCGACTGCCAGACATTCTTGTTGATGTAACAATTGACAAAGCCGGGCCCGGCGATCTCCACCCGCTCCAGCAACTCGGCATGGGGGGCAAGCATCTCCACCAGCTGGCCGGCAATGGCCCGGGGATTTTTTTTATCCTTTCCGGCCACCACCATGGCCAGATTGGTGGCCAGATCGCCCTGGCCCGCGTGCTTGGGCTCGTCCAGGGAATATGCCCCCGCCGCGGCGGCGGACCAGAACCCGGCCTCGACTCCCTGGGTAAAGCAGTGGTCTATCAGTGTCTTCAGACGTGTCTTAATCATCGCGTTTCTAATCCGGAAAATATTTTTTTAGCAACCCGGCTGTATTACTGATTCTTCACTGTCATGATGCACCTGCCTGTTGCAGGAACCAAAAAGACAGAGGATCTCATAATTAATGGTGTCGGACCAGCGGGCGATCTCCTCGGCCCTGATCTCCCCCGCCCCCTGCCGGCCAAGCAGTACGGCTTCATCCCCGGCCTTGACCCCGGGAATCTCCGTGACATCGGCCATGCAGGCGTTCATGCAAATCATACCACGAACCGGCGCCCGCTGCCCGGCCAGCAAAACCGCGGCCTTGCCCGTCATTCGCCGCAGATAGCCGTCCGCATAGCCAACCGGCAGAACCGCCAGCCGGGTGGGCCGGTCGGTCACATATCGGTGTCCGTAGCTGATCCCCTGCCCCGCAGGCACTTCCTTGACCTGGAGCACCGTGGTGGCAAAACGCATGACCGGCCGCAAGTCCAGGGCTGAAGCCTGTTGCAGCCATTCCGCCGGATAACATCCATAGAGTGAAATGCCAGGCCGCACCAGATCACAACGCATTTCTGGATACCGCAACAGTGTGGCCGAATTGGCGGTATGGATGATTCGCCCGTCAACGACGCCCTGTATCTCGGCCAGCAATTCCTGAAAAACTCGATACTGCTCTTCGGTAATGGTATCGTCTTCCGCATCGGCCTTGGGAAAATGACTGGCGATTCCCGCGAGATAAAGCGAGGGAAACCGACGCAGGCCGACAAGGAAAGGTTCCAGTTCGTGGGGGGGAAGACCAAAACGCCCCATGCCGACATCGACTTTGAGCTGCACCCCTTTCCGGCAGCCTGCCCGGGCCGCCTGCTCGGCAAGCGCCTCAACCGCCTCCATGGTGTAAACCACGGGGGTGAGATCATGGGCCACCGCCTCCGCCGCCCCCTGCCGGTCAACCCCGAGCATGATCACAATCTGCCCGGTTATCCCTGCCTGCCGCAGCCGCACCCCCTCTTCGACCTCGGCCACGCCAAAAGAGTCGGCCCCTGCCTCGGCAAAGGCCCGGGCCGCCGGGACAAGCCCATGCCCATAGGCATCGGCCTTGACCACCGCCAGAATACCCACGTCTGCGCCGACCAGTTTTCGCACCTGCCGAAAATTATGGCGCAGGGCTCCACGATCTATCTCAACTCGATTCCAGGAAGGTGTTCCCATCTCAAGCAACCCGTTCTTTCAGCGAAGAGGCTTCCGCACCCTCCACTCTTGCCAGATGAGCCGGCTCGACAACAGGAGAGCCCAGCCGACCGCAAGATATATAACACTGACCACTAGGTGAGGCACGGCGGAATTGCGCAACAGGCGACCGCCAAGCATCATGCAGACGACCAGCCCCCACATCCCCCAAGAATATACGCCGCCAATACACATCCCTGCAGGCCGTGCCACAATCCGGGCAATATTCTTCCGGGCCGCCCGTTCAATAACCAAAAAAGCCTTCAGAGTGCCAAGCCCAAGAGCCGCCCCCAGAAAAATCCAAGACAGCGCCTCGGCCAGGAGGTAGCCACGCACCATCAGATACAGGCCGCCGAAACTCCACATCAGCGCGGCGACCAGCAGATTGGTTCTGGTACTCGCCCCAGGCTTAAACCGCGCCACCCAGCTCATGCTTCCTCCTCCCAGCTCTGCAACACCATAACGAAACCGGGCATAGCCTGCAAGCCGTTGTGCAACAATATCCGTACCCCCGAAATTTCGTAACCGGCATAACTGGCCGAAACAAAAAAATAAAATGCCCTGGTTATTTCTCAAAGGCCCCTAAGCCGTTGGGACAAGATAACTCCGCCATTCACAATAGCCAAAACAGCATAAAGCTGAGCTGAGCAGCTTGTCTGCTCCTGCGAAACTTATGCCCTTTGGGTGTAAGGAGCCGTAAAGGATTGAGCCAAACTGGGCAAGTTATTCAGTGCCGGCTCCTAAATAAATAGGCCTATCCCCGATCGTGGGAATAGGCCTACACACTTCAAAAATATTCTGCAAGCCGTTAGCACAGAATACCTTGCCGTCACATTGGCAAGGACGGCATGAGGAGCCGCAAAAAAACGTCCATGGACAAGTTGTTAAAACGACTCCTGAATTTCTACATTACACCTCGGTGACGGTGATTGCTCCCTCGGGGCAAACCTCTACACAGGTTTCACAGCCCAGGCACTCGTCAGCGTTAACAGCTTCGGCCTTACCGTCAACAATCTCATACACCTGTGCGGGGCAAGCATTTACACACTCTGCATCACCAACGCATTTGTCCTTGTCAATGTCAATCTGCCACATAGTACTTCCTCCATATAAGGTTGAAAAAATTGATAAGCCGTTGCAACAAAAATGTCGTTATTAGAATGGCAAAAACGGTAGCAGCGATAGCAACGTAGGGAACCGTCTCGAATCGCACAACATTCCGTCATGGTTCCAGGAAAAGAGATAAATTTCCCTTTCCCTCTAATTCACCCCCATTTTTTTGTCAATAAAAAAGAAACTATGCCACAATCTGGCCAGCCCACGGGAAAAGACGATTCAGGTTGACCTGTTGACGCTGATCTTTTAGGATACCTTTGGATATTCTTGCGGGCGTTTCCCCCTGTATTACTTTCAACGTAACTAATCACGGGGTAGGCTCCGAAAGTCAAATGACCACGGAATCACCCTTAGGGTATAAGTTTCGTTTTGAGCAGACAAGCTGCTCAACTCAACTAAAAGCGATCGCAGGGTGCTGTAGGTTGCGGCAAGCGGGTCGGCGATGCGTACATCATGATACGTGAGCCGGACCGATCATCGCCGCAAGATGTGGTGCCCTGTGATCGCTTACCTTTCAACCTGTCCGAAAAAGGCCCTTTGTTATGAGCAGCAGACCAAAAATCAAAAAAAAGACCACCCCAGGCCCGGAACTCAAGGCCCAGAAAAATGAAGAAGCCATGATTGCCGGTATTTTGGAAGGAAGCCCAGAGGGGATCGGGGTGGCAGTCATCCGGCTGGAATGCGGCTGCCGGAAGATGGCGGCGGTTGATAAAATAGGCGAGCCGGCCAGCAAGGTGATCATCTACCGTGACGATGCCGAGAGCATCTGCGATGCCTGCAAAAAGGACAATGGCGCCTTTGCCAGAGTATTGACCCAGTTCATTCACTGGCAGGAGCCGTTGCCTGATGGCGCCACCAGAATGAAAATCGAGGCCAAGGTTCTCGGCGTTTACACCAACCAATAACCGGAAAGCATTACCCCCGCGCCGTCCGATACTCCTGCGCCCTGGCCAGCAAAGCCGGTGCCCAGGTCGGGGTGCCCAGGGCGTGGACATGGGTATACAGAGCCAGGACATTCTTGAACACCAACCCGTCCCGGCCATCGGCAAACCCCACCCCCCGCTCCATTCGCAGGGCAAGCCGGCTGCTCTCCCCGCCCCACTCCTCCACCCGGCTGTAGCGGAATTCGTGTCCCTTGATCTCGGTTCCCTCCGGATAGTAAGGATTCTGTCCCTCTACCTTAAGCACGGTATAGCCATGGGCCTGGGGTTTTTCCCTTAACCCGAAGCGTACCGGAAAAAGGCCCACCAGAGGGAAAACCTCATCGCCAAGCACCATGCTCTCGCCAAGATAAATCAGGCCGCCGCACTCAGCGTAGATGGGCAATCCGGCCTCGGCTGCCCTTTTCAGGGAACCCCTGAAGGAATCATTGGCAGACAGCGCCCTGGCGCTGGTTTCCGGAAAGCCCCCGCCGATATAGAGTCCGTCAAGCACCGGCAGCTCCGGAGCGGTCAAGGCATTGATCTCCACCAGCTCAGCGCCGCACCGGACCAAGGCCTCCAGATTTTCCGCATAGTAAAACTGAAAGGCGGCATCCTTGAGGATACCGATCCGCACCGGCGCCTCACCCCTTTTCTGCTCCGGGCGCGGCGCTTCCGGCTCGCTGGCGCAGGGAGCCATCATCTTTTCTATCCGGGCAAGATCCAGATAGCGCGCTGCCATCCCGGCCAAAGTCTGCACCGCCGCCTCTGCTCCCGCATGCTCCGGACAGGGGGTTATCCCCAGATGCCGCTGCGGAAAGGCGTCTTCCCTGGACCGGGGCATGGCACCCAGAACCGGGATTCCGGTATACTGCTCCACCGCCTGCCGGACGATGGTCTCGTGTCGGGGGGTACCCACCCGGTTTAAAATCACCCCGCCTATTTTCACCTCAGGGTCAAAGCTCCGGCAGCCCAGGACCAGGGCCGCCACGGTGCGGGTGGTCTTGGTGCAGTCAACTACTAGCAGCACCGGCAGCCCCAGGGCCTTGGCCAGCTCGGCCGTGCTGAAGGTTCCCTCGGCATCAACCCCGTCATAAAGACCGCGGTTCCCCTCGACGATGACCAGCTCCCGCCCGTGCGCATGGGTGCGAAAAGAATGGCCGAGTGCTTCCGGGGTCATGAGATATGGGTCAAGATTGTAGCAGGGATAGCCGGCGGCCAGGGCCAACCAGCCTGCGTCAATATAATCAGGCCCTTTTTTGAAAGGGACGACCAATCGCCCTTGCCCGGAAAAAGCCGCGGCCAGCCCAACCGTAATCACGCTTTTCCCTGAACCTCCCCCCAGCCCGGCCACGATCAAGCCCTTTGCGGAATATCCTTGTTCTGCGACCAAGCCCATCCCCCCGTAGTCATCATCATTAACTGCATTTCGATCATCCGGCGCACAGAAAACCATCTGTGGCTTCAGCTGTCAAGCGGTTGCCGCGGTCCACTCGCGGCCGCAAGCAAAACCGGCAAAGATTTTGACGAAGTTTTCAGCATATGGTACCTTGGCCACCTTGCACACTGCGGCGGCCATGCTTATATATATCCCCACTTTGGCTGTTTGCCGACCCTTGCCGCGCCAAAGCTTTTTTGAAACGCCATCTGCTTTTCTCTTGAAATTACAAAGCGGATTTAGGAACCGTTACGGAACATACAGGTCGTTGGCACTGCGGTTTTTAACAATTCCGTTACGGATCCTTATGCCGTTTTTGCCATTTAAACGACATGGCTATTTTGTTATAACGGCTAACGATTTTCAACCATTTTGCAAAACGAGGACACCTCTATGTCTGCCCAGCAGGAAGACCTGACCAAGATCATTGAAGAACTTAAGCAGAAATGCCTTGAACTCCCGGACAACATCGTGGCCCATCACCATCTGGCTCTGGTCTACCGCAAGGCCGGCAGAACCGCCGAGGCCATGCAGTCGCTGGAAAGATGTCTGGAGATCGACCCCCAGGCCGTGGAAGCCCTGATCAACATCGGGGCCATGCATTTTGAGCAGGGCGAGCTCGACAAATCGCTGGCCGCCAATCAGGCGGCGGTGCAGGTAAATCCTGCTCTGGCCCTGCCCCACAACAACATCGGCCTGATCTGGCAACAAAAAGGCGAGCCGGAAAAGGCCATCGCGGCCTATACCCTGGCCACGATGAACGACCCGAAGATGCACATGGCCTGGATCAACCTGGCCTCAGCCCAGGTCATGGCAGGAAATTTCGAGCTTGCGGTCAAAGCGGCCAAAGAAGCGGTTAAGCTCGAACCGGACGCCCCAATGGCTCACAATAATCTCGCCGTGGCGCTCTATTACAATAATGATTTCAAAGCAGCCCAGAAATCGCTCGCCAAGGCGAAGGAGCTCGGCTACACGGTTGACCCGCGCTTGGTCGAGGCCATCGAGAACGAGCTGTAATCATGGTGAAAAATGCACAAATAAAGGTCCGGCCCTGGTGCCCGTTCTGCGGCCAGGAAGTGGGGCGCCCCAAGGAGCCGGTACAGCGCAAGCTGGACGAATTTACCTTGGGCGAATGCCAGTGCGGCGCGACCTATACCTGCGATCCCACCGGCTTCAATGTGGGTGCGGCCATGGTCGAGGCCATAGTCCATGCCTGCGACGACAACTGGGATCTAGCCTGGGAACTGCTCCCCGACGAAGATTACCTTACCGGCCGGATCGACAATTACGACGAACAGACCCATCAGGTTTACGAAATCAAGAATGTCGATGGCCGCAAGGTAGCTGGGGTTCTCTATTTTGTCCGCCTCAACCGGGAGCTTGCCGCCTTGTCCACCCGCCTGCAAACGGACAAAAAAGCCAAGGCCGGCGCCCTTTGCCAGGAAAATTCGGCAAGCGACCTGCCCGCCATGGAGCCGGCCCGCGACTCCAAACGCAAAAAGCAGAGGGCCGATAAGGGGACAGTCACCCGCATGGTGGCGGATCAGGATATTGACGGTCTGGTTGACCTGGCCTTTGACGATCTCAAGACCCTGCGTTTCATTCAGCGATTGCTCTATGACCCGGACGAGAGCAAGCGCTGGCAATACGCTCATCTCCTGGGCCAGGTCTGCAGGCGGCTTTCCACCCGGAAACCGGGGGCGGTAAGCGACCTGCTGCACCGGCTCTACGAAGCATGTTCCGATTCAGCCGCCGCCCATTGGGGGCTGCTGGAGTCTATCGGCTCCATCATCGCGGCGCGTCCTGACATCTACGGCGCCTTTGCCAGACACCTGCTCATGCATCGGGGGGTTCCCTCCTCCAGGGTTCAAGTGCTTTGGGCCTTGGGGACCTTGGCGGAAAAACGGCCGGATCTTGTCCGCACCACCCCATTTTACAGCCTCTTCCCCTTCGTCAGCCACCCGGAAGCAATCACCAGGGGGCATGCGGTCCGGCTCATGGGCCGAATTGCCGCCACCGAGGTGGAAAGCGAAATCGAAAAACTTACCGGCGATGAAGCCGAATTAACCATTTATGAGCAGGGACAACCCGTGCGCACCACCGTGGCCGAACTTGCCAGGGAAGCACTCGCCCGGCTGCACAGAACGTAACTATTCAGCAGCACCGCATCTGCGTTGTTATCAGCCTGCTCATAGGCACCAGCGCACTTCGCAGGCTTCTACCTGGCTGCTATAGCTGAGTTGGGCAGCTTGCCTGCCCAAACGAAACTTATGCCCTTTGGGTGTACACCACTGCTGGATAGTTACAAATCGATGGTTATTGATCATTCCCGGCATTAAGCTGGATAATTACCAACAAGAGAGCCCCAAAATGACTGAACAGCAAAAGCAGGAGCAGGAAGCAAAGGAAGAAAAAAGCCAGGCCCAACTGGACTACGAGGCCGGCCAGGAATTTCTCAAAAACCTCGAACCGGCCCAGGCAGCCAACGCCTTTCACAACGCCCTGATTGCCTTCGAGCTCGAAGGCAATGACAATGGCGTTGCCAATGCGTCGGACAAACTGGGCGATATCTGTGCTACCCGCGGCGATACCGCAATGGCCCTGAGCCATTATGACCGGGCCTATGCCATCTGCCAGAAGCACACGGATCGTTTCAGTCTTTTTGCCATCGAAAAGAAAAAAGCCAAGCTCATGTACGATGCCAAAGACTATGACCGAGCCATCCGTCTCTATGGAGAAGTGCTGAACGAATACAGCGCCCTGAGAAATCCCCAGGGCTCAGTGGACACCCTGGAGATTCTGGCGGAAATCTATCTGGCCAAAGGGGAAAAAGACAAGGCCGCGGATGCATACCGGACAGCGGCCTCGATCCACCAGAGCTTCAAACACAGCCGCCATGCGGAAAAGTTCCGGCAAAAAGCGGCAGAGGTCGAGAAGGAGTAAAAAAGGTGCAAGCGTGTGACAACTGAAAAACGTAACGCCAAGACGCAGAGGCGCAAAGGCAACATGCACGGTTGAGTTCTTTCCTTTATCCTTAACCTGAAATCGTAACCGATCACGGGGGGAGTGCCTACGGAAGTCAAATAACCACGGAATTCACCCTTCGGGTATAAGTTTCGTTTGAGCAGACAAACTGATCAACTCAGCTATAAGCGGTCACAGGGTGCCGCAGATTGCGGCAAGCGGGACGGCGATGCGTACATCAAGTACGTGAGCCGGACCGATCGCCGCAAGATGTGGTGCCCTGTGACCGCTTACTGAAAATCGAGGATCACTGCGGCGATAGGCCAGCGCCTGCCGCCCTTTTCTTCCCCTGCCAGCTGAACGGAAAGTTCGAGGAGTATCCGTTGCAGGTTGACAAGATTGACCGTGGGGTATGATTTCCCCGGCTCGAACCCGGAAAGGCCGCAGACATGTCCCTTGCCGTCAATCACCGTGGGAATCCCGTAAGTCCGGCAGTTCACCGGGCGGGCCTCATAGCAGAGACAAACCCCTTGTTCATCAAGAAGCGGGCACCTGATCCTGGCCGTGGCCGGATCGAGGTGCGAAGCCAGCAGTTGCTCCCAGGCCTGTTTGGCCTCTTGCGCCGCCGCGGCTATCTGTGCTTGAACCTTTGGATTCAACCGCTGAACCCGGTCCTGAAGATTTACCGCCTCAACAAGAGACACATCAAAAACAGCCTGGCAGCAGTCAGCGCACCCCTTTCCGCAGGTGATCGCCTCTGGATGCGCCTGACGCACGGAGTTGAAGGCCTGATCAACGGCGGCAAAAAGCTTGTCCAAATCTTGGGGCATGGCCCAATTCCCAACGCAAAACGACATTCAAATTAAGCAAAAAAAAATGCAGAGGAAACCCTCTGCATTTTTCATATTCCCGCGGAAAAACAAATGACTAACGATTTTCTTCGTCCTTGGCTCGGCCTTGTGCCGCGTACATGGTGGTGCTGCCGCTCGACCAGAAAGTCATCTTGCCTTCCTTTACCAGATCGTTGGCCGCGTTCTTCACATCACGAGGTTTGGCATCCGGGTCACAGGCATAAAAATCCTTAACATAAAGCTGAGCCTTGGGACCAGTCAACGCCTTGTTAAGGATAGCTGCTTTCAACTCATCTTTGCTTAATGCCATGGTACTTACTCCTTTCAATAAGGTTTTACGCAGGCACATCAACAATCAAAGAAACAAGGTCAGCAGCTCCCCGAACAAGGAAACTACTGACCTGACTCTACTGAAGAACGGCCGCTCTACTCGATATGGCTGGTGAACTTGAACTGAGTGGTAGTTCTCCAAGTATCATAAGCCAGACGATAATCGTCAATGGACTTGATGGTGAACGGGATTCCGGTCTTTTCAAAGAATTTCTCCCAGCCGATCCGGGCAGCCCACTCGCCAACCCGCTCGTACTTGCGTGCGTCCTTGGCATAGGTCTCCAGGATATTCTTCACTGCGGCAACGGTCTCCGGCCAACGGGGCGGAGTGTTGGGCAGGAAGGGAATAACCAGCTTGGAAAACATCGGCATGGACCTGGAGTTGGAAACCTTGCCGCCAACCAGGATGGCGATACCGTCGCCGTCCGGATCAGCCAGAGGCATAGCCGGGCACATGGTGTAGCAGTTGCCGCAGAACATGCAGCGATCGGCGTTTACCTTGACGGACTTGACGTCCTCGCCTTTGCTGTTCTTCGCGGTTGCCGGCTTTACCGCTCCCAGAGGACATGCGGAGATGGCCAGGGGCAGCTCACATAGACCGGTGATCGCGTCATGGTCGATCATCGGCGGTTTACGATGTACGCCGAGGATGGCGATGTCGGAAGCATGAACAGCGCCGCACATGTTCAGGCAGCAAGCGAGAGCAACCCGAACCTGGGCCGGCAGCTTGTGGCTGGTGAAGTAGTCGAACAGCTCGTCCATGACGGCCTTAACCACGCCGGAAGCATCCGTAGCCGGGGTATGGCAGTGAACCCAACCCTGGGTGTGTACGCAGTTGCTGACAGAGGCGCCGGTGCCGCCGACAGGAAACTTGTTGCCACGGCTCTTCAGATCGTCCAGAAGAGGCTGAACCTTTGCCTTGTTGTCCACCATGAACTCAATATTGTTTCTGGTGGTCCAACGCATATAACCATCGCAATGCTTGTCTGCAATGTCGCAAACCTCGCGAATGTGCTCGATACTGATGAGACGAGCCGCGCCAACACGGACGGTATAGCACTCGTCGCCGCTCTCACCCTTGTGCATCAAAACGCCAGGCTGCAGAATCTCGTGGTACAGCCATTTGCCGTAGTTATTTTTGACTACCGGCGGGAAAAACTGCTCATAATGTGGGGGACCGATATCTGTGATTCTGTCGGCCATCGGATTCGCTGGATCGTAACCCATGATAATTCCTCCTTATATCGTAATGTCAAATATGTTCAATGTTGTATCAACAACAGCCACACACCTTATTGGGCGTTACGCTTGCGGAACTCAACAACATCACGCTCCCAGCCGCCTTCAACCTCGTCTTCCTGCCAGAATACATAAGGATTGGAGCGGGGCTCTTTGATATGCTGCGGCGCAGGGGTGATTTCCATAACCTTCAGGAAGGTCGGGAGGCCGATACGCTGGATGGTCTCACCAACGCGCTCACGGTTTTTGCCGACTTCCATCCACCAATCCCAGATCTTCTCGATAACTTCAACAATCTCTGCAAACTCGCCATCCTCGTTCTTCTTAACCTCAACAAAGGGAACGGTCATGGTGGCGAACTGGGCGCCGTCAAGAATCGGGGCCTTGGCGCCGACACAGATGGTTGCCCCCTGCTGCAAACCAGGACGCAATGCACGGGGCATTACGTTGATGCAATGCATACAACGGGTGCATTCTGAGTTGTCGATTTTGAGGGTATCGCCTTCCATCCACATGCAGCCGGTGGGGCAGAGGTCAATAACCTCGGTCTTGATGTCGAACTTGCCCCAGTCCTTGCCGGAATGAGCGCCGGCATTGGGAGCGAACTCGCCGCTGATGTAACCCTTGACCGCAGCCTGATCGATGCGGATGTCGTCCCGCCAGGTGCCGATAACAGCAAAATCTGAACGGGCGATGGCGGCAACGCAGTCGTTGGGGCAACCGGAAAACTTGAATTTGAACTTGTAGGGGAAAGCCGGACGATGGATTTCGTCCTGGTAGTGCATGGTCAGAGTGTGGCAGAGATCCTGGGTGTCATAGCAGCCCCACTCGCAACGGGCCCGGCCAAGGCAGCATGACGGGGTCCGCAGATTGGAACCGGAACCGCCGAGATCCTGATTCAGATCATGGGTCAGGTCGTAGAACAGGGGCTCCAGGTTCGGGGTGGTTGTGCCGAGCAGAACCAGGTCGCCGGTTGAACCGTGCATGTTGGTCATGCCGGAACCGTATTTCTCCCAGAGATTGCAGATGTCGCGAAGCTTTGCGCTGTTGTAGAACATACTGGAAGGCTGGTTCAGACGCACGGTGTGAAAGTGAGCCACGCCGGGGAACCGCTCAGGCACATCAGAATAACGGCCGACAATACCACCGCCGTAACCGAATACACCAACGATGCCGCCGTGTTTCCAATGGGTAATCTTGTCCTTGTAGGACAACTCAAGCTGACCCAGAATATCAAAACATTCGGGCTTTTTCTCTGCCTGACGCTTCAGGTCAGTGACGAAACTCGGCCACGGGCCTTTTTCGAGCTCGTCCAACAAAGGCGTATCATGCTTCGGCATTGTCGATTCCTCCCTAACTAAGGTGATTTAAATGGGTTCCAAATACAAAAACAGTCCGCACCGCACCGCGGCTACCCTCTCGCAGCACTGGAGAGTTTTCGCGAGGCAGGGCAAACAACTGCATGCAGAATGTGAACAGTGATTCAGTCAAAGGACCATATCCAGTGGCAAACTCTTTGTCAATAAAAAATGACATGTTTTCACCCCTGGTTTTCATCTCCACAGCTCTTTACTCTTTTCCTTTTCTTTCGCCTCCGCCGATTGACAGAAAGAGACAATCACGATAGGCTACCGTTTATTCAAATGACATGTTTTTGCTGCTAACTCTACATAATAAGGACTGTTGCCATGGGGAAAAAAATCGTGATTATCGGCGGGGTTGCCGCCGGGCCTAAAACAGCCTGCCGGGTGAAACGCCTCCTGCCGGATGCCGAAGTGACCATCCTCGACCAGGACAGCCTGATCTCCTACGGAGGCTGCGGCATCCCTTACTTTGTTTCCGGCGATGTCTCCGACGAAAAAGAGCTGCGCAACACCAGCTTCCACATGACCAGGGACGAAGCCTTTTTTCTCAAGGCCAAGGGGGTCACAGCCAGAACCAGCACCCTGGTCCTGGCCATCGACCGCCAGCAGAAATTCGTCCTTGTTGAGGATCTCTTCTCCGGGGCTCAGGAAAGTATCCCCTACGACAATCTGGTCCTGGCCACCGGCGCCCGGCCCAACGTCCTGCCCATTCCCGGCGCGGATCTCGACGGAGTTTTCACCATCAGCGATCTGCACAAGGCCATTGCCATCAAGGAGCGGATCGCCAAGGGCGAAGTGAGCCGGGCGGTAGTCATCGGCGGCGGCGCCATCGGCATTGAGATGGCCGAGGCCTTCACCGAGCTGTGGGGACTTGAAACCACCATCCTCGAGTTCATGCCCCAACTCATGCCCCGCCTGGTGGACTGGGATTTCGCCCGCATGCTGGAAACGCATCTTAAGGAAAGCGGGGTGGCGGTATTCACCGGCGAGGGGGCCTCGGCTATTGAGGGAAAAGACGGCAAGGTCTGCCGGGTGGTCACCCCCAAACGAACCCTGGAGGCGGATCTGGTCGTGATGGCCGTTGGGGTAAGAGCAAGAAGCGAACTGGCCCAGGCAGCCGGGCTGCTCGTTTCCGCCATGGGCAACATCGTGGTCAACGAACGGTTGCAAACCTCGGACCCGAACATCTATGCGGCCGGAGACTGCATCGAGGTAAAAAACATCCTCACCGGCAAGGGATCCATCGCCCCCATGGGCTCCCTGGCCAACCGCGAAGGAAGGATCGTCGGCGACAATCTGGCCGGCATTCCCACCAGATACAAGGGCTGGGTCGGCAGTTTCATCATGAAGGCTTTTGAACGCAGCATCGCTGCTACCGGCCTCTCCCTGGACGCCGCCCTGGCCGAGGGCTTTGCCGCCGCCGCCGTGACCACTGCCCAATCCGACCGGGCTCATTTTTTCCCCAGCCAGACCGTGATTCCGCTCCGCCTGATCTTTGACACCAAGACCCGCAAGATTCTCGGCTGCCAGGGGTTCGGCCCCCTGAGCGACGCAGTGCTGGCCCGGATCGACGCGGCCGCCGCCGTTATCAGTCAGGGCGGCGCCATCGACGATCTCAGCCAGCTGGAAATGGCCTACGCCCCACCCTTTGCCACGGCCCTCGATGCCTTGAACGCCACGGCCAATGTAGCCGACAATCTGGCCGCCGGACGGCTGCGGTATGTGAGCACCAGAGATTTCCTTAACTGGATGGACGATTTTCCCAGCCGCCCGGACTGGGTGGCCCTGGATCTCCGCCACCCCAATGAGACCGGAGTCTTCGTCGAGAAATACGGCAAGGACCGATGGCTCTCCGTCCCCTACATCGAGATCCGGGAGCGGTATCAGGAATTACCCAAAAATAAAACCATGCTCATCATCTGCGACGCAGGCACCCGCTCCTCCGAGATCCAGATCATCCTCGACCATGTGGGTCTGACCAATACCCTTGTGCTGGGCGGTGGCTTCAACTTTATCCGGCGGATGGGCGCAGAGTGGTGGCCCAGCTGATTGCTCCAGTCACCCAAAGCGTTAAGGTGGTCTACCGGCCAATATTTTTGGCGGTCATCTTCCTGTTTTGCCTGCTGGCCTCAGGCTCGGCCCAGGCAGCCAGCCCCCAGCCAAAGGCAAAAATTGCCGCCCCACCACCAGACACCGTCCGGATTCTGGCCGATGCGGACTATGGCGATGCGTTGGCCGCCTTGATCAAAAAGGCCGGCCAACGCATCGATCTGGCCATGTTTATTTTCAAAACCAGCCCAACCAGAGACAACCTTCCGGCAGGACTGGTCAGGGATTTGCTGGCGGCGAGACAACGGGGGGTGGAGGTGCGGGTTATCCTGGAATATTCCGGCCATGACCAAACCATCACCCAGGCTAATCAGGAGACGGCCCAAGCCCTGACAAAAGGCGGCATCGCGGTTTTTTTCGACTCCCCGAATCGGACTACCCATGCCAAGCTGGCGGTCATCGACCGCCGCTACTGTCTGGTGGGCAGCCACAACCTCACCCAGTCGGCCCTCAAATACAACCACGAGTTTTCACTGTTGCTTGACAACCCTGCCCTGGCCGAGGAAATCCTGGCCTACCTGGAAACAATTCTGAAATAAAAGCAGATGTAAGCTTAAAGCTATCAGCTGATTACTCCCACTTCTTATTTCTTTCTCCGGACTATCCGAACCTTTTTCGTAGCCCCGACAGCCCCGCTGCTTCCTGGAGCAACGCGGCGCACCAGCACCTTTTTTTTCACCGGCGCGCCGACTGACTCTTGCTCCGTACCGCCGGTTCCGGACAGGGATCGGGTGTAGGTGCAGCCGGCCTTGGGGCATCGCAGAGAGACCAGGCCAGCAATCCCTGATTTTTCCACCAGAAACGGCGAGTCGCACACCTGACAGGGTATGGCATGTGGCTTGGACCAGGACATAAAGGCACAATCCTGCTCGGGACAAACATAAAAAATCTTCCCGGTCGGCGTATGCTTGGTAACCACGGAGCCAATTCGGCACACCGGACAGAGCAGCCCACCCCCTCCGTCTTTTTCGTATGATTCCGAATGCCGGCATTCGGGATGCCCTGAACAGTACCAGTACTTGCCGAAACGATCTTCCTTTAACAGCAGCACCCTGCCGCAATCAGGGCACATTCTGACCGGTCCCGCCAACGCAGGACTTGTTTCCCTTGCGGCAGAAAGCTCAGGATCCATCGTCGGTGATTCCAGCTCGTCGCCAGAGGTATCGAAGGCCGCAGCCTCGGCAAACATCTCTTCCGTGGCCGCGGCAAGCTCCGGAAATTTTTCCTGTTCCGCCGCCGATTCATCCAGGGCAAAGAAATTCTGATCTTCTTCCGCAGGCAAAAGCTGCGTTGCCTCATCCGTTGCCGGCTCGACTGCCGAGGTCAGGACGGCAACCGCCTCACTGCTTGATTCCGGCAACGGCGGGGTATTTGCCCCTGCCACCACAGGCCGCTCCGAAACAGAGGCATCCCGCACCAATTTTTCTGCCTGAACTTTTACGGGAGCCACTTCCTCGGCCCGCCGAATCACGTTGCGCGAGCTCATTACCCGCCTCTGAGCAGCAACCGGCATCACCATTTTCACCAGGACCTCGCCCCGCATCATCATGGTCTGATCAAACTGCTGCAGAGCAAAAGCCAGCGGTTTTCTGCCGCTCACCGCCTCCTCGATGGTCTGGGCCAGATAGGCGGAAAGCTGGATCCCCTTCATGGCCGGGAAAGCGCGATTCATAACGCTGACAAGCTTGTGGGTATTCTCGGCGCAACGAAAAGATCCATCCGGCATTAGCCGGAGATAATCATTGTCAAGCATCTGCTGGAGCATGGCCACGGTCATCCCGTCAACCGCCAGAAAAAAATCGGCCAGATCAGCGGCCAACTCCGCAAAGCTGTAATATTCAGAGGAAGGACCGGTTGTTTTTTCCGGAATAATCTGCACGCAGCGAAGCTGCTGTCCTGGTTGCACCTCGGCCAAATAAGAGGGCGGGGGCAAAAGTTCATGCTCCTGGCAGCCAGGGTAGATGGCAAGAAACCCCTTATCGGACAAAACCTTGGCGCTGCCTTTGAAGATGCAGTCTTCCCCGGCCGCCACCGTTACCGTGCGCAGCTCGCCTTGCGCCTCTTTCATCTGACTTGCCAGAGCCCTGGCCCAGACCAAACGGTAAATTTTATCTTCGGCCGTTCCCAGTTTTCCGGAAAGCTCTTCCGGGCCAAACGCAGGATCGGTGGGCAGGATCAAGCCCCTGGTGTCTTCCGCACTGATTTCCGGCCCCAGACAGGCCATTCCCATCCTTAGCCCTATCTGTTCCCTGATCCTGACAAACAGGGCAGTTTGGGATTCCTGAGCCATGGCCGGAGGAAGAAAAGCAGTGATCAGCCCATGCCAGCGGCCATCCACCTGCACACCGCAATAGAGATTGCGGATCGCGCTCATTGCCGCAAGCGGCGAAAGCCCAGCCTGGGCAACCCCGTCCTGCAACAGTTCCACCAAACGATACGGCTCCGGCGGGGCCACGGCAAGGGGAGACTCCAGCACGTCCAGAACCTGAAACGACGCATTGTTGAACAGGTTGACCGCAGCATGCACCTCTTTCTCGTTGCGCAGGAATCCATCGTCCGTGACCCCGCGGACCTCGTTCAGGCTGAGGAAACAATCATCCCCACCGCTGCTGATCTTAACCTTCATTTTCCATTTGGCAGCCGGCGTATACATCCGAATCTCGGTTTCCCTCTCCGCCAGCAAAAAAAGAGCGGTGAGACTCAGATAATTAAGCGGCAGGCCATTGGGGCCGGAACGGCTGCCCAAAAGCCGTTGCAGGTGTCTTCCCAGGCAGGATTCGAAAAGCATCCGGACATAGGTTGCCGCGCCCTTTTCGCCATTGACCGGCTCCACCAGCCGAAAAGATTCCCGAAGCACCTCTCCGGCAAGGCCGGTCAAGGCAAGTCTCCTCATCTGCATGCTGCCGGGGGCGACCGTGGCCCAATAGCCGTTGATCAGCCAGGCCCAGAACTCCCCCCGCCAGTCGCCGTCAAGGGCGAGATATATTTCCCGGCCCTGACAGGCCAGAAGTTTGTCCAGAAATATTTGCTCCTTTCCTTCGGGAGTAAAATCGAAATGCACCTTTTCCCGACGCATCTGATCCTTGGGCGGGACATAGGCCGCCTTTACCGGCGCTGCCTGCACCAGGAAGATCTCCACTTCCCCGCCAAGCTGATCTTCCAAGGTCTTGGTCTTGACCAATGCCTCGACAATGACTACGGGCTTTACCATGCTGCTCTCCCGTAAGCGATCACAGGGCACCACTTCTTGCGACGATCGGCCCGGCTCACGTACTTGATGTACGCATCGCCGTCGTCCCGCTTGCCGCAATCTGCACCACCCTGTGACCGCTTATTCCGTGGTTATTTGACCTTTGTGGGTTTGCCCCGTGATCGGTTACGCTATCCCACTAATTATTAACACCAAAAGAGTATAAGTTTCGTATGAGCAGGCAAGCTGCTCAACTCAGCTTTAACGCAAAGGCGCAACGTCGCAAAGTTTTACCATATTATTTCAGCATGTTGCCTTTACACCTCTGCATCCTGGCGTTACGTTTTGCAGTTGTTCCATGATCAGCAAAGATGCTTGCATTACAAGAAAAC
Organism: Desulfurivibrionaceae bacterium; assembly: GCA_041675585.1. Taxonomy (GTDB): domain Bacteria; phylum Desulfobacterota; class Desulfobulbia; order Desulfobulbales; family Desulfurivibrionaceae; genus Thiovibrio. The sequence continues at coordinate 41,265 of JBAYTO010000032.1, forward strand.
ACCCCGCCTTAACGAAAAATAGCATATAATCCGCAAAGAATTTATACAACCCATTATCCGTCTACTTTTGTAAGGGGTGCGGCATGCCGTGCCCATACTTGCCGATTCTTCCAGCCGGAGACTTCCATGCCTTCCCTGTTCACCCTCCAGGATCTTGATGAAACCCTGAAAAACCTGGGGCTGCCCACGGGTACCCTCAAAGCGGAACTAACCATGGCTGTCCGCGCGTATTTTGTTGACGAGCAATCCCTGCAAACCATCTCCAGCATCCCCACCGAGGAAATCATCTTCAAACTTTGGGGGTTTTGCCAAAATGATGAACTTAAGGCCCGAAAGAAAAACTTCAGCAGCCTAAAGTCCGCGCTCAACAAATCTCTGAAGGATCTGGCCAGGACAGGGGAAAATCAGAGCGGCATCATTCTGGGCAAGAACAATGTCTTTATTGTTTCTGAAGAGCGCAAGGACGATCTCCTCAAGCAGATGGGATTTTCGCCAGACGCCCCGCATCTTCTGCACGACATGTTCGCGGCCTTCAAAGAGTTCTTCTCCGATAACATCAAGGGGCAAAACGTCCAGGAAGTCAAGGATCTGCTGGCAGAGTTTACCGAAACCCAAAAAGAATTACGAAAGATTGCCGGCCTCGCGCCGGAAGCAGGCCAGGGAGAAAATCCCGCAGAAACTACCGAAGCCAGAGGGGGCACCACCCCGGACGCAGGGGCAGAGACCGGACCGGCCAAAAAAGAAGGCAATAAGGCGGTTGAGGTTCTCGACGAGGAGCTGATCGAGGAGATCGTGGCTGAAGATTCGGATGATACCGAACTCCTGGATGAAGAGATGGAAATCCTCGCTGCCGGTGAGTTGACGGCGGGGCCCAGGGAAGAGGCGGACTCGGGCGATGGCTTGGGGGCGGAAGTAGGCGGCGGCGCGGCAGA
>JBAYTO010000033.1:0-41088 GCA_041675585.1 Desulfurivibrionaceae bacterium
ACAACTCCATCGCCTCTGCGGTGGAAACCAATGCCGGACAGCCCGGAGCTCTCGAAAGCCTCCAGCTGGCTGCCGACACCAGCGTCAGCACCACCATCACCGATACCATCAACCCGGTGACCGCCACCCTTTCCACCACCACAACCTCTATCCTTGAAACCGGCGGCGCGATCACCTACACCGTCACTTTAGCGGGCGGCCCTGGAGATATTGATCCAGATACCAATCTGGTGTTCAATCTCGCCAACGGTGAACAGGTTACCATCACTGCAGGCAGCACCAGCGGTTCCGTTACTCACACTTACAGCGATAGCGAAATTACGACTCAGCCCAGCATAGGCAACAGCATTTCTGGTATCGCCTCTGGCGGAACCGAGTATGAACATCTTGTGACCGCAGGCACCACTTTGGTGGACATTGATTATCCGCCCACCATTACCGATCTTACTCCTGAGGCGCAAGGCGGTGATGTAATTGTTGACGAGGATGATCTTCTCGCCAGCCGCGGGGTCGGTGAGTCCGCCGGCTCGGATGCAGACCAGGAATCCACCATCGTTTCCGGCAACTTCAAAATCGGGGCACTTGACGGAGTGGATGATGTTACGGTCGAAGGGCATGTCGTAATCAGCAATGGTACTTTTGCTGCCACCAGCTTTACGACAACATTGGGTAACACCTTCACTGCTACCGCTTACAATGCAACTACAGGAGAAATTACCTACACCTACACCCTTAATGACAACGAAGCTCATGCGGCTGGTGGCGGCGAAAACAGCCTGTTTGAAAACCTTGGCGTTGTTTTGACCGATACGGACGGTGACAGCACTTCTGCAACCTTGAGCGTACAGATCGTGGACGACATCCCCACGGTCACCGCACCAGACGCCCCCCAGGCCGATTACAGTTTTACGGCCACCTACCAGGACTTCGGCGTTGCTGGCTACAACAACAGCTACGGCTATTACATCAAGGATGCAACCGGCAACATTGACACGACCAAGCCGGGCGGGATCATTTGGGCGAATGTCCACAACAGCCATCCGACAACCACCATTTCCGGGTTTGCACCCGAGCAAGTCGGCTTCTTCATCATCCCGAATGGCGCGCAAAACTCGGGGCTTGCCAACGGCGATGCAGTTACCTTCGCTCAGGTGGATGGACACTGGCAGGCTTTCGACGGCACGACTCCCCTGACCGGTACCGGAGCGAACATTTTCTTCGACAAGGCGGCCATGAATGTGGATGGTTACTCGCATGTTGATGACAATGCCGGCGCTGGTAACCAAAACTGGGAAGACCTGCTTGGCAGCACCGATTCCGATTACGAAGACGTCAATGTCAATGTAACCTGGAGCGGCGGCCTGCAAGTTGATGAGTCCAACTTGGCAGCTGATGCCGAGATGAACCTCAGCGACCAATTAACTGTCAAGCCTGGTGCGGATGGTCTGCAATCCCTGGCTTACACCTTGAATGTCCCGAACGGCACGGATTCCGGCCTGGACGATACCGCCACCGGCCAGAATGTGTTGCTGCGCATGGGCACGGATGCAAACGTTGGCAAAGTCGAAGGCTATGTAGATGGACAGCCCAGTCTTGTGGTCTTCACCGTCAGCGTCGATAGTACGGGCAAGGTCACGCTCGACCAGATTCGCGCGGTTGAACACCCCACCGCTGATCCGAATGAGTACGTTACCTTGGCCAACGCCAATCTCATCACCCTGACCGCCACGGCAACGGATGGCGACGGCGATCAGGCATCCGACAGCCTCAACATCGCCACCCTGCTGCATTTTGCCGATGATGCGCCGCTGGCAATAAACGATGCGGACTCCGTCGCGGAAGGCAGCACTGCCGCAGCCACGGGCAATGTACTCACCGGTATTGATGTTGCCGCTGGTGACAGCAACAGCACGGATGGCGTGGCAGATGATGCCGGGGCCGATGCCGGTCTGTCTGTCACCTCGGTACGCACCGGCGCAATCGGCAGCTACAGCACCCCAGTTTCCATGGATAGCGATGGCGTTACCCTTACAGGCAGCTATGGCGCTCTCACCTTGAACGCCGACGGCAGCTACAGCTATGCCCTCAACAATAGCAACGCCGCAGTCCAGGCCCTTAATAACGGCCAAACCCTCAATGACGCCTTCACTTATACCATGAAGGACACTGACGGCGACAGCGGCACCGCCACCCTCACCATCACCATCAACGGGACCAATGATGCGCCGACTATCAGCATAACGGGCGGCGAACACACGGTGTACGAATCAGGTCTGTCAGGTGGATCCGGGATTGCGCCGACCACCACGGTGGTGACCGGCACCTTTACCCTGGCAGACTCGGACGGCTTGGACGATCTGCATTCCATCAAAGTTGACTCAAGCACCTTCACTATGAGCCAACTGAACGGTGCGAGTGCTTCCAGTCCGCTACTGGTCGGCAATACTGCGGCGGGTGAATTGTCCCTTACTGGCTACAACGGAAATACCGGCGAAGTCAGCTACAAGTATGTACTCTCGGCGGCCACAACTGATGAAGCCGGGATAGAGCAGGATGTGTTTGCCGTAAGCGTTTCAGATAATGGCACTACTTATTCTGCTTCGGCGAACATAACGGTAACGATCACAGATGATGTTCCGACCATTACCGTTAGCACAACCGGCAACGCCGACGCCCTGGTGGTTGATGAGACAGTTCTTACCACCAATGCGACGGCGAGCTTTGCCGACAACTTCGGGGTTACCAGCAGCTATGGCGCTGATGGCGCCGGCACGACGAGCACGGGCTATGCCCTGGCCGTTAGCGCCACTGGGGTTGACAGCGGCCTTGACAATCTGGCTGGTCAGAACATCCTTCTTTACAACAACAATGGCACGATCGAAGGCCGGGTAGGTAGCGCGGTTTACTTTACGGTCGGGGTAAATGGCAGCGGTGCGGTCACCCTTGATCAGCAGTTGGCGATCAAGCATCCGGTCACGACCAATCCTGATGACGCAGTTACTCTGAGCAATGCCAACCTGATCACCCTTACCCGTACGGATACGATTACCGATGGTGATGGTGATACGGCCAGCAGTTCGGCTTCGCTCAACATCGGCCAGGCCTTGAGCTTTGAGGACGATGGTCCGACTCTTACCAGTATCGAGAGCCTGACCGTAGGTAATGTAGCTGCTGCTACCGAAGGCGATATCACCGGCCTGATTTTCGGCGCGGACGGGCCTGCGTCCGGTGGAAGCCTAACGCTTACCGGCATGCCCACTCTTGATGGCATTACCAACACCTTGTCGGCAGACGGTACGCTGCTTACCGCCACCATCAACGGCGCGAACAATGCCTACGACAGCACGGATGCGGTGTTTTACTCCCTGCAACTGAACAACAATGGCACCTACACCTTTAACCTGGTAACTCCGCAACCGACCCAGTTGATCCCGCTCAACTTTGCGCAAGTGTCTGCTGGCGGACCGCAGGAGATTGTTACCCTGACGGCTGGTTCCAATAGTATTACCTTTAACGGCTTGCAATTTGATCCGCTCACCTTTGCGAAGATAGATTTACCGAATAGCGGTGACGATGACATCAACCCGAACAACATCGGCATTGGCATAGGCAATGGCAATGTTGAAGACAACGAGGGCTTTGTGGCCAGCGTGACCTCTCCTGTTGATGGCATGGAGTTTACCGTAGTTGGGCAAGCGGGCAATGTGGATGCCACAACGATCCACTGGAATGCGTACAATTCCTCTAACGTCTTGGTGGACAGCGGGACGATCAGCCTGACTGGCCTGAAGAGTGTGGAGCCTTCCCAGGTGGTGAGCATTCAGTCGGATGCGGAGTTCTCCAGCATCCAGGTACGTTTTGATCATCCTGATGCAAATGATGCCGTGCGCATTCAGGATTTCAGCCTGATCGACAAGATCGTACCCTCTGGTTTGGCCCTTAGTTTCACCGCCACTGCCACCGATGCTGATGGCGATTCGGTTGCCGCCAGCTTCTCGGTCAATGTGGACAGCGCTCCCACGGCGGTGGATGACAATGCCTATGTAGCAGAAGGCTGGGTCGGTTCCACTAATTTGTTACTTACTATCGATGTTTCGCAGAGCATGAGCGATACTGTTACTTACAATAGCCAAAGCATGACCCGCCTGGCGGCCACGAAACTGGCAGTAGTTGATTTACTCAACAGTTACGATGACACCAGCGACACCTTGGTCAGGGTGGTTCAATTCAGTGGCGATAATGATAGTAGCGACTCTGGCGACGCCTTGGCTCTTGGCTCTGGCTGGGTCAGTGTGGCAACGGCCATAGGCTTGGTGAACGGTTTGCAAGCTGGCAGCAGCTCAGGCACAGGCCAATATACCAACTACGATGCCGCTTTGTCTGTTGCGCAGACCGCATTTAACACTGCGGGAAAGCTCACCGGGGCACAGAATGTTTCCTACTTCTTCTCTGATGGTGCGCCGACCATTGGTAGTGGGGAGACAGGCCCAGGAGCTGCATCTGTTGGTGGTGGAGGTGGCGTCATAGCTGGCTCCGGAATAGGCGCCACCGAGGAGGCCGCATGGAAGTCCTTCCTCAACACCAACGACATGATTTCCTATGCCATTGGTGTCGGCAGCGGGGTAACGCAGAGTGCCCTGAACCCGGTCGCCTGGAACGGCAAAACCGAGGCCCAAATGGACGGCTTGGTGATCACCCAGGAGAGCCAGTTGTCTGCGGTGCTGCAAACCACGGTTGTCACCCCCACTATTAACGGGAACGTGCTGGATAACGACGCGGCAGGCAGTGATGGCTGGGATACGCCGGCGCTGGTTTCCGCCACTTTCGGCGTCGATTCCCACACCTTCACCTCTACCAGCGACTCGCACACCTTCAACTTGGGGACCGCCGGTTCGGTGGTCATCAATGGTGATGGCAGCTACGCCTTCACGCCGGCGGCTGTGAATGTCAGCAACACTCTGATCAGCGAAATTAATTATACCGTGCGGGATGCGGACGGCTCTACCGATAACGCCGTCTTGCGTTTGGGAATTACCGACAGCAGCGAGGTGGTCGCCTACGACAATTTCAATCAGGCAGTGGTTGCAGAGGTGGCGGTGCCTGGCACCACCACTGTTACATTGGCCGACTTCCAAGGCACGACGAACTCGGCCAGTTCCGGCCCGGGGTACAACCCGTGGATCTTTGATACGAATAACGATAGCTCACCAAGTGGCGATGAAACGACGGTGGTTGACGGCAACACCAACGTGCTGGGAGGTATCGCCGACAACACGAACAAGTGGATCGTTAGCTCGTTGAGTTCGGACACATTGGATGCCTCGGTTTCTTCTGGACGCCTCCGGCTTCAAGACAATAATGACACCGATAGTGGTGCGGCGCAATTGTTAACGCCAGAGTTTACCGTTGGCTCAAGCGATCCCACAACGCTCTCCTTTGACTATCAGCGCGATAATACCAATAGCAGCGATACAGTAACATGGCAGCTCTACAAGTTGAATGGGACCACTTGGCAGGCGGTGTCCGGTAGCGGATATTCTGGAACCATACCTAATAACGACACTGCGTCCTCGGTGACGACAGGCCTACTTGGCACTGGCCAGTATCGCATGTTCTTCAGCGTCAATGATGGCGGCGGTAGCAGTAATGATTCACGGCTCTACCTGGACAACATCAAGCTGACCACCACCTCTGCTGGCACCTCGGTAATCCAGGGGACGGAGGTGAGCGGCAATGTAATCACCGACGCGATGAACCTTATCCCCAGCAGCGATCCATGGGGCGCTGCGGATGACAATGGCTCGGAAGGTGCGGTTCTCTCTGTCTTGTCCGGCGCTATTTTTGTTGAGGCGGCCAGCGGCGGAACAACAGTACACGGTACTTACGGCGACCTGATCATCCACAATGACGGCTCATACACCTACACCCCGACTACTCCGGAACTTACGGATGTCGGCCAGCAGGAGGTGTTCACCTACAAGCTGACCCAGGCTGACGGCGACAGCGACACGGCCAATCTGGTGATCAAAATCGGCGACAGCGCCTACAGCGCCCAGGCCCCGATCAGTGGTACCGATGCCGATAATATCCTTTCCGGCACAACCGGTGATGATGTCCTTCTGGGAGGCTCTGGGAATGACTCGCTGAATGGTGGCGCAGGCAACGATCACCTTGAGGGCGGCACCGGGGACGATGTACTCACCAGCGGCACCGGGGACGATGTGCTCATCGGTGGCACCGGCGCTGATACCTTCAAGTGGTCGCTTGGTGATGCCGAAAACTCCGGCACCGTGGACCACATCACCGACTTCAACCTTGTACCGGTTGCAGACGGGGGTGATGTCCTCGACCTTGGCGACCTCCTGACCGGTGAACATGCCAATGCCGCGAGCCTGGACAGCTACCTGAACTTCAGCGAAGGGACGGGCGCCGATGCAGGCAAGGCCGTGATCAACATTGATGTGGATGGTTCCGGTAGCGGCACGGCAGGTCAGCAGATCGTACTCGACAATGTCAGCTTCCATGATTTGCAGGATTGGGCTGGGAGCGGCGCCACGGATGCCGACATCATCAGCAAGATGATCAACAACGGCAATCTGAAGGTTGACAATTAAGCCGGGCAGCAAAAAGCAGCGACTGGCTCCGCCAGTCGCTGCTTAAAGTGGCAAAACCAGATAGGACCAAGGACAAGGGCAAAAAGGGGCAGGAGCGATCTTGCTCACGAAACACATAGACTACACCTTTAAAAGACAGCCAGACGCAAGGAGCAAAATCATGTTATATGCAAAACGCGGACAGGACGGCATGGTCACGGCAATAAGTCGGGAAGAGGAGAAAGAGGGCTGGGAAACCATGGCTCCGGATTCATTGGAAGTAATCGCCTTTGCCGGCAGTCTGGTCGGCGCGGGAAGCAGCCTGGCCGGCAGCGACATGGGGTTGACCAGGGTTATCGAGGATCTTATTGACCTGCTCATCGAGCAGGACACCATCCGTTTCACCGATTTCCCGGCCCCGGCCCAGGCCAAGCTGCTCAAGCGCCGTTCCATGCGCATCTCCATACGCAGCCTCAACCTGCTGCACGAAGAAAGCGAAGGCGGGTTGATTTAAGAATTCAAGTGGCCACAAACCCCACGAAAGGGCACGAAGTTTTTTAGTTTTTTGCTTTCTGTCATTTCGCGGGGTTCGTGGCACAAGTCTGCCCCAGCTAATCCCGGATTCAGCCAGGACTTTCCTCAGTAATGATAACGGGCTTGGAGAAAATCCACCCGATCGTCGGTGACAAGATAGACAACTCTGTGTTCCTGGGTCAGACGTCGGGACCAGGCGCCTGACGCCAGATATTTCAGCGGTTCCGGCTTGCCGATCCCTTTAAAAGGCTCCCGCATTATTGCTTCGATAAGGGAAAAAGCCCGCAAGGCGGTCTTCCTGTCGGTTTCCAGCCAGTACTTTAGATCCTCTCTGAATTCAGGGTGAAATACCGCACCCCTGCCAACCTCCTTCTTGACTGAGTTTTTCACTCAAGCCCCAGGTCTTTTTTTAGTTGTTGCAAGGATTCGGCTTTTCCTTCCCGATTTATGGCGCGCTCCAAGGCAGTAAGAAGGCGGCGGGCATTTTCGGGGGAACGCAGGAGATAGGCGGTGGCTTGGAGGCTTGCAAGTTCGTCGGCGGCAATTAGCGCCACATCTTCCGCGCCGCGGCGACGGATGATGATTACCTCCCTGTCCATTGTTGCGGCCGAACATAGCCCGGCCAGTTTGGCGCGAGCATCGGTATAGGTTGTCTGGATTGACATGTGCGCTCCCTCGTTTATTTTTATGTACACGGTTACTGTACATAAAAACAGGTCATGCGTCAAGCGGAATTCAACTCCAAGAGCTTAACCTGGGGCAACCTCTCTATTTGCTCCCCCCATCCTGTCCACCACCTCCCGAGGGGGGGACAGGGGCTTGAACCGGTTGGGGGGCAACTTGTTTTTCCGGTGCTTGAGCGCTGGCCGGGGACGGCTCTTCCTTCTTTTCCTCCTTCTGGGGTGGGGCAGGCTCTTTTGCCGACGGGGGAACAACTTGTTTTTCCGCAGCCTGAGCGCTGGCCGGGAGCGGCTCTTCCTTCTTTTCCGCCCTCTGGGGAGGGACAGGCTCTTTTGCCGACTGGGGGGCAACTTGTTTTTCCGAGGCCTGAGCGCTGGCCGGGGATGGCTCTTCCTTCTTTTCCGCCTTCTGGGGAGGAGCAGGCTCTTTTGCCGACCGGGGGACAACTTGTTTTTCCACAGCCTGGGCACGAACCGGGGGAGGCTCTTCCTTGGTTTTTTCCACCTTCGGGCGGGAGGCGAGCTTTTTCTCCGGCTCGAAGAGGACATTCAACCCTTCGCCCCGCATCCGATTCAGCACATCCCGCCAGTGCGACAGACGGGCCGAGGCGTTGGCCGCGGGCATAGCGCTGGTGCCGACCCACAGATTTTCCATGCTGAAGCTGAAGACCGGATGAAGATCCCGGCGCCGGGAAGCGGGCAGGATGTCGGGACTCAAGTTATCCAGGATCAAGGGTTCGCCGGTGGGGGTGGGATAGTAACCCAGGACCATATGCGCCTGGGTGATCTGGCTGTACGTCCCGCCTAGACTGGCCTTGACATAGGTCATGCGAAGTTTTTCCCCGGGCACGCCCAGAAGCTTGAGGGAGATATATTTGGCAATGGAAAAATCTTCGCAGTCGCCCATGCCGCGGCCCAGGGTCTCCAGCGGGGTGGCCCAGTAATCAGGCTTGCCCCAGATATCGGCATCGTTGCTGAAACGAACTTTGCGGTTGATAAAATCGTTAACCGCGCGGAGCTGCTCGTTTTCAGAAAGCTCCGCCGATCCGGCGAGAAGCTGCCGCCACTCGTTGACCGCCCTGCGCCCCTCCAGGCCGAAACGCTGCCCGGCCAGCTGGCCCATGAGGTCGAAATCCGGGGCCGCCGCCACCAGCCCTGCCAGAAGAGCAAATCCCGCCAGAATAAAGCCGACCCACGACAGAACAGGATAGTTGTTTTTGGCTGCGGCTGTCGGCATGGGCACGGTATTTCGCAGATAAGAAGGTTATGAAAAAATGTTGCCGTGTTCCGGTGAGGACATTTCCCCCGGGATTTCTGCCTTCGCAGGAATAACAGTTTACATATTGAATTACCTAAGCAGTATCCGCCCCCGTAGTTACCTCGCACTAAATCTTACGTAACCGATTCACGGGGTGAGCCACAAAACAGGGAAAGCCAATGAATCACCCTTCGGGTATAAGTTTAGTTTTGAGCAGACAAGCTGCTCAACTCAGCTAAAAGCGGTCTCAGGGTGGTGCAGGTTGCGGCGCACCCAGAGGGTATAAGTTTCGCAAGGCAGGCAAGCTGCCAAGCTCAGCTATAAGCGGGACGGCGATGCGTACATTTGGTACGTGAGCTGAACCGATCGCCGCAAGATGCGGTGCCCTGTAACCGCTTACAATCTTACAGCATGATTCCCCCGAATCGCAAGACGTATCCCTAATGGCGCTAGTTTAAGCGTTTTTTACAACCGCAGGTAGTAAACTCGGGACTGTCCCCGGCCTTATCGGGGGCTGTCCCGAAAGTTTACGGGTTTGCTGCAACCATGGTGGTCAGCGCCACTATAGGCGGCGTGAAAAATCAGCGCCTTCCCCGGCACACGGAACCTGCTCCGATCTTTTTCTTATCTTATTTCTTGACTTTGCCAAAATTTAGAGAGATAAAAAAAATCAAATGGTTAGTTATGATTTTATTAGACTTATTTTTATACCAAAAAGGCATAAGTTTCGTTGCGCAGATGAGCTGCTCAACTCCGCTTTATGATGCAGCACACTGAATAGTTCAAAAAAGAGGAAAAAGTATGCGATTAAAGGTGGGTTTGTTTATCTTTTTAGCTTTTCTGGCAGCATCTCCGCTCCAGGCTCAGGAACCAACCACCCTTAAAGAGGTCGTTCAAAAATCAATTTCCGAAAATCCCGAGGTTCAGGCAACCTGGTACGCCTATCTGTCTTCAGACGACGAAAAGGACGTGGCCAAAAGCGGTTATTTACCCCGTCTTGATCTCAGCGCGGGAACGGGCTGGGAGCGTTGGTCCAGGAGCAACCAACCGGACACGGATTTCTCCCGCAGCAACGTGACTCTTTCCCTCCGCCAAATGGTCTATGACGGCTTCGCCACCAAGAACGAGGTGTCACGGCTGGAGTATGCCAAGCTGGTCCGCTACTATGAGGTGCGGGCCGCCGCCGAGCAAATTGGCCTTGAGGCCATGCGCGCCTATCTCGATGTCATGCGCTACCGTGAACTGCAAGCCCTGGCGACGGAAAATTACACCCAGCACCATACCATTTTCAGAAAAGTGGAGACCCGGGTAAAGGCTGGAGTTGGCCGTGGGGTGGATATGGAGCAGGCCAGCGGGCGGCTGGCTCTTTCCGAATCCAACAGGGTAACGGAAACCAGCAACCTCCATGATGTGAGCAATCGTTATCTGCGCATTGTCGGTTCCGCTCCCGCTGCCCTGCTCCCGCAGGATCTCCTGCACGAGGGCATTCCCGCTGCCCTGACCGAGGCGCTGGAGTCAGCCTTTCAGGAAAACCCCGCCTTTATTGCGGCGGTGGAGAATGTCCGCGCCGCCGAGGCTGCCGTGGCTGTCCACAAATCCGCGTTCCATCCCAAGGTTGACTTGCAGGCCAGGCATGTTCTCGGCCACGGCATAGACAACCTCGATGGACACTCGGATGAGACTGTTGCCGAAGTGGTCTTGCGTTACAACCTCTATGCCGGTGGTTCGGACCAGGCCGCCGAGCGCCAGTATCTGCAACGGCTGAGCATGGCCAAGAGCCTGCGCGAAAAAGCCTGCCGCGACCTGCGTCAGACCCTGGCCATCGCCTTCAACGACATAGAAAAGTTGCGGGAGCAACTCATTTACCTGAACGATCACCAGCTGACCACGGGCAAGGCCCGCGAAGCATACAAGGATCAGTTTGATATCGGCCAGCGCACCCTGCTCGACCTGCTGGACACGGAAAACGAATATTTCGAGGCCCGGCGGGCCTATGTAAATGCCACTTACGATTACGCTTTAGCCCACGGTCGGACCTTGGCCGCCATGGGGCGTCTACTCAAAGCCCTGGGCGTGAGCCGCGAAGACCTGCCTTCCGCGGAGGAAGCGGGACAGACAAGAAATCCGGTTAATCCGGACACCATCTGCCCTGCCGAGGGAGTTAAAAAGGTAGCCTTTGTCCGGCCGGAGTACACGGCTCCGGCGGCTCCAGTGACTCCAGTGGTTGCGGTTGCGGCGAAAGTCGCCGGGCCTTCCCCGGACGATCTGCTGAAGAAGACCCCCTATAGAATAAAGGTGGAATTCCCCTTTGACTCGGTGGAGATCCGCCCGGAATACAAAGCGGAAATCGTCAAGCTGGCCGATTTTCTCAAGCAGTATCCGGCGATCAAACTGAACATAGAAGGACATACCGACAACATTGGTTCGAGCAACTATAACCAGAAGCTCTCCCAAGGTCGGGCCGAGGCGGTTGCCGGCAGCCTGGTGGAGCACGGCGTGGAGGCCAAGCGCTTGACTGCCATTGGCTTTGGTTTGAGCAAACCCATTGCGGATAACGGCACGCCGGAAGGCCAAAGCCGCAACCGCCGGGTCGAAGCAGTAGTTAGTTTGGCTAAATAGATAAATAGGACGATTCGGACCACGGAAAAAGGGTTCCGAGTCGCCGCATTCAACGGGCCGGAGATGGGGGAAATTTATATCCTTATCCCCGGCCCAGTCATGCCATCCACCCCGAATTCCGGCAGAATTTTCAGTTCGGCCTGACTCTGTACGCCTTCGGCAATGGTTGTCAAGCCGATGGAATGAGCAATCATGCACAAGCCCCGGAGAAAGGCCTGACTGCCGGGGTTGGCCTGAATATCCCGGATAAAAGAGGCGTCGATCTTGATGTAGTCGAGTCCCAGGTCATGCAGATCGCCGATACGGGAGAACTGGTGCCCCACATGTTCAAGGCCGACCTTGACGCCGAAGGGTTTTACCGCCAGACACATGGCCCGGAATTCCTCAACATGGCGAAACGCTCCTGATTCGGGAACCTCAATCCAAAGACGGGCGGCAAGTTCCGGGGCCTGCTGCAACATTTTGCGCAGTCCGGCGCAGAACTCCATATCGCAGACCGCCTCGGCGGAAATGTTGATGCCCAGGGGTTCATCCTTCTGGCTGATTTCCTGCAAAGCCGCTTTAACCACCCCTCCGTCAAGACGGGGCATCAACCCCAACCGGGCGGCCCACTGCATCACTACCCCTGCCGAGAGCCAGTCGCCATCGATCAAAAGCCTTGCCGGCGCTTCAAAATGCAGCAGTCCGCCGGCGCTGTCAATCACCGGATATTTCGCCAGTTTCAGCGCCTCAGCCTCAAGAGCCCCGGTCAAGGCCGTCCGCCAGGAGTTCAGATCGGTAAACGGCTGGACGGTGTCATGCTTGTTCACCACCTGCACCGCCGCCGCTTCATTGAGCTCGGCGGCGCCCAGGGCGGTATCGGTGCGGGACAGGAGCTGGCTCAAGGGTTCGCCCGGATCCAGAGAAGTTGCCCCGATGGGCAGCACCCGTTCTCGGGTAAGGTTGGCGTCATCAATGGCCAGATGCAGGGAGCCGGAGACCGCCTGCGCCAGAGCGAGAGGGGTTTCTTCGCCGCCGGACGCAAGCAGGGCAAAATCAGAACCATTGAGACGACCCGCCAGCCAATCTGGATGTTCGGCAGCCAATGTCGAAAATTTTTCTCCGATGCGGCAGAGAAGCTGGTCGGTTATTTGCCGGCCGAGTTCCCGGTTGATTTCGCTTAATCCTGCAAAGCGGGCAATCACCAGAACGCCGGTCGCGCTCGCGTCTTCGCGGGCGAGATGGGACTCGATGCGCCGGAGAAAAGGCTCCCGCTGGAGAAGCCCGGTCAGGGGATCCTGTTCATTCTGGCGGCGCAGATTTTCCAGTCGCGCCGTTTCCTCTTCCAGCATGCTTTTGATCCGGGTGGACAAGGTGTTCATGGCGTTTACCACACTGCGCAGCTCCAGGGTTTTCGGCAGCTGAATGACGATGAAACGCCTTGCCCCGATGGCCTCGGCCTGATCAACCACATCATGCAGAGGCTGGGTGATCGCCTTAAGAGCCAGCGACCCGATGATGCCGATGAACGCAGCGCCAAACCCGAACCAGAAGAGAAGGCGCAGGGTTCCCTGCCAGAGGGACTCATAGGCAAACCTGCTATGGCTTTGCAGGGTTAGGGTGCCAAACTGCTGCCAGCCGTTCTGCACCTCGGCAACTCCCGGCAGACTCTGCAGGGGAATCAGCCGCTGGAACCATTTTGGGGCGCCGGCAGGAACGACCGGGTTGCTGCGGTCAAGCAGGGTTTTGCCGTTGGGATCGATCAGGCGGATGAACTGATAGTGGCCGCTGTCGAACTGGGCGCTGAGCAGCAGCTCCACGGTAACCGGGTCATCGGCCACCTGGGACAGGGAAATGGCCAGAGAAGTGGCATTGTCAAAATTTTTCAGGTACAGCTGCTGGGCGAGGTACTTCTGGGCGGAGAGGGTGCTGACCACAAAACTTCCGCCAAAGGCAAGGATCATGGTGACGGCGATAGCGATCCAGAGCTGTTTGATCAGGGACATTGTGCGCTCCTTTGGACTGTATTTCCTTATTGACGCCTACTCCCTTGACAGGAAGGGAACTTTGCATGAAGCTCTATTTTTGAATGTATAATACCTCCGAACAAAGAACAACGGCTTTTCTAGGGTTGTCCGCAAACCCCTCTATCTGCGGGTTTTCTCCAAATTATTGCAAATTATTTCAGATAGTTATCCGTAACTACCCAACCAACCTCTCTCGATTCACAACCTGGCCAACCTAAAAAATACAAAAATATACGTAAAACCAGCGAGTTAAAAAAAATACGCCCTCCGTTATTTTTCTTGACACTTTTTTGCGCAAGAAGCATAAACTGGTTCAGTTAAATGCCTCGAACCGCTTGCGGCTGTCAGCGGTATCATATTGAAATTAATTGATCTTTTTATGGAATAAACCAAACGTCCAGCAAGGAGAAAAGCGATGCAGCAAAAAATTGTTTATGTTGAGGAGCAAGAGGAACCCCCAGGGTGTTGCCCTGGCCCCGTCGCCTTTCCGTTTTCCCACCTTCCCCCATCCCTCACCTTCCGCCAACGCCATTTCCCCCTGGCTACCGAGGATGACTGGCACGATTGGCGCTGGCAGCTCCGCAACCGCATCACCAGCCTCAAAAAACTCGGCAAAATCATAGACCTCTCGGACAGCGAGCGTCAGGCCATGGCCTTCAACGGCGCCACCCTGCCCCTGGCCATTACCCCCTATTATGCCAGCCTGATTTCCCCTGACGACCCCAAGCAGCCGCTCCGCCGGACCATGGTGCCGACGGTCAACGAGCTCCTGGTTTCCCAGGGTGAGGAGCACGACCCCCTGGGCGAGGACAAGCACAGCCCGGTGGTCGGCCTGGTGCATCGCTATCCCGACCGCGTCCTCTTTCTGGTCACCGACTACTGTTCGAGCTACTGCCGTTACTGCACCCGCTCCAGGATGGTCGGCCGCCGCAAGGGGTACAACCAGGCCCGCTGGCAGAAAGCCCTCGCCTATATCGCGGCCAATCCGGCTATCCGCGACGTACTCCTTTCCGGCGGCGACCCACTGACCATGCCCGACGAACAGCTGGACTGGCTGCTCGGCCGCCTGCGGCAGATTCCGCATGTGGAAATGATCCGCATCGGCACCAAGACCCCCATGGTCCTGCCCCAACGCATCACCCCCGAGCTGGTAGCCATGCTGAAAAAATATCATCCGCTGTGGATCAGCATCCACTGCACCCATCCCGACGAGCTGACCCCGGAAGCGACCCAGGCCTGCACTCTGCTTGCCGATGCGGGCATCCCCCTGGGCAGCCAGACCGTGCTTCTCTCCGGGATCAACGATTCCCTGGAGACCATGCGGCGGCTGATGCACGGGCTGGTCAAGATCCGGGTCAAGCCCTATTATCTGTACCAATGCGATCCCATTCTCGGCTCGATTCATTTCCGGACCCCGGTTTCCAAGGGGTTGGAAATCTATCAAGGACTGCGCGGCTACACCTCCGGCTATGCCGTGCCCAACTATGTGATCGACGCACCGGGCGGCGGCGGCAAGATCCCGCTCATTCCGGAAACCGTGGTGGGCCGTGACGGCAACGATCTTCTGCTTCTAAACTACGAAGGCAAGATCTATCGCTACCCCGATCTCTTGACACGGCAAGACGGGCAAGCCAACAACAAGGAAAAATCATGCTGATCGGAATTACCTACGACCTGCGGAGCGACTATCTGGCTGCGGGTTACGGAGAAGAGGAAACCGCCGAGTTCGACCGGGAATCTACCATCGCGGCCATTGACCACGCCCTGCGAAGCATGGGCCATGATACGGTCCCCATCGGCAATTTCATGGGCCTCATGCCCCGGCTGCTAACCGGCGAGCGCTGGGATCTGGTCTTTAATATCTGCGAAGGTCTGTACGGCTTCGGCCGGGAAGCCCTGGTTCCCGCCCTGCTGGAGGCGCACCGGATTCCCTATGTCTTTTCCGACCCCCTGGTTCTGGGCTTGACCCTGCACAAGGGGATGAGCAAACACGTGGTCCGGGATCTCGGTATCCCGACCCCGCCCTTTGCCGTGGTAAAAAGCATGGCAGATGTGGCGGAAGTGACTCTGGCCTACCCGGTCTTTGCCAAACCCGTGGCCGAAGGCACCGGCAAGGGCGTAACCCCGGCCTCCAAAATCAGCACCGCCGAAGAGCTGCATGTGGTTTGCGCCGAGCTTTTGCAGACCTTTCACCAGCCGGTGCTGGTGGAGGCCTATCTGCCGGGGAGGGAGTTCACCGTGGGCATCGTGGGCAACGGTGCAGCCGCCCGCTCCATCGGCATCATGGAGGTAGTCCTATTGCCCGACTCCGAGCCGGAGGTCTACTCGTACCACAACAAGGAGTTCTGCGAAGAGCTGGTGGAATATCGCAAGGTGGATGATCCGGAGGCCCGGCAGGCGGAGGCAACCGCCCTGGCCGCCTGGCATGGCCTGGACTGCCGGGACGGCGGCCGGGTGGATCTGCGCTCTGATGCCAATGGCATCCCCAATTTCATCGAGGTCAACCCCTTGGCCGGGCTGCATCCCGAACATTCCGACCTCTGCATCATCACCGGCAAATACGGAATCTCCTACCAGGAGTTGCTCAGCGAAATCGTCAACGCCGCCATTGCCCGCCTCGGGCTTGAGCCATGAGGCAGCTGAAGGTCGGGATCATCCACAACGAGCCGATCCCCAAGGGTGAACCAAACTGGGAATCATCCGCCGATGTGATGGCGCAAGTGGAGGCCATTGAGGATGCACTCACCGAGCTGGGCCAGCCCCAGGTGCGCATCCCCTTTACCCGCGACCTGGGCCGCTTTGTCAGTCAGGTGCAGGCGACGGGGATCGCCATGGCTTTCAATCTTTGCGAATCGGTGGAGGAAGACCCGCTTCTCATCGGCCACCCCGCCGCGGTCCTGGAGCTGCTGGGGATTCCCTTCACCGGCTCCTCGGCCATGGCGTTGCTGCTCTCCACGGACAAGCTTACGGTCAAGAGGCTGCTCACTGCCTCGGGTCTGCGCACCCCAGCCTTTTTTCTTTACGAAGGCAGCGAGGTACTGCGGCCTGCGGGGCTGAATTTTCCGGTGATCCTCAAGCCCCGCTACCAGGACGCCAGCATCGGCATCGAGCAGGAGTCGGTGGTTGAAAACAGCACCGACCTGCTGCCCCGGCTGGAAGATCTTTACGCCCGGTACGGCGCCATCCTGGTAGAAGAGTATGTCGCCGGCCGGGAGTTCAATGTCTCGCTTTTCGGCTATCCCCAACCCGGGGTCATGCCCCTGGCGGAGATCGATTTCTCCGGCTTTCCCAGCGAGTTGCACCGAATTGTCAGTTACAAGGCGAAATGGGACGAAGACTCCTTCGAGTATCATCACACCCGGCGGATTTTCCCGGATAACCTGCCCGGGCCATTGCAACAGGCCATGCGTCACCTGGCCCACGACTGCTTCCAGCTCTTCGGCCTGCGCGACTACGCCAGGGTTGACCTCCGCCTTGACCAGCAGGGCCGCCTCGCCATCCTGGAGATCAATGCCAACCCCTGCCTGAGTCCGGACGCCGGATTTCCCGCCGCCGTGGCCGAAAGCAAGATGAACTATCCGGAGATGGTGGGCGAATTCCTTCGGCTGGTAGCCAGACGGGTCGCTTTATGATCACCATCCGGCCAATCGAAGCCCAGGACCGGACCCAGCTCATTCGCCTGGTGAAAAGGCAGGATAATTTCAATGCCCAGGAAGTAGCCGTGGCCGTCGAGGTCATCGACGACACCCTGGACCCGGCCAAAAACGATTATTGCATCCTCGTCGCAGTAAGCGAAGAGCAGGGGGTTGCGGGCTTTATCTGTTACGGGGAGATCCCCATGACTGACCGCCGCTTCGACCTGTACTGGGTGGCGGTAGACCCGGACCTGGGCCGCAAGGGCGTGGGCAGCCTGCTTCTTGTCAGGATGGAAGAAAAACTGGTCGGGCAGGGGGGCGGCATCGTCTACGTCGACACCTCCTCCACTCCCGGCTACGACCGGGCCCGCTCTTTTTATGAAAAAAACGGCTATGCCGTGGCCTGCGTGCTGGCTGATTTCTACCGGGTCGGTGATGACCGGGTCATCTATAGAAAAACATTGTAACGGCAGATGTTCGTCCAAGATGATCCTGCGCGGGCCTATCCAGAATGGCGCTAGTTTAAGGACGGAGGCCAGCAAAACCGGGACTGTCCCAGGCTTTTGCGAATTGGAGCCACAGCAGTTGCAATAATCCTTAAACTCAAGCTGTTGCAGTGCTGAACACCATGGTTTGCCTCAAACCCGTAAACTTCCGGGACAGCCCCCGATGGGGCCGGGGACAGTCCCGAGTTTACTCTGCGGTTGCAAAAAACGCTTAAACTACCGCCATTCGGGACAGGCCACAAAAAGAAAGCCCCTTTCCCAGGACGGGGAAAAGGGGCTTTCAGAGGAGAGAAGAGAGAGGGAGGGAGGAGGGAGATTACTTCAGGGCTTCGTAGACCTTGCCCACCAGATTGGCTCCTGGGGTCAGGGTCTTGTCGCCAGCTTCCCAGCGGGCCGGACAGGCCTCCGCGGGATTGGCCGCTACATAAACGCTGGCTTTTAGTTTTCTTGCCAGTTCCTTGGCATTGCGGCCGACGTTGTAAAAATTCACCTCGGAGGCGACCAGCTTGCCCGCAGGGCTGATGATAAAGGTGCCGCGCAGGGCCAGGCCGGTGCTATAGTCATAGACTCCGAACAGTTTGGCCACCGTGCCGGTACGGTCCGCGGCCATGGGAAATTTGGCGTTTTCCAGGAATTTCTCTTCCCGCTTCCAGGCCAGATGGGTGTAAACGGTATCAGTACTCACCGTTACCACCTCGGCCCCAGCCGCCGTAAGCTCCGCGTATTCGTCCGCCAGGTCGCCCAGTTCGGTGGAGCAGACAAAGGTGAAGTCCGCCGGATAGAAAACCAGAACCGTCCATTTGCCGGCTTTTTTCAACTTCTCCAAAGAAACCGTGCCAAAACCGTAATCGGCAGTCTCATAGGTATCCATAGTGAAATCCGGCACATTCTGACCAACCTGCAATCCGCAGCAACAATTTTCAGCCATGATACATCTCCATCGTAAAAGGTATGAGCAAAGGTAGCCGTGTCGCCGCAACGCATCCGCGACCCAGCTGAACAGTTACAGATAGAACCATGCTTTACTTTTTTATCCCCCTGGGGATATTAATAAGCAAAGAAATCGGTCCAGTGCTTGATAAGAATTATCATTTTTAAAAAATCAAGTCAAACCTTTTTTGTCCTATTTGTAGAAATTAAAGCGTCTTGCTATATTTCTTGCCGCGATTACAACGGTTGTCGCTGCATAACCATTTGATTTAATGCCGCTGATCCGTGACCTTTTTTCATTTTTACGAGACCATCATATTTCATATATTACCTGAAAAAAATCCCGCACAGCCAAAAACATTCTCTCCAGCCCGGCAAAATCTTGTGGTTTTTTCATGCTTCACGGTCTATCCCGGAAAAGAATAAATAGGCTGTGCTTGACACCCCCCCTATCTTTCCCGTAAATTCTTTATATATTCTAACTGGTCCGCAGCCCCTTTGCTGAACAATTGCGTTTCGCCGGCTTACGAACCTGCCCGGACATGCCCTGGATAGTTACGATATGTTTATACCACGAAGAAAAATAATCCTGACCGGCTACCGGGCCACCGGCAAAACCCTGGTGGGGTTGATGCTGGCCCAGCGCCTGACCCTCGACTTCATAGACATGGACGAAATGCTTGAGGCCAGGGCCGGGCAGCCCATCAGCCAGTTCGTCGCCCAACAGGGGTGGGGGGAGTTCCGCCTCTTGGAGCGCGACTTGCTGGCCGAAATGATCTGCCGGAAAGATGCGGTGATTTCCACGGGCGGCGGGGCGATCCTTCATCAGGAAATCTGGAATCTCCTGCGCCAGACCGGCCTGGTCATCTGGCTCACCGCTGATATCGACACCATCTGCCGCAGACTGTCCGAGGACGAAAAAAGCGCCAGCCAAAGGCCGTCGCTAACCGAGGCTGACATCTATCTCGAGGCGGCCCAGATACTGGCCGAGCGGGAGCCGCTCTATAAAAAAGGTTCGCACCTCACTGTGGACACCAGCAACAAAACCGCGGGCGAGATCGTGCATCTCATTGAACTGGCCCTGGGAGACGATGAGTTTCTTCGTACCGTCGAAGCCTCCCTCCCCAAAGACCACATCTTCTGTTAGGTGCTGACAATGGCAGGAAATACCTTTGGCTCTGTTTTTCGCGTAACCACCTGGGGCGAATCCCACGGCCCCGCCGTAGGCGCCACTCTGGACGGCTGCCCTCCGGGGCTGCCGCTCACCGCCCTGGATATCCAAGCAGAGCTGGACCGCAGAAGGCCAGGCAAGGGCGGCCCGGCGGCGAGCCCCAGAAAAGAACCGGACAAGGTGGAGATTCTCTCCGGGATCTTTGAAGGCAAAACTACCGGCACCCCCATTACCCTGGCCATCTTCAATCAGGATGCCATGAGCAAATCCTATGACAATCTCAAGGATATCTTCCGGCCGGGTCACGGCGACATCACCTATCTCGCCAAGTATGGCCGCCGTGACCATCGGGGCGGCGGCCGGGCCTCGGCCCGGGAAACCGCAGGCAGGGTAGCGGCCGGGGCCATAGCCAGAAAACTTCTCGCCCTGCATGGCGTCACGATCATTGCCTATACTGTAGCCTTGGGCGAGGTTACTACCGCCCGGCGTCACCTGGCCGAAATCAACGACAACCAACTGTTCTGCCCGGACAACGAGGCCGCCGCCAAAATGATCAGCCATATCGAGACGGTACGCAAAGAGGGCGACACCCTGGGCGGCATCGTCGAGATTCTCGTCACCGGCTGCCCGGCTGGCCTTGGCGAACCGGTGTTCGAGAAACTTGACGCAGCCCTGGCCGGGGCGCTGATGTCCATCGGTGCGGTCAAAGGGGTGGAGATCGGCGCGGGCTTTGGTGCCGCCGCCATGCGGGGTTCGGAAAACAACGATGTCATCCTGCCCGACGGCTTTGCCACCAACAACGCGGGCGGGATCCTGGCCGGCATCTCCAACGGTGACGCCATCATAGCCCGGGTGGCGGTCAAGCCCATCCCCTCCATCGGCAAGGAACAGCAGACCATCAACCTGGCCCGCGAACCGGTTACCGTCAGCATCGGCGGTCGACACGATATCTCCGCCATTCCCCGGATCATCCCGGTTTGCGAGGCCATGATGGCCCTGACCCTGGCCGATCATCTGCTGAGACAGAAGGCTATCGCCTGAACAAAAGAAGGTTTCCCTTGCCGATTTACGTTGCCCACAGGACCCCTGCATGAACACAGCTTCTCCGCAAAA
This sequence comes from Desulfurivibrionaceae bacterium, assembly GCA_041675585.1. Taxonomy (GTDB): domain Bacteria; phylum Desulfobacterota; class Desulfobulbia; order Desulfobulbales; family Desulfurivibrionaceae; genus Thiovibrio. Next base: position 21,046 of record JBAYTO010000033.1, read on the forward strand.
ACCAGCCATCAACAACGTCTGGATGCTGACCCGCGAATACGACGGCCTGGCCGGAGCCGGCGGAGTCAAGGATGTAGCCCGCCAGCTGGCCGAGGCCCTGGCGCGTTCGGGCCGCAAGGTCAGCGTGGTCCTGCCGCTCTATGGCTTCATGGACCCCAAACAGCTGGGCTTTACCCCTCTTGATCTTTCTTTTGAAATCGATCTGGATTATGCCGCGGAAGCGCGCCGGGAATATGTGCGGGTCTTTGCCAAAACGGAAAACCCCGCGGCTAAAAAAGGGGCGCTGACCATCTACCTGATCGACGCGGCCCGCTATCTGGAAAAAAAGAGCGTCTACACCTATACTGCGGAGGATGAGGCTCTGGACCCTTTCCACCACCAGGGCTCCGGCCATTTTGACTACTTCGCCATGAACGTCCTGCTGCAAAAGGCGGCGGCCGCCCTGATGATCCGCCTGGACGAACGGCCCGAGATCATCCACTGCCACGATGGCCACACCGCGCTTCTGCCGGCCATGCTCCGCGAAACAGAAGGCTTTCGCCATTTCTTTGCCAAAACCGGCTGTGTGGTGACCATCCATAACGCCGGAATCGGCTATCATCAGGAGGTGGGTGACCTGCCATTTGCCGAGGCGGTCACCGGCCTGCCTGAACCGCTGATCACCAGCAATCTGCTGGACGGGAAATTCGACCCCTTGCTCGCCGCCTCGCAGTATGCGGTCATGAATACGGTGAGCGAAAAATATGCCCAGGAACTGCGGGAAACCGACGACGACGCGCTGACCGGCTGGCTCGGCCACCGGCTTCTGGCCCGGGGCGTGGTGCTCAAAGGGGTGACCAACGGCATCAACCCGGCGGATTTCGACCCAGGCAAGCCCAAACCTCTGGGCCTTGCCGCCGCCTTCAACCCGGCGAGCGGCGATCTGGCGGGCAAGGCAAAATGCCGCCAGAGCCTGATCCGCGCCCTGGCCCGGCAAAACCTGAAAACCGTCCGCCAGATCGGCACCCTGGAAAACCGGCCGGGTACCCCGCTGTTCACCTTTGTCGGTCGGCTCTCCTCGCAAAAGGGGGTGGACAAGTTATTGGGAGCTCTCGAAACCCTGCTGCCCCTGGACCAGAACTTCCAGGTTCTGATTCAGGGCTCTGGCAGCAAGGAGATTGAAAAGGCTCTGGCCGGACTGGCGGCAACGCCTAAAAACCAGGGGCGCATCTGCCTGCTTCGGGGTTACGACCAGCAGCTTGCCAACCGCATTTACGCGGCGGGCGACTTTTTTCTCATCCCCTCCCGCTACGAACCCTGCGGCCTTACCGACTATATTGCCCAGCTTTTCGGTAACCTGCCCATCGTCCATCATGTCGGCGGCCTGGTCAAGGTGAAGGATGGTGAAACCGGCTTTTCCTATCCGGAGCACAAGTCCGCCGCCCTGATGGGCGCCATGCAGACAGCCATGCAAACCTTCCGCACCAAGCCAAAAAAAATTCTGGCCATGCAGCAGGCCGCGGTCAAAACGATCCACGACACCTATACATGGGACAAGGTGCTGACCCATTATTTAGCGCTTTATCGCGAGGCGCTTTTGCAGGTACAATAATTTCGCTCCTTCGGGAAAAACGCCAGAACAAACTGTCCTTGGCCCCGGGAAGTTGAAAAACCCACAAATCGTACCGGTTCAGCAGTGCCGCAGGTTGCGGCAAGCGGGACGGCGATGCGTACTTCAGTACGTGAGCTGGCTCGATCGCCGCAAGATGCGGTGCTGCTGAACCGGTTACCCCCACAAGGAGACCGGCATGGCGATACGAATAGGCATCAACGGTTTTGGCCGCATCGGCCGCAATATCTTCCGGGCAATTGACAAAGATCCTCTTTTTGCCGGAATCGAAGTCATTGCCATCAACGACCTCACCAGTAATGACACCTTGGCCCACCTGCTCAAGTACGACTCGGTCATGGGCGTGTATGAGAAAAAAGTGGCCGCCACCGAGGATGGCCTGCTCGTCAACGGCCGCCCGGTCAGAATCTTCAACCACCGCAACCCCGCCGATATTCCCTGGGGCCAAATGGGGGTTGAGTACGTGGTCGAATCCACCGGCTACTTCACCGATGGCGAAAAAGCGGCCCTGCATCTTGAGGCCGGAGCCAAGAAGGTGGTGATCTCCGCCCCGGCCAAGGGCCAGGTCAAGACCATCGTCATGGGGGTAAACGAAGACGAATACGACCCCACGGAAGATCACATCATCTCCAACGCCTCCTGCACCACCAACTGCCTGGCACCCATGGCCAAGGTCATTCTCGACCGTTTCGGCATCAAAAGCGGCCTGATGACCACGATCCACTCCTACACCAACGACCAGTCCCTCCTGGATTTTCCCCATAATGACCTGCGGAGGGCCAGAGCAGCGGCGCTCTCGATGATCCCTACCAAAACCGGGGCCGCAGCCGCAGTTTCCCTGGTTATCCCCGAGCTGAAAGGCAAGTTCGACGGCCTGGCGGTGCGAGTGCCCACCCCCAACGTCTCCCTGGTGGACGCGGTCATGGAGGTGGAAAGGGCGACCACGGTGCCGGAGGTGAATCAAGCTCTCAGGGAGGCGGCCAACCGTTTTCTCGGCTATTCCGACGAACCCCTGGTATCCATCGACTACCAGGGCAACCCGCACTCTTCGGTGGTGGACGCCATGTCCACCAAGGTGATCGGCACCTCGGTCAAGGTATTGGCCTGGTACGACAACGAATGGGGCTACTCCAACCGGGTACTGGACTTGATTTTGCTGATGGAGAGCCAGAAGCCGCTGTAAGGGTAAAGGGGAGAGCCGGAATCATCACGATACCGGTATCTCCTCGACCAGCAGTGCCTTGAACTCCTCGTCATCCAGGGCCTCTTTTTCAAGCAGCACTTTGGCGATTTTTTCCAGAAGCGGCCGCTGTTCGACCAGGGTCTTTTCCGCCAGCACCATGCGCGCCTCAATGATCTTGCGCACCTCCTCGTCGATGAGCAGGGCGGTATGCTCGCTGAACTCCTTTGGCTGAAACAAGCCCTGCTGCAGAAACTGGTTCGCCGGCTGCAGATAGGTAACCTGGCCCAGTTTTTCGTTCATCCCGTACATGGCCACCATGCTGCGGGCGATCTCCGTGGCCCGTTGCAGATCGTTCTGGGCGCCGGTGGTAATCTCGTTAAAAATGATTTTTTCCGCAGCCCTCCCCCCCAGCAGCACGTCGATTTTTTCCAGCAACTCTGTCTTGGACATCAGAAAGCGGTCCTCGGTGGGCAGCTGCATGGTGTAGCCCAGGGCGCCGATGCCTCTGGGGACGATGCTGATCTTGTGTACCTTTTCCGCAGTTTTGCGGAAGGTGGCCACCAGGGCGTGGCCGGTTTCGTGGTAGGCCACGGTGCGTTTTTCATTTTCGTTGAGCACCCGGTTTTTCTTCTCCAACCCGGCCACGATCCGGTCGATGGCCTCTTCAAACTCCGGGGCCTCCACCACATCCTTGCCCTTGCGCACCGCCAGCAGGGTCGCCTCGTTGGCCAGGTTGGCCAGATCCGCCCCGGTAAAGCCCGGGGTGCGGCGGGCGATGATCTCCAGGTCAACCTCCGGGGACAGGGTGATCCCCTTGACATGCACCTTGAGGATGGCCACCCGCTCCTTGAGGTCGGGCCGGTCCACGAGAATGTGCCGGTCGAAGCGGCCCGGCCTGAGCAGGGCCGGATCGAGGATCTCGGGACGGTTGGTGGCGGCGAGGATCACCACCCCCTTGTTCACCTCAAAGCCGTCCATCTCGGCGAGCAGCTGATTGAGGGTCTGTTCCCGTTCGTCGTGGCCGCCCATCATGCCGCTGCCCCTGGCCTTGCCCAGGGAATCCAGTTCGTCGATGAACACGATGCAGGGCGCCTTGGCGTTGGCCTGCTCAAAAAGATCGCGCACCCTGGCCGCGCCCAAACCCACGAACATCTCGATGAAATCCGAACCGCTGATCGAGAAAAAAGGCACTCCGGATTCCCCGGCCACCGCCTTGGCCAGCAAGGTCTTGCCCGTACCCGGAGGCCCGACCAGGAGGATGCCCTTGGGAATCTTGGCGCCCAGGCGGGTGAATTTTTCCGGGGTCTTCAAAAACTCGATCACCTCGGCCAGCTCCACCTTGGCTTCCTCCTGGCCCGCCACCGACTCAAAGTTGACACCAAGATCAGTCTGGGCGATGATCTTGGCCTTGGACTTGCCCAGGGTCATCATGCCGCCGGCCCCTGCTTGCCCCATACGCTTCATCATGAACATCCAGATCCCGACAAAAAAGAGGGTTGGCAGGATCCAGGAGAGCAGGGTGCGGAGGAAGGTGTTCTCGTTGGCGGCAATGATGTCCACCCCGTATTTTTCCAGAAACTCGACAAGATTCTTGTCATCGATGCGCGGGGTCACATAGAGAGCCTTGGGAAACATCGGTTCCTTCTTGTCGCTCTCGACCTTTTCATACCCCTTGAGCAGGGTGGAGGAAATGACCACGGAATTGATCTTTTTTTCCGCCACATGCGCCTTGAACTGGCTGTAGGAAACATTGTTGATCTGGGGGGAAAGCCAGTTCTGGAGGAGAATAAAAATGGCCAGGGCGATGAAGAGATAGCTGAGAGAAAACTGGAATTTTTTTTCCATGTCCAACCTGCTCTTGGGATTATGGCCGGTTTCGGCAATGGATTAGATTCTTCTTCCCCGCTCCGTCCTTGTTTTTATGGTATAAGAGATTGAGTTTTTTGCAAAGCGCAGAATGGAGCCCTGAAAAAATGAATCCGGCCGATGAAATAGTCCTGATTGTGGACGAACAAAACCAGGAGGTGGCGCAAGTTTCCCGGCGGGTGATGCGAGAAGGCGTTCTCATCCACCGGGCCTGCTACATCCTGGTTTTTAACCGGCAGCGGGAAATCTTTGTCCAGAGGCGAACAACAAACAAGGATATCTATCCCGGTTTACTGGATGTCGCCACCGGCGGCGTGGTCCTGGCCGGGGAATCATACGAGCTTTCCGCAAAACGCGAACTGGCCGAAGAGCTTGGCGTGCGCAGGGCTACCCTTCGCCGCCATTTTGATTTTTATCATGAGGCAGATAACAACCGGGTCTGGGGGAGGGTATTTTCCTGCCAGGCCGAAGGCCCGTTTGTCCTCCAGCCGGAAGAGGTGGAGGATGGTTTTTTTCTCGGGCTGCCGTCGATAAAAGCCCTGGCCGCCGCGAAACAATTTACCCCGGATGGCCTTGTGGCGCTAAAGGGATTCCTGGCTGACCATGCAACCCCTCTTTAAGGCCATCCTTGATCTCCTGCTGCCCTCATTTTGTCTTGCCTGTGAAAAGCCGCTGGGCTCCTTGCCGGAGCTGTTGTTCTGCCCGGATTGCCTGAAAAAGCTCCGCTTCATCCAGAGCCCCCTTTGCCCCTGTTGCGGCAGGGTCTACCTTGTGGCCCCGGGCGGTGATCATCACTGCGGGGCCTGTCTCGCCAAGCCAAGATATTTCACCCGGGCCAGGGCGCTCTTTCTCTACGAAGAGCCGCTGAAAAAGGTGGTCCACCGCTTCAAATACCAGGGAAAAACCGCCTGCCTGCCTAGCTTTGCCAGGTTAGCCAAAACTCTGCCCCTGGTGGTAGAGTTAGGCGCGGTGGAGAGGCCGGACTGGATCGTCCCCGTGCCCTTGCACCCAAGTCGCCTGAGGGAGCGTGGCTTCAACCAGGCCCTGCTTCTGGCCCGCGCCTTCTTCCCTAAAGATCGGCGGGTCACAGCAGGCCTCCTCGTCCGTTTGCGGCCAACCGAGCCGCAGACCAATTTCAATGGGGCAGCCCGCCGCACCAATCTCAAAAACGCCTTTGGCGTAATAAAGCCGCACCGGCTGACGAGGAAAAAGATTCTCCTCGTCGATGATGTGTTCACCACCGGCACCACGGTGAACGAATGCGCCAGGGTTTTGAAAAAGGCCGGGGCGGCCGAGGTAATGGTGCTGACACTGGCCAGAGTAAAAGAAGACTATTAGGCAACTATCCCGCAGCACCACATCTTGCGGCGATGCTGAACATTTACCGCTTCTGGAGGGCAAGCCTTTCATCTTTCTGATTTACGACTATTAATTCTTGGCAGCAAAAAAATTCCGGTTTACCCTGTAGCCACAACAGCAAAAAGGAAACACCACCATGAATCCACATGCCCTTGCCGGCTTCGCCTCTCTGATTGTTGCCGGCCTGACCTTTGCCTTTATGCTCAAAAAACAGCAGGGGAGCGACTGCCCTTCCTGACTGCTGATTTACGCCACCATTGGTATGGGTCTCATATCATATTATCTTTTTACTTTTTTTCTCTGATTAATTGGGGCAGACATGCACGTTGCCGGAAAACCTTACCGAACCATCTGGCCGTCCGACACAGACCGCGGCGTAGTCAAGATTATCGACCAGCGGTATCTGCCCCACCTCTTCGTGGTAGAAGAGCTGCGCACCGTAAGTGAGGTCTGCACGGCCATCCGGGAGATGCATGTGCGCGGGGCCGGACTGATCGGCGCCGCCGCCGGTTTCGGCATGTACCTCGCCGCCCTGACCGCCCCGGAACAGGACTTTGCCGGATTTATGTGCCAGGCGGCGGCTGATCTGATCCAGACCCGGCCCACCGCCAGCAACCTGGCCTGGGCCGTGAACCGGCAGCTTGCCGCCCTCGACCGGGAAGACACCATGGCGGCAAAAAGGGAGAGGGCCTTTACCGTTGCCTGCGAGATAGCGGAAGAAGACGCGAAATTCTGCCGCCTTATCGGGGAACACGGCAAAAAGATCATCGCGGAGATCAGCCGGAAGAAAAGCGGCGGGGTGGTGAATATCCTCACCCACTGCAATGCCGGCTGGCTGGCTTTTGTGGATTACGGTTCCGCCACCGCCCCAATCTATGCCGCCCATGCCGAGGGGATCAAGGTGCATGTCTGGGTGGATGAAACCCGCCCCTGGCTGCAGGGGGCCAAGCTCACCGCCTGGGAACTGAAAGAGGAAGGGGTCCCTCATACCCTGATCGCTGACAACACCGGCGGCCATCTTATGCAGCACGGCCTGGTGGACATGGTTATCGTCGGCACCGACCGCACCACCCGCTGCGGCGACGTGGCCAACAAGATCGGCACTTATCTCAAGGCCCTGGCCGCCCATGACAACGGGATCCCTTTTTACGTAGCCTTGCCTTCCTCCACCTTCGACTGGACGATCTGCGATGGTCTTACTGAGATCCCCATCGAACAGCGGAGCGGCCGGGAAATCACCCATATCCGGGGCTTAAGCGAGACGGCGGAACTTACCACCATCGCCATTGCCCCGCCGGATACCGCCACCCTGAACTATGGCTTCGACGTCACCCCTGCCAGGTTGATCACGGGGCTGATCAGCGAACGCGGTGTCATGCAGGCCAACGAAGAGGATATCCTGCGGTTGTACCCGGAAAGAGGCTAACTCAAACCAATCCCAGGCTCTCCATCACCGTCTCATGAAAAAGGGGGCGGAACTGTTTGATCAGACTATTATCCCGGCTGGGATGAACCCGGTTGCTCAGCAAGACCATGACCAGCTCGCGAGTAGGATCAATCCAGAAAGAGGTTCCGGTAAAACCTAGATGGCCCACGCTGGTGGGGGCCAGATATCTGCCCCCGCTTGAGCCTGTGGCGGAAGGGGTATCAAAGCCCATAGCCCAGGTGGAGCCGTGGATATCCTGGCGGATTAAAAATCGGCGCAGATCGCCGGCCAGGTAGCCGGGGTGCTCTTCCCGGCCCTGCCACTGATCAAGCAGATGCACGCCCATCTCCAACACCCCGTCGATGGTGCCAAACAGACCTGCATGCCCGGCCGCTCCACCCAAGGCATGGGCGTTTTCATCGCTCACCTCGCCAACGAGAATCCGCTTGCGAAAAGGACACTCTTCCGTGGGGGCAAACCTTGTTTTTTCCCTCTCACCATTAACTTTTCCCCCTGCCTCAACATAGAATATTTTTTCCGCAACTCCCAGCGGCGCCGCGATCTTTTCCCTAAAAAATACGGCCAGCTCCAAGCCACTTTTCTGCTCCACAATCAGGCCGAGCAGCATGAAACCGAGATCGCTGTAGATCGAGGTGCTGCCAGGCTCATAAGCAGGAGTTTCCGCGGCAAGCAGATCAAGAAGTGCTTCCTTTCTTTTTTCCGCCGGAAGTTTGCCAAGCTCGAGATAATAGGGTCGGTGTGCGGGCAACCCTGAGGAATGACAGAGAAGATCTTTGATTTTTATTCCGGTCATGGCCAGGCCGGTCCGGGGGAAGATATCCGAGACCGGATCGGAAAGTTTTATCCGCCGCTCTTTCAACAACGAAAGAACAGCAAGGGTGGTGGCCAGCGGTTTGGTCAGCGAGGCAAGGTCGTAGACCGTACCTTCCTCAACCATGTTTTCCCGGTCATAGCAGGTGTGTCCGTAAGTCCTTATCAGCCTTTTTCTGTTCTCTTTTGTCCCCCATGCAACCGCCATGGCAGCCCCTGGAAAGACCCGGCTGTTAATTGCCTCGCTAAATATAGTGTAACAGTTTGATATAATTATATTATTTTTATTATTTTCCATTCAGACAAATAATATCCTTCTTTTTTTTGGCCGCCTTTGAAAATAGCCCATTCCAACGGCTCTAAAATTACCATAATACATGATGTTTTTATTTATTATCATTGAATTTTTTTTGATTTTACACTATCTTTTTGTAGTTATTTTTTCCCAAACGAGTCTTGCAGCTTATTTATTAATAATTTCTAATGAAATAAGTACGTTAAAGAGATTTTATGCTCTTGATTCATCAAACACCTTTACCTTGTTTTATCAACACCTTCTCAACCGTGTCTCCCATTCATCTGTTTACTCTGTTTTTAAAAACTGTTGATAACCTGTTTTTTTATTTTTTCCCGATTTTCTCAAGGTTGGTTCTTTTAAAGAAAATATAAAATATTCAAACGGTTAATGCTTAAATAAACATATCAACAGCTTTAATAACCATAATTTTAAAAAACTAAAAAACAACTATTACCTGATGGAGTGCCTATTATGTCCCTGATTTTTAATATCTCCCGAGATGATTTTTTAACAGGCCTTGCTTCCATGCAAAGTGTAACCGGCAAAAAGGGAAACATTGCCATTCTCTCCAATATCCTGATTGAATCGAAAACAGACTCTCTTCTTTTAACTGCCACGGATCTGGAAATTGGCATTCAAAACAGTCTGCCGGCAGAGATCCTTTCCTCCGGTTCCATTACCCTTCCTGCAAAAAAACTTTTTGAGATAGTAAGGGAATCCGGCGCTGATCAAATACATGTTGAAATTCTGGAAAATAATTGGGCAAAAATAGGCGCCGATTCAACAGATTACAAGTTGGCCGGCATGTCAGCCAATGAATATCCGGCTTTTTCCGAATATGATGAAAATATGCTGGTCTCCATGGCCAGCGACAAGATCAAGGAAATAATCGATAAAACTATTTTTTCCGTAGCCCAGGAAGGGGAATCCCAATTCAACCTAACCGGGGTTCTGATGGAAAAAGATATAACAGAGGGCAATAATATCCTCCGCATGGTTTCCTCTGACGGACACCGGCTTTCCCTTTGTGAAACGACGATGGAAAATGATTTAAGCGGTTTAAAAATGGAGAAGGTTATTCTTATTCCCCGCAAGGGCATGCAGGAAATAAGAAAATTTGCCGAAGGCTCTTCAGAAATAAAATTATCATTCGAAGAAAAACAAGCCGTTATAAAAACAGATCATTCCGTCATAGTGGTTAGGTTGATGAATGGCGATTTTCCGGATTACCGAAACATCCTGAATATAATTAAAAAAGAAAAATACATTGAATTAAAGAGGTTACAATTAATGAATTCGATGAAGAAGATGAATATCTTCACCGAAGACCGTTTCAATGCGGTGCAGTTTCAGATCACCCCGAACAAACTCGTTCTTTCCTCGCAAAGCATGGATATAGGCAGTGCCAAGGATGAAATTGACATCACCTATGATGGTTCCCCTTTAAGGCTTGGTTTCAACGGGAAATATTTCATCGAAACGATGCAGGCCATGTCCAGTGACACCATCAAGGCCTATATAAATTCAGAAGAAAGTCCCTGTATGATTCAAGGCGATGATGATCCAGGTTTTTTCAGTATCATCATGCCCATGAAGATATAGTGGCCGCATAGAATAGGCAAACAGCCAATGTCACAGATTCAAGCCGTTATCGCGAAACAAGCAAACAACAAAATTTATTTAGTAACGGCTCTTAATTTTTAGAAAAAACAGAAGAGGGCTCATATTTTGACTGAAGGACAGAAAAATTACGGAGCGGATCAGATCAAGGTTCTTTCCGGCCTTGAAGGGGTCAGGATGCGGCCGGCCATGTATATCGGTAATACGGCGGAAGAGGGGCTGCACCACCTTATTTACGAAGTGGTGGACAACAGCATCGACGAGGCCCTGGCCGGCCATTGCACGGACATCAAAGTAATCTTTCACCGTGACGGCAGCTGTAGCGTCGAGGATAATGGCCGCGGCATCCCGGTGGAGATGCACGAAGAAGGGGTTTCCGCCCTGGAGCTGGTCATGTGCACCCTGCATGCCGGCGGCAAGTTCGATCACGACACCTACAAGGTTTCCGGAGGGCTGCACGGGGTGGGCGTCTCGGTGGTCAATGCCTTGAGCAAATGGACCACGGCCGAAGTGAGAAGAAACGGCAAGATTCATCGCCAGACCTATCACCTCGGCATCCGTCAGGGAGATGTGGAGATCTTCGGCGAGTCGGAAAAAACCGGCACCAAGATCACCTTTATGCCTGACCCGGAGATCTTCAAAGAAACCACCGAGTTCAAGTACGACATCATCCAGGCCCGCATGCGGGAAGTCGCCTTTCTGAACAAGGAGGTCAAAATCCTCCTCCACGACGAGCGGACCGGGGCCGAGGATATCTTTCATTTCGAAGGCGGGATCGTTTCCTATGTTGAATACCTCAACCGCAACCGGACCCACATCCATCCCGACCCGGTCTTTATTTACGGCGAGCGGGACAATGTCCAGGTGGAGGTAAGCTTTCAGTATTTCGACGGCTACTCCGAGCGTCTTTTTTCTTTTGTCAACAATATCAACACCAAGGAAGGCGGCACCCATGTCGCTGGTTTCCGTGGGGCATTGACCCGTTGCATCAATCGTTATGCCAGCGACGATGTGGTGCCCAAGAACATGAAGGAAAAGATGGGCGGCGATGATGTGCGCGAAGGGTTGACCTGCGTGGTTTCCGTCCGTGTTCCCGACCCGCAGTTCGAAGGGCAGACCAAGACCAAGCTGGGCAACAGCGAAGTACGCTCCATCGTCGAAGCGGTCTGCCACGAAAAGCTTTCCATCTACCTGGAGCAGAACCCCCAGGTGGCCAGAAAGATCCTCACCAAGGTGGTGGACGCAGCCCGGGCCCGGGAAGCGGCCCGGCGCGCCAAGGAACTCTCCCGCAAGAAAGGCTCCGGCCTAGATCTGCTGATGGCGGGCAAGCTGGCAGAATGCCAGTCCAAGGATCCCAAAGACAGGGAAATATTTCTGGTCGAGGGCGACTCCGCGGGCGGCTCGGCCAAACAGGGAAGAGACCGATCCGTACAGGCCATTCTCCCCCTGCGCGGCAAGATCATGAACGTGGAAAAGGCTCGCTTTGACAAGATCCTCTCCAGTGAGGAAATCAAGCAGATTATCTCCGCGCTCGGCACCGGCATCGGCCGCGACGAGTTCGACCTGGACAAACTCCGCTACCACAAAATCATTATTATGACCGATGCCGACGTGGACGGGGCTCACATCCGCACCCTGCTCCTCACTTTTTTCTACCGGCAGATGCTGCCCCTGGTGGAAAACGGCAATATCTACATCGGCCAGCCGCCCCTGTTCCGCCTGGGCCGCGGCAAGAAGGAGCAGTATTTTTCCGACGAGGAAGAGCTCAACCAGTATCTCTTTGCCCAGGCCAGCACCAGTGTCCAGGTGACGGTGGGAGAAAGCACCGAGAAGATGGCGGGCGCAGATCTCATCACCATGCTGAAAAATATCTCCAGCTACCAGAAGATCATAGAATACCTGACCAGGATCAATCTTTGGGAGGAGATGGTTCATTTTCTCCTGGATAATGACATCTCCTCGGCGGATCAGTTTGAAGATATCAACCTGGTGGAACATCTCAGAGAAGAACTGTTGCACAAAGATCTGATCCTTGGCGCTGTCCGCCCCTGCCGCTGGCGGCCGAGTTGCTGGGAGTTCGATGCGGCCATTAAGGACAAGGCCCACATGATGATCACCGTGGGCCCCCAGATCCCGCTGATCGGTGAATACCGTTCTGCCATCCGGCAGTACGGGCAGATCAAAAAGTATCTCACCACCCCTTTTACCGTGGAGACTGCCAACAAGGAGATAGCGGTGGCCAACTGGCTTGAGCTGCTCACCGTAGTAAGGCAGGAGTCTTTCCGGGGCAGCAATCTCCAGCGCTACAAGGGTCTTGGTGAAATGAACCCCGAGCAGCTCTGGGATACCACGATGAATCCGGATAAGCGGACCCTGCTGCGGGTGTCCATCGAGGACGCGGCCCTGGCCGACGACATGTTCACCTGCCTGATGGGCGACAAGGTGGAGCCCCGCCGGGAGTTCATCCAGAACCATGCCCTTGAGGTTGCGGACCTCGATATTTAAAGGCTGCATGAGGTTTTGCGGCTGTCAGAATTTCAAGATGTTTACCATCCACTGAACAAGGATTTTTGATATGGCGGAAGAAACGACCCAAGGTTTGCCTGATATTGCCTCGATTTCCATCGAAAAGGAATTAAAACGCTCCTATCTTGATTACGCCATGAGCGTCATCATCGGCCGGGCCCTGCCGGATGTGCGGGACGGCCTCAAACCCGTGCATCGTCGCGCCCTCTTTGCCATGCGGGAGCTGAACAACTACCACAACCGGCCCCACCTCAAGTCGGCCCGTATCGTCGGTGATGTCATCGGTAAGTACCACCCGCACGGCGATACCGCGGCCTACGACACCATCGTCCGCATGGCCCAGGATTTTTCCATGCGCTATCCGCTCGTCGACGGCCAGGGCAACTTTGGTTCGGTGGATGGAGATTCCCCGGCGGCCATGCGGTATACCGAAGCGCGGATGACCAAGATCGATCAGGAGATCATCGCCGATCTGGAAAAGGAAACCGTTGATTTCGTCCCCACCTACGATAACTCCCACATGGAGCCGGTGGTTTTCCCCTCCAAAATCCCCAATCTGCTGATCAACGGCTCATCCGGCATCGCCGTAGGTATGGCCACCAATATCCCGCCGCACAACCTGACCGAGGTGATGAACGGCCTGATCGCCATGATCGACGACCCGAACATCACGGTCAACCAGCTGATGGACCACATCACCGGGCCTGATCTCCCCACCGGCGCCTATATCTGTGGCCGGGCCGGCATTCGCGAGGCTTATGAAACCGGGCGTGGCAGTATCCTCATGCGCTCCAAGACCGACGTGGAGAAACAAAAAAACGGCCGGGAATCCATCATCATTACCGAGATTCCCTACCAGCAGAACAAGGCCTTCCTTATCGAGAAGATTGCCATCCTGGTCAAGGAGAAGCGGATAGATACCATCTCCGAGGTGCGCGACGAATCAGACCGCCACGGGATGCGCATCGTCCTCGATCTGAAAAAGGACGCCATCGCCGAGGTTGTGATCAACCAGCTCTACAAGCTGACCCCGCTCCAGCGGAGCATGGGCATCATCCTCTTGTCCATCGTCAACAACCGTCCCGAGATTTTGAACCTGCGGCAGATTCTGGAGTATTTTCTCCTGCACCGCAAGACCATCGTTTACCGGCGCACCGCTTACGATCTAAAAAAGGCCGAGGAAAAGGCCCATATTTTGGAAGGGCTCAAGATCGCCATCACCAACCTCGACGAGGTGGTGGAGCTGATCAAAAAATCCGCCAACCCGCAGGAAGCCAAGCTTGGCCTGATTGCCCGCTTTGAGCTCTCCGAAATCCAGGCCCAGTCCATTCTGGAGATGCGGTTGCACCGGCTCACCGGGTTGGAGCGGGAAAAGATCGTCAGCGAGTACGAAGAGCTGATACGGCAGATCACCTGGTTCAAGCAGGTGCTGGCCGACCAGCATCTGGTGATGAAGATCATCCGCGACGAGTTTAGCGAGATCATCGAGCAGTATGGCGACGAGCGGCGCACCGAGATCATCGAGGCCCCGGACGAGATCCTACCGGAAGACATGATCATGCAGGAAGAGATGGTGGTAACGGTCACCCACGAGGGCTACATCAAACGCAACCCGGTTGACCTTTACCGCTCCCAGCGGCGCGGCGGCAAAGGGGTCAAGGGCGCCAACACCATCGAGGATGATTTCGTCTCCAACATGTACACGGCCTCGACCCACGCCACCTTCCTCTTCTTCACTAACCTCGGCAAGGTCTTCTGGCGCAAGGTTTATGAGATCCCGCAGGCGGGCCGCATTGCCAGGGGCAAGGCCATCGTCAACCTCTTGGAGCTGACCGAGGGCGAAAAGGTCGCCGCCATCCTGCCGGTCTCCACCTTCGATATCCCCGAGGGCCAGGAATGCCATATCATGATGGTCACCAAGAAGGGCGTGGTCAAGAAGACGGTGCTCACCGAATTCCGCCGCCCCATCCGGCGCGGCAAAATCGCCCTCACCATCCGCGAGGATGACGAGATTCTCGGTGCGGTCCTGACCAACGGCGCCAACGATATTATGGTCGTCACCCGCAAGGGCATGTCGATCCGCTTTAACGAGCAGGATGTCCGCACCATGGGCCGCACGGCGACCGGGGTCAGGGGCATCAACCTGGCCGAGGGCGACGAGGTGGTCTCCGTCGATGTGGTCCACGAGGGCTCCTCGGTGATCGTGGTCACGGAAAACGGCTACGGCAAGCGGAGCGAGGTGGATGAATACCGGCTGATCAAGCGCGGCGGCAAGGGGGTCTTCGCCATCAAGGCCAGCGAGCGCAACGGTCTGGTGGTCGGGGCCTTGCAGGTAACTGACGAAGACGAGCTGATGATGATCACCAACGGCGGCAAGATCATCCGCATCTCCATGCGCGACCTGCGGGTTATCGGCCGCAACACCCAGGGGGTACGGCTCTTCAAGTTGGATGAGGGGGAGAAGGTTATGGCGGTTGATCGCATGGCCGAGATTATTTCCGAGGATGAGGAAGGCGAGGAGGGGGAAGGAGCATCTGAGGAATAGAATTGGTCTGGCGGGGCCTATGGTTCTGGCTCTTATAGTTTTCGGTGTGAAAGCCAGAACCTTAGAATAATTTATTAGAGATCAAAATATGGCTTACACGCCCATGACCGACACTCCCTCCATAATTATGTCTTTTGTATTCGGAGCTATTGTCTGCGCCGGAATCGCCCATTTCCTTTACAAGCGCCACGCCGCCGCACTTTATCTTTCCAATGACACGCAATCAAAACATATTTCGGAACTCGAAACCAAATTGACTCACCAGGCGGAGGAATTTTCAAGCCAACTAACAGCGAAAACCCTAGAACACATGAGCGAGCTTGATCGGCTAGCACGTGAGCGACGGCGGTTGGATGAAGATCACGCATGTGAAATCAAGGCCAAAGTTCGCGAAGCCGAGACTAGGGCATATAAGGATGGAAAGCGGCAAGCAGAGCTTAGGGCAGACGAAAAAGGAAAAGCATTTTCGGTAATTGTCCGTCCTTTCATCCGTAAAATAAGAGACGAAGGATTTCTCAAAAAGATGAATCGGCTGGAGATCGGCTATCAGTATCAACTACAGATCAACGGCATTCCATGTTTTGCTCCGCACGTGGTAATAGAACAGCACTACGAGGAAAAGGAGGTCAACCAAGAAGTAATCGAGCGAATGACGCGCCTTGCAATTGAAGCAGCCAAGGTTGCCGTGGCAATTCAAGCTGGTCCGGCGGGCGCATTTATACCCATCGCTGATAGCCCGGTGATCGAGGGGTGATCTCTTACACTTTATTGGTGCTGGCGCTTGTCGACACCGCAAATGCAAAAGTAACAAGGCTGCTATGGAAATAATTGATGTATTTCTTTCAAGGCCTAATTGGGTGGCAGACCACATAGAAAGACAATTTGGGAAATTTTATCCACTGTTAACTGAATACGGATTTAACCCAAGGACAATTGGTAATAATGTCGTACCGCTTTCCTCGCCCTTCCAGGATGTAGTAAATTTAATGAATAAGTGTCGTTGCTCTATAGTTTTAGGATTGCCGCAAATTAGAGTAACTAAAGGCAGGCTCAAGGGAGAGGAAATCATAGACAGTTTCTCTCTCCCAACAGAATGGAATCAAATAGAGGCAGCAATCTCAATTATGCTTAATAAGCCTACATTAATGATGCTCCATAAAGGAGTTGCTGCAAGAGGCTTATTCTACAGAGGTGCTGCCAATGTTTTTGTGCATGAGTTTCACACATTTGGGCATGAGTGGATAAGGGAAATGGAATCGAAGTTGGTTTCGTTAAGAGAGAGCGTTTGTGTATAACAAAACAAAAAACTGTGCGGCACCGGCAGCCGGTTATTGAGGCTTTTACGACCCATCATTAGTTGGCACTGCCACGATAGACACACACGGCAATTCCCACAGGATATCCCATGGCCCCTCCTGAAAATATAGCGGTAATCGGTGCCGGCAGCTGGGGAACCGCTCTAGCCAAACTCCTTGGCGACAAGGGGTTTGCCGTGGATCTCTGGGCCCATCGGCTGGACCATGTCGCCGCTCTCCTGCGGGACCGGGAAAATGCCACCTACCTTCCCGGTTTTCCCCTGCCCGCCACGGTCCGCCCCACCGCTGATCTGGCCCAGGCGGTATCCGGCAAGCCGGTGGTGGTCATGGTGGTTCCTTCCCATGTCTACCGGGAGGTGTTCGCCCTTCTTGCCCCCCATCTGGCTCCCAACGCAGCGATTATCTCCGCCACCAAAGGCGTTGAAAACGAGACCCTGCTCACCATGAATCAGGTGATGGCCGAGGTGCTGGCCTCCCTGCGGCCTGATTTCACGGGGCAGCTCGGGGTGCTGGCCGGGCCGAGTTTTGCCAAGGAGGTGGCCGCCGGCATTCCCACCGCAGTGACGGTCGCAGCCCCCACCATCGAGGGGGCCAGGTTTTTCCAGGATATCTTTCACACCGAACGGTTCCGGGTCTACGCAAGCACCGATGTGATCGGCATGGAGCTGGGTGGGGCGCTCAAGAACATCGTGGCCATTGCGGCGGGCATCTGCGACGGGTTGGGCTACGGCACCAACACCCGGGCTGCCCTCATCACCCGGGGGCTGGCCGAGATCACCCGCCTGGGAGTGGCCATGGGCGCCAAGCCCCTTACCTTTTCCGGCCTGGCGGGGATGGGCGATCTGGTCCTTACCTGCACCGGGGATCTGAGCCGGAACCGGCAGGTTGGCCTCAAGCTCGGGCATGGCAAGACCTTGGCCCAGATCCTTGCCGAAATGAAGATGGTTGCAGAGGGGATAAAAACCACCCGCTCCGCTATGGCCCTGGCCCAAAAAAAAGGGGTGGAGATGCCCATTCTCGAACAGGTCTATGCTATGATTTATGAGGATAAGCCCTGCGGAGAGGCGGTTCAATCCCTGCTTGGCCGGGATCAGAAAGAGGAAATCGAAGAGGTATGATGTGCCCGCCTCAGGAATTTTTTTGCCATGAAGACAACAACCAAGGAGCGCCACTCGACCGGATCGTATGTGGCCATTTTTTTATCCATCCACTACGTGCTCAAGGCGGAACAGTTGCTTAAAGCCGGCGGCATCGCCTTGGATGTGGTGCCGGTGCCCCGGGAAATCAGCGGGGATTGCGGCATGGCTATAACCTTTGCCCCGGAGCAATTGGCCGAGGTGCAGGGTATCCTGGCTGCGGCTGATATCGCCATTGCCCGGATTTTTTGTAAGGAAGCGGAAGGGGTTTATCGCGAGATACCGCGGAAGTTGGATTCGTAGCAACTCAGCCTTTGTTCATTTCTTTGCATGCCCAAAGAAACGAACCAAAGAAAGGGCACCCCGCCACTTGTCCCGCCGAAGGCGGGATGTCCGGCGCTCCTCAAGGCTGCCGGGGCTTTGCAAACTCGGCTTCGCCTCAAACAGTGCAAATCCCCCTTTCGGCAGCCTCTCCGGTGCTCGGCGGCGTGACCATGGGGAAAATGGAGGGACGGCTTGCGCCGCCCCAATTTATGGAAGGAACAATGACCAAACCGAAACTGACCAGCACCGTCAAAGCCGCTGGTTGAGCCGCCAAACTGAGTCCGGGGGACCTGGACCAGATATTGTGCGGCCTTGACCTGCCCACCGATGCGAACCTGATCGCGGGCGCGGCAACGGGCGAGGATGCCGGGGTGTACCGTCTTAACGACGAGACCGCCCTCATCCAGACGGTGGATTTCTTCACCCCCATTGTCGACGATCCCTACCAGTTCGGGCAGGTGGCCGCGGCCAATGCGCTCTCCGACGTCTACGCCATGGGCGGCAAACCGCTGCTGGCCATGAACCTGGTGGCCTTTCCCATCAAGGTAATGGACAAGTCCGTCCTGCAGGAGATCCTGCGCGGCGGGCTGGACAAGATCAAGGAGGCCGGGGCCTTGCTGGTGGGCGGGCATTCCATCGAAGACCCCGAATTGAAATACGGCCTCTCCGTAACCGGGGTGGTCCATCCCGACCGGGTGGTCCTCAATTCCGGGGCCCAGGTGGGCGACCGGCTTCTCCTCACCAAGCCCCTGGGCACCGGGATCCTTGCCACCGCCCTTAAGGGCGGCCTGGCCGGAAAAGAAACCGAGGCTCTGATCACTAAGGTCATGGCCACCTTGAACCGGGAGGCGGCCCAGCTCATGCAGAGTATTGGGGCGCACGCCTGCACCGACATCACCGGCTTCGGCCTGGTGGGACATCTCTACGAAATGGCCCTCGCCTCCGGGGTGGCAATCCGTGTCGAATCGCGCTCGGTGCCGGTGCTGGCCGAGGCCCTTAATTATGCGGGCATGGGCATCATCCCGGAAGGCGCCCACAAGAACAAGGCCTTTTACGCCCCGCATCTGAAGAGTTCCCTGGAGGAGCTGGACCCCATGGAGATGGTCCTTTTTGATCCGCAAACCTCGGGCGGCCTGCTCATCGCCGCCTCCGCCGAGGGGGTCAACGCCATGGCCGAGGGGCTGGGCAAGGGGAATTATTCCCTGGCTTTCGCCATCATCGGCGAGGTGGTGGCGGGCAAACCTGGAACCATTGAGATCGTGTAACTATCCAGCTCAAAGCCGGAAACGAACAAAAACAACCCAAACCGTAACTAGCCAGCAGTGGTGTTCACCCAAAGGGTATAAGTTTCGTTTGTACCCCTCAAAAGGGCATAAAGTCCGGCAAGCTGCCCAACTCAGCTATAACTGCTAGGCAGAAGCCTGCGACGTGTGCTGGTGCCCATGAGCAGGCTGATAACAACGCAGATGCGGTGCTGCTGGATAGTTACGAGATCGTTTAACAGTTCCGGATCAAGATATGCTTGGATTATTTTTCGATCATAATTCCCAGGAAAACGGGCAGGGAAGCCGAGTAAGAAACGCATTGCTCCGCCTGGTTCTGGAGGGAGGATACTCCAGCAGTATTACGTCCTTTATCCTGAGTGTGGCCTTGATCGCCATGGTCCGGCGGGTGATCTCGCCCCTGGTTTTACAGGGCTGGCTGGGCGGCATGACCGCACTTTTTCTCCTCAGAATCACCGCCATTTTCTTCTACCGTCGTAAGCAGCAAGGGTGCGAGCCCATAACCATGGGCTGGGTGCGGACCTATGTCTTCCTGCTGCTTCTCACCGGCCTCATGTGGGGACTGGGCGTTATTTTCTTTTTCAAAACCAACGCCATCATGGAGCAAATGGCGGTGATTTTTATTATTGCCGGCCTAACTGCCGGGGCAATCCCCATCATTGCGCCCCTGCGCCGGCTCTATTTTGCCTATATAGCCGGGCCGTTGCTGCCCTTGGTCTAT